>JBFWUT010000001.1:0-215557 GCA_050247135.1 Candidatus Berkiella sp.
CTAAAAGAGCACTATTTAGAAGAATTATGGTCTTTCTATTAGCAAGCATAGTCGGTTTCGGATGGGCCTATCAACAAGCTTATAGTCGACTTGCCTTTACACTTAAACCTGAATTTTGGCGACAAGTTTTGACTGTGCAAGGAACAGTTACCGGGATAAGTCAATGGCACGAACAAACACTACGGTTTGATCTGAACTTAAATTCCATTAACGGAGAAGCTATTAAACAAACGCCTAAATTACGTTTGTTTTGGCCCAAAGCCAGTCAATTGCTCAGAGATGAAGATCAAGTTGAAATGATTGTTAAACTAGAACCACCTTGGCATCTAGCCAATCCAGGAGGGTATGATCAACAAAAGCAGTTTTTTGTTGAGGGTATACGAGCAAAAGGTAAGGTCATTCAGTTAAAGGCCATTACGCCTTGCCATCAGGGATCCATTACGCGTCTTCGAGAGATGCTCAATGAAAAGATGGCGAGTCTATTGGTTGGCAAACCTCTATTAGGGGTTATCCAAGCGACGACATTGGGTCTTTACAAAAATATCACACCTCATCAGTGGAAAGTTTTTCAAGCAACGGGCACAACGCATGCGATAGCGATTTCAGGGTTGCATATTAGTTTAGTCGCAATACTGTTTGGAGGAGCTATCACCTTACTCGTTAAAAGAACCCCCTTTTTGTTACTTTACTATCCGGCAAAATTTTATGGTGCTGTTGCTGCGATGATCAGTGCCGCAATCTATTGTGCTTTGGCGGGGTTTTCCATTCCAACGCAACGCAGTCTTGCCATGATATTAATGGCGCTTGTTGCATTACTTAACCGGCAAAAAATAGCTTCATGGCACCTTTTGGCAACGGCTTGGCTTGCTATAGGTTTCTTAGATCCTTTAGCCACATTGCAGCTAGGATTTTGGTTATCCTTTGGTTGTGTTGCGGCACTTATCTATGGTGGAAGCCATGCTTCGCCTAATTTATGGCGAAAATATGTCATGCCACAAATCATTGTTTTTATCGGATTATTACCTTTGGGTGTCCTATTCTTTCAGCAGGCGTCACTTTTATCGCCGTTGGCAAATTTTGTGGCGTTACCCATTATCAATTTTTTAGTCATCCCACCGAGCTTATTAGCGATACTCCTGATGGAAATCTCAATGCCTTTAGCGGCCATATCGCTCAAGATCGCTCATGGTGCATTATACGTCGTTTGGCTTGTCTTAGAAAAAATGGCTGATTGCCCAATGGCAGTATGGCAAGCAGGTCATGTTGCGTTATTTTCATGCTTTTTGGCATTTTTGGGTGTCCTATTGTTGCTCACACCTAGGGGGTTTCCGGGAAGGCACTTTGGTTGGTTTGGATTGCTACCCATGATTTGCTATCAACCCCCCCCCATTCCAGAAGGAGAATTTCGTTTAACGGTATTAGATGTAGGACAGGGTTTGTCTTGCGTGATCCAAACTCGAGAACATGCGTTACTGTATGACGCCGGAGGAAGATACGGTAAAGAAATTGATGCGGGTCAGCGAGTGATAAAACCCTATTTGCAAGCACAGAGGATCAAAAAAATTGATCGCATCATTATTAGCCATGGCGATTTAGATCATCGGGCAGGGCTCAGCAGTGTGCAGGATCTGTTGCACGGGGAGATCTTTTCTAGTGAACCTCATCGATTGCCATTACCGTCTGAGCTGTGCGAGGCAATCACAGAATGGGAATGGGATGGAGTACGTTTTCGCATGTTGAATCAAGCCAATGCTAATGCCAAAAACCGCAACGATCGTTCCTGTGTTCTAAAAGTAATGACGCGAAAACAAAGTGTGCTCTTAACAGGTGATATTGAAAAAGGCGCAGAGGCGCATTTAGTACAGACGGTGCCTGATTTATTAACCAGTTCTATTATTGTCGTACCGCACCATGGTAGTTTGACATCATCCTCACCTGAGTTTGTTAAACAGGTTGATGCGCAATATGCGATTTATCCTGTCGGCTTGGGAAACCATTACGGCTTTCCTAAAATGGATGTCCTAAAGCGTTATCGAGAGCAGGGGGCGCAAAATATTGTGGTAGCAGAGAGTGGAGCTTTAATTTTTCAATTAAATAATGAAGATGAATTGACACCCCCTACTCGTTGGCGAGACACTTCTTTAAAGTATTGGCACACGATAATCCGATCAGGAGAGTAAAATGATTGACTTATTACTGGCAGGAGGCTGGTTAATGTTCGTGCTGCTTGGGTGCTCAATCATCGCTTTAACAATTATTGTTGAAAGGATGTGGGTGCTCAGCGAAAAGAAAATCGCACCCTCTGATTTAGTTCAGGAGGTGTTAAAACGTCTCACCTTGCGAGACAGTAAACCCCTCAAATTATCCGAGTTATCCACTAGCAGCCCATTAGGTCTGATTTTATCAAGAGGGTTACAGCATTCTGAGCAGGGTATAAGCGTCATGCGGGCCAGAATGGAAGACCAAGGCCGCCAAGTGATTATTGAACTGGAGCGATATCTGAATACCTTAGGTACCATTGCATCTGCAGCACCATTGCTGGGGCTACTAGGAACTGTGTTAGGTATGATACAAATTTTTGCCGTATTGGGTGGGACGCCCGATCCCGAGGCGTTGGCTGGCGGGATAGCTCAAGCGCTATTAACAACCGCTTTTGGGTTGTTTATTGCCATCCCTTGTCTTATGTTTCATCGCTATTTTCGTCGCCGCATAGATGAGTTTGCTATAAAACTAGAGAAAGAAGCTCAAAAGATGGTGGATGGCTTGAAAGCCATTGCACCTAGCCTGTCTTCAAGGCGCCTGGATCATGCAGAAAATTGATATTAGTTGATAAACTTATGGTAAACTGCGATGAAATTTAGCGAAAGACGTCAAGAAGAAACGGGGATTGATCTCACACCTTTTATCGATGTCGTATTTATGCTGTTGTTGTTTTTTGTGGTCTCCACCACTCTTTTTAAGGGAGTTACGCAACTTAAAGTTAGGTTGCCTGAGCTTCATGCCAAAGCGCAAGAAAAAAACGGCAGCTTCTTGGAAATTGGGGTAGATGAAGACGGCCAATATTTCTTGGATGGAAAGCTAATTGGTCCCCAATATAAACGTCTTAAAAATATTTTGGCTGAAAAACAAAGGGAAGATAAGTTACTACCCTTGGTGATTGTGGGTGATAAAGCAGCACCTCACCAAGCGGTTGTGTCGGCATTGGAAGTCGCAGCAGAGTTAGGGGTGACAGAAGTGCAAATTGTGGCAAAGCACGAAGCACACCCGCAACACAATAGTTAGCATATAAGGCTTAGCGGCGCAAATGACAGCTTATAGTTCTTCTCCTTTATCCGGTAAAGTGGTTTATCGTCGTTTATTATCTTATGTATGGCCCTACCGCTATGCGTTCATGTTGGCTATCTTGGGCAACATTCTTTATGGCGTCATCGATGCTGGGATCACCAAATTACTCCAACCACTATTAAACCAGGGTTTTGTTGATCACAATGTGAACTTCATTCATTGGATCCCATTCGTAGTCATTGGCATTTTTATTTTTAGAGGGATCGCAACCTTTCTTTCCACTTTTTTCATGGGGTGGGTTGGCAGAAATGTCGTGATGAATTTTCGCCAAGAAATGTTTGAACACATGATGAAACTTCCTACGAGCTATTTTGATCATACCAGCGGCGGGGAGATTCTATCTAAGATTACCTACAATGTGGAACAAGTGGCTGATGCTTCAAGTGATGCCTTAACCGTTATGGTACGTGAGTCTTGTACGGCAATTGGTTTAATCGTTGTTATGTTATCGATCAGTTGGCGCCTAACGTTGCTTTTCGTGGTGACGGTACCTCTAATGGCGATCATTATGAGTGGCGTAAGTAAACGCATGCGCGCAGTAAGCGCGAGGATCCAGGCCTCTATGGGCAATGTTACACATGTTGCCGAAGAAGCCATAGAAGGCCAGAAAGTGATCAAAGCATTTGGTGGGCAGGCATATGAAACAGAACAGTTTAAAAAAGCCACACATCATAATCGTCAGCAAGAAATGAAATTGATTGCCACCAGTGCTATTAGCATTCCTATGATTCAAGTAGTGGGCTCAGTAGCTTTGGCAATTACGGTTTATTTGGCAACCTTAAATCCTGAACACGTACTTAAGACAGCAATCACACCGGGTGAATTTGCCGCCATGATGGCCGCTATGCTGTTACTCTTAAAACCGATTAAACAGCTCACCAAAGTGAATAGTAATATTCAAAAAGGGATTGCCGGAGCTGCGAGCATTTTTGCCTTTTTAGATGAAAAACCGGAAGTGGATAAAGGTACTCAAGTAATCTTGCCGGTAAAAGGTGAGGTTGCTTTTCGTCATGTGTCATTTACTTATGCGCTAGCTGAAAATCAAACTACCCTCGATAATATTTCATTTGAGGTCAAAGCAGGTGAGACCATTGCGATTGTAGGGCGTTCGGGGGCAGGTAAATCGACGATTGCCAACTTGTTACCCCGCTTTTATGAATCAGCAGGTGAAATCCTCATTGATGGAGTCAATGTAAGAACGATGCCTCTTGCGCATTTGCGACGGCAAATAGCTATTGTGTCTCAACATGTCACCCTATTTAATGACACAGTCGCACGGAATATTGCTTATGGCCAAGATAACGCGACGCTTGAAGACATTAAGAAAGCCGCAGAATCAGCTTATGCATTAGGCTTTATTGAAGCCCTGCCCCAAGGGTTTGAAACCTTAATTGGTGACAATGGCGTACGGCTCTCAGGTGGACAGCGCCAACGAATTGCTATTGCTCGTGCTATCCTTAAAAAAGCGCCTATCCTTATATTAGATGAAGCGACCAGTGCGCTTGATACAGAATCAGAGCGGCATATTCAAGCGGCCTTAGATAAACTAATGGCAGAATGCACCACGCTGGTTATAGCTCATCGTCTGTCTACGATTGAAAATGCAAATCGTATTATTGTTATTGATAAAGGCCGTATAACCGAAATTGGTACGCATGAAGCCTTGATGTCTATGAAAGGACTTTATGCGAATCTACGTGCTATGCAGTATGCGCAAACACCTGAATTGGAGCCAATTTGAGGCAGGCAGTGCTTAATTTTTGGTATCGAAAAAGTGCGGCAGCTTATTTACTAGCACCGCTGTCTTGGTTATTTCAACTTATTTGTCGCTGTCGATTCTGGTTTTACCGCTACCTGAAGGTGCAGCAAGATTTTCCGGTACCTATTATCGTGGTCGGGAACTTAACGGTCGGTGGCACAGGTAAAACCCCATTAGTATCATGGCTTATTCATATGCTGAGAGAGCAAGGCTATCATCCCGGTATCGTGATGCGAGGCTACGGCTCTTCATTGAAAAATAATTCCTTTGAAATTGTCGCCTTGAACAGCCATGCTGTAGCTGTTGGTGATGAGCCCCTCATGCTGCGTCAGAAGACGGATTGCCCTTTGGTGATTGGAAAAAACAGGCCACGGGCAGTGAAGGCACTGCTTAAGTCATTTCCTGAAGTCGATGTTGTGATTAGCGATGATGGTTTGCAACATTACGCTTTAGCACGCGATGTTGAAATTGCTGTGATTGATGGTCAGCGGCGATTAGGCAATGGGTTTTGTTTACCCGTAGGCCCATTGCGAGAAAGTCCAAAACGTCTAAAATCAGTCGATTTTATTGTGGCTAATGGCAATGCGATGCCTGGTGAATGGGTAATGGGAACTCAATTAGCAAGAGAAGCTTATCGAGTTAGCAATGATCAATTTTCCAACTTTATTGAACAGTGGCAGGGAAAAACAGTTCACGCTGTTGCAGGCATTGGTAATCCAGAGCGCTTTTTTTCGGCTTTACGTAACAAGGGAATCAATGTGATTGCCCATCCTTTTCCCGATCATTATCAATTTAAAAAAGAAGATCTTCTGTTTAATGATGACTTATTGGTGGTGATGACCGAAAAAGATGCTGTGAAGTGCCGTACCTTTGCGCATGAGGGTGTTTTTTATATCCCCTTAGAAGTAAAATTACAAGATGAATTCAAAGAGGTTTTATTAAGGAAAATTAAGCATGGACAAAAAACTGCTTGATATTATCGCTTGCCCAGTTTGCAAACAACCAGTGATTTACAAAAAAGACAAAAAAGAGTTAATTTGTAAATTTGATAAATTAGCTTTTCCCATTCGCGATGACATTCCCGTCATGTTAGAAGAGCAAGCAAGGCGCTTAAATTCAGATGAAGAATAAACCGGTAGGGGTATTATTTGTTTGTACTGCTAATTATTGCCGCTCGCCAACCGCCGAAGTCATTTTTGATGATATCGTTGAAAAGGCAAATTTAGCTGAATATTTTCTTATCGATTCGGCAGGAACACATGGTGTTTTTGCAGGGTCCGCCCCTGATCCGCGAGCGCAGGCCATGGCAAAACGTTATGGCTTAAAGATGCAACATATTGTTTCAAGACAAATTACGTTAAACGATTTTCATGAGTTTGATTACATTGTTGCGATGGATCATTCTAATCTAGCGCACCTACAGGCAATTTGTCCTAGCACATTGCAACATAAAATTGCGCTGCTCTTATCTTATGCCAATGATCCCATCACATTAGAAGTGCCCGATCCTTACTCCGGTGGAGAGCAAGGATTTCTTCAAGTTTACGAGCTTATCGTGAATGGGGCACAAGGATTACTAGCCAAGATTAAAAACGACCATCAGCTATGAATTGGGGCGAGGTACTCCGCCTTGAAACGCGGCATCAGGCTCTTGAGGGGCTGCGACTTGCTGGGCATGAGCAAGTAGGGCAGCTTGGATTGACTCACGATTAAGGGGGCCTTGTAATGATGCGGGTCTTGAATTGGGGGCAGAACGATCCCAATCGTCAGGTTCTGGTGTTTTCATTGAGAGTCGCTCGGATAATCTGGCCGCTAGTGAATCAGCGCTGATTTCGGTAGTTCCGACAAGCGTATCCCAACTAGTCGCGACAGGCACGGCTTCTATATCTATAGAGATGGGTTTTGAAGAAGATAACTTCTGACGTAAAGTGCTTAACACATTTTCTAGTTGCATAAGTTCTTCAAAATGACTTTCAGTCTTTAATATCACTTCGTAACACTCCATTGCCAAGCGCTCTATCTCACTTAAGGATTTTTTGCCCTCTTCAAATTGTCTTAGGGTCATTTCAAGCATATTTTTGGTGCGCTCTTCTTTTGAGTCTTTGGTAATGGTGCGGTTTTGACGCAAGAATTCCGATAAATTGCTTTCTGCTTGTAATTTAGTTTGAGCAAGTAACAATGTTGAACGATTTAGTGTGGAGAGACTTTCTGCAATAGGTTTGGCGAGAGACTCGTTGACCATAACATCAACCCCATGATCTAGAATATCAAAACGACTTTTTACGATGAGAGCATAATGATTCGCTTGTTCTGTTAACGTCGCAAGTTCGGCTCGTAAATGAGGATATCGACTATCAATTTGCTGGATATCATTCAAATCAAAATCACTTATAAATTCAGCAATAACCTTATTGTGATGCTTCTTTTGCGCTTTAAGAGCTTCTTTGAGTAGGGTAAGTTTTTGCTTAGTGGAATTAACAGAAGTAATAATGTGATCGGTAGTTAGGTGGGTGAAATTTAGCGACATAAATATTCTCTCTACTAAAATATGTTATGTGAAGTAATTATTTTTCTGACAAAATCAGGATAATTGAATGAAACGAGCAAAGATATAACACAAAGCTGCTTGTTTGAAAAGAAACAAACTAAAAAAGAGTTAGACGGCATGTTAAGGCAGAGTACCTTAACATGCCATGAGAGGGTTATTCCGAAGAACTATTCTCGGAAGTCTTTTCTTTAACGATATGCATACGCACAGGCTCGTCTGCTTTCGTTGTAATAGAAACGGCTTCTCGTTTAGTCACCACTTGTTTCAAGTTATGTTGTTCTTCACTCCTGGTTGGAGTTACTTCATTGAAGGTGACGCGAGACGCTTCTTCTTGTTGCGGGGTGAGCTTCAAGAAAGTGGTATTGTCTTGAGCACGTCGATGATGTCCTGCGTGTGGTTCTGGCTCCTTAGGAGCTGTAACGACTGGCGCTGGAGCAGGTTGAATGACAGGCGCAACAACGGGAGCAGGTGCACTCACAGGAGTTGGCGCTTCTACAGCAACTGTAATCGGCGTAACAACCGATTCTACATAGGGAGCGCTACTATTGGGTGCATCTTGATAGCCGTAAGGAGACATTGCCACTGCTTCATGCTCTACAGCAGGAGTAGTGGGTTTATTGTAACGATCATCACGTCCTTCCCGTCCTCGATTTTGCCCACCTTGACGGCGGTTACGTTGATTCGAGTTGCGTCGATTACGGTTATCGCCGCGATTGTCTCTATCGCGATTCTCGCGGTTATCTCTGTCACGAGTATCGCGCACTTCACGGTTATCTCTGTCACGAGTATCGCGCACTTCGCGGTTATCTCTGTCACGAGTATCGCGCGCTTCCCGGTTATCTCTATCCCGATTATCACGATCGCGATTATCTCTATCTCGATTACCACCGCGTTGATTGCGGCCACCTCGTCGATTTTGACGTTGTTGACCGTGACGTTGGCCTTCTCCTCGTTGGGTTCCCTCAGAACGAGTATGGCGCGTAGTCGTTTTGGGCGTTGGTTGCTCTGTTTTTTCGCTAGCGCCAAACATGGCAGACCAAATGCGTCTGATGATGCCATCTCGTCCTGCTTGGCTGGGAGGCGCTACAGGCGGAGTAAAGTGTTTGATAGCGGGTTCATCGACTTTTTCGACATCCTTAGACTGCAAAAGAGTACTTTCTTTTGTTTCTTGCTGAGTAATGAACTTATAGCTGGGAACATCGCTATCGGAACCATCGTCTTGACGTAGACGCGTAATTTCATAGTGCGGTGTTTCAAAGCGTGGGTTCGGCAAAATCAAAATACGAATACTGTATCGCTGCTCTAACTGAGTCACTGCATCACGTTTTTCGTTCAGCAGATAAGCACCAAGTTCAACAGGTACTTGGATATTCACTTGGCGGGTATTTTCTTTCATCGCTTCATCTTCAATTACTCTCACCAGTGCGAGAGCTAACGATTGAATGCCGCGGATCACGCCTTGTCCATCACAGCGAGGGCAAGCGACATGGCTAGAATCACCCAAAGAAGGTCGCAGACGCTGTCTGGACATTTCCATTAAACCAAAACGAGAAATACGTCCAAGCTGTATTCGCGCTCTGTCGGCTTTCAGCTCTTCGCGGAGCTGATTTTCAACCATTCGCTGATTGCGAGTGGAATTCATATCGATAAAATCGATTACGATGAGACCGCCGATATCGCGTAAACGCAATTGTCTGGCGATTTCTTTGGCGGCTGCCAGATTGGTCTGTAATGCGGTTTCTTCAATGTCACTACCTTCGGTGGCTTTGGCAGAGTTAATATCAATCGCAATCAATGCTTCTGTGGGATCAATGACAATAGAAGCACCATTATCGAGTAATACCTCACGTTTAAAAGCCGATTCGATTTGGCTTTCAATTTGGAAGCGATTAAACAATGGTATGGGATCTTGATAGCGTTTGATTCTATCAGCAAAGTCAGGTCTGACGACTTGAATATGCTTTTTAGCATGTTGGTAGGCTTCTTCTGAATCTACCAGGATCTCAGCGATGTCTGGTCTCAAGTAGTCGCGAAGCGCACGAGTAATCACGTCACTTTCACGATGGATGAGAAATGGTGCAGAACGCTCATTGGCTGCTGATGAAATGGCCTGCCATTGGCTGAGCAATACATCGAGATCCCAGCGCAATTCTTCAATATTTCGACCAACACCCGCAGTGCGCACAATCAATCCCATGCCATCAGGTAGAGGGAGTTGATTCAAAGCGTCTTTAAGGTCATTACGTTCGTCACCTTCAATACGTCTTGAAATACCGCCGGCACGAGGATTATTTGGCATCAGTACTAAATAGCACCCAGCCAATCCGATAAAGGTGGTTAATGCAGCGCCTTTATTGCCGCGTTCTTCTTTATCCACTTGAACCATTATTTCCTGGCCAGGTTTCAGTGCATCTCGAATGTTGGGTCTACCCTCTGACGAATGACTGAAATATTCTTTGGCGACTTCTTTCAAAGGCAAGAATCCATGCCTATCGGCACCATAATCAACAAATGCTGCTTCTAGACTGGGTTCGATTCGCGTGACGCGTCCTTTGTAAATACTCGCTTTTTTCTGGGTTCTACCGGTACGTTCTACATCAAGGTCGTAAAGAGTCTGACCATCAACAAGCGCAACACGCAGCTCTTCTTTTTGCGTGGCATTAATTAACATTCTTTTTGTCATAGTGTTCCAATGTAATAGTTTATTTTTTAAATAAAAAGACTAAATCCCCGATGCTTCATGGGGAGGAGCCAAATAGGAGGGTACCTAAATCTTGACTATGTGGTGTCTCTAAAGGAGGTATGATTTACGGCCTTGGCCTAAATTATTTGCCCCTATTGGCAGCCTTATTGCAAAGTAAGCTGGTTAAATTTTTCTCCAAGCACTTGCAATCATTCTATTTTATCAGTTTTTCAAATGTCGAACTAGTTGATACTAAGTGTTAAAATGAGCGGACAAACAGCAATTCAAAGTATATAATCTAACTCATGTTAAAGCTAGCGCCACTCAATCAGGTTCAACAAGTCGTTGTAACCGAAAATAATGCCGGGCAGAGGGTCGATAATTTCCTCTTCTCGTTGCTGCGCGATGTTCCTAAAAGCAAGCTTTATCGTGTCATACGCAAGGGTGAGTTGCGGGTTAACAAAAAGAGGGTGGATGTTAGTCATAGGCTTAATGATGGCGATACCGTCCGCATTCCTCCTTTACGATACGAAGATAAACCTGAGCCGGTGGTGACTCCAGGTCACAAATCCCTAAAAAACATAGAAAACTCAATAGTTTACGAAGACGAGGGCTTGTTGGTTGTTAACAAGCCCTCAGGCATTGCCGTCCATGGTGGCAGTGGTGTGTCTTGGGGACTCATTGAAGCATTTCGTCATTTACGCCCCAAGGCTCCCTTTTTAGAGTTAGTTCATCGCCTTGATCGCGATACTTCAGGACTTACCATGATTGCTAAAAAGCGATCAATGTTACTTCATCTGCATGAATGCTTAAAATCAGGCAAAATTCAAAAGCAGTATTACGCTTTGGTGATAGGTGCGTGGGGGGGCGGCAAATTAGTTGAAGCACCTCTTCACAAATATCTGTTGCCAGGAGGCGAACGAATGGTCAAAGTAGATGAAGGTGGTAAGTTTGCAAAAACCCGGGTGAGAATTTTAGAATCCTATGAAGGGGCATCTTTACTTCAAGTATCACCCTTGACTGGTCGAACTCACCAAATCCGTGTGCATTGTGCTTATATGGGACATCCCATTTATGGCGATCAGAAATACGGAAATCCTGAGAAAAATTTGACAGCGAAGACGATGGGATTTGGACGCTTATTCCTTCATGCACATCAGCTGGTTATTGAGATGCCAAATGCAATGCCGCTTACCGTGATAGCTGAAATGCCAGCAGAATGTCAACAATTTTTAGCAAAATTAAAATCTACTACATGAGGAAATCCTATGCAGGATCAGGTTGAAAAGTCTTCCCGATGGGAGCAAGAAGTCTTAGAAAAAACATTGATGGCTAATGTGGTAGAGCATCGCCGTAGCCGCCGCTGGAGCATTTTTTTCAAGCTCATTATTCTGGGTTATGTAGTTTTTTTAACCTTTGCTTGGATAGATGGCAAAGGTAAGCCCGTCCTAAAAGATCATGTTGCCTTGATTGATATCATGGGTACGATTGGTCAAGGTCAGGAAGTGGATGCCGATCAAGTTGCAACGAGTTTGCATCGTGCCTTTAATGAACCCAAAGTGAAAGGGATCATTCTACGGATCAATTCTCCTGGTGGCACTCCTGTGCAAAGCGCTTATATTTATGATGAATTAAAGCGCCAAAGAGCATTACATCCTGACACAAAAGTCTATGCTGTAGCGGTTGATATTTGCGCATCAGGTGCCTATTACGTTGCGGTAGGGGCCGATCAAATTTATGCTAATAAATCGAGCATTATCGGTTCTATTGGCGTTTTAATGCCTGGGTTTGGCTTTGTCGAAACGATCAAAAAAATTGGTGTTGAGCAACGCTCCATGTCTGCTGGGAAAAATAAACTCTTCATGGATCCTTTCTCTCCATTAAAGCCTGAACAAGTTCAATTCACGCAATCTTTGCTTGATGACGTTCACTCGCACTTTATTAATGCTGTTAAAGAAGGCCGCGGCGATCGCTTAAAGCCCAATGATGAAGTGTTCACAGGCTTATTTTGGACAGGCGATAAAGCCCTGCAAATGGGCCTTATTGATGGCATTGGGAGTTCTGGGTATGTTGCTCGCGAAGTGATAGGACCTAAAGATATCCAAATTATCGACTATACCACTTCCCATAGCTTGCTCGATCGCTTAGCGAACCGTATAGGTTCCAGCATGGGTAAGCAAATCACTTCCGAAATGGGGTTAACCCCCCACCTGAAATAAGGATTCGCTTCCCTTTAAAAAGGCCGGTTTGTACCGGCCTTTTTTTTGCTACGGGACTACTAGAGGACATCCAAAGCGGCCTAATAGCTACGATGATTATGACTCAGCTAATTAACAAAATAGACGGGCTGTCTTATACCGTCTCATTGTGCGATTGATTAACGATTTGCCTGCTTTATAATGGCTAAGTATTTTAGATAGTTAGATTTCATAAGAGTTAGCCATGCCCAATAGCCTTACCTTCGGTTCCTTAACCAAAGACCTCAAACAGGTTTATTCCTTGTTTAAACCGTACTTTGGTTTGGATGCCAAGAATCGATGGCGATCCATGGCGGTTATCGTTCTATTGGCAGGCTGTCTGACGGCCTCTATTACCATGGTTTATATTCAAAACGCGGGTGTGGCATTTAGTGCGCTTATTTTAACGCCGGGTGTGACATTCAGTGCGTTTGGCTGGGCTTTAGCAGGCTGCTTAGTGCCGATTGTTTGTTATGCCACGATAATATCGTTTTGTGCTCTTGTGACTTCTTGGCTAAGCGATAACTTATCCTATGAATTAGGTAGTTCGTTAATTGCTAAGTGGATTGATAAGAAAGCCTTTTATGGGATTAAATTTATTCACTCAAAAGATAATAAAATCAATCCTGCTGTGGTATTAGGGGATGATCTCAATGAGATCTGTAAATCATCGACAACATTGGCCAGTTCTTTTACGCAAGCCTTTTTAGATTTCACCGTGGGCGCGTATCAACTCTATCTTCTATCGGTGCCACTGGTATTTACTATTTTTTCCATAACCATGACGATTCCTGGCTATATGGTGATAGGTGCTCTGACCTATGCTTCCATCTATGGTTTAGTGGTTCATTTAATTGATAGTAACCTCACTCAGGTTGAAACACAGTTAAAGAACAAGAAAGATAGCTTTAACAAACAACTTAGTCATGTTGAAGAGCATGCTGAAACAGTTGCTATGAAGATGGGTAATAACAGGGAAAAGCAGCGCATTTTACATAAGCTGGAGAAATTTTCGTTCATTAATGCGAGCAAGCGCTGGATTAATTTTTTATTAGCATTTGTGCAAAGTATCAGTATGAATGTTTCTTATATGTTTGGTTTGGCATTGACTGCACCCGGTGTTATCTCTGGTCAACTAGAACCGAACAATGCTTTTTCTGTTGCACAATATTTTACAGCCATCGTTAACTTTTTCTCTTGGAAAAAAACAAATACTGCTGCATTCTCCAGCTTAAATGTCTCATTGGGTCGATTTAATGCATTTTCGCGCTTAATGGTGCAATGGGATAAAATTCAGCAAACAAAAGCATTGAAAATCGTAAAAAGTCACCACTATTTCAGTATCAAAAATTTGACCGTTCGTACTCCTGAAGGTAAAACGTTACTAAAAGATAGCAATATTAACATTCCCATAGGTAAAACAACTGTCATTCAAGGGCCCTCAGGGGTAGGAAAGACAACACTGTTTCGTTGTTTAGCGGATTTGTGGCCTTATGTGGATGGTGAGCTTATGCTACCTGGGGATAAGAAGAATCAGGGTGTTAAGATCTACTATATTCCTCAACAACCCTATTTCCCTGCTCGCACTACTTTGATTGATGCTATTGCTTACCCTAATGAAAACCAGCCATCGAGGATAGAGCGGCAAAAGATTGTTTTATTAATGAAACAATTAGGTTTTAAACAAGAAACCATAAAATTGTTAAATAAAAAAGATGATTGGGATAAACGATTAAGTGGTGGCGAGAAACAACGAGTGGCCATTATCAGCGCCATTATTAAAAATCCAGATATTTTATTTATGGATGAAGGTATAAATGGTCTTGATCCTAAGACCAAAAGCTTGGTTGAAGATGCTTTAAAAATGCATTTAAAGGGCAAAACTATTGTGGCAATTGATCATCATGCTAACGAAGTTGATACTAATCCGGTGACGCCCTTTTTTGATTATGCAATGAAAATGAAAAAGGTGAAAGAACATGATACTCGCGCGACACTCAGCATCGCGCGTTATAAGGCTAGATAATGGCTATCCCAACTTTGTTTAACATGTGACATAGCGTAATTAAGGGTAGACCAATGATTGCGGTTGGATCATCACTTTGCATTTTATCAATCAAAGCACTCCCCAGCGTTTCAGATTTAAAACTTCCTGCACTTTGGTAAGGTTGTTCTTTTTGCAGGTAATTTTCAATCATGCTGGGTGTTAGCTTTTTAAAGATGACTGTTGTGGTCACTAAACGACAATCTTCAAAAGACAACTTTGGTGCATAGACGCAAACGCCTGTGAGGAAATCGACTTTTTGGCCACTCATGCGAGTTAATTGTTGTATGGCGTTTTCATGTGTTAAAGGTTTACCAAGAATAGTATTTTCTAAAGCGGCAATTTCATCTGAACCAATGCAAACAGCCTCAGGAAATTGCATGACACCCGCTTTGGCTTTTTCCTTAGAGAGCCGCAACACCAAAGCTTCCAAAGATTCGCCATTTTTGGGTGTTTCATCAATATCAGGAGAGTAGCTCTCAAATGGAATTTTTAAGCGGCCCAGCAATTCTTGTCGGTAGATAGAGCTGGAGGCCAATAGTAATTTGGGCATTTTAATAACTTTAATAGGGTATGACGTCATGAATGCGAGGCAGTATACCTGAGTGCAGGCGGTTTTGACTCTACGGGTACGAAAAGATATGATGGTCGTCCTATGTTACTCAATGAACTCCCCACAGTTATCAATCCACAAAAACTTTGCCAGTCTGCACCGGTTGGTGGCTTGCGCTTGGCCGGAACAATTCCTTTGGGTAAACTACCGAATTTGGACGATGAACTTAAAATACAAGCAGCTACTGAAGTCGCTGTTTCTGTTGTTTTTTCAATGGATTCAGAGGGTTATGGATCGATTGCGGGTGATCTATCAGTCGATTTAATTATGACCTGTCAACGGTGTCTGCAGCCCATGGATCAGCCAATAAGAGCAACTTTCTTAGTGAGCCCGGTATCCAGCGACGCACAAGCTGAACGACTTCCAGCTCGCTATGAGCCTTTGATGGTCATAGATGGAGAAATAGTTGTGGCACAATGGATTGCAGAGGAACTATACCTTGCGTTACCCTTTGTCCCTCGTCATGACAATGAATGTGTCAGTTACGAAACATATAAAAATGAAACTTGAATTCCAACTAAATAATGGTGAAAAGAAATGGCAGTAGGACAGGCTAGGACCACACGCTCTAAACGTGGTATGAGACGTTCACATGACAAAATTGCTCAATCAGCTTTGTCAGTGGATAAAGAAACAGGTGAAACCCATCGTCGTCATCATATGACAGCTGACGGTTATTATCGTGGTCGCCAAATTATCGCGACAGCTGCACCTGATTCAGACGAAGAGTAAAATCATTTGAGAAAAATTTGCATCGCATTGGATGCGATGGGGGGCGATTTTGGTCCCAGTGTTGTTGTACCTGCAGCATTGGATGCAATCGTACAATACCCTCATCTCGAATTGATCCTCGTGGGTGATGAGCAACAGCTCTTACCTATCGTTAAGGGCTTACCGCCCCATGATCAATCACGTCTGCGCATCCGCCATGCGTCGGAGCAAGTCCTTATGGATGATTCTCCATCGCTGGCGTTGCGCAATAAAAAAGATTCTTCAATGCGTATTGCCATTAACATGGTTCAATCCGGCGAGGCAGCTGCTTGTGTAAGCGCTGGCAATACGGGTGCATTAATGGCCATCGCGCGATTTGTGTTAAAGACTTTACCTGGTATCGATCGTCCAGCTATCGTTTACCCTATCCCTGTTAAGGTTGATCAACAAGAAATGGGGCGCCTACGAATGCTCGATTTAGGTGCTAATGTAGATTGCCAGGGAGAACATCTTTTTCAATTCGCCGTGATGGGTTCCGTGTTAGCAACTGCTATTGATAACATTGAAAGACCACGAGTTGCACTACTCAACATTGGTTCAGAAGAAATAAAAGGCACCGAAGCGGTTAAACAAGCCGCCCAACTTCTGGCAAATACGGACTTAAATTATACAGGCTTTGTTGAGGGTACAGATATCTACCAAGGTAAAGCCGATGTGGTGGTATGTGATGGCTTTGTTGGTAATGTTGCTTTAAAAACCAGCGAAGGCGTAGCAAAAATGGTTATAAGCTATTTGCGTCGTGAATTTACCAGTAGCTGGTATAACAAGTTTATCGCCATGTTAGCTATTCCCATTTTGCGTTCTATCAAAAAGCGCTTTGATCCAGGTGAGTACAATGGAGCAACCTTTTTAGGTTTGAATGGGGTGGTGATTAAAAGCCATGGTAACGCACCCAGACACAGTTTTAAAAAGGCGATCATTGAGGCCATGCTGGAAGCTGAAAAAAACATTCCTGAAAGAATCCGATCAAAAGTCGAGCAATATTTGGTCAAGCGAACAACAGCATGAAGTATTCAAAAATTGTTGGAACGGGTAGTTACTTACCAGAAACCGTATTTACCAACGCAGATTGGGAAAAACGAGTTGAAACCTCTGATGCTTGGATTTATGAGCGAACGGGGATTAGGTCGCGTCACATTGCAGCAAAAGATGAGTCGGCTTCGAGCATGGGGGCGATGGCGGCAAAAAGAGCATTAGAAGCTGCCTCACTATCTCCTCAAGATGTACAACTAATTATTGTCGCTACAGGTACGCCCGATAAAATATTTCCCTCCACAGCTTGTTTGCTTCAGCAGCGACTCCAGATCCCGACATGCATCGCTTTTGATGTGCAAGCTGCATGCACTGGCTTTGTCTATGCTCTCAGCATCGCCGACCAATTTATTAAAACGGGGATGGTGCAGAACGCATTGATCATAGGTTCTGAGTTGATGAGTCGAGTGATCGATTGGGCAGATCGTTCTACCTGTGTATTGTTCGGCGATGGTTCTGGCGCTGTGGTGTTAAAAGCGAGTGATAGTCCAGGGATCCTTTCTACAAACCTTTATGCACAAGGTGCTTTTGGCGATTTGCTGACTGTTGAGAACATGCAATTGGCAGACTTTACTGGTGTGCTGCCCGGGACTGTTAAAACAGAAAATAATAATGCTGAACTCGAACAACTCAGTCCTTATGTAAAAATGCAAGGACAGAAAGTTTTTAAAATAGCGGTCAGTAAATTGGGTGAGATGGTTAAGGATATTCAAGAAAAGCATCAATTAAGCTCTGAGCAAATTGATTGGCTTATTCCACATCAAGCCAATATCCGTATTATACAAGCAACTGCAGAAAAATTAGGGCTTTCCATGGAGAAAGTCATTTGTACCGTTGATACCCATAGTAATACTTCCAGCGCTTCCATTCCATTAGCTTTGGATGTGGCGGTGAGAGACGGACGAGTTAAACCAGGTCAAACGCTTTTGCTTGAAGCTTTTGGTGGGGGATTAACTTGGGGTTCAGCGCTCGTTAAATTTTAATCAATAAGACGACATTCATTATGGTTAAACCAATTCAATCACTCGCGTTTGTTTTTCCTGGTCAAGGCTCACAATCGTTAGGGATGTTAAAAACAGCCTTTGACACTTATCCCTTGGTCGCACAAACGTTTGCGCAAGCATCTAGCGCATTGGGCAAAGATCTCTTTGCACTCACCCAAGCAAGCGATGATTCGCAATTGAATCAAACCCAAAATACACAACCCGTTTTGCTCACTGCTTCTGTGGCGTTATGGCGGGTGTGGCAACACTTAAAGGGACCTATACCTGCCTTTTTAGCGGGGCATAGTTTGGGTGAATACAGCGCGCTGGTTTGTGCTAATGCTATGAGCTTAGAAGATGCTGTTAAATTGGTGGCTTATCGCGGTCAGCTGATGCAAGAAGCGGTGCCTTTGGGCGTAGGTGCTATGGCAGCAGTTATTGGCATGGATGATACAGCGTTATTAGAGGCAATATGTCGCGAAGCTTCTGAAAATGAGGTTGTTTCCTGTGCTAATTTTAATGCTATTGGACAAACCGTTATTGCCGGCAACACCAAAGCAGTTGAAAGAGCGTGTGCGCTGGCCAAAGAACGAGGTGCTAAGAAAACAATGCTATTACCTGTGAGTGTGCCATCTCATTGTGCGCTGATGGAGAGTGCCGCTGAAAAGATGACGCAAGCATTAGCAGATATTCGTATTTCATCACCCACCATTCCCGTCATTCATAATGCAGATGTCCAAGTTCATCAAAACCCTGATGAGATCCGCTCTGCACTTATCAGCCAGTTGTATCGTCCTGTTCGTTGGGTTGAAACTGTCCAGCGCTTAGTAAACGAAGGTGTTCAGCACGTTGTGGAGTGTGGATCCTCTAAAGTATTGGCAGGTCTCATTAAACGAATCGATCCTCTAATCAAACCCTTAAATATTGAGCTTCCGGCAGATTTGGAAGGGGCAATACAGTTATTCAATAGTGAGAAGGTAGGGCATTAATATGTGGCAACTCTCTTCATTAACCGGCAAAGTCGCATTAGTAACCGGAGCAAGTCGTGGAATTGGTCAAGCGATAGCACTTACACTCGGACAAATGGGTGCAACGATTATCGGTAGTGCGACCTCTGAGCAGGGTGCTGCCAATATTACACAATTCCTTGAACAGCAAGGTATCAAAGGTTTTGGTGTTGTGCTAAATGTTTGTGATAGCGAAAGTGTTACGAAGGTAATTGCTGATATTCGCACCCAAGCTGGAGCCCCCGTTTCTATACTCGTTAATAATGCGGGTGTGACTAATGATAACTTAATGTTGCGTATGAAAGATGAAGAATGGGATAAGACGCTTGAAACCAATTTAACGGGCGTATTTCGTGTAACCAAAGCGTGTTTGCGTGATATGGTAAAAATGCAATGGGGTAGAATCATATCGTTGAGCTCTGTGGTTGGAGCAACCGGTAATGCCGGTCAAGCAAATTATGCTGCAACCAAAGCAGGCGTGATTGGTTTTTCCAAATCGTTAGCGAAAGAGATCGCTTCACGAGGTATTACTGTCAATGTGATAGCGCCAGGCTTTATTGATACAGATATGACTCGTGAATTGAACGAGGCACAACGCACGGGATTATTACAAAACATCCCTATGGGCAAAATGGGTGAGGCAAAAGACATTGCTGCCAGTGTGGCTTTCCTTGCATCAGAGGAAGCACGGTATATTACGGGTGAAACTATCCATGTAAATGGTGGAATGTATATGAGTTAAATAACAAATTATTGGGTTACCTGTGGAAGAAAAGTGGCGTGAGCAAGAGAATTTTGCTAGCATTTCCGCACATTAAGCCCAGGTGTTTTTGGGTAGTTAGTCTTTTTACTTATAAAACTGTGGAGCGCAAGTCGACAAATGGCTGAGGAACAAGTTGTGATGAACAGCATTGAGGAGCGGGTTACTGATATCGTCGTTGAGCAATTAGGTCTTGAACGCGATAAGGTCCAACCAGAATCTAAATTCGTTGATGACTTAGGTGCAGATTCACTCGATACCGTCGAGTTAGTTATGGCCTTAGAAGAAGAATTTGAGATCGAAATCCCTGACGAAGAAGCAGAAAAAATCACCACCCTTCGCGAAGCGATTGCTTACGTCGAAGAGCACGCCAAGAAGAAGTAACGCTTTGGATGCCACCGCTTTTTAAGCTGTGGCATCTCTTTCAATGGAGCTAATATGAGCAGTCAACGACAACGTCGAGTGGTAGTGACTGGCTTAGGGATCATTTCGCCAGTGGGAAACGACGTAGACTCCGCATGGCGAAATATTCTTGCTGGAAAAAGCGGTATCACACAAATCGACACTTTTGATGTGTCAAAATACAGTGCACGAATTGGTGGACTCATTCGCCATTTTGATCATAATCATTACGGTATTTCATCCAAAGATGTTCGTAAGATGGACACCTTTGTGCAATACGGTATTGCTGCTGCGGTTCAAGCCATCAATGACGCAGGTTTAACTGCGAACCCAGACAATGCTTCACGCATTGGTGTGTCGGTGGGTTCCGGGATCGGTGGCTTAGCTTTTATTGAAAAAAATTACGAAGAATTACTAGAATCTGGCCCAAGACGGGTGTCTCCGTTTTTTATACCGGGTGCGATCATTAACATGATCTCAGGTCATGTTTCTATTATGTACGGCTATAAGGGCCCCAATCTTGCTTTTGCCACGGCTTGCACAACCGGTGCTCATAGCATTGGTATGGCAGCGCGCAGTATTGCTTATGGTGATGCTGACATCATGATAACAGGTGGTGCCGAGAGAGCGAGTACCCCGCTTGGCTTAGGAGGCTTTGCTGCGGCGCGTGCTTTATCAACACGTAACGAGGAGCCTGAAAAGGCAAGTCGTCCGTGGGATCAAGATCGAGATGGTTTTGTTCTCGGTGATGGTTCGGGCGTTGTGGT
Source organism: Candidatus Berkiella sp. (assembly GCA_050247135.1). Taxonomy (GTDB): domain Bacteria; phylum Pseudomonadota; class Gammaproteobacteria; order Berkiellales; family Berkiellaceae; genus Berkiella. Next base: position 20,952 of record JBFWUT010000001.1, read on the forward strand.
ACTTGAAGAATATGAGCATGCTAAAAAGCGCGGCGCTAAAATTTACGCAGAATTAGTCGGCTTTGGCATGAGCGCCTCAGCATTTCATATTACCTCGTACTCTGAGGGTGGGCTTGGTGAGGCGGCAGCGATGACTAATGCCTTACAAGATGCACATTTAACAGCCGAGGCTATCGATTATGTTAATGCGCATGGTACATCCACACCAGTGGGTGATTCAGGAGAGTGCTTAGCAATTAAAGTGGCTTTGGGTGAACATGCTAAAAAGACTCCGGTGAGTTCAACCAAATCAATGACAGGGCATTTACTCGGTGCAGCGGGAGCAATAGAAGCTATTTTCTCTATCTTAGCTTTACGTGATCAAATTGCACCGCCAACCATTAATCTTGACAACCCTAGCCCTGATTGTGATTTAGACTTTGTTCCTAATCATGCTCGTGAAATGAAAATGGACATTTGCATGTCTAATTCATTTGGCTTTGGTGGAACAAACGGCGCGCTTATTTTTAAACGCATGTAATATCTATTCGACGCGATGAGTCTTGGTTGTTTATCAGCTAAGACTCAAAGAGAACCATCTTATGACAGGTCTCAAATATCTTTGCATCACCCTACTTACGCTATCGCTGTTGGCGTTCTCTTACATGATGTTTCTTTTCCCCAACCAACCCCTGAATGCTAATAAAGCGAATGTATTTTTTCAAATTCAAGAAGGTAGTACGGTTAAGTCGATCATTTCGCAACTTGAAGAACAGCATATTATTCGCACTGTGGATGCCCCATTCTTTTATGGCTATATCAAACTAAAAGGTTTACAAAAAGGAATTCAAGCTGGGGAATATGTTTTTCCTTTGAATATGACGCCAGTACAATTGTTGCAAAAATTTATCAAAGGTGACGGGATCATACATTCTTTGACGGTAACCGAGGGCATGACATTTGCGCAAATGCTTCGGGCTATGCAATTCCATCCGGCAATTAAAAAAACACTTTGGGGAAAAGAAGCCTCCGATATCATGTTACTACTAGGCGAAACAGGCTCACCGGAAGGGCTGTTTTTTCCAGATACTTATCATTTTAAAGCAAGAACCACGGATAAAACGCTTTTGTTGCGAGCCAGAAAAACCATGGTAAATAAATTAGCGAATGCCTGGGAACGTCGCGATAGAAATATTGTAATTCAATCGCCGTATGAAGCACTGATATTGGCATCAATCATTGAAAAAGAAACCGGTAGTGATAATGAACGAGAAAAGATTTCTGGCGTCTTTCAACGTCGGATCCAAAAGAAAATGCGTTTACAAGCTGATCCAACGGTAGTCTATGGTATAAAAGACTATAATGGTCGCATTACCAAAGAAGATCTACTGTCACTCAACCCTTATAATACTTATCGTCATGCAGGATTGCCGCCAAGTCCTATTGCTTTGCCTGGCATCAAATCAATTGAGGCTGCCCTCCATCCTGATAAAAGTGAAGCGCTTTATTTCGTGTCCAAAGGTGATGGCACGCATATCTTTTCCAATACTTTAGAAGAGCATAATCAAGCAGTTGCTCAATATATAAGGATATCTAGTCGTGAGCCCAAAAGGGAACCCTAAATTTATTACTGTTGAAGGCATTGAAGGTGTCGGCAAGTCGAGCAATATTCAATTTATTGCAGAATGTCTTGCGCAACAAGGGTGTCAAGTTGTTTTAACTCGAGAACCTGGTGGTACCCCTATAGGAGAGCGTGTACGCGATATTTTATTGGCTGAGTTTACTGAGAAAACTTTACCTAAGACTGAACTGTTGTTACTTTATGCAGCAAGGTTACAACATGTTGAACATGTGATTATGCCTGCATTAAGTGAAGGTAAATGGGTTATTTGCGATCGTTTTGTTGATGCAACCTATGCTTACCAAGGAGCAGGTCGTGGTGTCGATTTTAACGATATCGATCGTTTGAATGAATGGACTTTGGGTTCATTTCGTGCTGACTTCACTATTATCTTAGATGCGCCGGTTGAAGTCGCATTAGGCCGTATCCACAAATCTCGCGTACTAGATCGTTTTGAAAAAGAGCAAGCCGCTTTTTTTGAAAAAATTCGTCAATTCTATTTAAGTCGCGCTACGCAAGATCCACAGCGCTATATTGTTATTGATGCATCCCAAGAGCTAAGCCAAGTGCAGCAACACCTAGCGGATGTGATTACAATGCGCACAGTAGCATGATGAAAACGGTCACTTACCCTTGGCTTGTAAAGATTACGCGACGATTAGAGGATATGGTGCGAGCGCATCAGTTTCCGCATGCGATATTGATTGCGGGACAAGAGGGCCTGGGTCAACAGGCATTAATTAGCGGATTATCACAATTATTGCTCTGTCTTTCACCACAAAATAATAAAGCCTGTGGGGCCTGTCGGGCTTGTCATCTCTTTGTACAGGGGTATCACCCAGATTATCGTCACTTAGGTGAAAATCAGGTGAATATTAGCATTGATGATGTGCGTGAGGTGATTGGATTTTTGAGCCAAGCTTCGCATCAAGGTGGAAATCGTGTCATCGTGATTGCCGCTGGCAACTTGAACGTGCCTTGTGCCAACGCCTTGCTCAAAATATTAGAAGAGCCACCCGAAAATTCTTTTTTTATCCTAGAGGCGTCCCATCCGTCCGCTGTGATAGCAACGGTACGAAGTCGTTGTGTTGTCATCGATTTACCTGTGCCTGCTCATACGCAAGCGCTCTCCTGGTTACAACAACAGTGTCCCAATGAATCTCTTAGCGATTTAACCTGGCGCCTAAGAGTATGCGGTGGAATGCCATTAAAAGCCGAACAAATGAAGCAAGAAATATTAGCTAAATCGCAAGATTTTCTCGAGGATATCCTTTGTTCTGAAAATTTAAGCAGCTTTTATTCTGCAGATGTCCAGCGCTGGCTCTTAGCTGACCCCAAAGAGGCACTATACTTACTATATTATTATGTAACTGAATTGATCCTTTACTTAGCGACAGGCACGACTGTGTTTACAAACAAGCATAAAGAGCAGCTGGGGCGATTAGCACAGCTGCCATTGTCTGGCTTATTAGTGTTTTTAGAGACTGTCCTTAGTGGGATCCAAGCTTTGCGGCAATCAGGCGTGAATAAACAGTTACTATTTGAGTCTCTTTTCTATCAATGGCATGCGTTAAGGAATAAGTAATGTGCTCTGCCAACTCACCGATGGAGCAAGAAGAATCTGCTAAGCCTAAAGCTAGCGTTCTTTCATTGACGATTCGGGATAAAGCGGTGTTATATGCAACCTATATGCCTTTCGTTAAGCAGGGCGGTTTGTTTATTCCCACCAATAAACCTTATAAATTGGGCGATGAAATCAGTATGTTTCTCAATCTGATGGAAGAAACAGAAAAACTGCCACTCACAGCTAAAGTCATTTGGATCACCCCAAGTGGCGCGCAAGGTAACCGCGCAGCCGGGGTAGGGGTACAGTTTCAAGGTGAAGATGGGATGAAAGTTCGTAATAAAATTGAAACTTACCTAGCAGGTGCATTAAAATCTGAACGACCTACCCACACGTTGTAATTCTATATGATGTACGTTGATTCTCACTGCCATCTCAATATGCTAGACGACATGGAAGGCGCTTTGCGCTATGCCAAAGAACAAGGTGTCGGACATTTTTTATGTGTTGCTGTAACGCTTGATGATCATAAAATCTTAAAAGATATTTCACAGCAGCATCCCAATGTTTATATTTCGGTTGGATTGCACCCCAATGAAAATCCTGAGCAGGTAATTAAAATTGCTGATTTATTACCGTTGGCTAGCGATGCTAAAGTAATCGCTATCGGTGAAACGGGATTGGATTATTACCGGGTTGAAGGCGATAAAAAATGGCAACAAGAGCGATTCATACAACATATTGAATGTGCTCGCCAGTTATCTAAACCTTTAATTATCCACACCCGCCAAGCTAAAGAAGACACTATTCAAATGCTAAAGGACCATGATGCAAAAAGTGTGGGTGGTGTGATGCATTGCTTTACCGAAGATTGGGAAACGGCCAGTAGTGCCTTAGATCTGGGTTTTTATATTTCCTTTTCAGGCATCGTGACCTTCAAAAATGCGACAGAATTACAACAAGTGGCTAAAAAAGTACCTTTAGATAGGATGTTAATTGAAACCGATTCACCATATCTTGCCCCCGTGCCCTTTCGTGGAAAAACCAATCAGCCTGGCTATGTTTGTCATGTTGCTGAGTATATTGCAGGGCTGCGAGGTGAGCTATTAGAGAGAATTGCACAGCAAACTACCGAAAACTTCTTTACTTTGTTTTCCCCTCCATCGTAGCATTGGATATGTTTTTCTGAAGCTTGCTAGATGAGGGGATTTACCATGTTCTACCGGATTTCACTGATTTCATTAGCCATTCTATGCAGTTATCCGACAGTAAGCTTATCTGCTGAGTTAAATCCCAAGGCTGAAATTCACACCAAGCAGGATCTTCAACAGCTAGTTTCGCAAGCGAATAAAGGTAATACCGCAGCGCTAGTCAAGCTAGGTGATCATTATTACTCAGGTCGTAAAGTGAATCATAACTTAACTAAAGCGATTCATTATTATCAAAAGGCCAGTCAATTGGGTGATCCTCTAGCAGATTATCGCTTAGGAGGATTATATAGTAAGGGCAAAGGGGTAGAAAAAAGCTCCAAAACTGCGTTTGAATACTATGAAAAAGCAGCCAACAAAGGCTTGGTTGCTGCACAAATGCGAATGGCCTTTATGTACGACAAAGGCGCAGGTGTGCCAAGGGATCAGCAAAAATCTTTAGAATGGTACCGTAAAGCGGCTATCAAAGGTCATCCTCAAGCACAATACAAATTAGGTGTGGCATTGAGCACAGGAGCTGGAACTGCGGCTAATATTCCGCAAGCAGTTGCATGGCTAGAGCGGGCAGCGAAGCAAGGTTCTCAATTAAGTAATGTTTACAAAGCCAAATTACAAGAAAAGGTAACGCCTAAAGCTTTAGCTGAAGCACGTTTGCAAATTGAGCATGAAATTCATGCACAATTATCCCAAATTTAGCAAATTAGATTATACAAAACCCGATCCAGCGAATTGGCAGGGGCGAACTGATAATGGCGATGCACTCGCGCGTTTTTTTCAGATTGCCCAATGTCAAAGTCTTGATTCTTTCATTGCCAGTGGATCTTCTGTTTCTGCGCCGACAATTACTTTGCTGGGATTTTCCTGTGACGAAGGCGTTCGCCGTAATCAAGGACGAGTTGGTGCAGAAAAAGCACCCTCTAAGTTGCGACAGGCACTTGCTAACTTGCCTTTGCATGAAAAAGCCCGTCAAATAAAGTTGCTTGATGTCGGCGATATCAAATGCCCAACCGGCTCTGTCGATAATTTGGAAAACGCGCAAATTCACTTGGGACACGCTGTTGACGCTTTGCTGAATAAAAAAACTTTCCCTCTCATCTTAGGGGGAGGGCATGAAACGGCATGGGGGCATTATTTAGGTCTTCATAAACATTTGCCATCGAATATGGCCATTATTAACTTTGATGCCCATTTTGACATGCGTCCCTTATTGCCCAATCAGCAAGGTTCTTCAGGAACGCCTTTTTTACAGATTGCTGAATATAGAAAAGCACAACAATTATCCTTTGATTATTATTGTTTAGGAATAAAACAAAGTAGCAATACTCAAGCTCTTTTTGATACTGCGAGTGCTTGGAATGTGAAATATCTTACCTGTGACCAAATGTATCAAAGTGCGGACAACGCTACTCATTTTATTCAAAAAATCATAGATACACATGATGCCCTTTATCTGAGTGTGTGTTTAGATGTCTTTGCGGCGGCCTTTGCTCCTGGTGTTAGTGCCTGCTCCCCTTATGGATTAGCGCCTTGGCAAGTACTGCCTCTCTTAAAACAATTAGCTGTATCAAAAAAAGTTATCGCATTCGATGTGGTTGAATTAGCGCCCATTTACGACAAGGATGATCTCACTGCTAAGCTTGGGGCACAATGTATTGCGGAGTTCTTATACCACTATGAACCTTTCCATTTGGCATGATGCCTGTTTGGTTACAATGGATCCTCAGCATGACTATGGTGTTGTGGAAAACGGCGCTCTAGTCATAGATCAGGACAAGATTCTCTGGGTAGGTAAAGAAGCTGCTTTACCAGATGAATACACCCAAAAAGCTGATTTCTATTCCGCTAAAGGTGGCTATATTACGCCTGGCTTAATTGATTGCCACACCCACTTGGTCTATGCAGGCTCTCGAGTTTTAGATTTTGAACAACGTTTAAAAGGCGACCAAGGACCTGGGATTTTAGCAACAGTGAACGCTACCCGTGAAGCTAGTTTTGCCCACCTTTATGAAGTCTCCAGCCGGCGGCTACAAGCTATGCTTAAAAAAGGCGTTACCACGGTCGAGATCAAGTCAGGGTATGGGCTAGATCTGGAAACGGAACGAAAAATGCTACAAGTGGCTAGAAGCCTTTCGGAAAACTATCCAGTCGATATCCAAACGACATTTTTAGGCGCACATGTTTTGCCCGATGAGTTTTCTAGCAAAACAGAATATATCCATTACCTGATTGAAAAAGTATTGCCGGTATTACTGCACGAAGGTTTAGTAGACGCAGTTGATGGCTTTTGTGAACAAAGTGCATTCAGTTCTAAGGAACTTGCGCCTTTATTTGAATTTGCTACGAAAAAAGAGTTGCCTATTAAGATTCATGCCGAGCAACTATCCAATGGCGAAGGTGCTTCACTAGCTTTGCAATTTAAGGCCGTGAGCGCCGATCATCTAGAACATTTGGATGAAAAAGGCGCACAGCATCTTAAAGCTTCAGGGAGTGTCGCCGTCTTATTACCAGGTGCGTGTTATTTTTTGCAGCAACAACAAAAGCCGCCAGTTGACCTATTGAGAAAATATGATATTCCCATGGCCTTATCAACCGATTGTAACCCGGGAACTTCTCCGACCACCTCGTTATTGTTGATGTTGAATATGGGATGTTTACTATTTGGCCTGTCACCACTAGAAGCGCTGCAAGGTGTTACAAAGCATGCCGCCAGAGCCATGAATATGGGGCATATCAAGGGACAATTAGCGGTGGGATTTATGGCCGATTTTGCAGTTTGGGATATTCAATCACCGGCCGAGCTTTGTTATTCTTTTGGTGAAAGCGTCTGCAAAACCGTGGTCAAAAATGGAAAAGTGATTTATGCAGAATAATCGTTTTGATCCTAATCGCAACATCAAAGCTACCCATGGCAACATTCTGAGTGCCAAAAGTTGGCAAACCGAAGCAGCATTGCGTTTGTTAATGAACAACTTAGATAGTGAGGTGGCAGAAGATCCCAGCCGATTGATTGTTTATGGTGGGATTGCAAGGGCTGCACGTAATTGGGAATGTTTTGATAAACTTGTAGAAGTTTTATTACGTTTGGAAAATGATGAAACACTACTTGTTCAATCAGGAAAGCCTGTAGGTGTTTTAAAAACGCATCATCATGCGCCGCGTGTGTTAATTGCTAATTCTAATATTGTCCCAGCATTTGCAACTTGGGACACATTTAATGAATTAGATCAAAAGGGTCTTATGATGTATGGCCAAATGACAGCTGGTTCTTGGATTTATATTGGTTCACAAGGGATTATTCAAGGCACCTATGAAACATTTGTCCAAGCGTTAAAAAAGCATTATGCGAATGATGTCAAGCCACGCTGGGTATTAACTGCAGGCCTTGGAGGTATGGGAGGGGCGCAGCCTTTAGCTGCCAAGATGGCAGGATTATCATCACTGATAGTAGAGTATGATCCAAAACGCATTGAGCGTCGTTTACAAAATCACTATCTTGATGTGGCATGTCATACTTTAGATGAAGCTTTAAATCACATAACACAAGCTAAGCAAAATCATAAGGCTGTTTCAGTAGGGCTTTTGGGTAATGCTGCTGTTATTTATCCCGAATTAGTAAAAAGAGGCATTCAGCCTGATTTTGTCACTGACCAAACCAGTGCTCATGACCCTTTAAATGGATATTATCCACCCCAGTGGACTATTGAAGAATGTCAGCAAAAAAGAATAAGCGATCCACAAAGTGTTATTCTTGCAGCAAAAGAGGCGATAGCTGTAGAAGTCAAAGCTATGTTAGCGTTTGCAAATCAAGGTATTCCGACTTTTGATTACGGCAATAACATCCGTCAAATGGCTTTTGATATGGGTGTAAAAGAGGCTTTCACTTTTCCAGGTTTTGTGCCAGCTTATGTTCGACCTTTGTTTTGTGAGGGTAAAGGCCCTTTTCGTTGGGTGGCATTATCGGGTGATCCACAGGATATATTTAAAACCGATGAAAAGGTCAAAGAGATCATTGCAGATGATCCTCATCTACACCACTGGTTAAGTATGGCAAGACAGATCCCTTTTCAAGGCTTGCCTGCACGAATTTGTTGGGTAGGTCTTGGTATGCGTGCGAAATTGGGGCTTGCTTTTAACGACATGGTTAAGAAGGGAGAACTTAAAGCGCCTATAGTGATTGGTCGTGATCATTTAGATTCAGGTTCTGTTGCCAGCCCCAGACGTGAAACCGAGAGCATGCAGGATGGTTCGGATGTGGTGTCTGATTGGCCGATTTTAAATGCACTACTGAATTGTGCAAGCGGTGCTACTTGGGTCAGTTTTCATCATGGCGGTGGGGTTGGCATGGGATACTCTCAGCACGCAGGGATGGTGATTGTGGCCGATGGTACACAAGATGCAGCTGAGAAATTACAGCGCGTTTTGACCAATGATCCTGCGATTGGTGTAATGAGGCATGTTGATGCAGGATATACATTAGCCAAAGACTGCGCAAATCATTTTAATTTAGATATACCGATGCTTGGGAATAAATGATGGAGCAGCTCATTGTTAAAGCAGGCCAACTTTCTTTAGCCGATCTCAAAAAAATCTATACGACTGATTGTCAATTATCACTTGATGAAGCTTCAAAATCGGCAGTATTGGCGGCAAACAAAGTTGTTAATGACTATGTCACGTCAGGCAAAATGGCATATGGTATTAATACCGGTTTTGGAAAATTAGCAAATGTGATGATACCAGAGCAAAAACTGTCACAATTGCAAAGAAATCTCGTTTTGTCACATGCCTGTGGTGTGGGAGCGTTAATAGACTCACCCACGGTGCGGATGATTTTACTGTTAAAGATCAATGCACTAATGCAGGGATTTTCTGGGGTGAGTTGGGAGCTTATTGAAAGGTTGACCACTTTTTTTAATACCCCCATTTATCCTTGCATACCTGTGAAAGGTTCTGTGGGTGCCTCAGGCGATCTCGCCCCGTTAGCGCATGTTGCGCTTGCCGTGATAGGTGAGGGTGATGTGCTTTATCAAGATAAAGTTCAGAGTGCAAAAGCAGTTTTACAAAAAGTTGGATTAAATTCATTTTCTTTATCGCCAAAAGAAGGCTTAGCTTTATTAAATGGCACGCAAGTTTCCACAGCACTTTTGCTGCGTGCGATGATTCGTGCAGAGCAATTAATAGATGCTACAATTGTTGCTGGCGCCTTATCGATGTCCGCAACGCAAGCTGACTTGCATCCTTTAGATCATCGTATCCATGATTTGCGTGGCTTAACAGGTCAAACGGAAATAGCTAACATATTATCGTTGTTATTAGGTAAGGATTCTAAAGAAAATAAAGGTTTAACGACCGTTCAAGATCCTTATTCATTGCGTTGTCAACCACAAGTTTTGGGTGCTTGCGTCATGCAAATGCGTTACGTTAGTAGTGTGTTGCATGCAGAAATAAATGCAGTAACCGATAACCCTTTAGTATTTGCCAAAACCCATGAGATTATTTCAGGCGGAAATTTTCACGCACAAGCCATCGCATTGGCAGCAGATTCACTAGCTACTGCCATTGCTACAATAGCAACCATTGCAGAAAGAAGAATAGCGTTATTACTAGATCCTCAGTTTTCAAGGTTACCTGCTTTTTTAGTTGAAGCCAGTGGTGAAAATTCAGGGTTTATGATTGCGCAAGTGACGGCTGCGGCGTTGACCAGTGAAAATAAAGTGTTAGCGCATCCTGCCAGTGTTGATTCTATTCCAACTTCAATGAATCAAGAAGATCATGTTAGCATGGCAACTTTTGCCGCGAGGCGTTTAGATGAAATGATCGATAATAGTATGACAGTGGTCGCTATTGAATTGTTGGCTGCCTGCCAAGGGTTGGATCTCTTAAAACAAAAACCCGCTACTCTGCATTTAAAAAAGTTTTATGATAAAATCCGAGCAGTCGTTCCCTTTTACGATGTTGATAGGTACTTTGCACCTGATATAACAAAAGTTAAAGGGATGATTGAAATGCGAGAGTTTGCTTTACCCAAACAGGTAAGCAATCGTTGTTTAGTGTTTTAACAAGAGGTAGTAATTATGCGCGAACTTGCTATGAATGAAATCCATCAAATTGCTGGTGGAGATTTTATCAAAGATGTGACAGGGATTTACAATGATGGTCTTAGCGGCCAATCATTAACAGTTGGCGTCCTTTCATTAAGTACCGGTGTGTTACTGGGTAGTTTGATGCCCAAGTTTGCACCTATTTGTGCGATTGGTGCACTCATCGCTTACGCCATTTACGATGCTCAACAAGTGAATAGCACTGTGCAAGTTAAAGCTGCATAAGTAAACGTAAACAAAAAAATCGCGCTAGTGGCGCGATTTTTTTTGAGAGAATGCTTTATGGGCGATTTGATTTTTTGTGAGTTAGAGAAACGTCATCTCTTGCAACGCGATCCAACACTTCATTCAGACTAAGCGTGAAGCTGCACTGGGCTCTGCTATCAATCACAATGCGATCCGGAACGATACTGGTATTAGATGCTTTGGCAAGTCTGTCTGCGCCAGGGGTAAAATGAGTAGCCATTAGATAAATTCCTAAACTAACTAACTTAATATGTTTGGTATCTTACCATAAAATTAAGCGTTGTAAAGGGTTCTCAATAGGATTAATGAGTGTAATTAGTCTAAAAAAACCCGTTCTTAGCGGGCTTTAGGAGGTTCGGACTTAGCGGATTGTGTTGTTCTGGCCTCTTGCGCTTGGCGGGCGGCAGCTTCTTCTGACACAGAGGGACTTAACTTATCAGGAACCTTAGCAGTGGCTTTTTGCCCTTCTTTAATCCACGCAGCATCTTGTGCGGGATCTACTTTTGATACAGAGGCTGCTTTAGCTAGCGTGTGATTTATAAATTTCACCATGTCGGTTACGGATTCTTTTATGTGTGAAAATATCATTGCCATGACTACTACTACCTATTGGCTTTACTACTGCTTATGCAATTATACCATGCTTCAATAAAAACGGTACTTAGATATAAATTCACTAAGGCTTGTTTTTACTGTCTTCTTTAATTTGTTTTACCTTCTCAACAACCGCTCTATATAAAGCTTTGAATCCACCCTCTATGACTTCAACAGCAGCAGGGATACCGTGCTTGAGCTCAATGGAGTCGGGTAGGGGCGGTTTTACACCCATATCTTCCAGGTTTTTAATTGACTGCCGTTCCTCTTCTCGCACTGCCCTTTCATCTTTTCTGGCCGGGTCTTTACCTGGGTCACTAAAGGTCAGTGGATCTTTTTCATCGTCTACCATGGCTTTTCTCTATGTTTGTCAACTACATATATAAGTATGACATAAAAACAAAGAGAGCAAAATGATTTAAAATATCAATAAATTCAGCAGGTTATAATAAAGGGGTGGGATAATTATCGGTTTTCTGTAAACGGGGTATACGGGAATACGCCCTCTTTTTCATAGAGTCTGCCGCTGGCAACTCCTTGTTCATACAGGGCTTTAAATTTGAGGATTAAAAATTCAATGGCGGCTGCTTGTTGTCCTGCTTCGATGCGCGTTTCAATAATTCGCATCATTTGCTCTGCTTGAGATCTAAAATCTAGGACATTTAGGTCAGCCATTAAACTCTCCGTGGCGTTGTTATGCTGGGCATCAATCCGGATGGTCCACACTTGTTATTGTCTAGTGTTCTGAGGATTATAGCAAACCCGTTCTGTATTATGCACCAGGTTTTGAAGGTCCTGCCAACATAAGTAGCATGATAAGGGCAGATTCGAGTAGAATAACTTTATTTGCAGGAAGTTCAATGAATATACCCCATATCCATGTGAGTGAGAGTGCAATAGAGCACTTTAATCATTTGATTTCAAAAGAAGAAATGCCAGGGATGGGATTACGTATCTTCTTAGATAGGCCCGGTCACCCTAAGGCTGATGTGAGTATTGCCTTTTGCCCACCGGGGGAGCACCGTGGGACTGATATCCCGTTACCGCTTTCTGGTTTTACCCTATACATCGACAGGTCTAGTGTCGAGTACTTGGAAGGGGCCGAGATCGACTATAAGAAAGATTCACTAGGCGGACAATTAGCAATTAGTGCACCCAACTTACGCGGAGCTAAACCCGAAGAAGATGCTTCTTTGCTCGAAAGGGTCAACTACATTCTGACCAATGAGATCAACCCAAGCTTAGCCAGCCACGGAGGTAAAGTGAGTTTGGTTGAAATCACACCTAATAATGAAGTGGTATTACGTTTTGGGGGTGGGTGTCATGGTTGTGGTATGGCGGATGTTACGCTCAAGCAGGGTATTGAAAAAACGTTGATGTCACAGTTGCCTGAAATCATGGCAGTCATTGATGTGACGGATCATAGTATGGGTGAGAACCCTTACTACGCTACAACCTAGAGGGATAATGCGCCATGGCTGAAAAAAAAGTAGAAACAATACAGCGAACAGGTTACGTCAGCGAGATCGATCAATTTTTGCGCGACTACGATGTAAAGCACCCGTCCTTCGGGGACTCAAGACAAAAAGAGATCCAGAAGCATCAACGAATTTTTGCTAAACGAGATGCCGCAGTAGAAGAAGAAGCATCATCAATTTGGAAAGAATTCTAAATCAAAAGATTGCAAACTAGACTATCGCTATAGGTCTAGCTATACTTTCACTAACTATAAGCTTATCTAAATGAGGGTGCCTCATGGCTAATAAATTACACATATCCCAACTTCCCCCACGCAGTGATGGCGTTTGTCAACGCTTTAAAGATTATGCATTGTTAGATAGAAGAACCTTCGATGCAGTGACGGGTGGCTTAAAGGGTAATGAGTTGAATTTCACGTTGCTCAAGCAGGGTGAGTTAGTGAGCGGCACGCAATTACAGAATGGTTATGACAATACCCATGAATTCAATCCTCGTAATGCCAGCAATCCCCACAATGCGCATTCACGCAGAGGTCCCGATGTGCCTCGTCCAAAACAAAAATTGCGCGACGATCTCGAGATGGAATTTGCGAGCAAGTTCAGGCCACGTCCCGTTTAATAAGTTTTCTCTCTGAAAAAACCACCTTAAAAGGTGGTTTTTTTTTATGGCTTTCATTTCATCGTTTCGTTAAGCTTAAGCCTTTTCATTAACCCAGGATAACTCCATGCGAATTGTGCGTTATTGGCAAGAAGGTTTATGGCAAACGATTTACAATCAACAACCCCTTCCCAAAGCGTTGCTAGAAAAAGCATGGCAATGCCAGCAACAAGAAATTAAAACAGGGCAATTAGTCACTGTTTTACCTGCAGAAGGTGCTGTGCCAGTTTGGGTTGCGCCATTAGTATTTTATAAAGCAAATCCGCACCCAGAATATTGGGTGCCACTATGGTTGCCTGCATCACTAGAAAAACAACAATTGTTATTGCGTCACGACAAATCATTACCCTGGGTGCCAGCCAGCCAATTTGATAGTTGTCAGAATGGTCCTTTTCAAGGTGAGCGTGCAGCCGTTGATGATTGGTTACGTTATGAATGTTTAAACGAAGACAATGAATTGATCTGGGACAATTGGCCAGATTGTGTGAAGGCTTGCATGGATGCCTTATCTATTTTTAGTGAACATCCTTGGCAAGAGACATTATCAGCCAATGGTTTTCAAGTCATATCACAATCTATGATATGGCCTGAGGCGACGCTATTTGGAGCGCCAAGTGATGAGCAAACATTGTCGCCCTTATTAAAACAGTTTTGTGAACTCGATGAAATAGACAAATTATCCCTAGAAGAAAAGGGTTTGGGTGATTTGGATTTGTTTTGCGGCAGCGCGAAAAAAGAATTGGCTCACGGTACGTATCAAACAATTAGCACGTTGCTTGCTTTGAAAGATGAGCCGTTATTAGTGCTGCGCACACCGATTGGCAGCGATAAAATAGGTTGTTTATCAACTTTTATCGCTTCAAAAATGGTGCAGCACACCTTAAATACGCATCGTTTACCTATTATCGCCTTTCTAACAGCAGATACTCAAAATGCTGCTTTGATGTTGCAATCTTTCATTCCTTCCTCTGAGCAAGTAGTGACGCTTGAAGAATTAAAGCAAGCCTTTGTGAATTACCAACAGGGATTACAATATGCTAAGGCAGCTGAGGATGGGCAAGAGAATGAGAAATTATTAGCCGAGTTGCAATTTCAGGATGAATCGCTTGAAAAAATGTTGCAAGGTTACTTCATAAAACAAGATGAGTTGAAACCCAAAAGTCGTCTAGCTCAGTTTTTGCAAAAATTTCACAAAGATAAACAAAAGGCAGCGCAGTCATTAATGCTGAGTGAAAAAATCCGTAAATGCAAAACTAAGCGTACCAACATTCATCGAAAAATTGTCAAAGTGGTTGATAGCATAAATGACAGACGCCAATATCAGGTGCAATGGCAAACATGGCTGCAACAGTTTTTGCCTGACGTTGCAACAGATATTGCCTCAGTCCAATTAGCCTTTAGCCATAAACTGCTTATGATGACATTGGCCTATTGGCAGCAGCAAAACGCATTACGTGACTGGCTAGTCATAAATCCAAGTTGCGAACAGCGTTTTGATTATGTCCTGATTGATGAAGCGCAGATGAAAATGCCACAGCAGGTTGCACCTTATTTGGCGAATGCGACTCAAGCCTTATTTTTAGGGAATAACCAAGAGTATGAAACGAGTCCAGCGATTAGCCAGCTGGCCGAAGAAAGGGCATTAGCTAAACATCAATTAGATGACGAAGAGACGATCGAGCAAATGCATTATAAAGGCATGTTAATAGGCACCGGCAATGCGTTGACTGTGGCGTTAGCGAATACCAGAGCGCCTATCATGACATTGGACGCGGGTTTATATCATCCGCAAATAGCGGAGTATCTGGGTGAAAAACAATATGAATCTTCAATTGTCTTTTCCGCTGATGAAGGGATGCATTTTCTCAACATCGCAGGTTGTGTTGAGAAAATTGGCCCAGCTCAACGCAATGAACTTGAAGCGCATACTATTGTACATTGGATCCTAAACGGCCCTTTCAAAGCAAAACAACATCTGATCCAAGTCGTTACGCCTTTTGCCGCTCAGCAGCAATTCATCCGGCAACAGTTGCAATTAGTTGGAGTGCATTGCCCTGTGTACGATTTTGCTCATTTGCCCAATCAGGTTGGAGAAATTGTCGTCTTCTCACCTGTATATACTCATCTTTGCCGTCGTCCCTTTATTTTTGATAGGGGAGAACATCATTTCTATCGCATGATAGCGCGCGCCAGACGAGCCTTTTGGATCGTGGGTGACAAGAGAATATTTGACGCTAAGATGCATAGCCCTTCAGGCCAGTTGGCGAAGCGGTTATTTGGACTGAACGGGATATCGAATAGGGCTGAGAGTGTCAGTGCCTAAGAGGCTTGCTGATCATTTTTTGGAAGATTTTGATACTTGTTAAGTATCTCAAGCAACTCTTTGTTGTCATCTGACTTAATAATATACTCATTCATTCCTGCATCAAGGCAGATTTTTTTATCCCTTTCATTGACGCTGGAGGTGAAAGCCACCAAAGGTATGTTAGATTTATGACTCTCTAATCCGCGAATGTGTTGTGCAGCCTCGTAACCGTTCATTTGGGGTAGAAAGACGTCCATAATGACAAGATCAAAGTCCGATTCTAAGATGGCGCTTATAGCTTCCGTACCGCTGGCGACGGATTCAACCTGGTAACCGTGGCTTTCGAGCATACGCATTAAGACTGCTCGCGCCGTGCGACTATTCTCAACCAGTAAAATTTTCAGCGGCGATTGGGTAGAAGAAGCCTGACTCATATCCTAACCGTGGTATAATCATTCCATTTAAGGTAAGAATAAGTTTAACCTGGTTTCAGCATGAGAGCCAATCGCCCATCGTTGGGTTGGGAGCTAACAGAGAATGCGGCTAAGTAAGATTAAAATTGCGGGTTTTAAATCCTTCGTTGACCCTACTACGATTCAATTCACGGGTAATTTATCCGCGGTTGTTGGCCCTAATGGCTGTGGCAAATCGAATGTCATCGATGCCGTGCGCTGGGTAATGGGTGAATCCAACGCCAAATACCTTCGTGGTGGAAACATTACCGATGTTATTTTTAGTGGCTCATCCGGCAGAAAACCCGTTGGTCAGGCTACTGTGGAATTGGTATTTGATAACAAAGAAGGTAAGTTAGGCGGTGAATATGCTTCCTATGCAGAAATTGCGATTAAACGCCAAGTCACTCGCGATGGCCAATCCACCTATTTCTTGAATGGTCAACGCTGCCGCCGCAAAGATATTACTGATATCTTTTTAGGTACAGGGCTGGGTCCTAGAAGCTATGCCATTATTGAACAAGGGATGATCTCTCGTGTCATTGAAGCTAAGCCTGATGATTTACGGATCTTCGTAGAAGAAGCCGCAGGGATCTCCAAATACAAAGAAAGACGTAGAGAAACTGAAAACCGTATTTCTCACACCCAAGATAATCTTGCTCGCTTAAACGACTTGCGAGAAGAATTGGCAAAACAGCTTCGTCATTTAGAACGTCAAGCAGAAGCGGCACAAAAATATCAAACATTAAAAACCCAAGAGAAACAATTGGGCTGTGAACTAGCTGCAATGACTTGGCATCGCATGGATGAAGAAATAAAAAACTATGAAACACTTATCCGTGAAACATTGGTGGCAATGGAAGCTGAGCAAGCTTCATTGCAGCATCTTAAAACTGAATATGAAAAACAACGAATTGATCATGCTGAAATTACGGATGCACTTAATGAAGTGCAAAAGCGTTATTACAGCATAGGCGCGGATATTGCGAAAATTGAACAAATTTTGCAACATCATCATGAACGTAGACAACAATTTACGTCAGACAAGCTAGAAGCAGAACAGCAATTACAGAACACGCAAACTCAATTGGCGCACGATCAAGAAAATATTCGTGACCTGCAAGAGAGACTAGATGATGCGCTTCCTGAGTATGATGAAATTCAGGAACAAGCAGCGATACGTCAAGAAATGCAAGAAGAAGCAGAGCGGAGCCTCGAATCTTGGCGTGATAGGGTGGCAGAATTACAGCAGGCCAGCCAAGTTCCAGTCAAAATTGCTGATTCAGAAAAAACTAAAATTGCTCAATACGAAAGACAGATCCAGCATACGCAAGAAAGACAAACGCGTCTACAAGCACAACTTGCGCCTTTGGGTTGTGAACAAGATTTACAAGACATTAGCGTCTTAGAAGAAAAAATCGAAATAGCAGAACAACACCAAGAAACGATTATTGAAGCTCTTCAAGAAAAGGCATTGCAAAAAGAGCATCATCAACAACAGTTAGGGCAACTGCGACAAGAGGTTAAAACCTTATCTCAAACTCTTAATAATGCACAAGGTCAACTGTCAGCTTTACAAACACTGCAAGCAGCTTCCCTGGGTGAGAACGAAGGTTCTCGTAAAGCTTGGTTACATGAGCAAGGTGTTGACGATCCTAAATACTTGGCACAACTGGTGAGAGTGAAGTCAGGATGGGAAGTCGCAGTGGAAACGGTATTAGAGGGTTTCCTTGAAGCCGTGGGCTTTGAAAAAACGCAAAGCGTGATGGATAGCAATTGGTCTTCATTAGAAGGGGCAGGGATCACCCTGGTTGAATGGCAAGAGCACTCCTCATTGGATTTGCCGGATATTGAAAATCGTTTAGTGTCTTTGGTTGAAAACAGTCAACATTTACCTTCTTGTTTGTTTTATGCGCTTTATCAAGTTCATATTAGTTCTTCGGGCGAACAGGCAAAACAGTTGTTGTCAAAAATTGCCAACAATGAAAGCATTATCACCCCGGAAGGAAACTGGTTCGGTCAGGGTTGGATAAAAGTTAAAAGCCAACAAGAAGCCAATCAAGCAGGTGTCCTGCAACGTGCTGAAAAAATTAAAACGCTCACTCAAGATGTGGAAGAGTTGCAGCAAAAAGTTGAAGCATTACAACAAAATATTGACACTATTGAAACAGAGCTGAAAGCTTTTGAAACAAGCAAAGATGCTTTGAATCAGCAAAAAAATGCTTTGCAACAAGAGTTGTCCACCTGGCAAAGCGATAAGCGGATCAAGCAAAATCGCATTGAACAAAACCAAAAGCGTTACGGGCAAATTGAGCTGGAATTAACAGAGTGTAAAGAGTTTATTCAGCGATCTCAGGCTGATATCAATACCTCACGCAGTCATTTGCAAAAAGCGTTGGAAGAAATGTCGCAATTTACGGATGAGCAAGAGAAGCTCACCCAACAAAAAGATGCACTACAAGAAGCTGTGCACCAAGCCAAGTTATCTGCAAAAGAATCGACAGAGCGCCGTCATGAACTAGCGATTACAGTGCAGACCCTCAAAACCCAAATCGAGTCATTGACATTAAATATCAGTCGCTTCGAACAGCAAATCGATAACGCAAAACATAAAGTTGAGCATATCGCAGAGTTGCTAGAAAAAAATGAGGAACCGATTGCGGGCTTTAAAGAAGACTTAGAAGCGTTCCTTGAGAAGCGCTTGGTTGTTGAAGATGAGCTAAGTCACAAACGTGATGAGGCAGCTGAATTTGATCAGCGTATGCGTACCATTGAACAAGGTCAACAACTTCACGAGCAAAAAATTAATACCATGCGCGAACATTTGGACGCTACCAAAATGTCATGGCAGGCTTTATCAGTACGTCGCGAAAATACACTTGAAAAACTTAAGAATGTAGAACAGTCCATCGAAGAAATTTTGGCTAATATGCCTGAAAACGCTAATGAAGAGGAATGGACGGCTGAATTGGCGAGCACAGAGCAAAAGATCCAGCGTTTGGGAGCAATTAACTTAGCTGCCATCGAGGAGTTCCAGGCTGCGCTTGTTCGTAAAGAATATTTAGATTCTCAAGTAAATGATTTAAATGAGGCGCTTGAAACACTGGATAACGCCATCAAGAAAATTGATAAAGAAACACGCGCTAAGTTTCAAGAAACATTTGATAAGATTAATGCAACCTTTATGGAAAGATTCCCACGTCTTTTTGGAGGCGGGCAAGCCTCTTTAGTAATGACTGGGGAAGATTTGCTGGATACAGGTATCACCGTGACAGCCAGACCGCCAGGTAAAAAGAATGTAAACATTACACAACTTTCTGGTGGTGAAAAAGCATTGACTGCGGTTGCGCTGGTCTTTTCTATCTTTGAACTAAATCCCGCACCATTTTGTATGTTAGATGAGGTCGACGCGCCTCTAGATGATACCAACGTGGGCAGGTTCTGTAATCTCGTAAAAGAAATGTCAAGCTCTGTACAATTTGTTTACATTAGTCACAACAAACTTGCGATTGAAATGGCCGAACAGTTACAAGGCGTTACCATGCGAGAGCCTGGTGTGTCACGTATGGTAACTGTCGACATTGAAGAAGCAAAATCGATGGCACACGAATAAGGGAGAATTAACATGCAAACTGATTTGCAGTTGCTGTTGCTGATTATCGGTCTAGTGTTTGGTGGATTTATCCTTTATAACACATTTCGTCCAAAAGGAAGGAAGAGGCAATCTTCATTTGAAGAGTTTGAGCAGCCAACTCCAAAAGCGACTCAACATAAAGAACGCCATGATCCCTTGCTAGATGAATACGAACAAGACGTTATGCCATTAGGAAAAACAGTACAGTCAAAGCCTGTTTTAGCTGAAGACGTGCTACTGCAACCCATTAAACATCAAGAAATGACAGAGCCTAAACCCTTGCCGCTGTTTGAACCTGAACAAGAATTGAATCATGAACCATTATTTGAATCGCCCAAACCCGTTAAGAAGAAACTGACACAACCGCGCAAAATACAAAGCGAAGTCATCGTGTTCAGTATTATTCCGAAAAATGGCATTTTTACCGGATCCATGCTGTCTGCTGCGTTGAAAGCGAACCACTTCCACTACGGCGAACAGAAAATATTTCACCGCCATGTTGAAGATAATCCTAAATCTCCCATTTTGTTTAGCGTTGCCTCCCTTGTTGAGCCTGGCAATTTTGAATATCACCAAATGTTTAATAAAACCTATCCTGGAATTTTAATGTGGATGCAGCTACCCGTTGCTCAAGATGCCATGCAAACATTCGATAAGCTCCTCAAAAGTGGCAGACAACTGGCCGCCTTTTTAAAGGGTGATCTCTGTGATAGCAAACGACTCGCATTAACAACAGAGGCTATTGCGACCTTAAGAGAGCGTGTTCATCAATTCCAAGTGAATAATGAAACTGAAGAAGAATTGGAATACGAGTTAGAAGAAGATAGGTAACGTCGTGAGAAGTTCGGTCAGTTTAAAGCGATTAAATAAGCTCAAGGAACTGATCCGTGAGCACGACTACCGTTATTACGTTTTAGATGATCCCAGCATTCCTGATGCAGATTATGATGATCTTTTTCAAGAGTTAAAAACAATTGAAAAAGATCACCCTGAATTAATAACGAATGATTCTCCTACGCAACGTGTTGGCGGTGCGCCTGCCAAAGGCTTTTCAACAGTAAAGCATTTAAGTCCGATGCTCTCTTTGGATAATGCTTTTTCCACAGATGAGATCGAGCGCTTTGACCAACGTATTAAACAACTGTTAGGTAATGAGCGGGATATTGAATACCATTGCGAACCTAAATTTGATGGCATAGCGGTGAGTTTGCTTTATGAGAATGGTGAACTCGTCAGGGGCGCCACACGAGGAGATGGCAATGTAGGTGAAGATATTACGGCTAACATTCGTACCGTAATGAGTATTCCGTTGCGCTTAACCGGTCGTCATTTACCTCAGCGTTTAGAAGTGCGTGGCGAAGTCTATATGCCTAAAGCTAGCTTTTTTAAACTCAATAAAGATGCTGCGCAAAAAGGGGAAAAAGAATTTGCGAATCCACGCAATGCCGCAGCAGGTAGCTTAAGACAACTCGATCCTAAAATAACAGCAACTCGTCATTTGGCTTTTTTTAGCTACGGTGCCCAATTAATATCTAATGAACTATGGCCTAAAACCCATGTTCAGATGTTAGAACAATTAAAGCAGTGGGGTATTCGAATTTGCCCAGACAGCGTTGTTGTAACGGGGTTAAATAAAGTGCAAGACCATTGGTCACGCTTATTACAAAAGCGTGACGAACTGCCTTATGAAATTGATGGCATGGTTGTTAAAGTCAATGATTTTGACTTACAAAGTGAGCTTGGGTTTGTGGCGCGTGCGCCACGTTTTGCCATAGCGTATAAGTTTCCCGCCCAAGAAAAGAAAACCAAATTATTGGGGGTAGATTTCCAAGTGGGCCGTACAGGCACCTTAACACCCGTTGCGCGTTTGGAGCCGGTTTCAGTTGGTGGAGTCACCGTGAGTAATGCCACTTTACACAACATGGATGAAATCACCCGTAAAGATGTTCGTGTAAACGATTATGTGATTGTACGCCGAGCAGGGGATGTGATCCCTGAAGTGGTTAGACCTATTCTGGAAGAGCGTGATGCGAATACTAAAGCTATTAAAGCGCCGACGAAATGTCCTGTATGCGGCTCGCATGTGGTTCGAGTGGAAGGTGAAGCCGCCTTACGTTGCGAAGGGGGATTAGTTTGTCAGGCTCAATTAATTGAACATATCAAACACTTTGTAGCACGTCGTGCTATGGATATTGAAGGCCTGGGGAGCAAATTAGTAGAGCAATTAGTTGAGAGTAAAATGATTGAGTCGGTAGCCGATATTTATCATTTGAATTCTTCACAGCTCATGTCGCTTGAAAGAATGGGCGAGAAATCCGTTACCAATTTATTAGAGGCTATCGAGAAGAGCAAAAAAACCACTTTGGCTAAATTCGTTTATGCTCTAGGGATTAGAGAGGTAGGGGAAGCCACGGCCAATTTGCTCGCCGATCATTTTGCGAATTTAGAAGAGTTAATGGGTGCTTCTGAAGAAGCATTGTTAGAGCTGCCGGATGTTGGTCCTGTGGTTGCTCAATCCATTCGAACTTTTTTTAATGAAAAAGCCAACCAAAAGATTATTCATGCGTTATTAAGAGCCGGTGTTGCCTGGCCTGCGCGCAAGGTGATTGACAAAAAAGATCAGACCTTGCTAGGTAAAAGTTATGTGATCACGGGGACTTTGAGTATACCGCGTGATGAGATCAAAGCCCTATTGCAGCAAAAAGGTGCTAAGATCATTGACAGTGTTTCGGCTAAAACTGACGGTGTCATTGTCGGTGAAAAGCCTGGTTCAAAATATACCAAAGCGCAAGCATTAGGGATCCCTATTTTGGGCGAGAGTGAACTTGAAAAATTGTTAAAAGGATGAATAAATCGCAATGAAAGCTACTAAATTCATGACCCTTATTGCAGCTGTTTCCTTTTCCGTTGGAGCATTTGCGGCCGATCAGTTGAAGAATGTGCGTGCTACCAAAAGGGTGGCTGAAAACGTGATCTCTCAAATTGAGCAGGGTAAGGAAGAGGCGGCTTTTACTCAGCTTAAAGTTTATTGGCCCTTAGCGCCGGGTGAAATTGATGACATGTTAGCCCACACCAAAGAACAGAGAAAAATAGTGAAAGAGCGGTTTGGCCAACCCTTAAGCGTGGAATTTATTCGCACTGAAGAGGTGGGTAATAGCTTAGTACGCCATACTTTTATCGAAAAATTCGAGCGTCATGCTTTGCGCTGGCAATTATCGTTTTATAAGCCTTCGGACCACTGGATTGTGAATACCATTTATTGGGACGATAAGGTCTCAGAAGTCTATTCTACATAACCGCAATGTCTCTAAACCGCGCCATAGCTAGGAGCGCTAGAGGTGAGTTACTGGGCAAGCCGTTTATCGGTGATAAGCGGTTTTTTCTTCTTTTCCTCATCTTAAATCAATCGGCTACTTCCTGCCCTTTATCGTAAACAGGGGCTTCACATGTGTTAAGTAACTTCCATAGATGATAAATTACACCTATCAAAATTTTCATACTAATTATATAGGTGCATACGTTATGAGTTTGCCAACCATTAGAGAATTATTGGTCGAATTAAAGGACCTGGGAAATTACGTTCAAAACAATAAAGGTGTATTTCCATTTGTTTTAAATGAGAAACAACCATTGGGTTTTGAGCAACATTGGGTGGAAGCTTTTAAAGACAACCTTTTTTTGAGCGAAGACCAAAAAGAATTATTGGAATACTCTGAGGAAGATGCACAAGACTCAAAAACAGTTAACGAGCTGTTAGAGCAAAACCCCTCTGAGGCCGGTGATGTCCAGAGCAATTATTTTAGAAAAGGCATTGAGGGCGTTTATCGTATCAATGCTAAACAAGATATCGGCAATTTAAATAAAGTAGACAGCCGTGGTTGGGATGCAAAATCGTTAGATTCTTTCGCTGAGCTTGAATTTGCTGGCACAGGTTTTAACTCTGCATTTGAAAGATCACTATCTGGAATTGAAGGGCATTATGGTGATGTTGGTGAAGCTTTTGATGGCATAGCCGTTATTGAAGATATTCCGGTTGTTGTCCCCCAATTTGCACACGTTACCCCTAACCCCTTAGTTGGGTTACCGCTCGGTCATCGTAATATCCACCCACAACAAGTCATGTTGGACGAAGAAGTGGCTTCAGATGAGGTGATCGATGAAGCTGCCATTGATGCCTTATTAGGTGATTTTGATGCCGCTTCTACTGCTGAAGTAGACGTAGCGCCTGCCGTACCTGCACGTGATATTGAAGAAGTCGCACCTATTGCTGAAGCTGATGTGCCGCCTGCCGTACCTGCACGCGATGATGAAACGGTAGTTGATGAGGCTGCTATTGATGCCTTATTAGGTGATTTTGATGCCGCTTCTACTGCTGAAGTAGACGTAGCGCCTGCCGTACCTGCACGTGATGTTGAAGAAGTCGCACCTGTTGCTGAAGTTGATTTGCCACGCGAGGAAAATGTCATTGAAGTTGTTACAGATGCATCAGCGCAAGTTGCTGCACCAGCGCAAGTTGCTGCACCAGTTGAAGTAGTCGATGAAGATGCTATTGATTCTTTAATGGCCGATATGGCAGATCAAGATGATGTTGCTTTATTGGCACAAGCTGGAATAACAATTGAAGAAGCAGTTGATGTAGAAGCGCCAGTGGTTGTAGAAGCACCAGTGGTTACACCTCCGCCACCTCCTGCTCTGCCGCCTGCTGGCTGGAAGCCTACTAAAGTTGTACCTGCGGTAGCAGGAACACAAAACGTGCAAGCTAAAGCAGAAGATATGGCTAAACCTCAACTGAACGAGGGTAAACCCGCATTTAAGATTACGGGTGACGATTTTAAAGCGCAATGGGCAAAAATGAAATCCAAAACAGCTGAAGGGGCGCCCAAAGTAAATACAGCTGCCGTTGAAAAGCTGCTCACGGATTTTGACAGTGCAGAAGTTGTTAATGCAGATAAGCTTGATATCATTGATGAAAATGCTGTACAAGCGCTATTAGATTTAGGCAACGCCCAGTCTGTTGCCAGTGAAGTGGTGCCACCTTTGTCTGGTGCTGTGCCGCCTCCACCACCGCCACCTCCTGGGACAGCTAAACCAAAGTCTGCGATAGAAGGGACACAGAGTGCACCGGATAATTCAAAAGCGACGATGGTACAAGAAGGTGCTAAGCCCAAAACCAATGTGGGCAAACCAGAGTTTGTGATCAAAGGCGCTGATTTTGCAGAGCAATGGGCAAAAATGAAAGCTAAAGCGGCTGAAAAAGTTCTGACGGAAGTACCGCCAGTTGTCGAGCCTAAGAAAGAAAGCAGCATTTTAGTTGATCTTTTCACCAATGCTATGGCAAGGCAAAATTCATTGCGGTTAGACGTTTCTAAGGATCATGAACCATCGGATGAATCAAGCTGGGATGATGATGTAACTGCTAAGGAAAATAATCTTGAGCTAATTCAACAGAAAGTCAGAGAAAAAGCTAGGGATTACAACGCAAGCGATCTGGTTGATACAATATTAAATGCCAAAGCGGCGGATGTTTTACGGATGGTTGATGTCTATGAACTCAAGCTGAAGGCATTGCCTCTTATCATGAAATTAACTGCGGCAGATCAAGAAAATGTAGTATTAGCCAATGGTATTACCGAGGCTTGCAATGCGATTCAACGCAAAATCATTGCTAATGCAAAGAATTTCGCACTGTATGAATTAAAGATGGAACTTGAACAAATTTTGCATGCTAAATTGGTGCAAGATTTGTCAGTTAATACGTTAACAACAGAGCTTACTGAACAACAAATTGATGATGCAATAAACAATATACTCAGGGATCCAGAATCAACTATAGTTGAAGAAGGTCAAAGCTTAAAGACAATAATGGAAGCAACTCTGACAGAAGATGTGGATAGCAGTTTTAAAGCTGCTAACCAGTATCTAACAATGGGTGTTACAGTTCACGAGGGGCCTTCTAAGGCTGCTATAGACTCGCTCATCGCAGGGTTTCAAGCGGACAAAACGACATTGATTAACATTGTGGGTCAAGAAGGTTTACATGTGGAAACAGAATCAGCCCCTGCACCTCAACAAGCCACCGGTGGCGGTTTTGGTAATTTCTTAGCAGAGATGTTGGGTGGTCGTCGTAAAGCTATTGCGGGTGATGATACTGATGATGATAAAACAGAGACTAAAGTAACGAAACCCGTTATCGAAGCAAGCCCCTTTGGTATTGACGCACTCAAGAGTTTAATCGGCGGCAAGTTGGCAGGCAAAGCTAGTGCAACTGAAACCCCAGATTCAGACGGTGAGGTTGATGTAGGCGCTGTTGATGATGCGATGGCACTCTTTTCGCCTGTGAACTCTGGATATCTATCAGATGCAGGCAATAGTGATGGTGAAGTGGATAATGCTGCGGTCGATGCTGCGATGGCACTGCTTTCGCCGTTGAATTCTGCATATTTAACTGTTAACAGCGATAGCAGTGGGGTTGATAACGCCGCAGTCGATGCTGCAATAGCATTATTATCACCTACTGGTTCTGAGATCTTAACACAGCCGATTCAGATGGCTGATGTGCTTGCACCGCAAGCTGAAGGAGTTCATCAAGATCCTGCTGTGGTATCACCTTTGGTGACGGCACAGTTGACTGAAATACATGATCCTGCTCAAGGTAGTGTATTTGGTCTCTAGATTAAGTCAAGAAAGGGAGGGAGTACAATACTTGTGCTCCCTTCATCAATCGCGATGTGACGTTCGAATACGGCCATGCCGCCATCCCCTCCTGGAAAAGAAAGCTGCACATCCGCAATAGTGATAGGCTCCATGGCATGGGCTTTATCTGAGACTTTGATGTCATAAACATTCGTACCCAATCCATCTTCAATGCGCTGTACGACTTCTACTAAGCGATTATCATGATCAATTGCCAGCTGTTTAAAAAGTGTATCAAGATTAATAGTAGCTAATGGATTATCTTTAGCGTTTTCATCACTGACAATAATTGATTGATAAACAGATTGCTCATAGAAAATGTCAAGATGATTTTGATTGCCTATTTCAATGGCTGGAGTGGTGGTGACGTTTATGGTAAATCCACTTTGGGAGACGTTGTTATCATCACCTGTGAATAGTACCGAAAAATCAATCGGCAGTTGAAATTGTGATGTGCTAGCAACTGAAATATTTTGAATATAATCAGTTAGTAAAGCTGCGCCGCCTATTCCCACGATTTCTAAAAGAGTATGATCACCATGTGCTCCTTCAACCGAAAAAGTATACCCACTGGCATCATGCTCTGAAGTTTTGATGGATTGTAAGAGTTGGTGATCCCAGTAAACTTGCAGTTGATCAAAAATACCTTTTAAACCGGGTAGAAAATGCAAGGTAAATTGGTAAGGAAGATTGGCTTGCGTTTCAATTTGTTGCATCAGTCGGGAGGTGTTTTCTTCGTTTACAGTTTGCCAAATATCGGTAACCAAATTCGGTGCGCTGAGCCTATCGATTGGGTGATGCAGTGTGAAACAATAAGTGCCATCTTGCTTTATCTCTGCATCAAATATCTTAGTATCTTCTCCGACGGTTCCTATTAAGTGTTGACGGCTTTCGTCTAATAGGTAAGATAATTCAGTGCCATTAGCCTTGAGTTTAAGATCGTGCAGTCCCAATTGTGAAGCGATGGGAGCAAAATGTAACATTCCAGCTTGTGCAAAGCTGTCACTTAAAAACCCCATGATAGTTTTTGCTTCAGAAGAACCCGGTAGCAAGCCATGCTCATCGATATAGCTAAATTCCGAGGGGGTTGTCAGGCATGAAATGGGGCGCTCATGGGCTTGCTCGCTGGGTGACTTGGCAAGCATTTCATCTAAAGCGCTGACTGGTAAAATCAAAAAATCATCTATGTTTTCTGTCATACCCCACCCAGTTACACGTGTGAATACACCTTGGTTTTTGCCTTACCTCAATTGTGATCAGAGCATGCCTTTACTGTACCTGTATACTGGACTTTAGTCTTAAGGGTGTTGGCTTTTGACGAAGGGGAACATCTTTGGTAGTTTCTGTTAACCTGGGAGTTCCATAAGGAAATGTGAATATGCTTAGTGGATCGAATGACTCAAGTAAATCGGCGGATATCAGTACAAGTCGTGGAAGTACACTGATTCCTGTTAACTCTCCAAAGCTCGCTCATTACGTAGCCAGCAGCCTAAAGGCGCCTGCCGATAGGGCATTTAAGCAAGACCAGTTAAAGCACGGCCACCAATTCTATCAGCGAAGCATTTTAGGTGGGCTACTTGGTATTGCATTTTTAGCTTTGTTGGGCGGGGTTGCTAGTGCCTATTTTGGCTACACGTTGTTAAGTGTGGTCTTTGTTTGCATTGCAGGTGGCTCCAGTGCTGTTAATTATTGGCTAAACCAGTCCATCCCTGAGTTTAAAACTGAGCTTTGTGAGAAGACGCCTGAAAAATGTACTAAGGCCAAAGAAAAGTGCCTTGATAGTTCACCTAAAGTGATTTTTCGAGGTATTTCTTATGCTATTAATTATCAACCAACAGATACAGAGCCAAAGCCAACACTAGAGCCTGAGACCAAGAAAACCGTCATGCGACAATAGCTGTTTAGATAACTTTAAATGGGCGGCAAATCAGAATTGATTTTGCATCATATTCTAAGGACAATGATCAGAATTATATTTGGTTTAAAAATAGGTTGAGTGTCATGGCAATCGCGATAGATACCCGTGAAGCGGCACAAGAGATGATAACGGTTCGCGATTTCATTCGTTATGCTGTGACGCATTTTAATCAAGCGAATTTAGTTTACGGTCATGGCACAGATAACGGATGGGATGAGGCTGTTAACTTGGTTTTAAGTGCATTGCACTTGCCTCCCGATGTCGATAATAACGTTTTAGATGCAAGGCTAACGGCAAGCGAAAAGCAAGGACTCGCTGAAAAAATAAAACGAAGAGTTGAAGATCGAGTCCCGGTACCCTATTTGGTCAATGAAGCTTGGTTTGCTGGTCTGAATTTTTATGTGGATGAGCGCGTGATCATTCCACGTTCTCCAATCGCTGAATTACTAGAAGACGAATTAAGCCCTTGGGTAGAAGTTGAGAATGTGCAAAGCATTTTAGACATGTGCACAGGGTCTGGTTGTATTGCTATTAGTGCGGCACTGACTTTCCCTGAAGCTCTAGTGGATGCAGTTGATAAGAGCGAAGAAGCACTGCAAGTTGCCCAAATCAACGTTAAACGTTTTGGCTTAGAAGAGAATGTCTCTCTCATTCATTCCGATGTGTTTGACTCTCTGGATGGTAAACGTTACGACATTATCATTAGTAACCCCCCTTATGTTGGTAAAGCGGAATATGATGCATTACCGACAGAGTATACTCATGAACCTCAACAATCATTGCTCTGTGGTGACGATGGTTTGAACGTGGTGCGTAGAATATTAGCGCAAGCAGAAGAACATCTTACGCCAACCGGTATTTTGATTGTGGAAGTCGGATATAGCCAAGAGTTAGTAGAAGCAGAGTATCAAGGTGTGCCTTTTACTTGGTTACAATTTGAACGAGGCGGAGAAGGTGTTTTTCTGCTAACGGCACAAGAATTACATGAGTTTCGTCATTTATTAGTTCAAAAATAATGCCTGGTAACACTTTCGGTAAATATTTCTCAGTCACTTCCTTTGGTGAGGCACATGGTATAGCGATTGGCTGTGTTGTGGATGGCTGCCCGGCAGGTCTTGTTTTGTCTGAGGAAGATATTCAACCAGTTCTAGATAAACGCAGACCAGGCCAGTCTCATTATACTTCGCAGCGCAGAGAGTCAGATAAGGTTGAAATCCTATCAGGCGTATTTGAAGGCAAAACAACTGGCGCACCGATTGCGCTATTAATCCGTAATGTTGATGCGCGCAGTAAAGATTATGATGACCTCAAATCAGTGTTTCGCCCAGGCCATGGTGACTATACGTACTTTCACAAATATGGGGTTAGAGATCACCGTGGTGGCGGTCGTGCCTCGGCACGGGAAACTGCCGTGAGAGTTGCGGCCGGTGCGATTGCTCGTAAATTCTTATTTGAAGCAAGTGCTGTCACCATCCGTGGTTATTTAGCACAAATGGATAATATTGCCATTGAATCAGAAAATTTTTCATGGGATGCCATCAACCAAAACCCCTTTTTCTGTCCTGATATCACTAAAGTTAGGTTGATGGAAGAGAAAATTGAACATTTACGGCGCTTGGGTGATTCTTGTGGTGCAAGAGTGACTGTTCAAGCTGATAATGTGCCAAGAGGCTTGGGAGAGCCTGTCTACGATAAGCTTGACGCCGATTTGGCAAAAGCGCTAATGAGCATTAATGCTGTCAAAGGGGTGGAGATTGGTGATGGCTTTCAAGTGGTGCGGCAAAAAGGTAGCGAGCATCGTGATGAAATCACCCCCGATGGTTTTCTAAGTAATCATGCTGGCGGAATTTTGGCTGGGATTTCAACTGGCCAACCATTGTTAGTCAGTTTGGCACTCAAGCCTGCTTCCAGCATAAGATTGCCTGGGAAGAGTGTGAATGAGCAAAACGAAGCGGTGACGGTTGCGACATTGGGTAGACATGATCCATGCGTCGGTATACGTGCGGTACCTGTTGCAGAGGCAATGGTGGCATTGGTATTGATGGATCATTGGTTGTGTGTTTTTGGTCAACGAAAGGGGACATTATGAATTTAATCATCCAAATTTCTCTTGCGGTGATCTGCTTATTTATAATTTGGCGGATCTACGGCACGATGAAAGCCAATCCCCAACTATTCAGTAAAGAAAATTTGACCAAAAGTTTTGGTACTGCGGGTGTATTAGCTTTAATCTTAATCGGTTTTGTAGTCGTGCTCGTATTATTACTTAAAAGTGGTTAGTGCTGTTATTAAGAGGAAGATATGACCAAGCTGTTTGATGTGGCCATTTTGGGAGCAACAGGTGTAGTTGGTGAAGCGCTCTTGTCGATATTAGCGCAGCGTTCTTTTCCTGTTGGCAAACTTTATCCTTTGGCGAGTGCACGATCAAGCGGTGATACAGTCACCTTCAAAGGGCAGCAATTACTTGTTGAAGATGCAGCCACTTTTGATTTTAAGAAAGCGCATATAGCTTTCTTTTCAGCGGGAGCATGCGTTTCAGCAGATTATGCTCCTATAGCAGCTAAAGCAGGGTGCGTGGTGATTGATAATACCTCCCAATTTCGTTATGACGCTGATATTCCATTAGTCGTTCCCGAGGTTAACCCGCAAGATATTAGTCTTTATAAGAACCGGCACATTATTGCTAATCCTAATTGTTCCACCATACAATTGGTTGTTGCCTTGAAACCAATTTATGATGCTGTAGGCATTACGCGAATTAACATTGCTACTTATCAGTCTGTTTCAGGAACTGGAAAAAAAGCTATTGAAGAACTTACATTGCAAACCAAAGCGGTGTTAGCAGAACAGACACCAGCAATGTCAGTTTATCCTATACCGATTGCTTTTAACTTAATTCCCCATATCGATATATTTGAAGAGAATGGTTACACGCGCGAAGAAATGAAAATTGTTCGCGAGTCCAAAAAAATTCTTCATGATGAGTCTATTCTGGTTAATCCAACGGCGGTGAGAGTGCCTGTATATTGTGGTCACTCTGAAGCCGTTCATATTGAGACCAAAACAAAATTAACCAAAGCACAAGCCATCGCTTTATTGAAGGGGGCGCCTGGCATCATCGTCAAAGATCAAGAAGTAGATGGCCAGTACCCTAGCCCACTTCTGGAAGGGGATGGTCAAGACGCTGTGTATGTGGGGCGAATCAGAGAAGACATCTCCCATCCGAATGGGCTAAACCTTTGGGTGGTGGCTGATAATATCCGCAAGGGAGCGGCGTTAAATAGTATACAAATTGCGGAAATACTGGTAAGAGATTATTTATAAAACTATAGTTAGAGTTAGTTTAAGTTATAACACCTACATTGATATGTAAGTAAAATAACTAAATTAAATGGATGAAGATTATCATGAATACTCAAGTCCATTTGACTTTAGGCCAAGGGGTGAACAACCGGAGTGTGTTTTAGGATACATGAGGATTGTAAGAGCCCGTAGCTAACAACGTATAACGTCAAATAGAGAAGAGTATACGAACAAGGAGTGTTGTGTGGGGAAACATGTGACAAAGCTATTTTCGACCATTGCGTCGTCTTTAGCGTTTGCGCTTGTTCCTGTGGTTGCTTATGCCATTGGGCTTGGTAACATCGTGCTCCATTCTCATCTTAACGAGCCTTTGGATGCAGAAATTGCACTCAAAGATCTAAAAGGGGTTGAGCCGAACGATGTCATTGCGACAGTTGCTGATCAGCAAGCTTATGAAGAAGCCGGGTTGCAACCAATAGGTTGGTTAACTTCTATTATGTTTCAGGTTGTTAAGGACGAAGTCGCAGGTCGCCCGGTTTTAAAATTGGTTACCAAAGACGTTGTGAAAGATCCATTTGTCGATCTCCTTATTGAAGTGAAATGGCCAGGTGGCAGGTTACTCAGAGAATATACCTTATTACTTGATCCACCTAAGTCGGTGATCCCCTCGATCAAAACGATCCAAAAAAAACAAAAAATTATCCCAGTCATCGGTGCTCACACTGAAAAAAAAATACGTAAAGAAGAATTCCCCGACACATGTCAGCCCAATATGACTCGGCATGTTGAGACAATGCCAGGGGGGACATATGGACCTATTAGCGATGAGAGTCTTTGGAGCATTGCCAAAAGTCTTTCTTTGAATACGCACAGTAATGTCCATCAAGCTGTTATGGCGATAGCAGAAAAAAACCCTCATGCCTTTCGAGATGGTAATATTAACTATATGCTCAGTGGTGCCGTGTTGAAATTGCCTGATAAGGCGGAGCTGGAAAGCTATTCAATCGAGCAATCTCAATATTACATTGCTATGCAAGGACAAACGCCCCACCATGAGCCGCGCAAAGCGCCATCTATGCACATAGCAACTGCTTCTGTAAAACCCTTATCGCCTAAACCACAAAAAGCGCTCAAGCTGGTGGCACCCGTACAGTCATTGTCATCTGCTGCCAAGGTTAATGCAGATGCGCCCGTTAAAACAGAAAATCAAACTGTGTTATCGGAACGTTTGACCTTGATAGAAGAAGCCATTGATACGCTCAAGCGCAATAACGAAGACATGACAAGAAAAAATCTGTCGTTACAAAACCAAAACCAGTCACTTGAAAAATTACTTTCGATGAAAGATGACGAAATCAAAAAATTGGTTGATATGGTTAAGCAACCCAATACGACCCAAACAGTGGAAAATACACAGGGACAATTTGCTGTAGCAGTATCTGATCTTCCGCAAAAATCTGCACAAGTGGGGCTAGATGAACCAATGTTAGCTCAGATGGCGCCGCCAAAAGCCCCTGAGCCTAATCCCAATCAAGCTCCCGTTCCACCTGCTACACCTGAGCAAAAGGAGCTAAAAGGGGCAAATGAGCAGTTAGTGGTACCGAATCTGGCTGAAAATGAAGTTAAACCAAATACTATTAAAGTCGATAATATTGCTTCTCACAGTCAACCACAAAATAAAGTGATTACTGCAGACGATACTTCTGTATCAGCACCGCAAAAGGCGTCAGTAACTAATGATTTAGAAAAACCAACAAGTAACTCGTTGTTGTTATTCTTACTATTATCCTTGAGTGCGATGCTGTTGGTGCTCGCTTGGTTCCGTCGTAACGTCATATTGGCTTTTGTTGAGGCGTCTTTACAGGGATTGTTTACAAAATCAGAACCAGTTGCTGCTCTAGGCTCAGGCCAGGAAGTGGCAAATTATGGGATGCACTTTGACTTAGATCGAGCACTTGATGCTATTTCAGCTCAAGAGAAAAAATTCAAGAAAACGGGACAGACAGCCAAAATAATCAAAGAAAGCTTTGATAGTGAAGGTACGTTCGAGGCAAAATTTGCTGATGTCGAAGAATGCATTTCATATGAGCGATTTGGGCAAGCTGAAAAAATTCTTAAAGAAATCTTACAGCAAAAACCAGATGAATGGGTTGCAATATATAAATTACTAGAACTCTATGTGTTGACTGAGAAATATAATGAATTTATTAGAATGTTTGAGGGATTGTCAGAGGATTTAAAAGATATTTCACCTCGCATTTGGTCTAAAATTGAAACATTGCGTCAAAAAGTTACCAATGAATCTGTTCGCGTACCAACCCATGAGAGGCAGCATGAAGCCCCTAATGCAAACGTAATTGCGCCTACCAAAGTTTCAAAAGAGAGAAAACCGCTTGAATTAGAGCCAATTCCTAATCCAAATGAGCAAAGTTTGAAAATGCCAGAGGTAGAAGAGTCTTATGAGCCAAAGACCGCACCACAGGCAGTAGAAAGCGACAGTATTAATATCGATGCGCTACCGTCAGTGAATCTAGCCTCCAAAGAAGATCCAAAGCTAGCAAATAATACGCAGGATATTCAAAGAGCGCAGATTGCTCTAGCGAAAGCTTATATCGATATGGGTGAATTTGCCGACGCAAAAGAACTCTTAAATGACCTCAAAAAAGAAGCTTCTGGTGATTATTTGCAGCAAATTGAAGCGCTCCTAGAAAGTATTTCTTAAAAGCTAGCCTCACAGCCCGACCTATAGCCAAACTTGACCGCCTGTCCCATGTCCTATGGGACAATATTCGCATGGCTTTCGATATGTTTTAATAACCTTAAGTCGGCAGAGATCGACAGGCGTAACGATAAAAGTAGGGGTTTATAATAATAAAAAAATACGCTTAGGAATCAATAATAACAACAAGGATAATAATAAAAAAAATAATAATAAGAAAACAAAGAACCTTCGGGGGAAAATGCCTGAGTGTAGGTACAACACTCAGGCTTTCTTTTTTGCTCTTGCTATTTTGCCTTTAGGCGTTGTTGCCCGTGCCCATCTCACAACAGTCATTTGTTAGCTCTACACACTCCACTAAGAATACTTGGCGGCTGTTTGTTCTTTCATTTTTTAGCCAGAACCGAGCATTACCACTCTCTTTATTCTATAGTTAGAAAGGCGACTATATAAAGTGCGTACAAGGAGAGCCAGTGTTAGTAGATCCTCTGGGTAAAAAATCAGGCGATGTAAAAGTCCCCGTGATTCAGAATTCACAAATAGCACGAATGTTGCCTTTTTGGTGCGAGAGTTCTTTGTCCTTTGATCTTTATGATAAATCATTTGCTTGGCTTGCCACCAAAGATATTCTGCCTGTTTTAGCGCCGCACTGGGTTGAAGTTCCCATTGAAGAAGAAATTGCGCTTTTGGATGAAGATCACGTACTGGAAGTTTCCGTACCAGTTCTCAATTTGTCTGATTTGCTACCTAACACTCTTTTCTCTGCCTCTCCGTTAGCCGCTAAAATTGTGGGATTTAATGGTTATGCCGCCAAAGGAAACCATCGCCTTATTGATAATTTTCCGTTAGCGGATTTTTGCAAAGTAACGGATATCGCGGGCAATCAATATGAAGTTGTGATCAATAAAGAGGGTAAGATTGAATTACCAGAAGAGGGGGTAGGACTTTTTTCTATTCCTGCAGTATTAACCTTCATTTTTAGTGAAAGACAGGTAAAGCGAGGCCAAGGGCTGGAAGACTGTCAATCTCAAGGTTTAGAAAAAAATAAACTTTATCTATTCCCGCCAAGTCATACCAGTCAAAATTTTACCATGCATATTTGTGTGAGTCATTTAGACAAAAATCATAAAAGAATTGTTGATACGGTTCGAAAAGTATCAATTGAATTTCAAGAAACAATGGTGAACCATAAGCAAGCCACCACTAAAATTAATCGATTGCATGAAAAATCCCCTAATCTGATGTCTGTAGAAATTGATCTGTCTTTTGATAGATTAATTGATTTTCCTTTCCCTTATGCTCTTAATGTTACTTTGGATCAACGCGATAAGGCCAAATACAGTTTAGTTGATTCTAAAATGTCAGATTTACCTGAGGTGACTCGCGGCTGGATGCAACACCCGGTATTTCCATTTGTATTCACTAAATATTTTGGGCTGAGTGCTAGAACTTTAACGACCATAGCAAAAAAAGTGTATACCCAACAAGATTTGATCCGAGATTATTTGCAAGGTGATAGACTTGGTTTTTCAAGGCAAAGAGGATATAACGATTTTCTGCTGAGAACAGAAAGTTTGAGTCGTTTGTATACACTGCTAATTGATGAGTTGGTTTATCAACGTTTGACCAAAGAGTTTTTACTTGAGAGGGCAACTGCGGACAGGTTAATGACTTTAGATTTTAATCAAATCTCGGTGGATTTTCATGACAGTGTGGTGCTTAATCAATTGCATGCTGAGATACTAGAAGGGCAGTTCTATCATTTTTATGAATTGTTTTCACGCTCTGACAGCTTGAAAGAATTTCTTTATTTAAATCAGGCACCTCTTCAACAAACCGATCCCATCATACAAGTTGATATTGTTCCTCAGGTGAGCCTCTCTACCTATGTCGAACCTTTAGATGAAATTAATCCTTCTCAGGACCAAGCTATCACCAAGGGATATGCAACCTCAACAGCGCTGAATTCTGCTTATCTTGCAGCTAAGATCCGCCAAGAAAAACTCTCGGAGCTGATGAGTGCTAGCACCCCGGTGAACCCTGCCAATACGAATAATGAAGGGGCTGCTCCTTCTGCCGGCCTTGATGCTAAAAGTACTGACTCTTGGTATAATACTCCCCCTCGTTCTAGATAAGCTTTGATAAATACCTAAGTATGCAACGAATTGCTCTGGGGGTGGAGTATGATGGGAGTCGCTATTTTGGCTGGCAACGTCAACTCAATAACCCTTCAATCCAACAATGTTTAGAGGATGCCATCAGTAAAGTGGCTGATCATTCTGTGACCGTATTTTGCGCCGGGCGAACGGATACGGGTGTACATGCGAGTAATCAAGTTGTCCATTTTGAAACGCCTGCTATTCGAGCTGCCATTGCTTGGGTACGGGGTGTGAATAGCTATTTGCCTTTGGACATTCGTGTTTGTTGGATGCATGAAGTCTCGAACGATTTTGACGCAAGAAAATCGGCTTTATCCCGGCGTTATTGTTACGTGATGGTAAATCGTGCCGTAAGTCCAGGTATCATGCGTCAGGGGGTTACTTGGGTCTTACCTCGCCTTAATATCGAAGCAATGCAAAGGGCTGCAGAATACTTAATCGGTAAACATGATTTCAGCTCCTTTCGAGGAGCCCATTGCCAGGCTAAAACCGCAACCCGCACTATTCAGACAATTAAAATCCATTCTTTTGGCGATAATATCATCCTTGATATCACTGCCAATGCGTTTTTATACCATATGGTGCGTAATATCGTTGGTACCCTAATGATGGTGGGGCAGGGCAAATGTGAAGAGTCCTGGGTTAAGGATGTCCTAGAGGCAAAGGATCGGCGCTTAGCGGGTCATACAGCGCCTGCATCAGGGTTATATTTAGTAGATGTTAGATATCCAAGTCATTTTCAGTTGCCTGCTCCCGTCAGAATGCCTTGGTTTTTTGTCCCTTCGCTACTAGCAACTTAGCGCAGCTTATTTTTCTTACTGGCATTGGTTGCGTTATTTTAGGTAAACTCCACTGCAAGTAAGTTAGGGGTAACGAATTTTATGAGTTGGTTTCAGAAATTATTTCCTGCCAAGGTTCGTTCTTCTTCGGTAAAGAAGAAATCGATACCTGAAGGGCTTTGGACAAAATGCCAGGCATGTAGTGCGGTTTTGTTTAAAGCAGAGCTGGAAAGGAATTATGACGTTTGTCCTAAATGTGATTATCACAACCGTATAAGTGCACGTAAGCGCATAGAGCAATTCCTTGATAAAGGAAGCCGTGAAGAGATAGGCGCCGATCTAGAGCCAGTAGACAGACTCAGATTTAAGGACACCAAGCGGTATCGTGATAGGCTCAGTGCCGCACAAAAGGAAACAGGTGAAAAGGACGCATTGGTCGTCATGAAGGGCTCTTTACACAATAAGCCTATTGTCGTTGCAGCCTTTGAGTTTAATTTTATTGGTGGCTCAATGGGAACTGTCGTTGGTAAGCGCTTTGTTCAAGCAGTTGAAGCAGCTATCAAAGGCGAAATGCCATTGGTTTGTTTTGCGACATCTGGTGGAGCCAGAATGCAAGAATCTCTTTTATCGCTCATGCAGATGGCTAAAACAAGCGCGGCGTTATCGAAGCTGGCTGCTGTCAAGTTACCTTATATATCTGTCATGATCGATCCTTGTATGGGTGGAGTCTCTGCTAGCTTAGCCATGTTAGGCGATATCAACATTGCAGAGCCAAAAGCCTTGATTGGGTTTGCGGGACCCAGAGTGATAGAGCAAACGGTTCGTCAAACATTACCTGAAGGTTTCCAGCGCAGTGAGTTTCTTTTAGAACACGGCGCCATCGATATGATTATAGATAGGCGAGAGTTGCGTGACCGCATAGCTGCTATTCTTGCAAAGCTAATGCAATATAAAAGTGAGAGTGTAGCGTGAGCTTGATGGATCGCTCTGATCTGGAAGCCTGGTTGGCACATATTGAGCAATCAAGACCACAGCATATTATTGAACTTGGTTTAGAACGTGTGAAGGAAGTCGGCGCGGCAGCGAAAGTCTTAGACTTTTCGTGCCCTGTTATCACAGTTGCTGGAACCAATGGCAAAGGCTCAACAGTCGCTGTTCTTGCCACTCTCTTACAAGCTGCTGGCTTAAACGTTGGAGCTTATACTTCTCCTCATTTATTACGCTTTAACGAGCGGATTCAAATCAATGGTCAACCTGTTTCAGATGAAGCTTTGTGCGAAGCCTTTGCATCCATTGAGCAGCACGCTTTAAAAGGGCTCACTTTTTTTGAATACACTACATTGGCTGCTTTGGCAGTGTTTCACAAAGCCTCTCCTAAATTAGACGTCATTATTCTAGAAGTCGGTTTAGGGGGGAGATTAGATGCGGTGAATGTAATTGCCCCAACCTTAGCTGTTTTTACTTCAATCAGTATTGATCATGCCGAGATTTTGGGGGCGACCCGCGAGGCGATTGCACATGAAAAAGCCGGCATCCTACGTCCGAATATCCCGGTTGTTGTCAGTGAGCAAGCGTATGTGAGCTCATTGCAAAAAGCTCTGCAAGCTAACCAAAACCCCTACGTTTTAGAGGGTAAGGATTTTGAGTTTTCCGATGCCTCATATCAAGAATGGCGCTTCCAAGATAAAGTTATTAAACTGCCAAAATGCAATTTGCCAGAAAATAGTGTTTCAATAGCTTTAGCTGCCTATACTGTCTTCAGTAAATCATTCTATCAGTTGCCTGATATTAGCGAAGTGATCAACTATATTGAAAACGTAACGATGATGGGCCGCTTCCAAACGGTACAGGTGGATGGTATTCCTGTGATATTGGATGTGGCGCATAACCCTGCCTCATGCTTGCGATTGGCTCAGAGGCTGAAACAACATACAGATAGCAAAGTCATAGCAGTATGGGCAAGTTTGCAAGACAAAGACCTGAGCAATATTGTCATACCTATGCTCAGTCGGGTGAGTGAGTGGTTTATCGGTGGTTTACATCAGGTTACAAGAAGTGCACCGCCGTCATTGCTAGAACAAACCCTCGAGGCCCAAGGCGCAAAGTGTTTAAGCGCGTATGATAGCTTGCTTGCAGCGTTTACAGCAGCGTTAAAGCGGTGCAAAGCAGGGGATCATATTGTGGTATTTGGTTCATTTTTTACAGTAAGTAGTGTTCTTAGAACTCTGGTAGATGATCAATCTTATCGGCATTACGGGTTGATGCGATGTTTATATTAGGGATGTTAACATGAATAAGTTAAAGGAAAGGCTATTTGGTTTGATTGTTGTCATTGCATTGGGCGTTATTTTTATTCCCATGTTGCTTGAGAATACACAAAATCCAAAATCCAATGTCTTGCAGGATGTCCCTGCGGCTTCTTTAACTAAAAATGATTTAAATAAAGATCAGAAACCAGAAGTATTAGCTCAACTAAAAAATGCACCTACAGATAAACCA
The DNA here is from genome assembly GCA_050247135.1 of Candidatus Berkiella sp. Lineage (GTDB taxonomy): Bacteria > Pseudomonadota > Gammaproteobacteria > Berkiellales > Berkiellaceae > Berkiella. Next base: position 60,862 of record JBFWUT010000001.1, read on the forward strand.
GCCGTCGTTGATGAAACCCAGCCCATAGCCGATGCTAAAACACCAGGTCGAGAAGAGGATCTGAAAGTAAAAGAAAAAGAAGACACGTTAGCACAAGAAAAAGCTCAAGCAGAAGAAAAAGCAAAGATAGAACAGCAACAGAAGCTAGAACAAGCTAAGCAAGAGCAACAAAGAAAACTAGAACAAGCTAAGTTGGCTGAACAGGCAAAGATAGAACAAGAGAAAATAAAAGCAAAGGCTGAGCAGGACAAGCGACGCTTGATGGAAATCGAACAAGCAAAGCTAGAAAACGCTAAGTTACAGCAAGCCAAGCTTGAGGAAGAAAAGCGCCAACAAGCATTACAAGCTCAAGAAAAAGCAAAAGCTGAAAAATCAAAGACAGAGCAGTTAGCGGCGTTAGAGCAAGCAAAACAAGAAGCAGCTAAGCGTGAACAAGCGAAACTCGATCAAGCTAGAATGGAACAAGAAAAACGCGAGCAGGCAAAACGTGAACAAGTGAAGCGTGAACAGGCTGATTTTGAACGAACCAGGCAGCAACAAGAAAAGCATGCAAAGCCTGTCAGTCCAACTAAGCACGAGGCCGTTAGCCATAATAAAGCACATCAATCTGGTAAAGTTAAAGGGCGTATTTCGCATGGCTTTGTTGTGCAAATGGGTTCTTTTGCTGAACCACACAATGCTAGCGCTTTGTTAAAGAAATTAAAAGCTGCGGGATATCCTGCGTTTACTCGCAAGGCTTTCCGGCAAGGAATGCAATTAACTATCGTGATGGTTGGGCCTTATGCAAGAAGGGAAGATGCTAATAGGTTATGCTCGACATTAGCAATGAAATTTCAAATTGATGGGATGATTGTTCGTTATGAACCCCGCTAGAAGTTTTATCAAGGAGCGAAAAAAATGACAATGGGAACATCTGATTTAATCATTATGGGAATTATTTTTATTTCTGTATTGATTGGTATTGTGCGCGGATTTATCAAAGAATTTATTTCTTTGGTGACCTGGATCGTTGCCATCGTACTCGCTGCAATGTTCACTACGCCATTTGGCCAATATATGACATTCACAGAGAAGCCTTTTGTGCGCTCACTTTGTGCTTTTTTATTAATTTTTGTCAGCGTGGTGTTTTTAGGCGCCATTATCAATTATGTGGTGGGCACGTTTGTTCGTAAAACACCATTTAGTACTGCTGACCGTGTGCTTGGTTCATTATTCGGTGTTTTACGAGGAGTGGTTTTTATCACCATTTTGGTTTTGGTTGGAGGTCTTACCGCACTTCCACAAGCACCATGGTGGCAAACATCCCATTTCATTCCGAGAGCGCAAGTGGTCGCTGTTTGGTTACAAGAACAGCTACCTGAACAACATGCCAAAGTTTTTAACTTTTCAGATAAAGTTGTAAAGAACGATAAGAAGCCGGAAAAGAAACCAGAAGATAAATTATCAAAAAATATTTAAGTGTTACTTTAAGTTTAGTTGAGGTGTTTTGAATGTGTGGTATTGTTGGGATTGTGGCGACATCAGAAGTCAACCAAATGATTTTCGATGCCTTGACTGTACTACAACATCGTGGCCAAGATGCAGCAGGAATGGTGACTTGCGAACAAAAGCAATTCGCTTTACGTAAAGCAAATGGGTTAGTTCAAGATGTTTTTCGTTCAAAACATATGCTGCGGCTAAAAGGAAAAATGGGTATTGGTCATGTCCGTTATCCAACCGCAGGTTCTTCCAGTGAAGCTGAAGCCCAGCCCTTTTATGTTAACTCCCCTTTTGGTATTGTTTTGGCTCACAATGGTAACTTAACGAATGCCGAGGCGTTACAACAAGAGTTATTTCACGATGATTTTCGTCATATCAACACCAGTTCAGACTCTGAAGTTATTTTAAATATTCTTGCGCATGAACTGCAAAGAGTTTGTAAAATCAAATTAACCAAGGATGATATTTTTACTGCAATCAGTAACTTACACAAACGCTGCAGGGGTGGCTATGCTGTAATTGCCATGATCGCAGGTTTTGGGATAGTTGCTTTTCGCGATCCCCATGGTATCAGACCTTTAATCTACGGCAAGCGTGAGACAGAGCTTGGTACTGAAATCATGGTGGCTTCAGAAAGCGTTGCGCTCACTTCACAAGGTTTTTCGATTGTAGATGATGTTGGCCCTTCTGAAGCAATTATCATAGAAAATAATGGCACAGTGCATCGCAAAGCTTGTAGCGCTCATGCACAGCTAAGCCCCTGTCTGTTTGAGTTTGTTTATTTTGCAAGACCTGATTCTATTATTGATAAAATATCGGTTTATAAAGTCCGAATGAATATCGGTAAGAAATTAGCTGATAAAATCCGCAAAGAGTGGAAAATTGAAGATATTGATGTAGTGATCCCTATTCCTGAAACTAGCCGTAATGCTGCCATCCCCTTGGCCCGTCGACTCAATGTTGAGTATCGTGAAGGCTTTGTGAAAAATCGCTATGTTGGTCGAACCTTTATTATGCCAGGCCAGAAAATTCGTAAGAAATCGGTGAGGCAAAAATTAAGTGTGATTGAATTAGAATTTAAAAATAAAAATATTTTGCTCATTGATGACTCGATTGTCAGAGGAACAACCTCAAGAGAAATCATTAAAATGGCAAGAGAGGCCGGTGCGCGCAAAGTCTATTTTGCTTCAGCCGCGCCCTTGATCAGTTACCCCAACATTTATGGCATAGATATGCCTAATGCTAATGAGTTAATTGGTCATGGTCGTACAGTTGAAGAAATTAGGCAAAGTATCGGTGCTGATAAATTGCTTTATTTAGACTTAGAAGATCTTGTCGCCACCGCTAGAGAAGGCAATAAATTGATTCAAAAATTCGAAAGCGCTGTCTTTGATGGCGTTTACTTAACGGGTGATGAATCTACCTATCTTGCAAAGGTGGCCAATGTCCGCTCTGATGGTGCCAAAAATGAGAAAAGCCAAGCATTTGGTGAATGCCAAATAGACTTACATAACAACTAAAAAATTCCCCTGGAGCAAATACCATATGAGTAATGTTACTTATTACTTTGAAATTGGAGGAATGACATGCTCAGGATGCAGCGATTCGATTAGAAACTCCTTAGAACTTGAAAAATATGTAAGAGATAAGGTTGATATCAATTTAGCAACCCATCGTGCACGTGTCACGGTAGAAGAAGGCACTAATCCTAGTACAATAGTTAAAGCCATAGAAGAATTAGGTTTCGACGCAAAATGGTTAACATTTCGTAATGAGAAAACATTTTATTATGGTATTAAGGGCTTAAGAGACCCTAAAGAAGCCAATCTAATCGAAGAGACTTTAAACAAAAATCGAGCTTATATTAAGTCTTGTAAAGTTAATTATTCTACCAATACGATTTCAGTAACAACGTTTACCTCAAATGATGAAGCTAAGCAAGCGTTGCTAGATAGACAGATTAAAATCGATATTCAATCAGTAGTATCCTCTCCTAATGTCTCTATCAAATCGGTCGAGCCTCCCAAAAACGACGTTCTGCGCGGCGATAATCCTAAAGTTTTTTACCGTAAAGCAGTGATTAATGCGATAGCAGCACTACCTTGGATATTGCTGGCCAGTTTTATTCCACCGCCTGTAACGCTCTTGGGTCAGGCCATTGGTGTGGTGATAGGTGGTGCAACGCTGGGTATTATGTATAAGACAGGAAAAGAATTTTATGCAGATGCTTGGCATGAGCTCATTAAGAACCGCTCATCAAATATGAATACCTTAATTGCCTTGGGAACCGGTAGTGCGTGGTTTTATTCCATGATCCTGGTTTTAATGCCTTGGTTATTTCCCGTGGCTGCACTGCAATACCAGTTTTTAGCCGTGAATATGATTTTATTTATTGTTAATTTCGGTAAAGGCCTGAGAGCGCAGGCTCAAGAGCGCTCTAAAGACCAGTCGCAAAGTCTTGCAGAGGTGAGTACTAGATTACAACCTCAGTACGTTAAACGTTGTAAGTTTAAACCTGGGCAGCCTCTGCATTTTGAACGTGATGTTGAGGTAGAAGAAATTGAATATTGCGATATTAACAAAGACGATATTATTCAGGTTAAAAAAGATGAACGTTTCCCAGTTGAAGGGATTATTTTGAATGATGTTGAGACCTTTGTTAACCAGGAAACACTGACTGGTGAATCTAAGGCATGTAATAAAAAGCAAGGCGATGAAGTATTTAGTGGCAGTCTAAATACCAAGAATACGGTTTACATTCAAGCAACTTGTAAAGGTAAAGAAGGGCATTTATCTAGGGTGTTAGAGGATGTGGCCAAAGCCACTAGCTCGAAATCATCGATTTCTAAATTAGTCGATCGTCTGGCAGTTATTTTCGTGCCCACGATTGTTTCTTTATCGGCGCTGACAGCCTTGGGCTGGTACTTATTAGGCCCTGTTCCGCAAATTGCTTTTATGCTTAAAAGTGCGATATCTGTCTTATTATATGCCTGCCCCTGTGCACTGGGACTTGCAACGCCTATTTCTACAACAATTGGTATTTATAAATTATTCAACAAAGGTATTTTAGTACACAATGCTTCAGCTCTTGAAGCAGCTGCTCAAGTTGACACGGTTGTTTTTGATAAAACGGGTACATTAACGACGCCTGTGATTTCAGAATTTTTTGTAGAAGAGAATCAATCGACTTGGTCCAGGCGCGAAATTTTGCGATATGTTGCTAGTTTGGAGCAGGGTCTTGATCATCCTATAGCTAAGTCATTTGAAAGAGCCTATGTTAATCAAAAATCAATGCAGCCGCTTTATCAAGCTGTACTAGACTCCGCTAAACATGAGCAGGGTGTTTCAGGAAAGGTTAATGGTAAAGATGTTCTTGTTGGAAACTTATCCTATTTGGAGTCTCGTGGCATCAAAGTATCAGATAGGTGTAAAGAATTTGAATCACAAAACGCCAAAAATGGGAAGACATCGATTTATGTTAGCATTGATAAACAATGTGTTTCTGTTGTCGGCTTACATCATGATAGACGTGATGATGCTATAAAGGCCATCGAAGACTTGCAGAAGCTCAATGTAGACATATTTATGTTAACAGGCGACGAAATGGGTCCTGCACAGGCTGTTGCTAATAAGTTAGGTATTCGCAAAGTATACGCCAATCATAATGCAGACATGAAAAAGAAGTTTATTGCCAACTTACGACGTGCGGGCCGTGTGGTCGCTATGGTGGGAGATGGTTTTAATGATTTAAAACCGATCGATGAAGCGGATGTTGGTATTGCGTTAGGATCTTGGACAAATGCTTCGGCAACAGCAGACATTGCTTTGCAAAACCTTAATGTGGCCACGATGTTGATTATAGCCAAACAAACAATGCGTAATATTCGTCAAAATTTACTGTGGACAGCGTTTTACAATATATTTGGTATCATCGCTGCCAGCGGTTTGCTATACCCATTTTTTGGTTTTATTTTAAATCCCATCATGGCTAGCGCATTGATGGCGGTTTCTTCCATTTTTGTGGTGATGAATTCCAGCCGGTTGTTCTATGCAATAGATGAAGTGGTAGGGCTTTATGAAGGCGTGGTGACAGCACCTAAGACCTGGCTACAAAAATTGCTTAATTTTTTATCGTTGGACAGTCTTTTTCAAACGATCCACATGCTGTTTTTTACAGATAAAAATTCCAATAACAACTCAACAAATTCGGTACCCGATAGTTGCCAAGCGGAATGTCCTCCTTCGCCGACTCGTAAACGACCGGTGATTTTTGAGTCTCCACAAAAGAGAATGAAGAGAACACCGAGTCGCATTACGATTCATGACAATGGCACTTATCAGGAAGAAATAATGCCTGCGTCGCCGGTAAGGAAGCTCAACTTTTAAGGAATTTGTTTAACTATTAATATTTCAGGATATTCTGGATTTTTAGGTCTTGTTAATCCGGAGAAATATTGCGATGCAAAAAATAGTCAAAATAGCGGTTGTGCTTGCCTCTATTGGTTTTATTTCGTCAGCCTATGCAAATTCAGATTTCCAGCATAATGCGACTGGCTCGTCAACCTCTAGCACTAATCCTAATCCAAGTGCCTCTTCTGGGCTTGGTTCATCAAGTCAATCTGGTGCTAGAGCGACAGATGATCAAGTGTTTGTTGGTGAAAGCAGCACATCCCCTGCAGCCCAGTCTACCGGCAACCAAGGCTCTATAAAGCAAGAACATAATAATAATGATGAAGATTTAGACTAGCTTGCCTTTAAGGGGGAGAATGAGCATTCTCCCCCTTTTTAGCTTAGAAGATAAGCATAATCACTTTCAATCTTATTCATACTGAGTTGAGTTAAGAAGCTGGAAAAGCACATCCAAGCAGAGATGGCGTTGAGATCTTTGATTTGGGGCGGTAAATACTTTGGTAATATGATGATATTTTCCTCTACTAATTGAGAGATATCGCGAATATCTTCTAAATTGGTTTTACCACAAAATAACATTGGGATCCTGTCAAGCATTCCCTTGCGCACGGCTAGTAAAATAAAGTTGTAAACAGAAACGAATCCTTTGCAATAGGAGAGATCTTTGGTGAAGGGCCCCAGGGTAGGCAGGCTTCCCCGAAACACACGACCCGCTAAAACGTAGCAGGTTTCTTCATCGTAACCTTCGGTACGAAAAAATTCGAAGATATCTAAAAAAGTTGCACCATCTTCGGCTAGCTCAACTGCTCTAATACGATTGGCTAATTTCTTTAAGCGTGCAGGATACGAAATGAGGCTTAAGAGTTCCATTAATATGGCTAGACCTTCTTGGGTCACGGTGGAAGAAGGTGGCCCCTTACTCAAAAAGGTACAGATGGGTTGGCTCTTGCCGTTTAAAGTGGTACCAATGTGAACCAGTCCCTCATGGATCTCCAGAATTTTCAAATCACGCTCGTTAAACAGTGCATCAGAGCGAATTTTGATGTAGTCAGCACCTGCCGCTGCATCTGCAATAATGCCATCACTAACGATGACTCGAACCTGCTTTTCTAAAAAATATTTGTCGAGCTCTGTTTGTAAAATAATAATCGCGTCTTGGGCAGTAATGGTTCTTTCTTCTTCCTCTAGTATCTTACTTTGATTAATTTGACCCAGTGCGTCTGCCATCATTATTCCTAATTGCGCAAGGGTCGGGTCACCCACATGAAACACATCTTTAGCTGAGCCGTAGAGTTCTTGGGATATTAATGAAAATTCTAGTGTTCCTCTGGCTTCTAACATATGTAAAACCCGTAAATATTCAGAGCAAATACGTCTCATGATTTGCCCAACGGGATTAAATTGTCCTAACTTTTTGGTAATTTCACGTTCAATAATATGAAACAGTTGACGCTGCTTTGACCAATCAAGGGAAGCATTTTTTTCGTAATACTCTTGAGTGATTTCGGGTTGTTCCTTACACTTTTTAGCGAAGAACTTTTCTTTAATAGAATTATCCCATTTTATGGCATCTAAAATACGGATAGGGGCTTGCGCCCTCACTATCTCATCGGAGAGATGCTTAATATTCTGCTGATATTCGCTAAGCTCTATTTCAGCAGGACTTGGGGATTCAGGTCCTTGATCCATGGTGTGGTGAGTTTTTCCTTAAAAATCAAACCTGTTTATCTTCTTTAAATTATAGCTCAAGATTTTTTGCAAATGGTCTTGAGAATGAGCGCCAGCTCATATAAAGTTCCCTTTCAAACTATTATGCTAAGTTTTGCAGCATGTCCTGTAACCCTAGCATGATTGGTCATGATCATGTACTTACACATCAATTGAGTGTTAGTCGTTTAACAAAAGGTTTGCGCATTCATGCCTGAAGTCATAGGGTCCTATTCAACAAGTCTGGTCAATTCATTGGTGTTGGCCGTGATCATGGTCGGGGGCTATTTATTTTCTAAGTATTTATTGATGCGCAAAATTCGCACGCTCAAAACGCGCAGCCAATATTTAAATCGTTTGAAATATGTTTTTATCATCCTATACCTCGTCTTTTTTATTAAGATTTGGGTAGAGGGCTTTGTACAGATTTTGGCCTTTATTGGCTTTATCTCTGCTGCCTTCACTATTACTCAAAAAGATAATTTACTCAATTTAATGGGTTGGTTAATTATTAATTGGCGAGGCCTTTTTTGCGAAGGGGATTACATTAGAATTTCATCTTATAACGGCTATGTTAAATCGATAGGATTTTTATATTTTTCTCTCCTTGAAGCCAGCGCAGATTTTCCTAGTTTTTCAACGGGTAGATTAATCAAAATTCCAAATGGACTGGTGGCGAGAAATCCAGTCGTTAACTTTTCACATGAAAAATTCACCGAATGTACACTCAATATTATATTTAAACCTCATAGTCATATGGAGATGATTGAAAAGCTTTTTGGGTTATTAAAGAAGAATATTCAAGAATATTTATCATTGCACGTTAATAACACCGATCAGTTTGAGCCAAGATACTATATTAAAATCCGGCAGGAAAGGCCCACCGGGTTCGAGATGATATTGATGTTTTACTGTAAGCATATTGATAAGGCGGATGTGCAATATAAAATCAATAAGCTGATTATTGATTTTGCGAGTCAGAATGAAGATCTGACGTTAGCGTTTGACTAAGTTGTGCTGCAACTAATGTATTTGCTAGCAAAGTAGCGACAGTCATCGGGCCTACACCACCGGGAACAGGGGTGATAAAGCTCGCGCGCTCGATCGCGCTATGAAAGTCGACGTCACCCACTAATTTGCCGTTCGCTAAGTGATTCGTGCCCACATCGATAACCACCGCTCCCTTTTTTATCCATTCGCCTTTAATAAATTGTGCTTGACCTATACCTACAACCACTAAATCAGCTTGGGCCAGTTGGGTTGGTAGATCTTTGGTAAGACGATGGCAAATGGTCACTGTGGCGCCAGCGTTTAATAACTCGATTGCCATGGGACGTCCCACGATACGTGATGCTCCAACCACGCATGCTTGGCAGCCTTTTAAGTCAAGGTTGGTATGGGCCAATAAGGTCATAATGCCATGGGGCGTACACGGGCGTAGACCTTTTTGCCCTTGCATTAATTTGCCCATGTTATAAGCATGGAATCCATCGACATCTTTATGAGGGTTAACTCTTTCAAGAACAAGTTCGCTTCTGATGTGTGCAGGTAATGGCAGTTGCACTAAGATCCCATCGATTAATTCATCATGATTGAGTTCATCAATTTTCTGTAGCAACGCTTCTTCGGTCATGTCCGCTGGATAATCAAAAGCTTGCGAGTAAAAGCCAACAGCCTTACAAGCCTGGCGTTTTCGCTCAACATAGAGCTTTGATGCCGAGTCGACACCCACTAGTATCACAGCGAGTCCTGGAGCGCGTTTACCTTTGGCTTTCATTTGCGAAACGACCATCGCAATTTTTTCTTGTTCAAGTTGGGCAATCGCCTTGCCATCAATCAGTTGTGCAGTCATGAATTTAACTTATATCAAGTGGAGAACAAATATAGGGCGCTAGTATATCAGTGTTGGGGCTTTGTTTGACGATAGACAGGGGAATGAGTATTATGCGCGTTCTAAAAAAATTCTTATTTCTGTTAAAATACGTGCGTTCGGGGTATAGCGCAGTCTGGTAGCGCGCCTGCTTTGGGAGCAGGATGTCGGGGGTTCAAATCCCTCTACCCCGACCATTACAAAAAGATTATGCGCTTGTAGCTCATTCGGATAGAGCATCGGCCTTCTAAGCCGAGGGTAGCAGGTTCGAATCCTGCCAAGCGCGCCAGAGGAAGAGATTACGGTGGATGTAGCTCAGTTGGTAGAGCCCCGGTTTGTGGTACCGGTTGTCGTGGGTTCGAGCCCCATCATTCACCCCAGTATTTTTTGGGCCGTTAGCTCAGTTGGTAGAGCAGCTGACTCTTAATCAGCGGGTCGTAGGTTCGAAACCTACACGGCCCATCATGAAAGGCAATGCAAATTCTTTTTTCAAAGGGCGAATGTGGCGGAATTGGTAGACGCGCTGGATTTAGGTTCCAGTGGGGAAACCCGTGAGAGTTCGAGTCTCTCCCTTCGCACCAATATGAAAAAGGTAACACGTCAACTTCTTATTAATGAGGGGATTTCCATGGATGTGTCGTTAGAGAACACTAGCACATTGGGTCGTCGGTTAAAGGTCAGTGTTCCGGAAAAAGCCATTAGCGAACAAATCAAAATTAAAATGGCTAAGCTAGCGAAAGACATTCGCTTAAAAGGCTTTCGTCCAGGCAAAATTCCACCCCACGTTTTGCAACAGAAATTTGGTCAGTCTGTCCGAATGGAAGTGATCAACGATGTGATCCGGCAATCCCTAGGCGATGTAGTCAAAGAAAAACAGTTACAGCCAGCCGGTGTGCCTAAAATCGAAGAAATCAAAGATAAGGCTGGTGAAAATTTAGAATTTACTGCCAGTTTTGAAATTTACCCCATCATTACTTTAGCAGATTTTGCACAGATCTCAGTTGAAAAGCGCTCAGCAGAAATCTCTGATAACGATGTGCAAAAAATGATTGACAAACTACGTGATCAATTTGCCGATTGGGATCATGTATCACGGAATGTGAAATCAGGTGATAAGTTGACTGTGGATTTTGCACGAGTCATCAAAGATAACGATGCTGCAAAAGAAGAGCAAGCCAATGTGCAAATGGTAGTAGGTGATAAAGGCGTGCTACCTGGTTTAAGTGAAGCGCTCATTGGAAAAGCCAAGGGTGACCAAGTTGAAGTGGAACTGCGATATCCGAAAGATTGGGCAGACAATAAAGTAGCAGACAAAGACGTGACGCTATGGATTACGATTCATGAGATCGAAGAAAAGCGTGAGTTAAGTGAAGAAGAACTTGCTGAGAAGCTCTCCATTGATAAGGACGATAAAGCGGCCCTTAAATCCACGGTTAAAGAGCGTATGCAAGAAGAATTGGCTGCAGCATTACAAGATGAGATCAAAGAGAACGTTTTAGAAAAGTTATTAGAAGCCAACCCCATTGAATTACCTGCATCATTAATTGAGCAAGAGAAAGAAGCGATCCAACGGGAAGCAGCGCGATCTAAACGTGAAATGCCAGCCGACGAACTTGATGATACGGCAAAAAAACGTGTTGAGTTGGGATTATTATTAAACGAAGTAATTAAGAAATTTAACTTGGTTGCGGATGGTGCGCGTGTTCGTGCTCAAGTTGAAAAAATTGCTTCCAGATTCTCTAAACCATCTGAGATAGTAGAAGCTTACTATAAGAGCAATGATCTTCTTTACGGTATCGAGAGAATGGTATTGTTGGAACAAGCAGTTGATGCCATTCTAGCCCAAGTGAAGGTGCTAGATAAGAAAGTCAGCTTCGACGAAGTTATGAACTCAAATGACTAGTCATAAGTAACTACACGGATGAGTAATCAATCAAGGGGTGATAGTAATGACCGATAACAGACTATATAACTTGAGCGTTCCGATTGTGATTGAACAATCAGCTCGAGGTGAACGGGCATATGATATTTATTCTCGTTTGTTAAAAGAACGGGTTATTTTTCTAGTAGGCCCAATTGAAGATTACATGGCTAACCTTGTTGTGGCCCAGTTGTTGTTTCTTGAATCTGAGAATCCTGATAAGGACATCTACATTTACGTAAACTCCCCAGGTGGATCGGTGTACGCGGGGAATGCCATATACGACACGATGCAGTTTGTGAAGCCGGACGTTAGCACGATTTGTGTTGGGATGGCAGCAAGTTACGGGGCAATCGTTTTAGCGGGTGGCGCTAAAGGAAAAAGGCACGCTTTGCCTAATTCACGGATTATGATTCACCAACCACATGGTGGTGCCCAAGGGCAAGCCAGTGATATTGAGATCCAGGCAAAGGAGATCATTAAGAGCAAGAAAAACCTTAATGAAATCTTATCTAAGCATACTGGCCAACCTTATGAGGTAGTTGCACGAGATACCGATAGAGATAACTTTATGGATGCTCATGAGGCCGTGACTTACGGTTTAATTGATTCTGTGATCGAAAAGCGATAAAGATAAATTATAAGAGAGTCATTAAAGGCTGAAGAGGATCATGGGGAACTGCACTTGAAAAAGAAGATAGTACCCCCATATATATTCAGATGACGGTATTAACTAGTTGAGGTAAGGGCCAATGAGTCAAAGTGGTCGCGGTGAAGATAACGGGAAATTGCTATACTGCTCTTTCTGCGGTAAGAGTCAGCATGAGGTTCGGAAATTAATTGCAGGCCCGTCTGTATTCATCTGTGATGAATGTGTTGAGCTTTGCAACGATATCATCCGAGAAGAAATAGAAGAAAGTAGTTCACCTACCCAGGCTTCTCAATTGCCCACACCACATGAGATCCATGCGATTCTCGACGATTATGTGATTGGTCAATCGAAAGCGAAACGGATCCTTTCTGTCGCGGTTTACAACCATTATAAACGTTTACAAAGCAGCATTAAGAGTGATGAAGTTGAGCTTGGCAAAAGCAATATTCTGCTGATTGGGCCGACAGGTTGCGGTAAAACGTTATTAGCAGAAACACTTGCCCGGTTGTTGGATGTTCCCTTTACTATCGCAGATGCAACCACGCTAACCGAAGCAGGTTATGTGGGCGAAGATGTTGAGAATATCATTCAAAAACTATTGCAAAAATGTGATTACGATGTAGAAAAAGCGCAAACCGGCATTGTCTACATTGATGAAATTGACAAGATTTCAAGAAAATCCGAAAACCCATCCATTACAAGAGACGTATCTGGTGAAGGTGTGCAACAAGCATTGCTGAAGCTTATTGAAGGCACTGTTGCGTCGGTTCCACCTCAGGGCGGCCGTAAACATCCGCAGCAAGAGTTCTTGCAAGTGGATACTTCAAACATTCTCTTTATCTGTGGTGGAGCATTTGCAGGGCTAGAGAAAATCATTACTGAGCGCTCTGATAAAGGTAGTATTGGATTTGTTGCGCAAGTGCGAAGTAAAAAGGACAAAAAGGCACTCACCGAATCACTGTCTAAAGTTGAACCGGAAGATCTCATCAAATTTGGTCTCATTCCAGAATTTGTCGGTCGTTTACCCGTCGTAGCTACTTTAGAAGAGTTGGATGAGGATGCCTTGGTGACCATTTTAACCGAGCCAAAGAATGCGCTAACCAAGCAATATGCGCGCTTGTTCGAAATGGAAACGGTGACATTAGAATTCCGCAAGGAAGCTTTAAGAGCTGTTGCGAAAAAGGCCCTTGAGAGAAAAACTGGTGCAAGAGGTTTGCGTTCAATCCTGGAGCAAGTATTGTTAGACACGATGTATGATCTCCCCTCTATGGAAGGCGTCAGCAAAGTAGTTATCGATGAAGGTTTTATTAATGGCGAGTCAGGTCCGTTGTTGATGTACGAAAATCCTGAGAAGCCTCTTGTAGCTCAAGAAAAGAGAGAATCTTAACCATGTTACTCAATCCGCTTTGCTTTTAATGTAGGTATTGAGTCCTGCCATTAGGAGCTAAGTGGAAGAGTAAGAGGAAATCGCCATGGACACAGCAAAAATGACCGAAATACCGGTACTACCCCTTCGAGATGTCGTTGTTTATCCCCACATGGTGATCCCGCTTTTTGTTGGGCGAGACAAGTCCATCAAAGCTTTAGATGCCGCTATGGCGACCCCAGAAAAACAAATTTTACTGGTGGCCCAAAAAGAAGCCACCGAGGATAATCCTTCTGAAAAAGATGTATTCACACTGGGTGCCGTTTCTACCATATTGCAATTATTAAAATTACCTGATGGTACTGTGAAAGTGCTGGTGGAAGGGATCCGCCGTGGTAAGGTTGTCGAATATCTACAAACAGATCCCTTCTTTCTCGGTAAAGTCGAGTTTGTTGATGATGGTCAACTTCGAGAAGAGGAATCAGACATACTTGTTAGAACCCTGATGGGTCAATTTGAAAAATATGTCAAACTGAACAAAAAAATCCCGCCTGAAATTGTGACTTCAGTTGCCAGCATTGATGAACCTGGGCGACTTGCTGACACGATTGCTGCGCATATGTCGCTGAAAATTCAAGAAAAGCAAAATGTCTTAGAGATCACATCACTAAGAGAACGGCTTGAGCGTCTCATGGCTTTGATGGAATCAGAGATTGATTTGTTGCAAGTTGAGCAGCGAATTCGTTCCAACGTGAAGCGTCAGATGGAAAAAAGCCAAAGAGAATATTATCTCAATGAGCAAATGAAGGCGATTCAAGAAGAGTTAGGACACGAAGCTAGCGAGCACGATGAACTCAAAGAAAAAATTGAGAAAGCGGGCATGTCCAAAGAAGCTTACGGCAAAGCAATGGCAGAGCTTAAGAAATTAAAAATGATGGCGCCAATGTCAGCCGAAGCCACCGTCTGTCGTAACTATATCGATTGGATGGTTCAAGTACCTTGGAAAAACCGATCCAAACTTAAAATTGATTTAAAAGTAGCAGAAGATGTCTTAGAGCAAGATCACTATGGCTTAGAAAAAGTCAAAGAGCGCATTATCGAGTATCTCGCGGTGCAAAAGCGCGTTAAAAAGCTTAAAGGTCCTATTTTGTGCTTAGTGGGTCCTCCTGGGGTAGGTAAAACTTCTTTAGGTAAATCGATTGCTAGGGCAACGGGGCGAACCTTTGTGCGGATGTCTCTAGGTGGTATTCGAGATGAGGCTGAAATCCGTGGGCACAGGCGTACCTATATTGGTGCGATGCCAGGAAAAATTTTGCAAAAATTGGCAAAAACCACTGTGCGCAATCCGCTATTCCTGTTGGATGAAATCGATAAGATGGCGATGGATTTCCGTGGAGATCCGGCTGCAGCCTTATTAGAAGTACTTGATCCAGAACAGAACAATACTTTCAACGATCACTACCTTGAAGTGGATTATGATTTGTCGGACGTTATGTTCGTCGCAACAGCAAATTCATTGAATATTCCACCTCCATTGTTAGATCGAATGGAAGTGATCCGTCTACCCGGTTATACCGAGGACGAAAAGATGAATATTGCTGAGCGTTATCTGATCCCGAAACAAATACACGATAATGGCTTAGGAAAAGAAGAATTAATTATTAAACAACCGGCTATTTTAAGTGTGATCCGCTACTACACTCGTGAAGCAGGGGTGAGAAATCTTGAGCGTGAGTTTTCTAAAATAGCAAGAAAGGTTGTGAAAGAAGTCCTCATGAATAAAGAGCTGACTTCGATTGAAGTGACTGAGGACAATATTGAAAACTACCTAGGCGTGAAACGTTTCCGTTTTGGTTTAGCAGAAGATCATGATCAGGTGGGACAAGTGACCGGCCTTGCATGGACAGAGGTGGGTGGTGATATTCTCACGATTGAAGCGGTTGCCGTTGCAGGGAAAGGCAAAACGACCTCTACTGGTAAGCTGGGTGAGGTGATGCAAGAATCAATTCAAGCAGCGATGTCGGTGGTGAGAAGTCGGGCAAAAACACTGGGTATTGCTCCCGATTTTT
This sequence comes from Candidatus Berkiella sp., assembly GCA_050247135.1. GTDB lineage: Bacteria > Pseudomonadota > Gammaproteobacteria > Berkiellales > Berkiellaceae > Berkiella. Next base: position 76,336 of record JBFWUT010000001.1, read on the forward strand.
ATGAGAAATTTGATATTCACGTCCACGTTCCAGAAGGTGCAACACCTAAGGATGGCCCGAGTGCCGGTATTGGCATGTGTACAGCGCTGGTATCCGTGTTAACGGGGATATCGGTGCGTGCTGATGTGGCAATGACGGGTGAAATTACTTTACGTGGTGAAGTGTTGCCAATTGGTGGCTTAAAAGAAAAATTGCTAGCAGCACGTCGTGCCGGAATTGCTGAAGTGATCATTCCTGAAGAAAATCGACGCGATCTAAAAGAGATCCCCAAGAATATTTTGGAAGATATCAAAATACATTGCGTCAAATGGATCGATGAAGTGCTCCAACTTGCTTTAACGCGTGTGCCACAACCGTTATTGGATGAGCCAAAGCCGGAGGCAAAAAAGGAAGATCCCGCAAAGGAAGATAGTTCTTCTACCGATCACTTTCATCATTAATTGTTAAATGCAATAAAAAACGCCGCACTAGCGGCGTTTTTTTTTGTGACTAGCTGGGTTCCAAAATTAATGTATATTTTGGTTAAAACCTTGTACATCCCTCATCACCGTGATACTTTGCCGTTACTATTTTTGACGGTCGGAAGTGACGTTTCTAACGCCTTCGACATTTTTGTTTGATAACTATATTCTGTCATTCATCAAGGGGACAATCCTGTGAGTAAGATACCAGTTAACAAAACTGACATCATTGATCTTGTCGCCGAACAAGCAGACATTTCTAAAGCTGCTGCGACTAAAGCCTTCAATTGCGTTTTAGATGCCATTACAGCAGCTTTACGCGGCGGTAAGGGCGTTTCGTTACTTGGGTTTGGAACTTTCTCAGTGAAAGCTCGTGCTGCGCGCGTAGGCCGCAAACCTAAGACGGGTGCACCCATTAATATCGAAGCTGCAAACGTTCCTGTTTTTAAAGCTGGTAAAGCGCTTAAGGATGCTGTAAACTCCGGCACCGTCGTTATAGAAGATGAGCGACTCTAAAAAAGTGCTTTAAGATATTTTGGGTGCTTAGCTCAGTTGGTAGAGCGTCGCCCTTACAAGGCGAGGGTCGGGGGTTCGAGCCCCTCAGCACCCACCAAAAATAAATGCGGAGCGGTAGTTCAGTTGGTTAGAATGCTGGCCTGTCACGCCGGAGGTCGCGGGTTCGAGTCCCGTCCGCTCCGCCACTTCAAAAGCACGACGTCTATTTGAGGGATACAAATCATGATGCAAGTTCTGCGGGACAAGGCGCAAGGATGGATTGCCTGGGTCATCGTTGGTCTGGTTGGGATCACTTTCGTCCTGTTTGGTGCAGGTAGCCTCTTTGACCGAGATCACCGCAATCAAGTCGTCGCTACCGTAAATGGTAATAAAATTACGGGAAGCGAACTTGATAACGTTTATCAACGCTTTATGCAGCAAAATGGTTCGCAACTTCAAAACGTCGATTCCAATGACGTTAAAAAAGAACTCCTCGATTCATTGATTCAGCAAAAAACCATTTTACAAGCAACAGAACACCTTGGCATGACAGTGAGCCAGCAACGGGTTTTTTCAACACTCGGTAGCTTGCCGTTTCTGCAAGTGGATAATCAGTTTTCCGAAGATTCTTATCTGCAATTTTTAAACAAGAACCACTTTACGGACATTCAATTTAGAACATTATTGCGCGATGCTTTGCTGCGTGAGCAATTACAGCAATCTATCATCCCGACTTCATTTGTTCTTTCAAATGATTTGCAAGATTTAGCCAAGTACATGCTGCAAAAACGAGATTTTCGTTTTGTGGTCATCAATAAAGAGCCATTTGAGAAAGCGGCTAAAGTAACAGACGAAGATATTAAGCAATATTACGAAAAGCATTTAAAAGATTTCATGACAGAAGAGGCACTCTCCTTAGAGTATGTCCATCTTTCGTTGCCTGAATTAATTAAAAGTGTCCAGGCTACCGATCAAGAAGTTCAGCAGTTCTATCAAGAAAATTCGGGCAGTTTCAGCGAACCCCCATCAGTGCATGTTGCGCACATTTTAATCAATGTGCCAAGAAATGCTGATGCGAAAGCATTGAACGAAGCTCAAGCTAAATTGGCCACTGTGCAAAAGCGTTTAAAGGAAGGTGCATCCTTTGAAGATTTGGCTAAAGAATTTTCAGACGATAAAGAAAGCGCAGCCCAAGGGGGAGATTTATCTTGGTTAAACCCAGGTGAGATGTTCCCTGAATTTGAAAGAGTTGCTTTTTCTTTAGATAAAGCAAACCCCATTAGCGAACCTTTAAGATCGCAATATGGATTTCACATCATCAAGTTGCTCGACCGAAAGAACGAGAAGGTTAAACCGTTCAATGAGGTGAAAGCCCAAGCGGCGCTTCAGTACAAACGCCAGCAAGCAGAAGAGCAGTTCGTCAATATGGCTGATGAACTAGGCACGATAGCTTATGATAATCCAGATTCATTACAAAAAGCGCATGACAAACTCAAGCTGTCTATTCATAAAACAGCAACGTTTACTAAAGCTCAAGGTTCTAAAGACCCATTAATGCAAAACCCACAGGTCTTCACTGCTATATGGAGCACGCAGGTCAAAGATAATAAAAATAATAGTGATCTGATCAAACTGGATGATGAAAACTATGTAGTTGTTCGTGTCGATGAATACTTGCCATCCAAGCAAAAATCCTTAGAGGATAGCCAAGCCAAAATTAAAGATATCCTGATAGCAAAAATGGCTGAAGAAAAAGTCAAGGAGAAAGCCAATACTGTACTGGCTGAACTAGAAAAGGCTGATCCAAATAAAATTGCCCAAGTAATGAGTGATCACGATTTGCGATGGGAAGAAAGACAGAATATTGAGCGTAACACCAAAGAACCCATTGACCCGATGGTAATTCAAGAGGTCTTTACCTTGCCAAGGCCTAATGATAAAGAGCCTAGAATTAAATCAGTGCCGTTAGCCAATGGTGACTATGCGATTGTCTGGTTAACCGAAGTCAGAGATGGTGAACCCTCTAGTCTCTCGGTTACCGATAAAGAAGCCTATCAAGCTCAACTGTCCAAGCACATGGGTGAATTAGAGTTCGCCATGTATGCGTCTTACTTGTACAAAGAAGCGAAGATCGATATTAAATAACTTAAATCTCCCCATGCTTCGCAATGCCCCTCTTTACAAAGAGGGGCATTTGTTCGCGTTTCGCTCACAAGTGCGCTTCGTAGCAAGCGTAAACACCCACTTTCGTAAAGGGGACAGCGAGCAAAGCTCGCGGGGGATTTAGGAGCGAGTGTTAAAACTCTGGCATTGCAGCAATATTGTATCCTGCATCCACATTCATAATTTCTCCCGTAATTCCCGAAGCCAGATCGGAACATAAGAAAGCAGCGGCATTGCCCACCTCAATCGCATCAATGTTTTTTCTTAGAGGACTAACATCCTTATTGTAACTTAGCATCTTCTTAAATCCTTTAACCCCAGAAGCTGCCAGGGTCTTGATTGGGCCAGCAGAGATCCCATTCACTCTGATCCCCAACGGACCAAGGCTAGCTGCTAGATAGCGAACATTGGCCTCCAGGCTGGCTTTGGCCAACCCCATGACGTTGTAACTCGGCATAGCACGATTCGCGCCCAAATAGCTTAAGGTAAGCAAAGCACCATTATTTTTCATCAACGGCAAGCCCGCTTTGGCAACAGCCCCAAAGCTATAGGAGCTGATGTCATGCGCTATCCTAAACCCCTCACGGGTGAGTACATCGTGATATTGACCACCAAGTTGGTCAGCTGGTGCATAGGCAACTGAATGAACTATCGCATCCAGATGGTTCCATTGTGAAGCTAGCTTTTCAAAAGCTTGGGCAATCTCCTCATCGATACCCACATCACAGGGAAGGCAAATCGTAGAATCCCATTGTGCTATCAGCTCCTTAAGGCGACCTTCAAAGCGTTCTGACTGGTAAGTAAAGGCTAATTCAGCGCCTTCACGGTGCATGGCGGTTGCAATACCCGCCGCAATCGATTTATTACTAATAAGACCTATAATAAGAATGCGTTTGCCTGCTAAAAATCCCATATGTGGCGCGACCTCAAGGAAGATATTTTGATTGATAAGTTACCTAAATTATTACTAATGGTAAGCTTGCTCATTTCACAAGGATGCGACGAAGCCTGGAATGATCCGTATCCTAATGATAAAGAAAATGATAATACGCTTTATACGGCTTTTAGTGAAAGACCCAAACACCTTGATCCGGCCATTTCTTATACTTCTGAAGAAGCTATCTTTACCTATCAGATTTATGAACCTATTCTACAGTACCATTATTTAAAAAGACCTTATCAGCTGACAACCTTAGCAGCAGCACAAATGCCGGAAATTATCTATCAAGATAAAGAGGGCAAAACCGTTAGTGAAGATGACCCTAAGATCGCATTTACGATTTATCGAATTAAAATTAAATCAGGGATGATGTATCAGCCTCATCCTGCATTTGCTAAAGATACACAAACCGATCAATTCCTTTACCATCAATTAACAGAAAAAGAGCTCAGCGATAAACATACTTTGCGTGACTTTGCCCAAACAGGCACACGTGAAGTCCTTGCAGAGGATTATGTTTATGAGATAAAACGCTTAGCAGATCCCACATTGAATTGTCCTATTCTTGGCTTAATGGAAAATCATATTTTCGGCTTAAAAGAATTATCGACAAAACTACAAGGGTATTACAAAGAGCATGGGATCAGAGACGGTGATATCAAATATGTTGATTTGAGGGAATTTGATTTAGAAGGCGTCAAAGTCATCGGTAGTTATGAGTATGAAATTAAAATTATCGGCAAATACCCACAATTTATCTATTGGCTAGCAATGCCATTTTTTTCACCAATGCCATGGGAAGCAATCGAATTTTATGCTCAAGAAGGTTTATTAAAACGAAACATATCTCTTGATTGGTATCCCGTTGGCTCAGGCCCTTTTTTACTGACAGAGAATAATCCCAATCTTAAGATGGTATTAGAGAAGAATCCAAATTTTCATGGCGAGTATTATCCTGATGAGGGTGAGGCCGCAGATGAAGCTAATGGATTTTTAAAAAAGAAAGGATTATCCCTGCCATTTCTAGATAGAATTGTATTCCTGCTGGAAAAAGAAAATATCCCAGCATGGAGTAAATTTTTACAAGGATACTATGACCAATCTGCCGTGACGTCAGATAATTATGACCAAGCATTACAATCTAACTCTATCACTAATATTGATCTCTCATCAGAATTAAAAGATAAAGGTGTGCGCTTAGCGACAGCAGTACTCCCCATATTCTATTATTGGGGTTTTAACATGTTGGACGATACCGTCGGTGGATATAGTACCAAGAAGAAGAAATTAAGACAGGCCATCGCTATTGCAATGGACATGGAAGAGTATGTCAATATATTTTTGAACGGAAGTGGCGTGATTGCACAAAGCCCTATACCGCCTGGTATTTTTGGCTATGAGGACTCTCTTGCTAGCATCAATAAATTCGTTTATGACATCGATGAAAAAAAGAAGGACTTTCACCGCAAGGACATTGCAGTAGCAAAAAGGCTTTTAAAAGAAGCGGGATATCCAAATGGTATCGATCCTAAAACCAATAATCCACTCACTTTGTATTTAGATGTGGCATCCAGTGGTAGTCCTACCGCACAAGCCCAATTAGCTTGGATGCGAAAACAATTCAAAAAATTAGGCATCGAACTCATCGTTCGTGCAACACAATATAATCGTTTCCAGAGCAAAATAGGAAATGGTGATTTTCAGATTTTTTCTTGGGGGTGGGCAGCTGATTATCCTGATCCTGAAAATTTCTTATTTCTTTTCGAAAGTAACAATAGCAAAGTGAAATTCGAAGGAGAGAATGCCTGCAATTACGCAAACCCTGAATTTGATAAATTATTTAATCAAATGAAAACAATACCAAATTCAATACAAAGACAAGAAATCATCTCTAAACTCATGGTCATGTTGCAAGAAGATGCACCTTGGTTTGGCGGGTATCATCCCAAGCTGTATTCATTACGTCATGCATGGGTGGGTTTGACAAAACCTAATGGCATTGCCCGTTATTCACTTAAATACAGTTCAATTAATGCGCCTATGCGTGCTGAATATCGACATGCTTGGAATAAACCGATTGTGTGGCCATTGTTGGTAGCGATTTTGATACTAGTATTACTGTGCGTACCTGCTGCGTTTTTTTATTGGAACAAAATCCATCGGCCTAATCGGCTTGAAAAAATCAGAGGGGAATCATAGCATGTTTGGCTATATTATTCGGCGTATATTATACATGATCCCTATCTTAATAGGGGTTAACATTTTGACTTTTAGTTTATTTTTTATTGTCAATACCCCTGATGATATGGCTCGTATCCATCTTGGACAAAAGCATGTCACCAAAGCCAGCGTAGAAGCTTGGAAGCAACAACATGGTTATGATAAACCCTTATTCATTAACGAAAAACAAGCAGGTATTAAGAAGTTAAGTGATACCATTTTCTTTCAAAAATCGATCAAATTGTTCGCTTTGCAATTTGGCTATTCTGATGCTGGACGTGACATAGGTTATGATGTTTTTCAAAGAATGTGGCCGAGCCTTGCAATTGCAGTTCCCACTTTGATATTAGGATTGGCTATTAATATCATTATCGCTTTACTGATTGTATTTTTTAGAAATAGCTATCTAGATACAATGGGTGTTGTGGTCTGTGTGATGATGATGTCTATCTCAGGTTTATTCTATATTATTGGTGGACAATATCTATTTTCCACCTTGTTAAAAACTGTACCCATTTCAGGATATGAACCAGGCTGGCATTTATGGAAATTTATTGTTCTTCCTATTTTTATAGGTGTAGTTAGTGGCATTGGTGCTGGTACAAGATGGTACAGAACGTTATTTTTAGAAGAAATTAATAAAGATTATGTTAGAACCGCTCGTGCTAAAGGAGTTAAGGAGTCTATCGTTTTATTTAGGCATGTCCTTAGCAATGCCATGATTCCTATATTGACAGGCGTGGTGGCCATTTTACCATTATTGTTTATGGGCAGTTTGTTGATGGAGTCCTTTTTTGGGATCCCAGGGCTTGGAAGCTATACCATTGATGCTATTCAGTTGCAAGATTTTGCAATTGTTCGTTCAATGGTTTTTTTGGGGTCACTCTTGTATGTAATGGGTCTTATTCTAACAGATATTTCCTATACTTTTGCCGATCCTCGGGTCAGGCTTCAATAAGGTAGCAGAATGCGATGAAGATAGTCATGCTTTCAACCGATTACCTTATCTACCTATTGGTGGTTGTCAGTACTATTTTGGTATTCAAAGCACAGCAAAAAGGTAAGCTCCTACCTTTGATGAGAAAAATCTTCTATCGTCCGTTGAACTTGGTGGCTGGGCTTATTCTTTGCGTCTATCTTATGATTGGCTTACTTGATTCGATCCACTATCGGTCAAGCGTGGTCAATGAAACTCAAAATGGTAGCATCATCAGTGTGCTTGACACGCTATTGAAACCCATTTCTATTCAGTCAGAAAGATCGTTTTCTGCCCCATTTGCTATCTACGCCTTTACCAAGGAAAGCATTACAGAACCATCAGGGGAAATTATCAGAACTTATCCTCGCTTGATGTATGCTGGTACACACTTAAAAGCGGCTTCACAGCATATTCGTGATCTTAAACAACGATTTACTACGATATTATCTCAAACAATTATTATTTGGGCTGCCTGTTCGATATTAATTTTATTGTATGCTTGTGCTAAACATCGGACTTCTTTTGAAAGCCTATTTGTAGCGGTGATACTTGGAAAAACACATTTCCCCTGGCGAACTTTTTTACTTACTTTTGGGGCAATACTCTTTTTTGTGATTGGCATAAAGTCTCTCATTCCTTATTATCATATATTAGGTACAAGCCAGGTTGGTGAAGATGTTCTATATCAGTCACTAAAGAGCATTCGTACCGGTTTAGTGATAGGCACAGTAACCACATTAGTCATGCTACCTTTTGCAATTCTCTTTGGAATTATGGCAGGTTACTTTCGTGGTTGGGTTGATGATGTGATCCAATACGTTTATACCACATTAAGCTCTATTCCTGGGGTGTTATTGATTGCTGCTGCAGTGCTGACTTTGCAGTTAGTGATGGATAGGCACTCAGATTGGTTTGTCACTGCACTTCATCGGTCAGATATTAGATTATTGGCATTATGCGCCATCTTAGGCATCACTAGCTGGACGGGGCTTTGTCGTTTATTGCGCGGTGAAACCTTAAAAATCAGTGAAATGGATTATGTCAAAGCGGCACATTCACTAGGAGTCAGTGATTTTAAAATCATATTTAGGCACTTTTTACCAAATGTCCTGCATATTATTCTCATTACGGTAACCCTGGATTTTAGTGGATTAGTTCTAGCGGAAGCTGTTTTATCCTATGTAGGGGTCGGGGTTGATCCTTCCTCTTATAGTTGGGGTACGATGATAAATAGTGCGCGTTTAGAGATGGCTCGGGTACCAGTGGTTTGGTGGAGTTTAACTGCAGCTTTTGTTTTTATGTTTACTCTGGTGCTGGCAGCCAATATATTTTCAGATGCTGTTCGCGATGCCTTTGACCCTCATAGCGAAAGAAGAGGTGCAAAATGAGCACAGAAAGCTTACTTGAGGTAAATCAATTAAGAATTAATATCCATTCGCATAGTGGCATCATTCATGCTGTGAATGAGGTCAGTTTAAAAATTGCACGTGGCGAAATCTTTGCATTATTGGGAGAGTCAGGTTGTGGGAAGACCATGACGGCATTAGGAATAAATCGCTTGCTACCTCATTCTGCAAGAATATGTGAAGGCAGTGAAGTTCTATTGGAAGGTACTCCTTTACATCTATTATCTGAAAGTAAAATGAGAAAAATTCGGGCTAAAAAAATCGGTATGATTTTTCAAGATCCTGCTTTAGCCCTAAATCCCGTGTTAACCATCGGTCAACAGCTACAAGAAGCTATTCATTTAAGCTCTTCAACTCGTACCAAGCGTGAAGTGACTGGGCAAATGCTTTCCTTACTTGAGAAAGTCAGGATCCCTGATCGAGAAGCCTTTTTAAATTATTATCCTCATCAACTTTCTGGTGGGATGAAGCAGCGAATTGTGATTGCCATTGCATTAGCGAAAGCTCCCGATCTCTTAATTGCTGATGAGCCCACCACTGCGTTAGATGTGACAACGCAAGCGCAAGTCTTAAATTTAATTAAAGACTTAAATCAGCAATTAGGCATGGCTATCTTACTTATTTCGCATGATTTAGGTGTTGTGCAGCAGATGGCCGATCACATTGCAGTGATGTACGCAGGACACATTGTAGAAAGGGCAAATAAAAATGACTTTTTCACCAGTCCATTACATCCGTATTCCACACAGCTTTTTGCCTCACTACCAGAGCATACTAATAAAAATCATGAACTGGCGACCATCCCAGGCCAAGTGCCTTCTTTAGATCAACATTTTCCATTGTGCCGGTTTAAAGGACGTTGTGAAAAGGTTTTTTCAGCATGTGAAGAAGAAAAGCCTAAAATGATCCAAAAACAACCTGATCAAATGGTCCGCTGTCATTGGTATGATAGTGAAGTTACTAAAACCTTACCTAAATTACTTAATTTAAAAGTCCTTAATGAGCCCATAATATCCTCCGAGCATGATACCTTGCCGCATGAAAATGTCAGTGAAGAAAAAATGTTGCTAAAGGTAGAGAATTTAAAAGTCTATTTTCCAATTCAAAAGGGATTATTTAAACGAACAGTAGGTTATGTAAGAGCAGTAGATGATATCTCATTCGATTTGCCGGAAGGAAAGACGTTGGCAATAGTCGGTGAATCGGGTTGTGGTAAAACGACAGTAGGGAAGGCAATTACGCGCTTAGTGAAACCTTATGCAGGTAGAGTGCAATTTGAAGATGCAGATTTGTTGCGCTTTTCTGATATCAAATTGCGTGCCTATAGAAGTCATCTACAAATGATATTTCAAGATCCATATTCAGCTATGGATCCTAGGTTTACGGTTGAAGACGTTATTATGGAAGGGATGATTGCCTTAAAAATAGGCTCCAATCCACAAGAACGGTTAGATAGAGTTGATCATCTACTCGAACAAGTTGGTTTGTCAAAACAATTAAAAAGGCGCTACCCTCATGAACTATCAGGTGGGCAGCGCCAAAGAGTGGCCATAGCAAGGGCATTAGCAGTGGGTGCTGAGTTACTAATATGTGATGAACCTACCAGCGCGCTAGATGTATCAGTGCAAGCGCAGATCCTTAATTTACTTCGTTCCTTGCAAAATGATTTGGTGATCAGTTTACTATTTATTACTCATAATATTTCTGTGGTGAATTATCTTGCTGATTATGTAGCAGTAATGTATTTAGGAAGAATTGTAGAGTATGGACCTGTAACAGAAATTATGAATAATCCTAAACACCCTTATACACAGATGTTATTAGCGTCAGTGCCTTCATTGCATAGTCAGAATATATCCTTTGCCAATGTAAAAGGAGAGATCCCATCGCCTAGCAACCCGCCTGCTGGTTGCCATTTCTCTCCTCGGTGTCCGAAAGCGATGCCAAAATGTTTTCAAACTTATCCAGATAATTATGACATCAGTGCAAATCATACTACACGCTGCTTTTTATATGCTCCAGCGGATAGAAAGGAGAAAATGAATGGCCGATGAAGCAACTCAAGCTCAACAAGTTGATGCGCAAAAAACCAGGCTCAATTTCGAGGAAGCCAAAACCATTGCGGATTGGGTCGCGCTCCTAAACGATGAAACAAATCCACCCTTGGGCGAAGATGTTGCAACCATTCTTAAGTGCTTGCCTTCTGATCCTGATGATTTTCCAAAGATAGTTGCAATATTGGAAAGTGAGGAATTAAAAAATAAAGTAGTTCGATTTATCAATGACTCGTATTTCAATCCAGCTGAAAATTCTTTGAGCAACATTCAAAGATCCACAATTATTCTAGGATTTCGTTCAATGCGAAGTTTAGGATTAAGTGCTGCCATTTTCTCATATTTATTAAAAAACCAACAGGAAGATGCATTTATTAAAGAAATAGCATTAGCTATTCAGGCGGCCACGCTAGCAGGTGTGATCGCTAAACGTAAAATTCGCTCACTTAACAGCGAACCCATTGTCACAGCAGCTTTGTTTTTTTCGATAGGTAAATTACTCTTTATGAGCTTTGGCGGATCAAATGCCAGAAAATATTGCGATTTATTAGCTGATCCTAATGCGCTAGCAGAGATGGAACAAGAAATCGTTGGATTTCTACTTAAAGATTTAACTATTGAGTTAGGTAAAAAGTGGTTTATTGGTCCAACTTTGGCGAAAGCGCAAACTAAAGCACCTGATGATGATATCGTGAGTATAATTCATCTTTCAAGAGAATTGGTCCTTAGGATTAAGGAGGGGTGGGATAGTGATCCTCTGCAAGAATCTTTGCGTGAATTGGCACTATTTCTGTCTATAACATTCCCTCAAGCAAAAAATCTACTAGTAGAGTCAACTTTGCGTTCACTGGAAACGCTTTCAATTTTTTCTGAGAATTTAATGAACGAAATTCATTTGCCTGAGGAAGCTGAAAGTGGCTCTGATGCTATCGCTAGTACTAGTACAGGTGCGGAAATTGTCTTAAATCCCAGCCGAGTCACCGCTAGCATACAAGAAATGTCAATTTTATTGGGTAACCATAATTATCCTAGTATGAGTGATTTGATTGTAGTAGGTTTAAGAAATATTCGTAATAGTCTTGATGTTGATAGAGCTGTATTTTCACTTTTAAGCCACGACAGGTTGCATTTAAAAGGCAAGTCGATTGACGAAAAAAAGAATAGTGGCTTCTTAAGTGAATTTAAATTTGAATTAAATGCTGCTGAGGGATGGTTATTTCAGTGCTTGCTTCGTGAAGAAAGGGCAGTTTGGATAGGTAGTGCAGATCTGCCCTACATAACAAAACTACGCAATCCTTCATTTAATAAGAAAATTGGTAAAGGTCCTTTCTTTATTGCGCCTTTTAAATTACAAGGAAATGTTATGGGCTTTTATTATGTCGATCGCCAAGTCTCTTCTAGAAATTTGGATGAGAAGACATTCGAAGCCTTCAAGGAATTATGTATTACTATAAATGGTTTTATTGAACTTGTAATGATGAGAACTAGGCAGAAAAAATAAATCTTATGACAACGATGATCTATATATTATTGTCTTTTTTATTTGTTTTGTTAAACGGCTTCTTCGTTGCAGCAGAGTTTTCGATTGTTAAAATTCGTCATACCCGAGTAGAAGCCCTTGAATCTATAAAAGGTGTCCGTGGAAGGCTTTTAGCAAAAGTTCATCAAAAGTTGGATGCCTATTTGTCCGCTTGCCAATTAGGTATCACCTTGGCATCTTTAGCTCTTGGTTGGATTGGTGAGCCAGCCTTTGCCTCATTATTGTCACCTGTGTTTGAGTGGCTTAATATCAATTCCCAGCAGACGATTAAGTTAATTTCCTTTTCATTTGCTTTTGGTGTGATATCATTTTTGCATATTGTTGTTGGTGAACTGATGCCAAAGTCGCTTGCTATCCGTCAAACAGAAGTGATTGCACTTTGGACTGCATTACCGCTTTATATGTTTTATTGGTTAATGTATCCAGCTATTTGGTTTTTAAACTTCAGTTCAAATGTACTCCTTAAGTCCTTCAGGCTTGATGAGATCAACTATGAAAATCAATCATATACGCCAGAGGAAATAAAGCTCATTTTAAGTGCCAGCCATCGTTATGGACAATTTACCAAAACAGAGCTCGATCTGTTAACGAAAAGTCTAGTTTTTACTGATCTTGAGATTTCTGATGTCATGAGACCCTTTCATGAAATGGTCTCTTTGAATGTAACCATGTCTATAACTGAGGCAGTGAAGAAAATTAATCAAATGCGATATAGTCGCTATCCAGTGTTTAGTGGCGATCATGATAACATTGTTGGTATGATTCATGTAAAAGATCTATTTTCTGTTGACCATGATGCCTACCAATCAACAACGCTGGCAAGATTTTTGCGTCCCCATTTAAAAGTTAAAGATAATGATCCCGTATTAGAAGTTTTTCATCAATTTAGAAAAGGTAAACCTCGTTTTGCTATTGTATTTTCTAATAAAAAAGCGATTGGTTTTTTGACATTAGATGATTTATTGCAGTCAATTATTGGTGAGATAAAGGATGAGTTTCATATTACACATGAAGATTGGATTGCTTTAGATGACGGCACATTTGTAGTTAAGGGTAGTGCACCTGTGTTCACACTTGAAACTATTTTGGGGATTGAATTAACCAATGTGCTATCCAATACGGTGACAGGCTTAATTCTTGAAACATACCAAAGCTTTCCTAAAGAAGGCGATAAGATAGCTTTTGATCGTTTCACTCTTGAGGTGATAAAAGTTAAAGGTCCTCGCATTTTACAAGTGAGGGTTTATCCTTTGAAATAGTAGTTTCAAGCAATGTTTTACGATAGGATATTCGCTTTGTTTTATCGGTAATGCTTGATGTTAACTTGGCTTCCCCCTTTACTAAAAACAGCAACCAGATTCAGTGCGATTGGCGCTAAATTGGGTGGTATTTTTGCAACTGGTTTGGGTATCAGACAAATTTGGTACAATGCCAGTGATGAAATAAGCTGGAAGTCGAAAGCAATGTTATCCACGCTATACGCATTGCATATTGGGTCAATTAGCGTTGCTACCGCAGTATTATTGGGAGCAACTGATGTGTCAGCCCCCGTCGGTACAGCGCTGGTTTGTTCGACGGCGCTCCTTAAAGGCATTGCAGATCATTTCGTTGAAAAGACCCACCATAGTGGTTTAACTCGAAAGAGAACCAATCTAGAAAAGCAACTAAGTATTCAGAATAACGATTTCCACACCACCTTGATATTGATAGAAGACCTCAAAGAGACAGATGATTCTATTGAGGCATTGCTACTACAGCTTGATGAATATCATGTGCTATTTAAACAGACTACACGCGCAAAAAATGTACAAACTATTTGGGATGATCTAAAGCTTTCTCAAAGAGCAGCTTTGGCAAAAAATAAAATTATTACAGACTTTTTTAGTCAAGTTTCTCTTGATTATTTTGATCCTGATTCTTTGATTAAAAATTTATTTGTGGAAGCATCAACGCTTCGAGAAAGAGGGACAAACCCGGCAAGGCTCCATGAAATTAGTATCATTCAGTTACAGTGTATCAAATATAAAAGAGTTTCCTCCATTTTAAAGGAAATCAACATAAGACTAAATGGATTGTCTATAGCCAATCCATCTAGTGAAAGAGAATATTTGTTAAAGCGTAAAGCTGAATTGGAAAAAAGATTGCAGCAATTACAAGTGGGAGATCCCCTTGCTATAACGGAACAGTCAATTAGTGCCATAGATGCCAAAAATCCACCACAATTAAAAAAATCTTTGATTCAATTAATAAGAGTTAAAATAGCCGAGCTTTCTAAGCAACTTACCGCTGAGCAGTTACTATTGATTCAGAAAAAAGAATATCTTTCAAGACCTATTGACTTTACGACATTAATTGAACAAGTCAAAAACATGTCAGCAACTCAAAATCAATTATCGATTGTTAAACAGAGCGAAAGCACTAAAGCTAAAAATGTCGACTTAGGTGCTGCTTCTGCCGTAATGGCTCTTATTTTGGCGTTGATCCCTAGTCAAGAAGTGAGTCGTTACTTGCATCCATTGATGTTATCAATAGGTGTGTTAGCGGGGATTGTCAGCTTAAGTGATCTCTATCATCGCTATAAAATTACACGCCGGATGACTCATCATGAAAAGGCTCAAATGCATAATTTTATTCGGCAAAAGAAATTCCAAATTGCAAAATTAGGGGATGCTAACTTGCGCGCTTTGTTGATTAATCAGCTCGATAATATTTTGCAAGAAGAAGGCTCTGTTCAGCCGATAGTATCTGAGGAATTAATAGTTAACCGCACCAGAGTTGCAAAATTAGTCGCAAAAACTAAAATACATGAGCAAATGCTTGATGGAAACCCTAAAAAGGCTTCCATCAAGGTTGGCGCTAGATATCGATGATATCTAGCGATATTCAAAATCGGCGCAGGATTTAGTGCGTCTTGGAGGAGTAATGTTCCAAATAACACCAAGATTGAATGTGGTAGCGTGCTTGTAAGGATGAAGATCGTAGTAATCGTTGTTTTGATCATATCCTAAATAATTGATCCGTTGAGTTTGATCAAAGGCGACCAGAGCTCGAATGCTAATGTTAGGTATTGGTGTGTACAATGCACCAAAGCCAAAACTACCATACCATTTTTCATCCGTTTTATTGCGAAATTCCAACCAGGTACCATCGGTGAGATGCATAATATGGGTGTCAGGATGTAAATAGACTAGTCCCATCATAAAATTCAGTTCAAAGCGTCTAACGACTTCCCAGTAAAAATTAAGATCGAGATGAAAAGCATGCAGTCGCATATTAACTGTTGCACCGTCTCCGACGGCTTCTTGAGAAACGAAGAATATTTCTGTGCCGTCAAATACTTTGTAGTTCTTTTTCTTTGCAGATTGTTCATAGCCTAAGTCAACACCAAAATAACCATTGATGCGGGTGCCTACATATAAATTAACGGCTTTGGTGATCTCGGGAAATAGGTATTCGTAATCGGTAAAAGTCCCAAACTTCGGCTCAACATTCCAATATTTAATATCTGCACCAAGATGAGGGCTCCAATATGCGGCTTGTGCAATCTGTGGAGCAACAAGACTGGTTAGAAGCGCGACTTGCGTTAAAGTGCGTTTGAGTGACATTGCTAATCCTTGCTTAGTCATAATGGCAGACGATATCCCCATTCTGCTGAGCTTAATAGAGCTAGTCAACTTAAAATTGATTATTTATAGATACATTGTCCGATAGAGCCGCTGCGGCAACGAAATCCATTAATCCAGATAGCATTTTCCAGATTGGCATTGGTAAAGATTGCCCCTTCGATTGAGGCGCGGTTAAGGTTGGCCCCTTTCAGGTTGGCATTGGTGAAGTTCACATACCGTAAATTGGCTTTCTCTAGATTGGTTTTTTTGAGATTGGCATTTTTTAGATTTGATTGTTCTAAATCAGAATCTCGCAAATTACTATTTTGCAAGTCTGCTTTTTCCAAAATAATATTACGTAAATAAGCGCTCTCTAAATTAATATCACCTAGGAAAATAAATTTTTCACGTTTAACTTCGCTATCATCATCACGATAAAATAATTTAGGCTTCAAGTGGGAAACAAAGGTGATAATACTGGCGAGCTTGTCGGGTTTATTAATCTGATTAAGATCTTCAATGATCGCTTCTGTACGAGCAATAATAATTAAATTAATTCGTTGATTTTCGTCCATGCCACGGGCGAATAACTCAGCAACACCGTTAAAGTAACTATCTGTCATTCTGCTCGCTTGTAAGATTTCTTGGTGGACGCCCACTTTGTTACTGACAAGGACAGTAGCAAGACCGATAAAGATACCCACCAGCGCGATGGTAAGTTCGATACCACGTTCTTTAATGAATTGCTTGAGTCTAAGCTGGAAACTCAATTTTTCTGTAAAAAGTTGATATAGGTCGGCTTCGGATGTCATATGAGATCTCTCCCACTTTTAGTTTAGGGTGGCTTTATATAACAAGCAAGCTAACTTATAATTTCTGTAAGCATAATCAGTGAAGCTTGGGTCTAGTCTAGCTACAACTTCAGGGACAGGTCCTGCTAGTCAGCGCTGAGTTTGAGGCGCTGACCGGGTTGAATAATGGTGCTAGGGGAGGACATATCGTTGTAGGCCAATAAATCACGCAGTTTCATATGGTGTTTATCGCTAATCAAAGGTAATGATTCGCCTTTCTTGACCACATGGTAGGCGGGTGCACTTTTAGCCGTTGTGGCACTACTCGTTGCGCCTGGGATCTTGAGGGTTTTGCCAATCACGACCACATCATTTGGCAGGCCGTTCAGTTTTTGAATGGCTTTAGCAGAGGTGTGATAGCGCTTCGCGATTTTCTCGATGTTATCGCCTTTTTTCACCTTATAGTGTTGTGGTGCTGCGCTAACATTGTCAGAAGCAGACGGAGCCTGAGTCGGCGCTTTTACACTGGCTGTTGTTTGGGCTAACTTCTCAGCTGCAGCACTTGTCGAAACAGTCTTAGTCGCCACTGTGTGCGTTTTGTGAGTGGTAAACTGTTTCGCGCTTTTTACAGGAACGACTAAATTAAATGGGCCGTTGGGGTTCATAGAGCGCTTGTGTAAGCCAGGATTCAGTTTGCGTAACTGAGTTTCAGAAACATCCACCAGTTTAGCGGCGTGGGCGATATCCATTGCGCGGCCGGTATTAATCCGTGTAAAGACTTGCTTATTGGGAATAGAGGGCAGTGACACGCCATATTGCTTTGGCGATTTAATTAATGCCGCAAGTGCTAATAATTTGGGCACAAACTCAGTGGTTTCTCGCGGGAGCTTGAGCGACCAAAAATCGGTGCTTTTACTTTGCATACGATTGATTCGAATAGCGGTCATCACTTTGGTTTCGCCAGAGTTATAGGCGGCCAAAGCTAACAGCCAATTACCATTGAAGCGCTTATGCAAATATTCTAAATGATCTAATGCAACTTTCGTGGATTCATAAATATCTTTACGGCCATCGTAATAGGCATTTTGTTTAAGCCCATAAAGGCGTCCTAATGAAGGCATTAATTGCCACAACCCGGCCGCGCCCACGTGGCTTCTGGCGTGTGGGTTAAAGGTGCTTTCAATCATCGGCAGCAAAGCAATTTCGCTTGGCATGCCACGTTTTTCGACTTCTTCTAAAATAAAATACAAATAAGGTGAAGCATTATTGGCTAGTTCATTAATATATTCTTGTGAACGCGCTAGTTTACGAATTTGCTTTTGTAACGACGGCATTGAGGCGGGTGCTTGCAAATGGAATTGATTGCGCACACGGCTCCAGATTTCAGTCGAAGAAGCTTCTGCAAAATGGGAGGATTTATAATTTTTAGCTGCAGTTAATTGGCTAAAGGCCTCTGCCATGCCAGCATGCATTGTCAGTATCACGCATATCAGCGTCGCGAGAAAAGTCATTGTCTTATTGCTAGTGTTTTGCATGAAGTGTCCTTACCGATGGTGGCGGTTTGTAGAAAATGCAAAATCGACTGCTTTTGAAAATGTGGTATTCACTTTACCCTTCAACGATTTAAGCTACTAAATAAGTTCGATGGTTATAGTAATGAAAAAGAAGCGAAAATGCAAGCTATTGATTTAGTTGATAAACTAATTTATTTAGAATTTATTCTTCCATTCACGCAAATGGGAAAATATGCTGACCGGATCATTTTGCTCTAAATCACAGTGTTTTTGAACTGCATAAATAATTTCTTTCGTATTCACACGCAAAAAAGGATTAGTCAGAAATTCACTTTGTAAAGAAATGGGCAGTGTCGGTTGCGATTTTAGCAGACACGCTTCGGCTTGTTTTAAGCGTTTGGCAAGTTCTGGGTTGGCTGGATCAACCACCTTAGCAAAAGCGATGTTGGCTTTGGTGTACTCGTGTCCACAGTACATCAGCGTATGCCCTGGGAGTTGCTTCAGCTTTTCAAGTGAGCTCAGCATTTGTGCTGGCGTTCCTTCAAAGACACGTCCACAGCCACATGAAAACAGGGTATCGCCGCAAAATAGTATCTCATCATTGTAGAAGGCTATATGCCCCTTAGTATGACCAGGTATATCCAATACGCTTAATGTTAGCCCAAAGGGAGCAAAGGAAAGGGTATTGCCTTCTGTAACTGGATCAGTGACTCCTGCCACAAATTCGTTCGTGGGACCAAATACTCTGGCATCGGGAAAGTGCTCTTTGAGCGGCAAAATGCCGCCGCTGTGATCGGCGTGATGATGGGTGATCAAGATGGCATACAAGGATAGTTTATTAGCTTGCAAATAATTAAGCACCGGAGCAGCATCACCGGGATCAACTACGATAATTTGTTGTCCTTCTAGACTGTGAAGAGCCCAAATGTAATTATCGTTAAACGCAGGAATAGCGACGATAGTGTTCATTTAACTTACTTTTTATAAGTTGATCTTTTAGCATGGTAGCAGAAAATGAATATACACAGCGATGGTATACCGAGGATGTAGCTTCAAAAATAATTGAAGCAGAAAAAGAAGAACTAGAAACTATCCTAGCAAAATTGTATGGCTACCATTTGGTATTCATCGGAGATTCTGGATTAACTCCGCTTGTTGAAACCAGTTTAATTTCGCACCGTATCCTGATTAATCCTCAAGCCACATTGAGTCCCACCATGAGCTCCGTTCCCAGTGAGATAGAATCACTGCCCTTAAGGACGGATAGTGTAGATGTCGTTGTATTATCTCATATACTGGAACATGCCTTGAATCCTCATGAAGTGCTGCGTGAAGCTCATCGAGTGTTAATTCCAGAAGGCCACGTGGTGATCACAGGGTTTAATCCGATCAGCCTCTGGGGAGCTTGGCACGCCTTCAAGCAGCTAACCGGTAAAATTCCAAAGCAGGGCAAAATGCTCAGCATAAACAGGTTGCGTGACTGGCTTAAATTGCTGAATTTTCAAATCGTTGGAGGACGGAATTTTTACTTTAGACCTCCGCTATCGAGTACTAAGTGGCAACATCGTTTGGAATTTTTAGAGCGCTTAGGACAAAATTGCTGGCCATTTTGGGGTGGGGCCTATACACTCGTCGCCGTTAAACGCGTTACCACATTGACGCCTGTGCGAGCGCGCTTTAAACCTGAAAAAAGATTATGGCAACCTTCTGTGTTACCAAAACCCACAACTACCGTTCGATAGCTAGAAAAAAATGACCAAAATTGAAAAAGTAGAAATGTTTACAGATGGCGCTTGCTCAGGTAACCCGGGCCCTGGTGGTTGGGGTGTGTTACTCAGAAAAGGCGAACACGAAAAAACCTTAAGTGGCGCTGAATTTGAAACGACTAATAATCGTATGGAATTAATGGCGGCAATTATGGGACTGCGTGCTATTAAGCGCGGTTGTCATGTGGTGTTAACTACGGATTCTGAATACGTTAAAAAAGGGATCACCGAATGGCTGGAATCCTGGAAAAAGAAAAATTGGCGAACAGCCAACAACAAGCCTGTTAAAAATCAAGATCTTTGGGAAGAATTGGATAAAGAAGTGAAGCGCCACAAAATCGAATGGCATTGGGTTAAAGGCCATAGTGGGCATGCTGAGAATGAATTAGTGGATGAATTAGCCAGAGAGGCGATTATCGCGCTACAGAGACGAGAAAACGGATGAGACAAGTTGTATTAGACACAGAAACCACAGGACTTTCTCCTGCTCAAGGCCACCGGATCATCGAAATCGGCTGCGTTGAATTAATGCATCGACGCCTTACAGGACGCGTATTTCACACCTATATTCAACCGGATAGAGCGGTCGATGCGGGTGCGATTAAAGTGCATGGCATTACCGATAGTTTTCTAGAAGATAAACCTCGCTTTAAAGAGATCGCCGAAGAATTTAAGGCCTTTATTCAAGGCGCAGAGCTTATCATTCATAACGCCCCCTTTGATGTGGGCTTCATTGAGCATGAGTTTACATTACACAAAGATAAAGCCTGGCTGAGCTTAACAAAACATTGCACTATTTTTGACACCTTAGCCTTTGCCAGAGCAAAGCATCCAGGGCAACGCAACAATCTCGATGCGCTATGTAAACGTTATAACGTCGATAATCAGCACCGCGATAAACACGGTGCGTTACTGGACGCCGATATTTTAGCAAGCCTGTATTTGGTCATGACTGGCGGACAAAATGCCTTAGTGTTAGATGATAGTGCTTCAACAAAGCAAGAAGAATCGGTCATCATCGAAGCCCAAACTCACATCCAACAATGGAACATCCCCGTGCTAGCGCCAACCGAAGAAGAGCTGGCAGCTCATCAATTGTTTATGAAAGATGTCTTAAAACAAGAAGTCTTTTAAAGTATTAACCAGCATCTTTTGGTCGTGGGGAACTGGGTCCAGGTTGTTGGAATTTATCGCGTAATTTGATGATCTCATTATAAGCATCATCAAACTTCTTGTTAGCCGAACCGCCAACACTCAGTGCAGCACCAAAACCTGCTGACTTTCGCGACTGTGAACTTTTGAGCATTTCTATAACCGTATCAGCAACCTTGGCAAAATCTCCGCCATTTTGATTATCAATTTTCCCGTCTCGTAAATAGGTGTTCTTAAAAGATTCTTGCAAGAGCTTGTGAACTCTTTGGATATCAGGAGGGATCTCTAATGGAGCAGTTCTCCCTTTATCAAAATGTAACCCACGCTCGGGCTTGGGTCCCATTGACTTTTCTCCTTTTTGGCTAATCATTTCTCTTATCTGAAGCGCAACTTGTGTGATAAATTCTTCCGGCTCCATAACAGCCTCCCTATAGAAGGTATTTAAGAGATTGACCTATTCGATATGAATTAAGTTCCAAAGAGGGGATATACCCCAAAATAATTGTTTAAATCTTAAAATTTGAGCTTGGCAGCAGGCTGAATATCAGTAAGGTATTGAGCGACTTCGGCTTTGCCTTTTTCAGCAAGCACCTCATCTGAGCCACCCTTAGAAAGTGCATCCTTTTTTTCAGATAATTTAGCATCGACCGCAGAAATAAGCTCAGGGAATATATAAATTTTCTTTTCAGGTGGTTGCAAATATCTCACTAATGATTGGTTAAGACGCTCTAAGTCTTGTGTGGTTTGGCTTTCTAGAATTAACTTGAATAGTTTAGGATCATTATCATAGGCCTTTTTTAAGGTATGGATATAGATATCTCTTTTCATTCGGCCCAATGGTCCTTGGATATTTCCTAAATCGAGAAACTGCACATCGACAACAGCACTATAGTTAATGACTGGGGCATAGGGGGCTTGTGCCATTTTGGGCTCAGCTTTAATGCTAGTTTGTTTTGCAAAGGTAACAGCTGGCTCTCTAGACTCGGGTTTTAAAGGCGCTGCTCCTGTTACTTCACGATGCTTTTCGATAGCTTGTGAAACAGTGAGTCTTTGATTGCGGTTGGGATTTAAAAGACCTTTGATTAAAGGATGACTATTAATTCTTTGTTCGTCTACAGAAAATCCAAATCTAGGCATCATTTTGAATTCGAGTTCAAAAAATATAATGCCTAATGCCCACATATCATTCGCAGTATGAGGTTTGCGGAATTCAATTGCTTCGGGTGATTCAGGGCTGCGGTTTGGTGTCCCCATATGAACTTTATAGGCATAGGAGTGATTTTGAATAAAGGGGTCTTGGTAATAATAATTATGGTAGTTTGAATTAGCTGATTCATAAGCAGCCATAATTTCGGGAGATTCATAGCCGCCTGAGGCAAGTGAAGTTTTATGTAAAGGGAGTGCCGGATTATAAGAGATCCCAAAATCGGCTACTTTAGCATAATAACCTTCTTCGTCACGGTAAATAAAGATATTAGGAAGTTTAAGATCTTGATGCGCTTTACCTTGGGCATGCATCACGGCTACGCCATCTAAGATATTTTGAGTAATACGCTTTTTGTCGTTAGGTGTTAAGACGATAGTAGGATTATATAAAACACTCAGCAGATCTCCAACAGCACGTTTTGAATATTGACTTCGTTTGACAACGCTATTTGAAGTAAATAATTCGCCCAGTAATGATACATTGAGAACGTTATGATTAGCATCATTGCGGCTCTCAACTAAACTTTGTGAAAACAGGGCTTCATAATCTGCTTCTCTGGCATATCTATTTTTCATGACCTTGTTAACCCATTCTTCAGGAACGAGCGTATCAATCCGCCAGGAGGGTTTGACTGTTCCAAAGGTGCCTTGACCAATCGTGCGTTTATTATCCTTCAATCCAGAGGCTAATTTACGTTTGGTTTCCAGCATGAGCATTAATTCACCAGTAGGTTCACGCACAATATTGAGTGTTCTATCTAATTTCGTAAGCTCTTTAGGTAATCTAAAGCTTTGTCCAGAGTTTAATTTGAGTAATAAATGGGGGTTTTTAATGATGTATTCATAGATGTTTTCAAGCGTGCTAGGTTGTATCAGTCCAACTAATTGTGCGGGCAATCCCTTAACCCTAAATTGATCAAGAGCATTTTGTATATCGTTTAGAAACAAAATGGCTCGTTCGTCGAGTAATATCCCCTCATAATTTCTCCACACGGTTTTTTGTGACGAATCAACTCTGACAAAAGGCTCATCAGGATTGAATGTTTCTAATAATACCTGAAATTCACTGGAAGCCGTCTTAATGATTCTTAACGGGTGTTTTTGTGAAGGGATGGTGTTGGCATCAATTGTTAATGTATGCCCTAAATAGAGAGCATCAATATCTTGTAGACGATTTTGGAGTACTTGGACATAATTTTGAGTATGGTCTTGCAGATAAGGCTGCAAATGTGCTGGCAGATTGGTTGTGAAATGCTGAATACGGTCATTTAATGCAGTAATGGGTTGCCAAGGATCATGGGAGAGGGTATCGATACGAATTCTAACCGCGTTTTTATCTAAAATGACTTGAAAGTTTCCTTTGTTATCTCGAGTGGCATACACTGAGATCCCAAAGTTGGCCGCTACCATAGAAGTTAATTTGATCATCTCACCTGGCAGAGCATCATGAAATTTATAAATTTGTGCAATGATTTCTTCGTAAAGAAGGCCTAAATCACCTGAGTGATGTAAGCCATAGTCATTGAGTGAAGGCGGGATAGGATTTTTTTTATTGCTATAATAGTTACGTAGATATGATAGCGAGCTTCCTAGTGTATCGAGCTGTATTTGTGAAGTTACACCTGTGCTTAACATGTGTGAGTGCCTCATCAGTCATCTACTTAATGGGACAAAAACCAGGCGTTAAAAGTTCGTGAAGGATCCCTTATTGTGGCTTTTTGGTTTTTGGCGCCTCTTGAACAGGCGAATGATTCGGTGAGGGAGGCGGGGTCAGCACGGTAGCCCGATTGACTAAAAATGGTTGTCCTGTACTCCCTATTCTACTGGCTTCATTTAAGGCGTCTTGATGGGTTAATTGTTTGAGTTCAGCAATTTCGAGTTCAAGCGCTTCGATGCGTCGTGCCTGCTGGAGATTAAGTGAGCGCTGATGAAGTAGGTTTCCTTGCAGCGTTTCATTTTCCTTTAAGAGTTGCGACACTTGTGCCGTTAAATACTGCTCTTGTGTGGGCCAGCGCTCTATCTCTGTCATGAGACTTTGCATAAGAGAGCTGTTTCCTTCCAGAAACATGACCTTTTTAACGGGTGAACGAAATAAGGGGGCTAATTCGTCTTTAACATAGCTTTTTAATTGATCGAAAGAGAATGGTATGCCTGAATATTTTTGAACAAGTGCACTTTTGGCTTCGCCAGCTATTTCGTGCCAGCTTTTGGTGTTATTCGCATGAGCACTTATATACTCACCTAATATGCTGACAATGTTATCATAAGCTTCTCTGGGAGATTTAGGACCATTTAACACAATGTCACTCCTTTAAATTGCCCGCCCACGAAGAGCGTTTGATTAAGCGTTGTAAAAGTATGGGTCAATAAAGTATCTAACTGCCAGGGCGGATTAATAACTACCATACCACTACCTATCATGCCTGTTGTCTGTTTGGGAAAAGGTGACCATTCACAGTGCCACATTTTTGGGATCAAAGTCTTTTTTAAATGCCGTAATAATGTTTCATGGTAGCCTTCAGGTAGTATCGGGTACCACAGCGCATAAATGCCTTGTGAAAATCGTTGATAGGCGTTATGCATGGCTTGAATAATGGTTTCATATTCTGTTTTGACTTCAAAGCTGGGGTCAATAAACACTAATCCACGTTTCTCCGCAAAGGGGACGAGCGCTTTTATCGCCTCATTAGCATCACGCTCATGAATAGATATTTTTTGATTTTTATGGCTTGCGGCAAAGGCCCTTAGGGCTGCGATTGCCTGGGGGTGTTTTTCAACAAATAAACTACGGTCTTGTTCTCTTAACAAGTTAACGATAATGGCAGCAGAGCCGGGATAATAGCGCCGCTCTTTTCCTACGTTATAGGCTTTCACTTGTTCAAAAAACTGTGAGACTAAGGGAGTCACATCAACGTTTTGCCATAACCTATCAATTCCATGACTTCGTTCAAGTGTTTTTTGACTTTCTGCACTATTTAAATCATACAAGCCTTCACCGGCATGGGTATCAAGTACACAAAAGGGTGTTGGTTTTTGTTTTAAATGCTGCAAGATGGCAAGTAAAGTCAGATGCTTGTGAACATCTGCGAAGCAACCGGCGTGGTATCGATGCTGATAGCTAAAGCTCATTACGTTTTTGTTTAATAAATAGGGTTAAGCCAATTGCTACCAACAAACAAACGGGTAGCACACTTAGGGCGATATGGTAGTCTTCAAGTAAATAAACACCTTCATGATGGGAGCGTAGTTTATCCAATAACCAGCCAACTCTGTCTTGAGCTATTCCGCCTCCTGCCATGATAACCATATTAATGAAACCAATAGCAGCGCCTTGTGCCCAGGGAGGGTGGCATTCAGTAATTAAAGAAAAACACAGTAGCATATTGGCGGTGAGTAAGCCGAAGCTAAAGAGCACAATATAAAGATTAGTAATGGGCATATTGACCCAATATAAAAACATGCACAATAAAATAAGAGCACCTAGTGAAGCAATCATCATAAAATCGACTTCTTCGATAGGGTGGGTCATGATCCAGCCGATGACAGGGCCACCAATGGCAGTGCCGATAAAGATGGTATGGGTAATGCCTGCAGCTTGAGTGGCATCGAGATCATAGGCTACTTTAAGATACTCAACTCCCCACATTTCAGGGATGGCAGCAATCGGTGCCACGAGTAACATACCGTATAACGCAATGATCCAGGATTGTGGATTTTTCATGACGGTAATAAGACCGGTTAACAGGCCAGGTTGGTTCTCTTCTGAAGGTTTTACAGTCTGGGGTTTATCCTCTAAAAAAAGCCATAAGATCAGGGTAATAAATAGACCGACAAAACTGAGCTGCATTAAGACTTCACGCCAGCCAAATTCATTAACTAAATAAGAGAGAGGCTTGCCACCTGTTAAGGCACCTAATGTACCGCATAAATTGGTTAAACCCACCACTAAAGGAAAAGAGCTCATAGTTAACCATTGTGCGCCGATCTTAAGGCAACCAATAAATGCAAAAGCCGATCCCATACCGATCAAAAATCGGCTTAATTGTGCGATGAAGATTGAAGAGGTGGTAGCAAAAATAAAGCTGCCGATGGTTAGAATCAAAGAGGCACTAACGAGTAATTTTTTAGCGCCGAAGCGATCAATTAGCACCCCGGCAGGTAATTGAAAAGCGGCATAAGCATAAAAATACATTGCCCCGATAGTGCCTAATTGATGATCGTTAATATCAAGACTTGAGCGTAGTTGTTCAGTCAGGATACTAGGCGCAACACGATGAATAAATTCATACCCGTAAAAAATGGCGGCTATAGACCATAAGGTCCAACCACCCAGATGCCAGCGGGAGGTCTTACTTACCACGCAGGAATAGCCTGATCAGAAAATAATTTCTTAGCCTCTTCTTGTACCTCGGGTGAATGTAAAGCATTCATTAACTTGCGATATTTTTCTTGATCTTTTTCGCTGGTTCTTACTACCACGATATTAGCGTAGGGAGAATTACGATCTTCTACGAGCAAGGCATCTTTAGCAGGAGATAAACCAGCGGGAATAGCAAAGTTAGTATTAATCACAGCAGCATCCACATCTCTTAACACACGAGGTAACTGAGCTGCGACCATTTCTTTGAAGACGAAGAAATGGGGGTTATCGGTGATTTTTTGCGGTGTTAATTCTAAATCACTCACGTTAGGGATGGTGATAAGTTTAGCTTTAGCCAAAAGACGTAAAGCGCGAGCGCCATTACTGGGATCGTTGGGAATGCCTATTACTGCGCCATCGGGCAATTCACTTAATTCTTTATGCTTTTTTGAATAAATGCCCATGGGGTAGATAAACATTTTACCGATGGGGGTAATGGCATATTTCTTTTTTTCTAAAACAACATCGAGATAGGGCTGGTGTTGAAACATATTAGCATCAATGTCTTTTTCAGCCAGTGCTGTATTGGGTACCACATAGTCTTCAAAACTGACAATGGTGAGTTTCAAGCCGTAACGCTCCTTGGCAACCTTTTTAGCGGTTTCAACCAATTGAGTTTCAGGTCCAGTTATAGTTCCAATGATGATTTCGTCGTCACCGCGCTGTTGTTGAGCACAAGCAACCAGCAGCAAGGAAAGGCTAATGAGTAAAGATTTTACGTTGAACATAGTCACCTACGCTTTGTAAGAATTGTACCAGTACAATCATGATCACCACGGTGATCAGAACAATCTCTGTGTCATAACGATAAAAGCCATAGTCGATGGCTAATTTCCCCAAACCACCGCTACCATTAAAACCGGCCATGGCTGAAAATCCGACTAAATTAACCAGTGTTAACGTTAGCCCACCGACGATGCCAGACATCGCTTCAGGGAGCAACACTTTATAAATAATTTGAAAAGGGGTAGCCCCCATTGCTTTAGCAGCTTCAATTAGTCCAGTGGACACTTCATTAAGAGCTATTTCCACGGTACGAGCAAAAAATGGGATGGCAGCTAAAGTTAAAGGCACAATCAATGCTTTAACTTGAATGGAACTCCCTGCTAAAAATCGCGTTAAGGGGATAACCGCTATCATCAATATAATAAAGGGGATTGAGCGTGTTGCATTTACCAGCCCCCCTAAAATCCCATGTAACCATTTGTTCTCAAGAAGCTGCTTTTTTTTCGTAAGCGCCAATAGAATGCCAAGTGGCAGACCGCCAAGAGCAGCAAATAGCCCAGAGAAAAAGACCATGGTGCACGTTTCAATAAACGCCTTAAGGATCTCGTTGAACATAACCTAATATCTCGACATGTAAACCGTTGCGTTCTAAAAAGGCAATACTCTTATCAACGTTCTCACGATCGCCTTTTATCTCAACGATCATGACCCCAACAATTTGATCTTGGATAGTTTCGATACTTCCTTGCAGCATATTTACAATGATGCGGTATTGTTGGATCAAATAGCTAATGATAGGCTGAGAAGCGCTGGCGCCATGATAGGCAATCCGTAAAATGGTGCCACTGTCTTGACTAGCATTGGCTTGCAATAAATCTTTAATGACTCGTGGCACTTCCATGCGTGAAGAAGCTTTAAGTAAATCTTTGGTCGTTTGGGTTTGCGGGTTGGTAAAGATTTCAATCACGCCATTTTGTTCTACAATCTCACCAGAATGGATCACCGCAACTCGATGGCAGATTGATTTAACAACATCCATTTCGTGAGTGATGAGCAACATGGTAATGCCCAGTTCATGATTAATATTCCGTAACAGTTCTAAAATAGACAATGTCGAGCGCGGATCCAATGAAGAGGTTGCCTCATCGCACAACATGATTTTGGGTGAATTTGCCAACGCTCTTGCAATGGCTACACGTTGTTTTTGTCCGCCACTTAATTGGCTAGGATATTGTTTAGAATGATTTTCAAGTTCTGTTAATTCCAATAATTGGTTAACACGATTTTGTATATCTTTCTTAGGAATTCCCGCAAGCTCTAAGGGGAGTGCAATATTGTCGGACACATTGCGAGATTGCAGCAAATTAAAGTGTTGAAATATCATCCCCATGTGTCGGCGTGCTTCACGCAGTTCCTTAGCGCTCATGGTGGTGATACAGGTCCCCTCAATTAGCACGCTACCGCTGGAGGGATGCTCTAAACCATTAACACAGCGAATCAGTGTGCTTTTGCCCGCGCCACTTCGGCCGATGATCCCATAGATTTCTCCAGGTTTGACATCTAAATTGATATTCTTCAACGCATAAAAAGGTTGTTGGTGCGTTTTATAGTATTTAGATAGATTTCTAATTGAGATCATGGGTAATCATAAGCCATATTGTTATGTCGAGATATTAACATACCCAGCTTAGACGGTACACGTTAGCATCGTAGATGTCTTGGGTTGTCAGAAAAGAGTCCAAACACTCTCTGATTGAACAACTGATTGGCAATGCTGGGTTCATTCACGGTATAGGCAAGAATGGGAACATTGAAATTGTGGGCTATGGTGAGTAATTCTGTCGTTAAACTGAGATATTCACAATGCAGAGCTGCATTTTTGGTTTTGGCAACCTCTTCAATCAACATTGGTGAGCACTGTTCTGTTAAAAAACCAATGGGTACTTGGGGCATATGTCGTCTGACATAAGCTAGGGCGTCCCATTCAAAGCTGGAAATCAATGGTAGAGGATGAGACTTAGGCCATTTATGCTCAATAATCGCTAACAATTTTTGAGCAAGCACATCAATGTGATTTCGAGTTGGATAAGAGGGGAATTTCATCTCAATATTGCATTTTAAGCCAAGCTCCAGCAACTGTGTAAAAACTTCCTCAAAAACGGGGATCTTTTCGTCTTTATAACGAGGCGCAAACCAACTGCCGGCATCAAGTGTACGTAAGTCAATCAAATTGTGTTCGTAAACATACCCAGTTCCATTGGTAGTACGGTCAAGCATATCGTCATGGAAAATAACTAATTCATGATCTTTTGTGAGCCTAACATCAAATTCAATCCAGCTGACTTTTTGTGTTGCGGCTAGACGAAAACTCGCCATCGTGTTCTCAGGCGCTAGCGCGGCAATACCACGGTGACCAATAAGCTGGTCGCTTGGAGGAACTGGGGTAAAGTGATTAAAAGACATGAGACACTATCCTTGTCGTTTCGAGTATACTCTGTTTCATTTTGCCCTAATTCATGATGGACAATAAACTAGTCGATTATCTTAAAGATAATAGCACGATTATCACGCCTTCACGCCGCTTGGCGAGTAGTTTGCTCGCACAGGCCAATCATCATTTTGCAAAAAGCGAGCAGGTTTGGCCAACGCCAGCCATCTTCGCACTACAAGATTGGTTGCACGCCCTTTGGCAACAGCTGGAAATTCAAGGCTCTGTTCAAGAGCAGTTGCTCACGCCTGCTCAATCACTGTTAGTGTGGACCTCAATCATCCGCTCTGTTGCTATCGGGCCCAAATTACTTAATGTACCCATTACAGCCAAAATGGCTCAGCAAGCTTACGGTTTGTTACAGGAATGGGGAGTAACAGAGAGTTGTTTTGATTTGCCACTGAATGTAGATCAAGAGACATTCAAAGAATTTGCTTTAAAGTTTCAACAATGGTTAACCCAGCATCAGGCCATTGATAGTCACCAGTTGATCAGTGCAATACAACCCTACATGACACAAGAGCATCACGTCGCATGGCACAGGGTCTCACCTGTTAAAATAGTCGCCTTTTATGGTTTTGAAGAAATCACACCTGCGACTCAACAATTGATTAAGACCTTACAACAGCAAGCATGGAGCGTAACCTTGCTTGAAGGAACAAGGCTGACGCCGTCATTTGTGGGTAGAAAAAGTTTTTATGATCAAGAACAAGAATTTCTTGCTGCGGCCAATTTTGCTAAAAATAGATTAGAGCAGGGCAAAAAAAGTATTGGCATTGTGGTTCCTGATTTAGCGAATCAAAGAACCCTGGTTGAGAAAACCCTTAAAGAAGTTTTTCAGCCTTTAGGGTTATGTGAACCGCAAGCGATGATCTGTGAACAATATAATATTTCAGCAGCCATTCCGCTTGATCATTACCCGATTATCCATAGTGCTTTTGCTTTTCTGAAAATGGTCAGTGGATCTTTTAGCTTAAAAGAGTATTTGGAAATTCTCAATTCGCCGTTTTACGACACACAGCAGAATGAGTTAAGTTGTCTTTTACAGCATTTTGAACTACTTAAAGCCAATCACCAAAAATCACTTTTATTAAAGACACTAGTCAGCAGTTTACCAGACAGTATTTGGCGCGAAACCATTAGCAAAATCATCACGATGATAAATAGCTTGCCTAAAAAAAATACCTATGCAGCTTGGGCAACCCTATTTCAACAGATATTGTTAATCGGACGCTGGCCCGGGGCGCGCCCTTTAAACAGCATTGAGCATCAGGCGGTGGCGCGATGGTTTGATGCACTCGCCGAATTGCGCTTGGTGGATAGTGTGTTGGGTCTTGCCAGCTTTAAGGAAGCTCTGTCAGTGTTGCGTGGTATCGTGGCACAGATCCCCTTCCAAGCGCAAAGTAAAGGTGCATCAGTGCAAGTGCTGGGAGTATTAGAGGCATTAGGATTGCATTTTGATTGTGTGTGGGTGGTTGGTCTACATTCTGAAGCTTGGCCCCCTTTAGCTAAGCCGAACCCATTTATTCCGGTTGCGTTACAACGAGATCTTAAAATGCCGCATGCCAGCGCTGAACGTGAAATGGAGTATGCCAGAACAATGACAGAGCGCTTGCTCACTTGTGCCCATGAAGTCATTTTAAGCTATCCGACCAGGGAAAAGGCTAAAATTTTAGATCCCAGCGAGCTCTGCCGACATATTCCCCTTTTAGAAGAGACTTTTGCGAATGAGTATCTTCAGCATGAACGCTTGGAAAGCCGTTTTAAGCCTCATATTGCTCTTGAGAAATTTATCGCCAACGAAGACATTCCCTTGCAGCACACAGAAAAAATTGCCGCCACCTGTCATTTGCTGACCCTACAAGCAGCTTGTCCGTTTAAAGCATTTGCAGAGCTCAGATTAAATGCAGTGACAGTGCAAGAAGAAGAGGATTGGTTAGCACCCTATCAACAGGGTATCATCTTGCACGATGTGTTGCAGCACTTTTGGGGAATGATCAAAACGCAACAAGCACTGATTAACCTAGAGGCACAAGAGCTATCGGCGTTATTACTATTGCTAATTGAACAACAACTGCCAAAGCATATAAAACCCAATACCCCACTGCCTTATTTACAGGTGGAAAAGAGTCGCTTATTACTATTATTGCATGATTATTTGCACATCGAAAAATCGCGCTATCCCTTTACAGTGATTGCGACGGAGTGTTCCAAAGCATTTAATCTACAAGGCATGCAATTTAAAGTGAGGCTGGATCGCATTGATAAAACGCTCGATAACCAAACGTTGTTGATTGATTATAAAACCGGGGAATTCTCAATGACCGGAATTTGGGGAGACAGACCTCGTGCGCCGCAATTGCCTCTTTATTACCTTGCCGCTTATGACGAAGATCCTCAAGGACTATTGGTTGCCAAATTAAATCGCCAAACCATGGGCTATGAAGGCATCTCCATGGCGCCTCTAGGCATTGAAGGCGTTAAGGAACCAAAATTTCATACTTGGAACGAACTCAAATCCTACTGGAGTGGCACTTTAGGGAACTTAGTTGCTTCTTTCCAAAGAGGAGACACAACGGTTTCGCCACTGGATGTCAACACCACCTGCCGTTACTGCGATTTGCGCGCGTTTTGTCGCATTAATGAGAGTGAACATCATGATAGTTGATCAACAGGCACGTAACCAGGCGCTTGATCCCAGAGGATCATTCATTGTCCAAGCACCAGCGGGAGCGGGCAAAACAGAATTATTGACACAGCGTTTCTTAGCATTGCTTGCTAACGTGAATGAATTACCTGAAGAAATTTTGGCCGTCACCTTTACCAAAAAAGCTGCAGGAGAAATGCGTACGCGGATTGTCAATGCATTGCTTCAGGCAAAAATGCGTGATGAGCCACCAAGTGAGCCACATGAACACAAAACTTGGCAGTTAGCTAGAGCAGCCCTGGTAAAGAATGATGCGAATCAATGGCAACTGATTGAAAATCCCAATCGCTTACGAATCGTGACGATTGATGCCTTGTGTGCAAAATTGGTCAATAAAATGCCGATCCTTTCACAAGTGGGTGGAGATTTTAACGTTGTTGAGTATGCAAAAAGTCTCTACGAAGAAGCCGCAAGAGCCTTATTGTCGCAAACGGCTGTAGATGAAAAATGGGCTGATGCGCTAGGTGTCTTGTTATTACATTGTGACAACCGCATAGAAAAAATTGTTAATTTATTGGTCATGCTCTTAAGCAAGCGCGATCAATGGCTGCCTTACCTTCCTTATCTTTCTCAAGGAAGAGATCAATTAGAGTCTTATTTTAACCATAGCTTAGGGCAGTTGATAGATAATCATTTGCAACAACTGCGGGAATTGTTCCCACAATCTGTTGTTCCTGAGTTGATGACTCAGGCAAGCCAAGCTGCCCAGCTTTGCCAAGAATTAGGTAACGCTGACAAAATAGCTGCATTAGTAGGTCAAGTAGCCTTACCCAGGGGAAACACGGTAGATTTAGCACTTTGGCAAGGGCTGGCAGAGCTGTTGTTAACTAAGGACGGTGGTTATCGTAAAAGGTTTGATCAGAGTATCGGTTTTTTAAGTCAAAGTGCTGCAAAAGACAAAACTGAAAAAGCAAAACGTAAAGAGTGTCAAGAACGCATTAAAGCTGTAGTAGCAGACTTAGCTGAGATTTCTGGTTTAAACGAACAGCTGCATGTAGTCCATCTATTACCCAATCCTTGCTTAACCCAGCAACACCTTTCGGTGCTTGAAGCATTAGGCGAATTGTTACCCGTATTAGTGGCTCA
The DNA here is from genome assembly GCA_050247135.1 of Candidatus Berkiella sp. Lineage (GTDB taxonomy): Bacteria > Pseudomonadota > Gammaproteobacteria > Berkiellales > Berkiellaceae > Berkiella. Next base: position 110,055 of record JBFWUT010000001.1, read on the forward strand.
TTTGCAAGTTATTTTTCAAGAAACGGGGCAAGTGGATTTTATTGAAGTGAATTTACGTGCCTCCAATGCCTTGGGAGAGTCTTTGGAACCTTCTGAGATCTTGTTAAAATTGGATTATCAGTTGCGCCACATTTTGATCGACGAATATCAAGATACTTCTGTTGCGCAATATCGGTTATTTGAGAAATTAGTCAGTGGTTGGCAAAAAAACGATGGCCGTACGCTATTTTTGGTAGGCGATCCTATGCAATCGATCTATCGATTTCGCGGTGCTGAGGTCAGTTTATTTTTGCATACACAAGAGAAAGGGATTGGTGAGATATTGCCAACACCCTTAACGTTGCAGGTGAACTTTCGTTCGAGCCAGAAAGTCATTCATTGGATCAATCAGACTTTTGTTGATATTTTTCCTAAAAGTGTTAACAAAACATTTGGTGCGGTCAATTATTCTCATGCTTATGCTGCAAAAAATCTCGAGCAAAGTGAAGTCAACATTATTGCAGTACAAAAAGGCGAAGAGGATATTGCTGAAAAAGCGGTTGAAGCGATTGTGCAATCATTAGCACAAGATCCTAACGGCACTATCGCTGTATTAGGCCGCACTCGTCGACATCTTGCGCCAATTATTTCATTGCTAAGAAAACTCAATATTGGCTTTGTCGCCCATGAGGTTGACTATTTGGCCATGCGGATGCATGTGATGGACTGCTTATCCTTGTTGCGTGCCACCAATGATTTAACAGATAAGATCTCCTGGTACGCTATTTTACGAGCACCCTGGTTGGGGCTTAGCTTAAGCGATATTTTTGCCTTATCACAGTTTAACTCAACAGGGATAATTTGGAATGCATTATTGCAGTTTTCCCAATGTCCTGGCTTATCCAGTGATGCCGTGCAAAAACTCAAAGTCTTTGTGCCACAATGTCAATATTGGTTTGACAACAGAAGACGCAAACCGCTAAATGAGTGGTTGCGGGGATTGTGGTTATCGATAGGAGGTCCTTATTGTTATCAGGAGCCAATTCAGAAAGATCTCGACGCTATTTTTAAATTGATTGGGGATTGTGAAGTCGGCGGTAGTCTCTCTGATTTAGCAACTTTTTCCGATCGTTTGGCGCAATTATATGCGGATGCGGAGCATAATCCCGGTAGCGAAATTGCTACAAGAGTTGAACTATTGACCTTGCACAAAGCCAAAGGCTTAGAATTTGATACGGTAATAATGCCGTACCTGCATACCCGTCCTAAGCGCAATGATCCTGCTTTATTGTTGTGGTTTGAGTATGCTCTCACTTCACAAGTCGATTTATTATTGGCACCTTATCGCTTTGTTGCGCAAACTTTCGACCCTTTATATCGTTACGTCGATCATTGCCTCTCTCAAAAGGATAACTTTGAAATTGCCAGGTTGCTTTATGTGGGGGCCACACGTGCTAAAAATAATTTAGTATTGTTGGGAGAATACGAATATGACGACAAAGGTGAACTTAAAGCTCCACCTAAGGGTAGTTTTTGGGAAATGTTATGGCCATTTGTTGACACGACCAGCTTAACGAATAAGTCAGACAGGACTGCGGTTTCCCAACAGAGGCAACAACTCGAAAACCAATTAATGAGGTTTAGCAAACCCTTTGAGTTACCGTTGTTAAAAACAGCCAAAGCAATGTCTCAGGATGACTCTCTGAATCATCCTGAAATGGGTGACTACGTGGCTAAATGCACAGGTACCGTCTTTCACCGTTTACTACAGCGCTTATCCGAGCAAAGACTTGATGATTCTCACAGAGATGTTGCGGATGCCTGTCAGTTAGCCCTTAAGCGATTGGGGTTAAGCAATCATGAATTAACAGAGGCAACCAAGCAGGTAATGCATGCCCTTGAAAATTTCTTCAACGATGACAAAGGGCGTTGGATCCTTGATAAGAGCCATCATGCAAGAAGTAGCGAGTGGGCATTGTCCTATCAAACTGCCAAAGGGATTGAAAATATCATTATTGATTATAGCTTTATAGATAAAGAAGGGATCCGTTGGATCATCGATTATAAGTTAACCCATCATCAAAAAATGTCTCAAGAAGAGCTAGCCCATGAGGTGGCAAAATACCGCGCCCAATTAAATAAATATCGACGCGTTGTCAGTGCTTTAGAGCAACGGGTAGTTCGTTGTGGGTTATACTTTCCATTAGCACAGGTTTTCACCGAAATAGATAATGGTGTGTTAAATGACTAAATCATCCTGCCGAAAACTCGTCGTTGCGATCTCGTCCCGCGCCTTGTTTAATCTTGATGAAAGTCATCAAGTTTATGAAAACGAAGGCATTGAGGCCTATCGGAAACACCAGCGTGCTAAAGAACATGAAATTCTCCCTCCCGGCGGCGCTTTTGATTTAGTGAAGAAATTTTTAAAACTGAATGAAGGCCGAACGCCAGATGATGCTTTGGTTGAAGTCCTGCTGTTGTCACGCAATACCGCCGACACAGGGCTGCGCATTTTTAATTCTATCAAACATTACAATTTAAATATTATTCGTGCTGCCTTCGCCGGCGGTAAAAGCCCTTATGTCTATGCTAATGCCTTTGGTGCCGATTTATATTTATCGTTAAATCCCGAAGATGTAAAACAAGCGCTCAATACCAGTTGCGCCGCTGCGACCATTTGGCCTGGCTCAAAAAGTTGCCATGATCCGGATGCTTTAAATATCGCTTTTGATGGCGATGCCGTGATTTTTTCCGATGAAGCAGAGCGTATTTTTAAGACCAAGGGGCTTGAAGAATTTAATAAATCAGAAATTTTGTCTAAGCATGAACCACTCAAAGATGGACCTTTTAAGGGGTTCTTGCAAGCCATGGCGCGCTTACAAAAGGAAAAAGATCTGCCCATCCCCCTTCGGACTGCCTTAGTAACGGCACGCTCAGCGCCAGCTCATGAACGCGTGGTGAATACCTTGCGCCATTGGGATATTCGGATTGATGAGTCCCTCTTTTTAGGCGGGCTTTCAAAAGCTGAGTTCTTAAAAGCCTTCAAAGCTGATATCTTCTTTGACGATCAAAAAAACCATATCGAAAAGGCCAGTAACGAGGTGACTGCTGCACATGTACCTTATGGTGTGGCTAATGAATTACCTAGTGCTTATAACCCTAAATAAGGGAAGTCTTCTTCAATTAGCTTCATAACCCTGCCGACATCGGCTTTAGAGCGTAGAATCAAAAGCACGGTGTCATCCCCCGCAACCGTCCCCAAAATGCTGGAGTTTGCTGGGTTTTGCGCCGAAAATGAAACATACTTTTGATCAAAGAAATACGCCAAGCTGCTGGCTTGACCTGGGTGGACATGTAACACCATGATCCCTGATTCGGACACTTGTAGATTTAGGATCGGTGGCAAAATGGGTATATTAAATTGGATCACTTTGTAGATCCCATCAACTTTGGCAATTTTCATTTTTTTTAATTTTCTAGAAAGCGTTGCTTGGGGAATATCAAAACCACGTTCTTTAAGCAATGCTTGTAATTCAGACTGCTCTCGAATGGCATGCGTTTGCACCAAATTTAAGACATGTCCTTCAATGATATGATCATGTGCCATATAACCTCACTAAATTTGGTGGTAGTCAACTAAAGCGGCTAATAAGATCAATAAACTTGCGGTTAAGCCCCAGATGACTTTACCTTGATAGTCAATTTGATAATAATGATGTGGAAATGGCGTGCTCTTCTCGATTCGTTGATAATTTTTCTTGTTTAAAATATAAGACAAGGGAACTTCAAAAATGTCAGCCACTTCATGAGAACAGGGCGTAAAATTGATAGGAGGTGTCATGATTCCAATAAAGGGTTTCACCACATACCCGCTGTAAGAGGGCCAAAGCCCCAAATCATTTATCATAACAATTTGTTCAAGCGACACTCCGATTTCTTCGTGGGTTTCTCGCAATACACAAGAAAGCAAATCGACATCTTCTGGATCCATTCTGCCCCCAGGAAAGCTGATTTGCCCGGGATGATGACTCAAATGACTAGTACGCTCGGTTAAGACAATGGTTGGTTGATCGTGCTTTACGATAGGTATGAGCACAGCCGCAGGCGTTGGATCATCGATAAAGGGATCCACTTGAATATCAAGCTCTTTAGCAAGACGACGTAGCAATGTAAAAATGTCATCAGCTGAGTGTTTCTCTAAGATATCAGTTAACATCATATTGTTTTTCTCTTGCACAATAGTGCAGGCAATGAAAAGAGAATTAAACCCAGAATTAAATATCCTTCAAAGAGGATTAAATGATGAGTTTCCAGTGACTCTTTGAACTGATCAGGCGGTAAAAAGCCTAAACAGAAGCTCAGTACACACATTAAGATCCCACAGCCTGCGATGAGGATAAGACCGAATAAACCACCTGGAATTTTATAAGGTCTCTCTGTATCGGGATGTTTCCATCTTAACCATATAGCGGCTGCAAAGACGAGAATATACATGGCCATAGCAAATTGGGTGGTGATAGTGGTCACGAGCCAAAACGCGATATCCACCGAAGGCATTAAGAAGAAGGCCAATGCCAATAAAGTCCCTAAAACGGCTTGAGTCAATAAAATACCGATGGGTTGTTCTCGGTGGTTCTTTTTCGCTAACCAATGCGGCATATAGCCAGTCTGTAACGAATGATGCAAGCCTTTAGCAGGGCCAATAATCCAAGTATTGTTGCCTGCGAAGGAGCCAATAATAGCCATTACCGCAATAATTTTAACGGCATACCCCATATTGAAGTCATTAAAGAAAACACTAAACACTTGCATGACGCCCGAGACAATACTGATTTTAGGTACGACGATTGCCATGGAAAGCGAGCCTAGAATCGATATGCCGAGAATCAGTAGGGTAGAGAGAAATATCGCTCTTGGATAAACTTTTCTGGGATTTTCAGTTTCGTTGGCATAGAACGCTGACATTTCCATGCCGGCCAAACCTAATACTACCGCACTTAAAAAGACGACATTACCCAGAGAAAGAGAAGGAAAAAGGTTTTGCCTACTGACTTCTAGCTCAATGGGTTTTCCTAAAAATAACCAGATCCCGGCCAAGACGATAATCAGAAGACCCGGGATCACGGTTCCCAACAGGGCTCCAATCGAAGAAATCGTTGCCGATGTCTTCATGCCTAAAAAATTGATTAATGTTAATGTCCAAAAGATCCCAACAATGGTCCAAAACATAAAGTCTTTGCTTTGCGACAGAGATGGATCGATCAAATAAGCAATCACGGCGGCTAGAAATGTTAACACCGTTGGGAAGGAGGCAATGGAAAACATCCAGTTCATCCACTGGGCAAAGAACCCAAGGCGTTGACCAAACGCTCTTGCGACCCAACCGTAGATCCCGATCGCCTCAGGCCAAGCAGTGGCTAATTCGGCACAGACCAGAGCTGAGGGGATAAAAAAGAACAAAGCAGCGGCAATATAAAAGAAAATGGCGCCAATGCCGTATTCCACCATAAACGATAAGTTACGCAGGCTAACAATCGCCGCTACGTTAATGAGCGCGAGGGAAAAAACGCCTAAAAATCGTTTGGAAACTTGCATGGTGAAAACTCCGGCCATTTATAACAGGTAGCATTTAACCATGATCGACCAAAATATGCAATATATGAATAAAAAGTGAATATATATTTAATATGTTATTAAACTTGCATTAGCACGGATTAGCATAGTTCTGGCCAGCAGCAGAGGATACAATGGTTCATCAGCCCAGTAGAAAAGGAGGTTCACTTGTTGCCAGAGCCAGGAGAATTGCTACGTACGGCCATTCAAAATCACAAGCCTTTACAAATCGTTGGTGTCATTCATGCCTATGCAGCTCGTCTAGCTGAATCAGTGGGTCACCAAGCACTCTATCTTTCAGGCGCCGGAGTAGCTAACTCACGTTTAGCCTTACCCGATTTAGCCATGACGTCCCTGGATGATGTGTTAACCGAAGTGAACAAAATCGTCCAAGTCACCTCCTTACCCTTGTTAGTGGATGCTGATACAGGCTGGGGCAGCCCCTTAAATGTGAGGCGCACTTTTGCGATGCTTTCAAGTGCCGGGGCAGCAGGCGCACATATCGAAGATCAAACCGAGGCCAAACGCTGTGGTCATCGTGATGGCAAGAAGCTGGTCGATATTGATGTGATGGTTGGCAAAATTAAAGCCGCTCTTGATGGCCGCCAATCAGATTCCTTTGTCGTGATGGCCAGAACGGATGCTTTTGCTAATGAGGGCATGGAAGGCGCCTTAGTGAGAGCGAAAGCATACCAAGCGGCCGGGGCTGATGCGATATTTGTCGAAGCCTTAACCTCATTAGATCAATACCAAACCTTTTGTCAGGCCATTGATATCCCTGTGTTAGCGAATATCACTGAATTTGGTAAAACCCCGCTATTTAGCAAAGAAGCCTTAGCTAAAGTGGGGGTGAGCATGATGTTATATCCTTTAAGTGCTTTTCGGGCGATGAATCAGGCAGCGCTTAAAGTTTATGAAGCCATTTTGAAAGGATCGCAACAAAGCGTGTTACCCTTGATGCAAACTCGAGATGAGCTTTATCACTATTTACACTATGAAAAATTTGAACAGGAACTAGACGAATATCTGCAACTGATGGAGCGAGAAAATGGCAACAACTAAAACAGGGGGGTTAGCCGGTGTAGTGGCAGGGCAAACAGCCATTTGCACGGTGGGGCATACAGGGAATAGTCTCCATTACCGCGGTTATTCCATTTTTGATCTCGCTCAAAAAGCAACCTTCGAAGAAGTCGCCTATTTGTTAATCTATGGAGAGTTGCCCAATAAACAACAGTTAGCAAGATACTATGACAAACTCAGTACTTTACGAGGACAACCTTCTGAAATTGCTGATTTATTGAAAAAGATCCCCAGTAGCACGAATCCCATGGATGTGTTGCGAACAGTTTGTTCTTTTTTGGGCAACCTGGAACCAGAAGGCGCAACACGAAATGGTCAAGAAGTTGCTGATCGACTCATCGCTTTGTTTCCTGGGGCCTTATTATTCTGGTATCACTACCATCTTACTGGGACTGAAATTGCATTAGATATTCCAGCAAAAACAACTGCTGAATATTTTTTAAAGCTCATGCACGGTCCTGCTTGGGATCCGGTGACGCAGTTGAGCCGGCTGATGATTAAAACGCTCGACATTTCATTAATATTGTATGCTGAACATGAATTTAATGCCTCGACATTTGCTGCAAGAGTGTGTGCTGCCACCTTATCTGATTTTTACTCTGCGATTACGGCCGCTATTGGCACATTACGTGGCCCTTTACATGGTGGCGCCAACGAAGCGGCCATGATTTTAATTCAACAATATGCGAACCCTGCTGCTGCTGAAGCGGGTATATTGAAAAAACTGCAAGACAAAGCATTAATCATGGGTTTTGGCCATCGTGTGTACACCACCTCTGATCCGCGTTCAGAAGTGATTAAAACCCAAGCAAGGTTGCTTAGCCAAGCATTAGGTGATGAGGTATTATTTGATGTTTCAGAGCGCATTGAAAAAGTGATGTGGGATCAAAAAAAGCTCTTCCCCAATTTAGATTTTTATAGTGCCAGCGCCTATCATTTTTGTGGGATCCCAACCCAGCTTTTCACGCCGATATTTGTGATCTCTCGAACCACAGGATGGGCAGCGCATATTTTAGAGCAGCGCCAAAATAATAAACTCATTCGTCCTTCGGCTGAATATACAGGCCCTGAACCCAAAGCTTATGTTGCCATTGAGGATCGCTAGTTATGCATTCTAATCATGCTCATGATAATAAAAGACCCCCTTTTGATGACTTGATTATCACCTTGGCCGATTATATTTGTGATACCACCATCGATAGTGAATTAGCCTATGAAACTGCCAAATATTGTTTAGTCGATAGCATGGGTTGTGCCATGCTGGCGCTGACTTTTCCCGCTTGCACTAAATTACTAGGCCCTTGGGTCACAGGTTGTGAAACCAAAGAAGGCGTTAGGGTACCTGGTACGCAGTACGAACTTGATCCAGTCAAAGCGGCGTTTGATATTGGCACGATGGTGCGCTGGCTGGATTACAATGACACCTGGTTAGCTAAAGAGTGGGGGCATCCTTCGGATAATTTAGGTGGGATCTTAAGCGTGATGGATTTCGTTAGCAAACGATCTAGCGCCTTTAATGATAAAAGCTTTACCGTGCAAGATATTTTGACAGCCATGATTAAAACGTATGAAATTCAAGGAATGTTAGCGCTTGAAAATAGTTTTAATGCAGTGGGTTTAGATCATGTAATTTTGGTCAAAATCGCTACCTGTGGTGTGATAACCCATTTGTTAGGTGGCAGTAAAGAGGATGTAGTGAATGCCTTGTCACAAGCTTTTGTCGATGGGCAAAGTTTGCGCACATATCGTCATGCCCCCAATACGGGTAGTCGTAAATCTTGGGCAGCAGGCGATGCCACCAGTCGCGGTGTGCGCTTAGCCATGTTAACGCTACAAGGGGAAAAAGGTTATCCTAGCGCCATTAGCGCTAAGAAGTGGGGCTTTAGTGATGTGTTGTTTGACGGCAAACCTGTAGAGCTAACGCGCCCGTTAGGCAGTTATGTGATGGAGAATATTTTATTTAAAATCGCTTATCCTGCTGAATTTCATGCACAAACCGCTGTAGAATGCGCCTTAGCGTTACATGAAAAGTTGAAAGATAAACTCAATCAAATTCGCTCCATTCATATCAAAACCCATAACGCTGCCATGCGGATCATCAATAAAACCGGTAAACTGTATAATCCTGCCGATCGTGACCACTGTTTACAATATATGGTGGCGGTCGCCTTATCAAAAGGCGAATTGACAGCGGCTCATTATGAAGATGAAACGGCGAATGATCCCGCTATCGATGCGCTTCGCGATAAAATGACGGTTGAAGAAAAAGCACAATACAGTGAAGATTATTTAGATCCTGATAAGCGATCGATCGCAAACCAATTAACCATCACGTTAACCGATGGTAGTGAATTTAGCCAAGAATGTGAATACCCCTTAGGGCACCGTTTCAGAAGAGAAGAGGGGATCCCTCTGATGTGGCAAAAGTTTGAAAAAAATTGCCAAGCGCTGTTTTCAGAGAGTCGTGCCATACAAATCAGAGAGATCTTAGAGCAAAAAACCTGGCTAACATGGCCTGTGCCGAAATTTATGGCGCTGTGGCAGGCTTAGTCATTATTGCGTTTGCCGCCTGGCCTAGGTGGGGGAGTATGATTGTTATTATTCACTTGTGGTTCTTGAGGTTTAGGTGAGACAAACGGTGTGGGTTGCTGGTTTCTTTGCAGGCTGTGGGTAATGGCCACAGGCCTTGAAGTATTTTCTTGCGCTTTTTGTTGGGGAATTTGATAGCCTGAGCCTCTCAACATAGCCCCTACTTGTGTTAATCTATCGCTTAAATACTGTTGGTGTGGTTCTTTAGATTTTGGTAATTGGCTTCGGTTAGTTTCTAAATATTGTATCATTAATAGCAATTTGAATTGGGATCTTAAATTAGGATCATTTTGTATTTTTTGCTGAATGTCTTCTTTCTTGTTTTCAAAATGCGTTTTATAAATCCTTTGTATCCAGCCGCTATTGTTGAGAGCATCGTTAACAAACTTATCCATCGTCTTTTCTAAATTTTTAACGTATTTGTTGATTTTTTTGGGAATTTCAATAGGTTTTCGTGCTGCCTCAATAGCCCGAGTCAGCTGTTCCAAGTTCTGATCATTATATTGTTTAGCATAACCTTCAATGTTTGCTTTTGAAAAATTTCTAGATTGTTGGGGTTTTTGACTACCAGGAAAGGTCATGATTGCCGTGTAGCTTCCATCAGGTGATTTTTCGATGTTGGCTTTTACCGCCACATTTTTTCCATCACGTTCTAAATATATTTGTTTCATAGACTGTTCAATTGCTCTGGCCGCATCTTGTAGCGTGTCAGCCTTTAAGTCAGCTTCTTTTGTCCTAGCCTGTCGTGGTGGCACTGTGGGTAGTTCAGGTGGTGGCGGTTTAACACTTTTTCTGTTATTAGGATCATGCACTGGTGGTGGCTCCCTAGAGGGGGCAACCCCTAGAGGTGGCGGTGGCGGTTTAACACTTTTTCTGTTATTAGGATCATGCACTGGTGGTGGCTCCCTAAAGGGAGCAACTCCTAGAGGTGGTGGTGGTGGCGGTTGATAAGTACCTTGAAATTGTCCAATTTTAGGCTCAGGCTTGACGCTTTTTTCGGGATCTACAAAAGGGGGGGGCAATGGCGCCGCCGCTATATTTTTTTGCCTAATGAAATGCAAAATATCTTCTCTAGAGTAAGTAGCCAGCACAGGATCGGCAGTTGGATTGGTATTCTCTACAATAGCCGCTTGATACTGCCCCCCTTTTATTTTAGAAATAGTGACTGTGTGATTACCACCCATAAAATCATGGATATAAACAGCAGCAGCATTGAGGTGCTCCTGCGTGAGCTGGCGAGGTCCTGTCGGGTTTAATGCAAAACCTTCCATTTCAAATTCACGTTCGGTGGTTTCAGGCGCAAAGGTAACGCGTCTTGTCCGTGTTACGGGTTTTGGCACGTCATTATCGTCGTTATTCTCGCCCATGATAGTGTCATCCTTATCCGCCGTCGCGGTGCCCTCCCAGGGTAGGAGTGGGGGGTTTGGTGGGTATAGTCACTTTGCCATCTTTAAAGGCTTCGGCGGGGATCCCGGCCTTTTGTAGGGATTGCTTCAAAGCTGCTTGTATTTTTTCTCTTTTTTCAGCATTACCTGTGGGAATTTGAAGAACGGTGCCCGGTTTAGCAGTCATCACGGCTAAATCACAGATCTGCTGTATCGTTTGTGTTTTTTGGGCTTCATCAGTGATGTTGTTCTTCATGGTATAGGTCACACCAGGAGCACCAGGCTTGGTTTCTGCTTTCACATCGGTAGTCTTATTTGGATCTTTATCTTGGGTGGTATACATTTTGATATTAATGTGCGCGGGCTGCCCTGCCGCTGCCTCAACTTTTTGATAGCTCGCAACCCCTGTTTTTTCCTTAAGGCCATTCTTGTTTTCTTCTAAATTTGCATGCAGTTCATTAATGGTTTGTCCCGTATCTTGTGCTACAGCCACCCGAGGTGGGTGGTCTCTCATTGTTGTGATGGGTGGTCCCCCTCGTTCCCGTTGTAGCGCAGCACCAGCGACATCGGGTGGTTCAGGAGGCGCCGATGGCGCAGGACTTGCTAGCGGTGGAGGTAAAGGTGTGTTAGCCGGAACGGGGCCTGCTCCTGGTGGTGAACTACCTTGCATCGGTAGTGGAGGTGGTGTCCCTGCAGGAACGGATCCTGCTCCTGGTGGTGGACTTACGAGCGGTTGAGGTAAGGGCGAACTAATCTGTCTTGCGGCGCCATTATTATAAGCTTGCTGTAACTCTGGCGTAAATTCGCCCCGAGTCATCTTTGCCATGCGTTCATCAAAGTAGTTTTTATGTTGGCTCCAAAGTTTAGTCGCAAAACCTCCACCGATTGCGTAATGATCTTTTTGGGTCTTCTCATTTCTCAGCCCTAGCACCGACCAACCCTCGCCCAAATGCTCTGCAATATTATTTAAATCTCGATCGACTTGATTTTTTGATACCGGTTTGTCGTTATTATTGCCTTGTATGGCGTGTAGACAGGTTGCCACAGGTAGAATGCGTGCCTTACCTTTAAGTTTAGGATCGTTTTGTATACTTTTTGCAACAATAGCCATGACTTGAGCTTGACCCCCACCAACAATTGCGAAAGGTTCTCCCTTATAGCCTTTATAAATAGCTTCAGCTTGATCATTATTAGCGGAATAGGTAATGGCCACCTTTTTACCGCCAGCAATTTCCTCTTTTAAGCGAGTGATAATTTGATCTGCTTGTGCTTGTGCAGTTCTTCCCTCGAAGGGAACTTCAAAAGGTTTGATAGCGTTTGGAGAAGTTCCTTGAGGAGGTGGTGTCCTTGCAGGAACGGGTCCTGCTCCTAAAGGCCCACCTCGCGTTGGTGCCGGAGGTAGTGGACCTGGAGGTGGCGGTTGTGGTACAGGAATTTGCTCTACCGGGTTAGGGGTGGCTGGACGTTTTTGTGCTGCATCTATAATGTCGTAAAAATCGGCCATCGAAACGCCAGGCACTCCTTTCTTATCTTTCACCATATCAGCAAACGCTTTCATATTTGCTGGCCAGCCAGTCGGGAGCGACTGGTTGTTTTTAGCGGCAGAAGCTATGGCTTGTGCGACTTTCACCAGTTCATCTTTGTTACCTGGAAATTTGAAAGGCGGCGGTGGCGGCGCAGGAATTTGCCCTGCTGGGCTAGGATTTTGCGGAGCGGGCGTGTTTTGCATAGGGGGCGGAATAGGCCCTCCCACGGGCGGTAACGGTACTGGCGAGCCTTGTTGTAGATTGGGTGGCGGTGGCGCTGGGGGGAGCTGTCCTGCAGGAGGCGGTGGTGGTGCTCCAACCGGTGGGTGGGATACCGCAGGTGCTGCTGCTGGTGCGCCAGCAGATGAATTAGCCATTCTAATGCTAGTAGCTGGGCTAGGAGTAGGGGCAGAGGTTTCTAAGCCTAGAATCGCTTTTCTAACGGTATCTCTGATGGCTCTCTTGTCGGGATTATCTCGGGAAACTTCATTTACAAACAGATGTCGAATCGAGATTTTTATACTATTTTGTTGTGTATCAAGGTCCATACCTTTAAAAGCTTCTTCTAATGCTTGTCGAGCATCCGAGATGACAGAACTACCTGGGGTTCCATCATAACTGACGTTGTCAGTTTGAAGCTCCTGACTTATGTCACGTATTAATTGTTCAACCCGAGTTTTGACTTCGGCCAGATCACAATTTTCAAGCCATTGATCCAATGCATCAAGATCATTCATAGCCGATGCGGCGAGAGTCTCAGAATCAAGTATCGTGATATCATCGTTATCGTTTTCCGACTCAGCCTGACGGGCTTCTGCCTCAGGTTCAAGTATAACGATATCATCGTCGTCAGGAGACTCAGGAGGCGCATCAGCAAGATTGACGACATTACCTTGACCAAGCGCCTGTAGCGCTTTAAGGTGTTCCTCAGTTTTTGATCTAGCCTCTTGTAAAACACTGAGTTTGGCTTGTTGAAATTTAAGTTGGTGTTCATTAAGCTTACCCGAATCGATCTCGGTTTGGCAGTTTTCGATTTGTTTGTCTAAGTCTTGGAGCCGTTTTTCTTGCTCTTCGATGTTGTTATATTTGTCCCCTTGCTTTTTAGCTTGATGATCATAAAAATCCTGTTTTATTCCGCTCCAAGCCTTATCTAGCGCCCCTTTAATCGCTGCCGAGGCTGGGCTGGATACTTGAGCAAACATTTGCATAATTAACAGAAACAATTGGGCAAATGCTTCATATTCATCTTTGGGTGGTGTGGCATCGGTGAAAGCACTTTTTGTTTGCTTCCACATGTCTTTCATATTATCGACCCATGCGTCTTTAAAATCTTTAGGCGTATTGTCATCGGCTTTTTGCTCAGCCTCGCCTTGCTTATCTAAATGGGTTTTCAAGCCTTTTTTAAACTCGTCTAATCTTGCTATTTGCGCATTAGTTAACCCATCTGTTGCATCACGCGCATCGGGCGCAATAGGTGGCGGTGGCGGCACAGGGGCTACACGAGCGCCAGGTGGTGGTGGCGGTGGCACAGGGGCTGCATGAGCACCAGGTGGCGGCGGCGGTGGGGGCGGGCCTCCAGAGGGTGGCGGTGGTGGCGGACCTCCTGCCGGTGGTGGTGGCGGTGGACCTCCTGCCGGTGGTGGTACACCAGCGCCAAGTGGGGGTGGAATGGGCGTACCAGGTGGTGGCGGTGGCACAGGGGCTGCACTAGCGCCAAGTGGTGGTGGAATGGGCGTACTAGGTGGTGGCGGTGGCACAGGGGCTGCACGAGCACCAGGTGGCGGCGGCGGTGGGGGCGGGCCTCCAGAGGGTGGCGGTGGTGGCGCAGTACGAGAAGCACCAGGTGGTGGCGGTGGCGGCGGGCCTCCAGAGGGTGGCGGTGGTGGCGGTGTACCAGCGCCAAGTGGCGATGGAATGGACGTGCTAGGTGGCGGCGGCGGGCCTCCTGCCGGTGGTGGTGGTGGTGCACTAGCGCTAGGTGGTGGCGGTTGCTGCAGGGATGCAGCAGCAGCAGGGGCTGCATTAGCAGCAGCAGGGGCTGCACTGGCTACTGCTGGCTCATTGGCTTTCATGCGATTTTGGTGTAGGGCGCCCAGCCTTCCCTCTAGGAAGGCTTTAGCTGCAGCGCTATCTTCGTTACGAAAACCTTCTCTTGGGGTTTCTGCTTGTGCACTCGGTTTACCAGCTAATTGATTTTCTAATTGTGTGATTTTCTCTCTAAGACCATTCAGTTCTGCCAATTGATCTCGAGGCAGATCATTGTCATCTTCACTTGGTTCTAACTCCCAGCCTTTTAAAGTAACTTGGCGTTTATAAAGCCTTATTAGTGCTTCGGGATCACCTTGAGTTACAGCAGCTGTGCTTTGAGCTGTCGATATAGGACTTGGGGGTTTGACAGGCGAAGGAGGCGGTGCTGCAGGCGGTGGCGAACTGGCTTTGGGCGCGGCTGCTGCCGCAGGTTCCATTGAATCTAGCGCTGCTTTTGGATCAGCCATACTCACTTTTAATGCAGCCAACAATGCAGGATCCTTTTTCAGTTTTTCTATTTCATTAACGTCTACCTGCCTTTTAATCCCAAAGCGCTCTAAGACTTTATTGACGGTGACTGATTGTAATAAATTGACTGAGTGTTTGAGATTGAGTTCATTTTTTTGATTAAATTCCCCTATTATTCCGTATTCTTTTAGCAAATCAGTGACGAATTTTTTCGTACCATCAGTCAATGTATCTGGTGGAGGTGTTGGTTGTGTCTCTCTTGCTGAACCTTGTGGCGAAGATGGAGGTGGAGATGGAGGAGATGACCTTTTTGAACCCTCAGGCGAAACCGTCTCAGAGCTGCTAACGGCATCTTGCATTAATGAGCTGTTAGCAAATGCTTCTTTGACCTCAGACATGGTTGCTCCCTTTTTGTCCTCTAAGGGATACTTTGCAACTTCGTAATACCCGTCATCATCGAATTCATCGATAATGGGTTTATTATTCTCGTCTGCATAAACAATTTTACCATTAACTTCAACTGTTAACGGTTTACCATCATCACCAATGTAAATCTCTATATCATCAGAACCTGGAATTTCAAGGGTTTTAGGTGTAACTGCCATACAACCAGCGCATCTGTGTGTAAATCATACTAGAATGACTGTTTGTTATAGGCTTTAGTTCATTAAAATTTTAGAACGAATCAGGGCGGGCGCATACACGGAATTAGCGCAAGCGCCGCTCAATCCCTGCTATGACGATTAATTTGGTCGCCAATTCTTCAATGGAAAGGTTGGTGGAGCTTAAATAGGGGATATTCTCGTGGTGAAATATCGCTTCCACTGTTTTCACTTCTTTTTCGCATTGCGCTAAATGGGCATATTGGCTGTTAGGGCGTCGGCCTTGGCGAATGGCTTGTAAACGTTTGGGATCAATGGTTAATCCAAACAGCTTATCGTGATAAGGCCTTAAAGCTTTGGGTAGATGGGTTGAATGTAAATCATCGTCCGTAATAGGATAGTTCGCTGCGCGAATACCAAATTGCATCGCCAGGTATAAGCTAGTGGGCGTTTTACCGCAACGTGAAACACCGACTAAAATCACATCGGCAGTATCATAGCCATTGGTTCTGGCACCATCATCATAATTTAGCGCATAGTTTACCGCCTCAATGCGGGTATTATAGGTATTACTGTCGCCCACGCCATGAATTCGGCCCATCACATTAGCTGAGGCGGTATTGAGCTCTTGTTCTAAGCCAGGAATAAAAGCTTTAAAAAAATCGATATAATAGCCTTGGCTTTTTTCGATGAGCGCACGAATATCGTTATTGACCATGGTCGCAAATATCAGCGGCCTCTCACCATCTTGTTGGAATGCTTCATTTATCCGAGCTGTGGTTTCATTGGCCTTTTCAATCGAATCCACAAAAGGCAAAGTGACATGGTGAAAAGGGATCCCTTCAAATTGAGAGATTAAGCTTAGTCCCAAGGTTTCGGCGGTGATACCGGTTCTATCAGATATAAAAAACACGGTTCTACGTTTCATCATTCGCCATAGCCCTTTTGATCAAAGAAACAATTGTTCTAAAAATGATTCTACTTTAATAATTTGGATCCCATCACACATTTTCTCTTGTCGTAAATGCCTAACAACTTGAATAGCAGGTAGATCATATTTTTGAGCAAACCAGTGCAAAGCTTTGCTTAATTCCTTTGCTGAATTTTTAACCTCAATGATTTTTTCAATTTGGTCATCCTTAACAAGAGCAAAATCAACTTCTAGCTTGTCTTTGGTTCTTAGATAATTGAGCTGATAATTTTCAGCCTCATAATCAATTTTTCCGTAAACGTGTTTTAATAAACTGACAGCCACAAGATTTTCTAATTTCGCCCCTTCGTCACCTTTAACCAATCCGTTGTCAAAAAAATATATTTTAGGTTCCTTTAGCAGGCTGCGTGCAATATTATTGGAATAGGGTTTTATGGAGAAAATAACATATAATGCTTCCAAAATTTGAATGTATTTTTTAACGGTCGTTGGGGAAATAGCAATATCTTCGGCTAACGATTGATATGAAACAGGTGAACCCACCTTGGTTCTTAGCATCTCAAAGATTGTTTTTAATGCTTTGATATTTTGCACTTTGTCAAACTCAAACACATCTGTGGCAAGAAGGCTGTTAACATATTGTAATCGCCATCGATTAGACTCAGTAAGGTTTTCAGCTAAAAAAGGTTCAGGAAATCCACCTTTATCTATTAGCGCTTCGATGGTGTAGGGCATTTTTAGCTTTATTAATTCAGACACAGATAAGGGCAATAAACGATGAAGATAAAAGCGTCCTGCGAGCGAATCGCCCATATGGTTGAAAATATCTAATCGTGCACTGCCTGTCACTAATATGGATAAGCTACTGGGTTTGGTATCAAATACGCCTTTAAGATAATTTTTCCAGTCAGCCATTTTATGAAGTTCATCGAATATGACAAGATCACTTGTTGGTAACCAGCTTTGCTCGGAGATGATTTGTCTATCGTTTATGTTATCGTAGTTTAAATAGATTGGATTTTTAAAAGTGGCAGCAATTTGTTTTGCTAGAAAGGTTTTGCCGACTTGACGAGGGCCTGCAACAAAAACCATTTTTGCTGCCAGGTCTTTTATAATGAGTTCGGTTTGTGCTCTTTGCATATTGACTATTATGAAATGAAATGGAGAAAAGTCAAGACTATTCTCCATTTTGCTGCAAAATAGTCGGAATACTTGTAACTGCTCATTTGTTGTATAATGAGCGCTTCTAACCCCAGGTGGAGCGCGCTTATGTCAGCAAACACGCCATATGTCATTCCTTTTACTGAGCTAGGTATCAAAGATGTAGATAAAGTGGGGGGTAAAAATGCTTCCCTTGGTGAGATGATTTGTCACCTAACAAAGGCCGGGGTAAAAGTCCCCAACGGCTTTGCGACCACCGCAGATGCTTATCGAAGCTTTCTCCAGCAAGACTCCCTTGCCAACAAAATTTATGCTGAGCTGGATAAGCTCAACGTTGAAAATGTGAATGAGCTGCGCAAAGTAGGCCAAAGGATCCGGGGTTGGATTATCGATACCCCTTTTCAAAGTGAATTAGTGGATGCCATTCACGATGCCTATGAATTATTGTGTGGCGGTGATCCATTATGTGCTGTCGCCGTGCGCTCATCGGCTACTGCTGAAGATTTACCCGAAGCCTCTTTTGCTGGCCAGCAAGAAACTTTTTTAAATATTCGTGGTTTGGATAATATCTTAAGTGCCATGAAAGAAGTGTTTGCTTCATTATTTAACGATAGAGCTATTGCTTATCGTGTTCACCATGGCTTTGCGCATAAAGATATTGCTTTGTCGGCGGGCGTGCAAAAAATGGTGCGCAGTGATTTGGCGACCAGTGGTGTGATGTTTACTTTAGATACTGAATCCGGTTTCAACAATGTGGTCTTTATCACAGCGTCGTATGGTTTAGGTGAAATGGTGGTGCAGGGCGCGGTAAATCCGGATGAATTTTACGTTCATAAGCCAACGTTAATGGCAAAAAAACCGGCTATTTTACGCCGCAATTTGGGCAGTAAACAGTTAAAAATGATCTATCAAGAAGATAGCATCATAGAAGGCAACCATGCCAGTGTCACTAAAGTGGATGTCGAGCCAGAAGAAAGCGCGGTGTTTTGTCTGAGTGATGCAGAAATAACACAGTTAGCAGAGCAAGCCTTAATTATTGAAAAGCATTATGGTCGACCCATGGATATTGAGTGGGCAAAAGATGGAATTAATAAAGAACTGTATATTGTGCAAGCGCGTCCTGAAACCGTTAAAAGTCGCGATCGTGCTAAAATTATTGAGCGGTATCATCTGCAAAAGCGAGGCACAGTATTAGCCGAAGGCCGCAGTATTGGCCAACGAATTGGCTCTGGTGTGGCGCGTATTTTGCGCGATGTCAGCGAAATGGACAAACTCAAACCCGGTGATGTGCTCATTGCCGATATGACCGATCCCGATTGGGAACCGATTATGAAGCGCGCAGGGGCTATTGTGACCAATCGCGGTGGCCGTACTTGTCATGCGGCAATTATTGCCAGAGAATTGGGGATCCCCGCCGTGGTTGGCAGCCATAGCGCAACGCGTGATATTAAAGAAGGTCAAAGCGTTACCATCAGTTGTGCTGAAGGTGATGTGGGTTACGTTTACGAGGGTGAATTACCTTTCGATATTAAAAAAATCGAGCTGGATAATATGCCGCCCTTGCCGTTTAAAATCATGATGAATATTGCCAACCCCGATAGAGCCTTTGATTTTCAGTCATTGCCCAATGCGGGTATTGGTCTAGCAAGATTAGAATTTATTATTAGCCAGATGATTGGTGTTCATCCCAATGCCTGTTTAGATTTCGCTAAACAATCACATGACGTGAAAGCTAAAATCACCGCCAAAATGGCTGGGTACAACGATCCCAGAACTTTTTATGTCACCAAATTAGCTGAAGGCATTGCGACGTTGGCTGGGGCATTTCATCCCAATAAAGTGATTGTGCGTTTTTCAGATTTCAAATCCAATGAATATGCCAATTTAATTGGTGGTAAGGAATATGAGCCTTTGGAAGAAAATCCCATGATAGGTTTTCGGGGTGCGTCTCGTTATATTGCGCCCAATTTCAAACCCTGTTTTGCTTTGGAATGTGAAGCTATTCGTTATGTGCGCGATACTATGGGGTTGACCAATGTTGAAGTGATGATCCCCTTTGTGCGTACCGTTAAAGAGGGGCAAGAAGTGTTAAAAACCATGGCAGAGTTTGGTTTGAAACGCGGTGAAAATGGCTTACGTGTGATTATGATGTGTGAGTTGCCCTCCAATGCTATTTTGGCCGAAGAGTTTTTAAAATATTTCGATGGCTTCTCAATTGGCTCAAATGATTTAACGCAATTAACACTGGGGCTAGACAGAGATTCTGGCATTATTGCGGGTCAATTTGATGAGCGCGATGATGCGGTTAAATATCTCATGAATAAAGCCATTGAAGAATGCAAAAAACAAGGCAAGTATATTGGGATCTGCGGGCAGGGGCCGTCTGATCATCCCGATTTGGCCAAGTGGCTAGTAGAAAAAGGCATTGAAACGGTGTCGCTCAACCCAGATACTGTACTTGAGACTTGGCTATTTTTGGCAGGAAAACAGCTGAGTTAAAAGCTAAAACGGCGCTCTCTTGTGGGTATAGGAGCATGGATCTCTGCATCATTTATATTGATCCTTGCCATTTGCTCTGCAATAGCTTCAAATGCCTCTTGAGTTTGTTCTTCGGCCAATCCAGGCGTAGATGGACGTGAAATTTCTTGGGCTTCTTCTTCGGCTAGTTCGGGCGTAGGCGAACGGGGAATTTCGTTGGGTTCTTCCTGAGCGGTCAACAAGGTCGCAGGCTTCATTTTGGGATCGCTTAAACCATATTTAAAACAAAAAACTTCAAAAGCCGGTTGAGGAAGGGGCGTCGGTGGGCGATTCATTGCGCTGACCGCTTCCCAATCAAGCAGGGCATCCATTTCTTCATCCAGTAAAGTGTTTAAATCAGTTAGCAAAACTCCGTCTTTGATGGTGCGCCAATCTTCTTCGACCCATTTATCAATTTGTTGATCAAGACAAGCAACGGTCACTTCAGGATCTGCCATTAATTCATGTAATCTGACATCACATGGGCGGTAAGCTTTAGCTGTGATCTCTGCCATGAGCCATTTAAACGTTAAGTGAAGTTCTGTTGTTAATGTTGTTTTTGTTTGAAAGTCATCATAAAACCGTTTTACAAAGTCAGCTTGTACCATAAGAATTTCTTTCTGAATTTCATCAGGACTTAAAGAGGAATCGCCATACTCCTGTTCGGCTCTTAAACTATAGAATTCATCAAGAAAAAGATTGTCCTCTAGCAAATTAAATTGCTCAAAAAGTTCAATCAAAGAATCACTTGATTTTGGTAAATCATCACATAATTCCGGATCAAGATTTGAACCAAAGTCTATCCTTAAACGGTTGAGATCTTTTGCTGTCGTGATAGCCTCAGCAAATCGTCTATAGTTAAGTAAGTGCCATTCTTTTAATTTAGCTTCTGCGCTCTTAATATGAATGGGCTCTATTTCCTTGTTAATCAGGGCTCGCTCTAAGCGACAGGCTTCTTCAAAAACCACTGTCATACCAGAAGTTGCCGCAATGTTGTTTGCCCCTGATATGATAAGCGAGGGCATTATTCGGGTGAGGTGATTTTCACGTAGTCTAACATGCTCAAACAATGCTTGTAGTTGAGTCGGGATGGCAGAGGTGAATGAAAAAAGAAGCCACTGCCCCAGGGGAGCTTGTCGAATATGCTCTTGAAAACCCTTTAATTCGTTACTCAGCGTTTCTTCAAGTGTGTTTGCTGCTAAATAGTCTGTTAACAATTCGTCTAAAACTTGTGGGATTGTTTTAGAGCGGGAAAGGATAGCCCGGTCTTTAAACTGATTAACGAGATCAGTCGGCACCGGTGTGCGAGGCACAGGCTTAGTCAGAGTATAAATCATGTAAGAGTCTGTCAACTATCTACAAATTACCAGGGGCTTTATTCTAACATCTCGACATCATGTTAGCTAGTAACCTCTGTTATCAAATCATCTCTACCAGGGTTTGGTCTATTCCAGGCATTAAGTTTTCCATGGAAGTTGGCAGAGGGCAAATTGCATGGTTCTCTTCACCTGCTTGATGCTCATGATGAGGGGCGCTTTGTGTTTCAAGGCCTATCTTATTTAGGGCTTTAAACTGGGTAAATGCTTCGTTAACGTGTGCATCTGTTAACTTAGTGGCATGAACAGTGTTTTCTGTCACATCCAAACCATAGTTTTTAAATAATTGTTTGAGCTGCGTGCCGGTTTGGTTATAACTGCTATCTTTAAGCCATACTTTAAATTCAGCACTGTAAGCAGGTGAGACTAATGCCTCTACCAGCTTTTTCGCATAAGCTTGCTCGTGTTCGGTAAATTTACCTTGGCCGGCTTTTTGGTGGACTTCACTAAAAATATCGATTAACGCCTTAGCGGGTAAAATGGCATCGCCATTCAAGTATTCTTGTAGCTGAAAGTGTCCTTGAAAATGATCCCATTCATCAAAATATTGGTGCGCAGTTGGGATAGCATTTTTCATGCCTCGGTCAATATTCAATAATTCAATCAAAATCATGCCCTCAATGGCATCGCGATGGCTTTCCCAGGTGCAATTACCATATTTTTGCTCTTGCATGGCAATGGTGCCAATTTCTTTTATCAAACCATATTGGTACATTTTGTCATGTTCAAAATGCTGTTTGCTTTGGTTAAAGGCTAATTCTTTAATAAATGCAGGGTCTAGCTTGTCCTTTGTTTGATAGAAGGTGACACCAGATTGGTTACCCACATAGCGATCGCCACTATTACCCACTCCTACAACGGTTTGAGCCTTCGAGGCAAAAAGGGTGACAAAATGCCCATCCCAACCAGATGGAATAAGAATGGTTTTGCCTTGTTCATAGAGATCAAAATAGTGTGCAATCGCTGCCTCGTCACCCATTTTTTTCAAAAATTCATGAGCATTTTCATAGATCTCTTTCAAACGTTCAAATACCACTGTTTTAATCGCATCGGCTTTATCAGCATGTAGTTTTTGCGTATAGGCGGTGAGCGAACGCTTTGCTAAGTCTGTCGTATAAAGTTTAAAATGGCCATCGGCTTTGACAATAATGCGATCGGTTGGGCTGATTTTAACATGATAAAGTTGACCGGTAGGGAACACATTTAATAAATTTTTTGCATTAATAAAAGCCGTTTCTGATTTATCAAATTGATAAATCTGATCGGCCACTTGTAAGATTTTACTTCTAAGCTCAGTGGTTGGAGCGTAACCGGCATAAATTTTTAACTGCATACTAATTGGGAAATGATAATGTTGCGTCGATTGAACCCCGGCGGCATTTTGCGCAATAAATGACGAACTGTAATGGCAATACTTACCACAATGTTGAGAAATGGTCTCGATAGCATCAACGATTTGATTAATATCATCCATCGTCTTGGGCGTTTTATTGGCAAGCTCAGGGCTGGTCATTTTTTGAATAAAAGTATCAAACAACATATTAAGCGGGGTGGTGCCTTTTACCGTGTTTTTGGTAGCATCTACTAAGCCTTGTGCGACTAAAGCAGCAACGGTTTGGTACCGTCCATGGTTTACAGCGAGTTGCAGTGCGGTAAACCCGTCATAGCTTAGATCATTCAGATTAGCGCCGTGGCGGATCAATAATACAGCCGCTTCAGTTTTACCAAACATACAAGCTAGATGGAAAGGGGTGCTTGAAAGGTGATCTTCACTATTGACATTGACTCCTGCTTTGAGCAAACGTGTGATCTCGTTCAAGTCGCCATTTCGTGCCGCTAACAGCAAATCAGACGTTTGTGGATGACTTTTAATTCTAATAGGGGAAGCACTTCCTTGCTTAAAAACCTCTTCGCCAAAAGCAGTTGGATTTTCATAAAAATCATGTACAGCCTTTGCTAGGACCACAGGACTTTGTTCTTGTTCGTCTGATTCTTCCTCTTTAAGATCTTCTTCTTCGTTGTTGAGTAGATCCATAATGGATTGAGGATAATCTAACAGATCGATAACGATCTTTTCGCCTGGTTTTTCAAAAGGATTAGGGGGTAAAAGATCGACCATTGGGATCACTAGAGCCGTGGTGGGCAATAGTGGCATTTGTTGCTCATTTAGCCAATTTTCAAGCAGATTTTTTTTATCAGACATGACTCAATCAATGATCCCAAAACTATCGATTGGTCATTGTCTACCATATGAAGATTTGGGCAACTAAATGTCGACAAACGGTTGTAAAGCTATGTCAAACGGTGCATTTAGTCGTTAATCACATCGACTTTTAGCCACAAGGCCTTTTGATTTTGATCTTTGGGCTGTGTGGTGAGCGTTTGCATGGTGGTGTCTTCTTGCTGGCGATTGCCACCAAAATACACCCATTTATTTAAAGGGACTGTCAGGGAAGTCTCCGTTTTGAGTCCCGAATAGGCAGCTGACCCTGGATTTTGATAATTATCATAGGCTTGTTGATTCTGCGACATTAAATCTAATCTGACCTTCTCGCCAATCAGTTGTGGTCTCACTAAAAGGCCGCTGTTGAGATCTTGATAATCAACCGTTTGGCCATAGGCAGCAGCAATTTCGTTCGCATGACCTTGCCCACCAATCACCCCTGCAGGGCCTGCGCCTGCAAATGAACCTTCGGCATGATAAAGATCGACACCGCCCATTTGGCTGGTTATCAGCGGAATGGTCACGCTGGTTTTGATATAAGCCACTTGTCCATTATTCACGCGGATATGATCAATATTGGTATCAGCTTCTCTAGTCGTAGTGATGGTTTGCATTTGTGCGCTAACATCTTTGGGTTGATCATAACCATTAGAAACGCTGATCATCAGTTGCTTCGACGGAATATCCAGATTTTTCACAATATCTTTAATCGCCGCAATATTACTGGCACTGGCTTGCACGATAATTTGGTTCTCAAAGGCTTTAGCCGTGGCACCTTTTTCTAAAAAGGGCGTAATCGCTGGCAGAATATCAGAGGGCAAGCGATTGGTTAGAGTGATCACCGCTGTTTGTTGGGGGGCACTGGCTGTTTCATCAGCGATAACGAAGCTACAAAAGGTCAATAGCCAGATAATAAGGCTTATTTTGAGGAAGTGATGGTGCATTTTCTTGTACCCCAGGGATTTTGAGATACAACAAATATAGACGATTTTTAGTAGGGGACGGCCTCCGTGCCGTCCCAGAGGTCGGCCCCTACAAATATTTAACGAGATCTTCTGCTAAGCCTACATAACTATTTGGCGTCAACGCTTTTAAGTTTGTCTTCACGTCTTTAGGCAATTCCAAAGCATCAATAAAATCAGCCAAGGCTTTAGCATCCACTTTTTTACCGCGGGTTAAGGCTTTGAGTTTTTCGTAAGGCTCTTCAATGTTGTAGCGGCGCATCACCGTTTGCAGGGCTTCGGCGAGCACTTCCCAATTATTATCGAGATCGGTTTTCATGGCATCGAAATTAACTTCTAATTTTTTAAAGCCTTTTTGTAAAGCTTTCAAGGCTATCAGCATATGACCCACCGCAACGCCGATATTGCGCAAAACGGTCGAATCCGATAAGTCGCGTTGCCAGCGTGAAATGGGTAGCTTTTCACTAAAGTGAGCCAATAGAGCATTGGCTATGCCAAAATTGCCTTCAGCATTTTCAAAATCAATTGGATTCACTTTGTGGGGCATGGTAGATGAACCCACTTCATTCGCCACTAATTTTTGTTTGAAGTAACCTAGTGAAATATAACCCCAAATATCGCGACTAAAATCAATTAGCAAGGTATTAGTACGCATCAGGCAATGAAAGTACTCGGCCATCGCGTCATGGGGTTCAATTTGCGTTGATAAAGGTAACCAGGTTAACCCTAATGATTCCACAAAATGTTTGCTGACTGTGTCCCAGGCCACATTAGGATACGCTGCCAGATGGGCGTTGAAGTTACCCACTGCCCCATTGAATTTACCCAAGATCTCCACTTGTGCTAGCTGGGTCATTTGCCGGTTAAGTCGATAGGCCACATTAGCGATTTCTTTACCAATGGTAGTGGGGGTCGCGCTTTGCCCATGAGTACGGCTGAGCATTGGCATGGCGGCATAGGTTCTGGCAAAAGCGGTTAATTCCAGTTGCAGCTCTTTGAGCAAAGGTAATAACACGCGTTGACGAATATCCATTAACATTAAGGCATAGGCAAGGTTATTAATATCTTCGGAGGTGCAACTAAAGTGCACAAACTCTTGTATTTTTTTGAGTTCAGGTGAGAAAGCCATTTTTTCTTTAATGAAGTATTCCAACGCTTTGACATCATGATTGGTTTTGGCTTCAATGGCTTTAATTCTTTGTGCATCTTGAGTGCTAAATTGCGTAATCATTTGATTCAGTATCGTATTGGCTTCAATAGACAGAGCCGGCACTTCTTCAATGCTTTTTTCATTAGCTAAAGCTTGCAGCCAACGGACTTCAACAATTAAGCGGTTATAGATTAAACCAAATTCACTGGCAATCGGGGCAAGGCTTTCACATGCTTGTTGATAGCGACCATCTAAAGGGGAAAGGGCGAGGATCTCATTCATATTGCGGCTTCCTTCAATTGAGTCTGTCTTAAACCCCCTAAGGTATCGGTTTGGTGGATAATTCCACCACCAAGACAGATATTGTCCTGATACAGTACTACCGATTGTCCGGGAGTTACTGAGCGTTGTGGTTCGTTAAATGTGACGAGTAAATCACCAGAGTCGTTGACGGTCACAAGGCAGTCCTGGTCTGCTTGACGATAACGGATTTTGGCAGTTGCTAAAAAGGAACCCTTGGCATCGTTGATCAGATGAACATTTTTAGCGATAAGAGTTTTGCTAAAATGCCAAGCATGCTCAGCCTCTTGTGTGACGTAGAGAATATTCTGAGCCACATCTTTTGCAACAACATACCAGGGTGCTTCTTTGGCGCCTTTGCGTCCGCCGATAAACAATCCTTGACGCTGGCCCAAAGTATAATACATCAGCCCATCGTGTTGACCAACAACTTCACCTTCTGGCGTTTGCATTTCTCCGGGTTGGTTGACCATAAAATCTTGTAAAAACGTTTTAAATTTTCGTTCGCCAATAAAACAAATACCTGTGCTATCTTTTTTGGCATGATTAATCAGGTTGGCGGCTAAGGCTAATTCTCGGACTTTGCTTTTCTCTATCCCACCAACAGGAAATAAACTTTTGCTTAAAGCAAATTGCGTGAGAGTGTAGAGGAAATAACTTTGATCTTTATTATTATCGACGCCTTTTAATAACTGATAAGTTCCGTTTTCTTGTTTTTTTTGCACATAATGGCCGGTAGCAATGTAATCAGCACCTAACTTAAGGGCATGATCTAAAAAGGCTTTAAATTTTATTTCTTTATTGCATAAAATATCGGGATTAGGAGTTCTACCGGCACGATATTCATCTAAAAAATCGCTAAAGACATTTTCCCAATATTCTTGAGCAAAATTGGCGGTATGTAAGGGAATATCGAGGGTTTGGCAAACGGCGCGCACATCGGCGAGATCTTCTTTAGCTGAACAAAATTCTGAGGTATCGTCTTCTTCCCAGTTTTTCATGAACAAGCCTTGTACGTCATACCCTTGTTCTTTGAGTAACAGGGCGCTAACGGCAGAATCAACTCCGCCTGACAAACCTACAATGACAGTTCTTGCACTTTTCATGGAAATTGAGTGTGTTAGTCAACTATTGGATAAATCAATAGGCATTCTAACATATTTTGAATTCTTTTGCGGCCAAAACGCGCTTTGGGCTACACTAACCGTCTGTAGGTAAACAAATAAGGCACAGATGGAATGGCTTATCAAAAACTCGTTATCCCCTCCGATGGCACAAAAATTCACGTCAACAAAGATGCTACCTTAAGCGTCCCTGATAACCCGATTATTCCATTCATTGAAGGTGATGGCATCGGCGTCGATATCACGCCCGTAATGCGAAAAGTGGTTGATGCTGCCGTCAATAAGGCTTACCAGCGCGAACGTAATATTGCCTGGATGGAAATTTATGCGGGTGAGAAAGCAACCCAAGTATACGGGCCGGATCAATGGTTGCCCGATGAAACTTTAACGGCGATGACAGAATTTGCGGTGTCTATTAAAGGCCCCTTAACGACTCCTGTGGGTGGTGGGATCCGATCTTTAAATGTGGCCATTCGTCAAAAGCTTGATTTATATGTGTGCTTACGACCGGTGCGTTACTTTAAAGGGGTTCCTAGCCCTTTAAAACAACCTGAACTGACTGACATGGTTATTTTCCGTGAAAACTCAGAAGATATTTACGCGGGTATTGAGTGGGCTGCGGATTCTGCACAAGCCAAAAAAGTGATCAGTTTTTTACGTGATGAGATGGATGTGCAGCAAATACGTTTCCCAGAGCATTGTGGAATTGGCATTAAGCCGGTTTCAAAAGAAGGCACACAGCGTTTAGTGCGTCGTGCTATTCAATATGCCATCGATAATGATAAGCCTTCGGTCACCTTAGTCCATAAAGGCAATATCATGAAGTTTACCGAAGGGGCCTTTAAAGACTGGGGTTATGCCTTAGCCAAAGAGGAATTTGCAGCTAAGCCCTATGAAGGTGGGCCTTGGCAGATATTTAAGAATCCCAAAACCGGCAAAGACATTATCATCAAAGATGTGATTGCTGACGCTTTCTTACAGCAAATTTTATTAAGACCAGAAGATTACAGTGTGATTGCTACTTTAAATCTCAATGGTGATTACATTTCCGATGCGTTAGCGGCGCAGGTAGGTGGGATTGGTATTGCCCCTGGCGCAAACAACAGTGATAAAACGGCCGTGTTTGAAGCGACACATGGTACGGCGCCTAAGTATGCAGGGCAAGACAAGGTGAATCCCGGGTCGCTCATTTTATCCGCAGAAATGATGCTACGCCACATGGGGTGGGTAGAAGCGGCTGATCTCATTATCAAGGGAATGGAAGGCGCAATCGCCAGCAAACAAGTCACTTACGATTTTGGACGCTTAATGAAAGACGCCAAAACGGTAAGTTGCTCCGCGTTTGGTGATGAAATGATCCGGCACATGAGTTAGTAGGCAGGCCGATCCGGCGGCAGTTGGGAAACCAGCTGCCGCGATATCTAAAGCAGCACCTTGCTAGGCGTCTGCGGTATCCATATGTGTTACGTGCCGTGGCGCTTCTTCCGTACTCAGGGCACGGATTTGTGCAGCGTGTAGCCCTTTAGGCCCTTCATTGACTTCATAAGAGACGGATTGACCCGCTTTTAGGCACTTATAACCATCCATAACAATGGCAGAAAAATGTGCAAATACATCTTGTCCACCACCTTCTGGGCATATAAAACCATAACCTTTAGCACTATTGAACCACTTTACTATCCCAGTTGGCATACTAAAAATCCTTTTTTAAACCAAGTGAACTTCTTGTTACAACGTTTGATACTAAACTAAAAACTAACACAGTATCCTCCCTTCCTAATAGAAAGGGATCACCCCATAACTGTTGTACATAAACGGTTACTCAGTCAAGACTTATAAATCTTTATGCAGTCTATCAGTCTATAGTTAGTCTTATGTATAAATGAAATCAATTGTGCGACAATTAAATTGAAACATTTTTTTCATGATGAAGGCGAGGTAGCCAATAGTTGGCTAATATCAGAGTATGGGCACAGCATTTGAGCGCAGGGCGGTTACGCCTGCAATCAAGACTGACAAAAAGCAAAAGAAAGATTGGCCCCCTAAGTACCAAGTGTACTTATTGAACGATGATTATACGCCAATGGATTTCGTGGTGGTTGTCATGCAGCAGTTCTTTGGGATGGGTTATCCACAAGCAGTAAAGGTGATGCTCGAAGTGCATCACTACGGAAAAGGTGTCTGCGGTGTTTATACAAAAGACATCGCTGAGACAAAAGTAGCACAAGTAAACGAATTTGCAAGGATCAATGAACATCCATTGCTTTGCAAAATGGAAAAATCTAACCCATAAAGACGCCAGGAGGTTGGTGCCATGTTGAGCAAAGAACTAGAAACGACGCTCAACCTTGCATTTAAGGAAGCCAGGGACAAGCGTCATGAATTCATGACGGTTGAGCACTTGCTCTTAGCATTGCTTGACAACTCTGCTGCTTCTAATGTGCTACGTTCGTGCGGTGCAGACGTTGAGCGATTGCGCCAAGATTTACAAACTTTTGTTGATGAAACAACGCCATTAATTCCCCAAGCAGAAGCGCACCGGGAAACCCAGCCAACATTGGGTTTTCAACGGGTGCTACAACGGGCTGTTTTCCACGTACAGTCCGCTGGCAAAGAGGAAGTGACAGGCGCAAATGTGTTGGCTGCTATTTTCAGTGAGCAAGAAAGCCAAGCCGTTTATTTCTTAAAACAAGAGAATATTACCCGTTTAGATGTGGTTAACTTCATTTCCCATGGGATCTCTAAAGTGGAAGAGCCCAGAGAGATGGATGAGCCAGACATGGAGCAACCTCTTGAGCAAGAAAGTGGCCATGAAACCGTAGCCAAGAGTCCATTAGAAAGCTATGCCATCAATTTAAATTTACTAGCAAAGCAAGGCAAAATTGATCCCTTAATTGGGCGCTCTAGCGAACTTGAACGGACCGTGCAAATTCTTTGCCGTCGCCGTAAAAACAATCCACTTTATGTGGGTGAAGCTGGCGTCGGTAAAACGGCAATTGCTGAAGGTTTGGCAAAAGCCATTGTGGAAGGTAAAGTGCCTAAAGCCTTGCATCATTGCACGGTCTACTCACTTGACTTAGGATCCTTGCTTGCGGGTACCAAATACCGGGGTGATTTTGAAAAACGCTTTAAATCGTTATTGTTGCACTTAAAGCGAGATTCCGGTGCCGTTTTATTTATCGATGAGATCCACACCATTATTGGTGCAGGGGCTGCATCAGGCGGTGTCATGGATGCTTCAAACTTAATTAAACCGATGTTGGCAACAGGCGAACTACGCTGCATTGGTTCGACTACCTATCAGGAATATAGAGGGATCTTTGAAAAAGATCGCGCTCTAGCTAGACGTTTCCAAAAAATTGATATCAAAGAGCCGTCGATAGAAGAAACCATTCGGATCTTAAAAGGGATCAAAACCCATTTTGAACAACATCACCAAATCCGTTATACCGGTGCTGCATTGCGAGCAGCCGCGGAATTGGCTGGGCGTTATATTCAAGACCGGTTCCTCCCTGATAAAGCCATCGATGTGGTGGATGAAGCCGGTGCCTACCAACGCTTAATGCCCGAACGTCGTCGTAAGAAGGTGATTGGGGTGAAAGAAGTTGAGGCTATCGTTGCGCGCATGGCCAGAATACCCTCTAAAACCGTCTCTCTTTCCGATAAGACGCTTTTAGGGAATCTATATGAAGAGTTAAGTGGCAAAGTGTTTGGGCAAGACAAAGCGATTGCTGTGCTGTCTGCTGCCATCAAGATGGGTCGTTCTGGATTAGGTGATCCGGAAAAGCCAGTAGGGTGTTTCTTATTTGCAGGACCGACAGGGGTCGGCAAAACCGAAGTGTCTAAGCAACTGGCAAAGAGTCTGGGAGTTGAACTGATCCGTTTCGATATGTCCGAATATATGGAAAGCCACACCGTTTCCCGTTTGATTGGTGCGCCTCCAGGGTATGTTGGTTATGATCACGGTGGGTTATTAACCGAAGCCGTAACGAAGAACCCTCACTCTGTCGTGTTGTTGGATGAAATTGAAAAGGCCCATCCGGATGTTTTCAACTTGCTGTTGCAAGTCATGGATCATGGTTCCTTAACGGATACCAACGGACGTAAAGCCGATTTTCGTCATGTCACCCTGATTATGACGACAAATGCGGGTGCAGCTCTCATGGAACGAACCTCTATTGGCTTTAAAGAGCAATCTCACCAAGCTGATGGCATGGGCGCAATCCAAAAAGCCTTTACGCCTGAGTTTCGTAATCGCCTCGACGCCATTATTCAATTTGAATCTTTGAGCGAAGAAACGATTACCAAAGTTGTAGATAAATTCTTATCGGAATTAGAAAAACGTCTTGCGGACAAGGAAGTGACCTTTGCCGCTGACGAAGCCGCTCGCAAATGGTTATGCGAAAAGGGCTACGACAAGAAAATGGGCGCAAGGCCGATGGCAAGGTTAATCCAAGAGCATCTCAAGAAGCCCCTTGCGGACGAGCTGTTGTTTGGCAAACTTTCCATGGGCGGGCATGTTGAAGTGACTGCCGATGCGCAAGGGATCCATGTGACTGTGGAGGAAGCCAGTAAAGAGGTAGATTAATCTTCCTCTTTATTGAGCATATCTTTGCTGATCACTTCGGTGCTAGCAATTTCTTTGTCCTTATCTTTGCCTTTATCATCTGGCTTTCCGTCACGATTACGGAAAATAATGCGGCCTTTAGTAAGGTCATAGGGTGTCAATTGCACCGTGACGCGGTCGCCCGTGAGGATTCGGATGTAGTTTTTACGCATTCTGCCTGAAATATGCGCAGTTACGATGTGCTTGTTATCGAGTTCAACTCTAAACATGGTATTCGGTAAAGTTTCGGTTACCGTTCCTTCCATTTCGATATGATCTTCTTTGGCCATGGATCTCCCCTAATTGGAATAATTGCTTTCGCGCCACATCCTACCAAATTACGCTAACTAGGGTCTAGGTGCCAATTTGGAATTTTGTCTTCAAACTTACTGTTGATTCTCAGCAATTCAAGGAATTGCTGACGTGGGATCAAGGTTGCACCCATGCTCATGAGATGTGCTGAGGCAACTTGGCAGTCAATCAGGCTAAAACCCCAGCGGCGAAGCTGTTTTACTAACGCCACTAGCGCCACTTTGGAAGCATTGGGTTTAAGGCTAAACATCGATTCACCATAAAAGATCCGGCCTAGTACGACTCCATACAACCCGCCGACGAGCTGATTATTTTCGTACACTTCGATGGAGTGGGCGTAGCCTTGTTGATGCAAAACAAGGTAGGCAGCTTGCATATTTTGGTTAAGCCAAGTGCCCTCATCTCTGGCACAACCCTTGAGGACTGCTGCAAAATTTTCGTCGGTTTTGATGGTAAAAAGATTTTTATGAAGGGTTTTTTGTAAACTTTTTGAAATATGCAGGGAGTCTAAAAAAATCACAGTACGAGGATCGGGGCTCCACCACAGTATGGGCTCTTTGTCGTACCAGGGGAAAATACCCATACGATAAGCGCTCAAAAGACGCAAAGGGCTCAGATCCCCCCCTATGGCAAGCAAACCGTCTGGCTCTGACAATGCCAGAGCCGGATCGGGGAAATCAATAGTCTCATTGTTCAGCCAGTAAGGTGCTTGTGTGCTTATGAGCTTAGTCCATCCAAATATTTTTCAGCGTCTAGTGCAGCCATGCAGCCCGTTCCTGCTGAGGTGACGGCTTGTCGATAAACATGATCAGCCACATCGCCCGCAGCAAAAACACCCGGGATACTGGTGGCAGTAGCGTTACCCGCTAAACCTGTATTCACAATAATATAGCCGTCTTTCATGGCAAGTTGGTTTTCAAATATTTGTGTATTGGGGGTGTGACCAATCGCAATGAATACGCCATCCA
This sequence comes from Candidatus Berkiella sp., assembly GCA_050247135.1. Lineage (GTDB taxonomy): Bacteria > Pseudomonadota > Gammaproteobacteria > Berkiellales > Berkiellaceae > Berkiella. The sequence goes on from JBFWUT010000001.1 coordinate 142,956, forward strand.
GTGAGAGGGTTTCGGTGCTCGGATTTTGGACGTGCTTGAGACGCAAGCCGGAAACGCCGTTAGCATCTCCTAAGACTTCATCAACCGTGTGGTCCCACAGCAATGAGATATTACCGCTTTGTGCCTTTTCAAAAAGCTTTTGTTGCAACATTTTTTCAGCACGCAGACTATTGCGGCGGTGTACCAGAGTCACTGATGAGGCAATATTGGAAAGATAGAGTGCTTCTTCAACAGCAGTATTGCCGCCGCCAATCACCGCAACGGGTTTGCCTTTATAGAAAAAACCATCACAGGTGGCACATGCAGAGACCCCTTTGCCCATATAGGCTTGCTCTGAGGGGAGCCCAAGATAACGTGCTGAGGCCCCAGTCGCAATGATGAGGGCATCGCAAGTGTATTCATCGCCAGAATCGCCCTTCAGGGTGAAAGGGGCCTTTTTGAGATCACAACTTAGGATATGATCAAAAATGATTTCTGCTTCAAAACGGGCAGCATGCTCTTCCATGCGTTGCATGAGGGCAGGACCTTGTAATCCTTCAACGTCACCAGGCCAATTATCGACATCAGTAGTGGTGGTGAGTTGCCCTCCTTTTTGCATTCCGGTAATGATGACGGGTTTGAGATTTGCCCTAGCTGCATAAATTGCAGCAGTATAACCGGCAGGACCCGAACCCAGAATAATTAGACGATGATGTTTTGGCATAACTCAATCTCTTTAAACTCTTCACTCTCAAGGGGTTCGAGTATACATTACGCAGAGTCTGCTAAAAAGTCATGCTACACTAATAGGCAAAATCTAGAATAAAGACGAATAAGAATGAAGCAAGCCACCACACGCAACAACGAGGCCAACTTAGCAGTGCTAACGCTGCAAGTGAATAAACGCATGCGCGAAGGTGCTTTTATTCTGCTTTGTTCATTTGGGATTTATCTGTTAATCGCACTTTTTACCTATCACGATGGTGATTCAGCATGGTCGCATTCAGGTATGTCTAATGACATTCGTAATGCGGCGGGTAAAACTGGTGCATGGTTTTCGGATGTGCTGTTTTCGCTTTTTGGGTACATGGCTTATATTTTTCCCTTCACGCTAGCGATATCTGGCTTATTTGTTTATCGCGATCTGCCACAAAAAGTAGAATCAAACCCTTTAATTTGGTCGGTTCGCTCACTCGGGTTATTAGTAGCCTTGGCGGCCAGTTGCGGCTTAATTGCGCTGCATGTTTCTAAGCTTGCTACCTTGCCGATGAGCACGGGGGGGCTGTTAGGGGCTGCTGTAAAAGCTATGACAGTGACCTACTTAAGCCCGATTGGCGCGACTATTATTTTATTTGCGCTGTTACTCTCCGGGCTGACGCTATTTACGGGCGTGTCTTGGCTAAACATGCTAGAGGTCATTGGCCATTATACCTTGGTCTTGCTGGGTAAATTGGGGAGCTATGTACCAGGGTTATTACAAAAAGGCCAGGAGCAGGTCAGCCAATTCAAGTTGCCTGCGTTACCCGATTTTTCAGACATGAATTTAAGCAGCGTGAAACCGGAAAAAGCAAAAGAAAAGAAAGTAGACAGTGATTTTCCTATCGACGATCCTTTGTTTGGTGAGGATGAAATTTTTGATGAGCCATTGCCTGAATTACGCCCCAAGAAAAAGAAAGTAGAGCTGAAGAAGCCCCGTGTGGTGGTGAAACCACGAACTAGCCAAGAAGCTTTTGTAGAGCCGGTTAGCTCTCACGGATCCCCTAAACCGCCTAAACGACGTGAAGCCAGTAGCGATAGTTTGGCATTACCCCAACTGTCATTATTAGAAATGCCGGAAAAGTCGACCCGGCAGGGGTTCAGCTCGCAACAGCGCCAAGATTTATCCCGTTTAGTGGAAACGCGATTATTGGAATTTGGAGTTGATGCCAAGGTGGTTGGCGTACTGCCGGGGCCTGTGATCACACGTTTCGAACTGGACTTAGCGGCTGGTATCAAAGTGAATAAAATTACGGGACTTGCCAAAGATTTAGCCCGTTCACTCTCGGTGGTAAGCGTGCGGGTGGTGGAAGTGATCCCAGGTAAGTCCGTAGTGGGACTTGAAATTCCTAATCCTAACCGGGAACTCGTTCGCTTAAAAGAAGTGTTAGAGGATCCTTCCTATCAAGAAGCCGAATCACCGATCACCTTGGCGCTCGGTAAAGATATTGCAGGACGGCCGGTTGCGGTTGATTTAGCGAAAATGCCGCACTTATTGGTTGCCGGGACCACCGGCTCTGGTAAGTCTGTCGGTGTGAATGCCATGCTGCTCAGCATTTTGTATAAGTCTTCACCAGAAGATGTTCGCTTAATTATGATCGATCCGAAAATGCTAGAGTTAGCGGTTTATGACAATATCCCGCATTTATTGACGCCGGTGGTCACGGATATGAAAGATGCTGCCAATGCTTTGCGTTGGTGTGTGGCAGAAATGGAGCGGCGCTATCAAGTCATGGCCGCAATTGGCGTGCGAAATTTAACTGGTTATAACCAAAAAGTGGTTGAGGCTGAAAAAGCGGGCAAACCCCTCCTCGATCCTTTCTGGCAGCCTATTAATGGTGAAAAACCCGACCCCTTAGAAAAGTTGCCCTATATTGTCGTTGTGGTAGATGAATTTGCCGACATGATGATGGTAGTTGGCAAAAAAGTAGAAGAGCTGATTGCCAGAATTGCCCAGAAAGCCCGCGCTGCTGGTATTCATTTAATTTTAGCGACGCAGCGGCCCTCAGTAGACGTGATCACCGGTTTAATAAAAGCCAACATCCCAACCCGGATTGCGTTCCAAGTGTCATCGCGCATCGATTCCAGAACCATTATTGATCAATCGGGTGCAGAGCAGTTATTGGGACATGGGGACATGCTCTATTTACCCCCTGGGGTGGGCATTCCTCACCGTATTCATGGTGCTTTTGTGAGCGATGATGAAGTTCATAAAGTCACGAATGAACTTAGAAAATTGGGGCAACCTACTTACATTGAAAGCGTGGTACAATCCAGTCAAAGTTCATCAACCTCCCCGTTGGATGGCGAACTAGATGAGTTATATGACCAAGCGGTAATGATTGTCACCGAATCCCGCAAGGCATCAACTTCGCTAGTACAACGACGATTAAAAATTGGTTATAACCGTGCAGCACGTTTAATCGAGCAGATGGAAAGCGAAGGGGTTGTTAGCCATGTACTATCCAATGGCACCAGAGAAGTGCTCGCACCCGCACCCGTTGAAAGAGGTTAATATGTTAAGAATAAGCAAAAGCGTTCTACTAACGCTAGGGCTTTGTTATGGCGCGCTGTTGAATGCAGCAACCGCTCCCGAACAATTAATGGCGACGTTACATCATATCAATACATTTAAAGCTAATTTTGCACAAAACATTCAAAGTGCAGAAGGGGATAGGCTTTCAAAAACTAAAGGGCAGGTAGTCATTTCTCGTCCAGGTAAATTTTACTGGAAGGGCCAAAAACCTGATCAAATTCTGGTAGTTGCTGATGGTAAATTTGTTTGGACTTACGATGTGGATTTAGAGCAGGTCACAAAGCAAGATCTTAAACAAGCATTAATGAATTCTCCTGCCACCTTGTTAGCGGGCGATGCTTCAAAATTAAATGAAACCTTTGAAATTGATTATGCTAAAAAGTGTCCGGCTCAGAATACCTGCTATGAATTAAAGCCAAAGCAAAAGGATAGTGCTTTTTCAATCATTATGATTCGTTTTACCAATGATAAATTAAATGAAATACGTATGCGTGATCCCTTGGGTCAAAATGTCCGGACGGTTTTTTCACAAGTTGAAGTCAATCAAACAATTAATCGTAAATTGTTTGATTTTAAACCGCCTAAGGGTATTGATGTGATCCAAGCAGGGAACTAGACGCTTATGGCTTTACCATTGGCGGCGCGGTTAAGGCCCAAAACCTTCGAACAATACAAAGGGCAAGAACATTTGGTGGGGGCTAACCGACCCTTGCGCTTAGCGATTGAGAAGGGAAATTTGCATTCGATGTTGTTTTGGGGCCCACCCGGCACGGGCAAAACAACGTTAGCTCAAATCATTGCTCATTCAACCAAGGCACATTTTTGTGCACTTTCAGCTGTGATGGCGGGTGTCAAAGACATTCGTGAAAAAGTGAATGAAGCCAAGTGTCGTCAAGTAAACGAACAACGTGAAACGATTTTATTTATTGATGAGATTCATCGTTTCAACAAAAGCCAACAAGACGCACTGCTACCCTTTGTGGAAGATGGCACTGTTTACTTAATTGGCGCCACTACTGAGAATCCCTCTTTTCAGGTTAACCATGCGTTACTGTCACGTTGTCGAGTCTATGCCTTAAAAGCGCTTAGCGCCGATGCTTTACAACAAGTACTAACCGAAGCCTTGGCTGATGAAGAGTTGGGTTTAGTGAAATGGCAAGAATACATCACACCTCAAATGCAAGATAAGCTAGTGGCAGCCTCAGATGGAGATGCCAGACGTCTGTTGAACATCGTAGAGATTATTGCGCTGCGCTTTTTGGCGCAAGAAAACCCTCAAGCATTCACACTAGAGATGATTGAGGATGTCTTACAACAAGATTATCGCCATTTTGATAATCAAGGTGACATCTTTTATGAACAGATCTCGGCTTTACATAAGTCAGTGCGGGGAAGTTCGCCAGATGGAGCTTTATACTGGCTATGTCGCATGTTAGATGGTGGCTGTGATCCTGCGTATATTGCCCGGCGCGTCGTGCGCATGGCCAGTGAAGATATTGGCAATGCCGATCCCAGAGGATTAGGGTTAGCGATGGATGCCTGGCAAGCGTTGGATCGTCTGGGTCATCCAGAAGGGGAGTTAGCCCTTGCACAAGCGGTGGTGTATCTGGCTTGTGCCCCCAAAAGTAATGCTGTGTATAGGGCATTTAATGAAATGATGGCTGATATCAAACGAGAACCCTCCTATGATGTTCCGACACATTTACGCAACGCTCCAACAACGTTAATGAAAAAATTAGGCTATGGTAAAGCCTATCGTTATGATCCTGATGAGCCTCAAGGCTTTGCCAAAGGTCAAACCTATTTTCCCGATGAGTTGGGTGAAAAGCGTTATTACTATCCCACTCAACAAGGTCTTGAAATTAAAATTGCTGAAAAATTACATTTCCTTCGTCCCCAAAAATCAGAGAGCTAGCCCATGATTGATCCCAATTTACTGCGCACCCAGTTAGAAGAAGTCGTAGCCAATCTAGCTAAACGTGGCACGGTCCTAGATACTGCTAAATTTAAAGATATGGAAGGCAAAAGAAAATCGCTGCAAATGAAAATGCAAGAATTGCAAAGTAAGCGCAACTCTATCTCCAAAGCGATTGGCCAGGCTAAGGCTAAAAAAGAAGATGCTAGTGGCTTAATGAAAGAAGTGGAAGGCTTAGCAGATGAATTACAAACCACTGAAAAAGCTTTTGAAGCCATTCATAAAGAGCAAACCGATTTCTTATCTTACTTGCCCAATCTGATTCATGATTCTGTTCCTGTTGGCAAAGATGAAAGTGAGAATCAAGAAATACGCAAATGGGGCGAACCTAAAAAATTCTCATTCACGCCTAAAGATCATGTGGATTTAACTGAAAAGTCACGGGCCATTGATTTTGATGCGGCGAGCAAAATGTCAGGGGCTCGTTTTAATGTATTGCGAGGCGATATCGCCAAATTACATCGTGCGCTTGCCCAACTCATGTTAACGATTCATACCACAGAGCATGGTTACCAAGAAATGTACGTGCCTTATTTGGTGGAGCGTGAAGCGCTTTATGGGGTTGGGCAATTACCTAAATTCGAAGATGCACTTTTCCATATTAAAAATGAAGAGGGGGAGCGTCGTCTCTGCTTGATCCCAACTGCCGAAGTGTCATTGACCAATTTGGTGCGCGACACCATTTTAACGGCAGATCAGTTACCTCTTAAATTTGTTAGCCACACTCCTTGTTTTAGAAGTGAAGCGGGCTCTTACGGTAAAGATACGCGTGGCATGATCAGGCAGCATCAATTCGATAAAGTAGAGTTAGTACAAATTGTGACGCCAGAGTCTTCTTATGAGGCGTTAGAGAACCTAACCAAGCATGCAGAAACTATTTTGCAGCGCTTGGAGTTACCTTATCGAGTGGTCGCGCTGTGCAGTGGCGATATTGGCCAAGCGGCAGCGAAGACTTACGATCTAGAAGTTTGGATGCCTAGCCAACAAACATATCGTGAGATCTCTTCTTGTTCCAATACAGAAGGCTATCAAGCGCGTCGTATTCAAGCGCGGTATCGCAAAACAGCAGAGGCTAAGCCTGAGTTAGTGCATACCTTAAATGGTTCTGGCCTCGCAGTAGGGCGTACGTTGGTTGCTGTGTTGGAAAATTACCAAGATGAGCAAGGTAATATTGTAGTGCCTAAAGCATTGCGACCTTTTATGGGTGGGACTGAGCTTATCGAATTATCGGTTGCGTGAATATTCGCTGTATCATAGTATAGGTTCATCGCTGTTAGTGGGTTCAAGGAATGGTTCCCAAAGGTTTGGCAATGAAAAAAAGAATACTAGCGCTCCTGACCTGCGTAGCTTCTAGTCATGCTTACGCTACGGTCTCAGTGGGAGACTTTCAAATAAATGGATTTTTATCCGCCGCAGTGGCATGGTCGACAGTTGATTTTCTCAACACCGGTGTTGAACCGGTTTATGTCTCATATATACGTCAGCGACCCAGCTGGGAAAAAGATACCAATGTCGGTCTGCAATTCACCAAATTTTTGCGAGAAGATGTTAGCGTAACAACCCAATTCCTTGCTGAAGGTATCAATAACTTTGATGTGGAAGCCTCTTGGGCTTTCATCAAGTGGGAGCCTAACGACAAGTGGCAGTTTCGCGCTGGCCGTGTTCGTACCCAGACGTATATGCTTTCCGATTATGTAAACGTTGCTTATGCTTATCCTTGGATCCGTCCGCCCCAAGAAGTATATTCGCAGATCCCTGCCTCATTTAGTAACGTGACGGGCGCTGATGTTAAATACAAGATGGAATTGTGGGGACAAGATTTAGTCATTTCAGGATTTTATGGGGCCACGAATTCAACATTGGAATTCCCGATCCCCTCTGTGGTATCTCCACCAGGCTTTACGCTTCTTGATAATGTAGGCGTTCGCTTACGCGATTTATACGTTGTGAATATCCGTTTCGGTGACGAGACCTTCAGTATCCGTGCAGGTTATGAAGGGACGCGAGTCACGCTCTCACCCAATGCCGGTACTGTCATGGAAGGATTGAATGTCGCCATGAATTCTTTGGTGGGATTTGGGGTGTTAGGTCCTGACTACATTAATTATTTCTCAGCATACAACGCTGGAGCCAGCTTTAAAGGCATTGGTTATCAGTTCGATTGGAACAATATTGTCAGCATGGGCGAAATTGTTAAGCGCCAAGTGGCAACACCGATTGTTGCCGATGTGGTTGGTTGGTATCTCATGGGCGGTTACCGCTACAATGAATTGATGCCCCATATCACTTTTGCTCGAGAGAGATTAGGTGATAATTACACCCGGCGTTTTAATAGCACCGCCAATATGCTGGCTACCTTGCCGGTAGCTTTTGGTGGCTTAGGTTTAAACCAGAATTTCAATCAAATTGCTCAAGCTTTAATTGGAACCAGTCCTTTCTTTGATGGTGGCGCTGGAGAACAAACTTCTCTCACTATAGGTGTGCGCTGGGATGTTTATGAAGGAATTGCGCTCAAAGGCGAGTATTGCCATGTGCACCCAGATCGTTATAGCCCGGGGCTATTTGATGTACACCCGCATAAATCCGTTAATATCTACTCTTTAGCTGTGAATGCGGTGATGTAATGGAGAGAATGTTACGAACACTCACTGTGGCCGCCTTTTTGTTAGGCCTATCGCCCCCTCTCAAAGCAGAGATTGTGGTGATTGCTAACAAAAACTTATCCGTTACCAGTTTATCGCGTGATGATATTTATCGGATCTATTTGGGCAAAACCAAGTTTTTACCGAATGGCACCAAAGTGATCCCAGTTGATCAAAAGCAAGGATCGAGATCTCGCCATCAGTTTTATAGCAACATTATTCATAAAACCGAAACAGAAATTAAGAAATATTGGTCTCAAGTGATTTTTACAGGACAAGGAAACCCACCGCTACAGCAAGATGATGATTCTGCGGTGAAAAATCTCGTTGCTGAAGATGTGAATTGTTTAGGCTATATTGATAAATCCTTGGTAGATAGTTCAGTTAAAATTATTTATATGAGTACATTGGCGATGAATGCCGTGATGAAAAAAGGTGAGTCATGGTAGGAAAAGTAACCAAGTTATTTTTTGCGGCAGCCCTTAGTATGGTATTACCCGCTAATGCAATGGCAGAAATTGCGGTGATCACCAATCCGGATATGCCTGTTACCTCCATGTCTCGTGAAGAAATATATAGAATCTATTTAGGGAAAATGAAATTCTTACCCAGTGGCGCCAAAATCACGCCAGTAGATCAACGTCCTGGCGCTTCGGCCAGAAGTCAATTTTATGCCAACGTGATGCGCAAAACTGAAACCGAAATGAAGTCCTACTGGTCTCGCGTGGTGTTTACAGGTCAAGGTCAACCACCTTTGCAAGAATCAGATGATCAAGCGGTGAAATCGTTTGTAGCTAAAACGCCAAGTGCACTAGGCTACATTGATAAATCTGCGGTGGATGATTCGGTTAAAGTGGTTTATAGCGCGAATTAAGCTCGACAGCATTCCTGCCTATGTGACAAATCCTTATTCGATTACTTACCAGAGTGGGCCATTGGTCCGCGCACATGTGTGCGTACGATGAAAAGGCAAAAAAAAGCCTCCATCAGGAGGCTTTTTTAGAAGCGAGGAGGTTAATCTCGATTGCCACTGAACATCGAAAGAATGTTCAACAAGGAGATAAACAGGTTATATAAAGCAACGAAGATAGACACTGTTGCCATGATATAGTTGGTTTCGCCGCCATGAATAATAGCACTGGTCTCAAACAAGATGATGGCAGAGCTAAATAGCATGAAGCCTGCAGATAACGCTAATTGTAATACTGGCATGGGGAAGAAGATTTGTACCAAAACAGCCAACATTAAAATGATGGCGCCGGACATAATGAAACCACCCATGTAGCTGAAATCTTTTCGGCTGGTTAAAGCGTACCCGGATAGACCGAAGAAGATAACACCTGTTCCACCTAAAGCCGTCATAATGAGCTGGTGACCGTTCACAAATGTATGCATGTAGTAGTTGAGCATTGGTCCAAGCGTATAACCCATTACACCAGTTAACGCGAAGACTCCAACGATGCCCCAAACACTATTGCGAGTCGCATTGATGAAAAACAACAACCCAAAATAGAGCAGCAGGGAGAATAAACCCAGAGAAGGCGCATTGGTTGCCATCGCAACACCAGCCATCGCTGCGCTAAATAGCAATGAACTACCCAGTAGAATATAAGTATTCCGTATTACTGAGTTAGTTTGTAGAATCGATTCACTGCGCGTCCGTGTAACTGCAGTTGATGGTTGTTGAAAAGCCATTTCACAACTCCTTTCAGCAGGTTATATAGCTACTTATGATTATACCATAGTATAGGCGAAGGTAGTAAAGTATGAGCCTACACGTTAAATACTCTCTTACTACCTATAAGATGGGGGTGGCCTGGCCACAATTCAAGGTTGATTTGCTGGGCCTACCTTGGGTAGACTGCGCTCTCACGATGGGAGAGGTGGCAGAGCGGTCGAATGCGGCGGTCTTGAAAACCGTTAAAGGGAAACCTTTCCAGGGTTCGAATCCCTGCCTCTCCGATTTCTCTGCACAGCTTCGCTTTATGCTGTGTTGTCTGCGGGTTCTCACAATCCTCGTGTATGAAGTATACACTCCGGTTGTTCGACCCTTGACGCCTTGCCTAAAGCGAAGCTGTATTGAGAAATGATTCTTCGAGTAATATGACTAAGGCGCCCTTGCCCGGCGTAGCTTTAGCGAAGCCCGGGTAGCCTAAAAACAAAATGCTTTGAAGAGTCCATTTCAGCTATAAATGCTGCTGTGAAACACTTAAGAAGAGCATTGTTGCCTTCGGATTCTCTCATCCAAGTTCTGTTACTTGGTTGCACCCTGAAGGAATGATGTTTTATAAATTCTCAATTATAGAATATGAGAATTGTAGTTATAAAACTGAAATTCAATGTGGTTAGCTTTTGGCCTTCACTAGCAAAGTCCAAGTGCCTAGGTTATTCTGGGTGAAAAGCTGACACCAGCTCCATGGGGATAGCAAATTTGATCACCGTACTTATCGTTGATGACCATGAATTAGTTCGTGCAGGCATACGTAGCCTCCTGTCTACCGTTAATGGCCTGAAAGTGATTGGGGAAGCTGCCACCGGCGAAGAAGCGGTGAAATTAGCGCGTGAGAAGCATCCGCACGTGGTATTAATGGATGTGAGAATGCCAGGCATTGGCGGTCTCGAAGCAACCCGTAAATTGCTAAGAACAGATCCTGACTTAAAAATTATTGCGCTTACCGTTTGTGGCGAAGAACCATTTCCTTCTAAGTTGTTACAAGCGGGTGCGGCAGGTTACTTAACCAAAGGTTCAGGGCTTGATGAAATGGTACAAGCCATTCATTCTGTGCATCACGGTAAACGTTACATCAGTCCAGAAGTGGCGCAACAGTTGGCACTGAAACATCTCTCTGACGAAAAAGCTTCTCCTTTTGAAACACTCTCCGAACGTGAATTACAAGTGATGTTGATGATAACTAGTGGCCAGAAAGTACAAGAAATTTCTGACAAGCTTTGCTTGAGTCCTAAAACGGTGAATAGTTATCGTTATCGGCTTTTCGAAAAACTAGGCGTCAATAGTGATGTTGAGTTAACACATTTAGCTATTCGCCATGGTATTTTAGACACCGAAACCTCTGCTACGTAATTTCTCATGTTCAATCCACAAGAATTCGTTAAAACGCTGGGTTCTCAACCCGGCGTTTATTGTATGCGCGATGCGGCAAATAAGCCTCTTTATGTCGGCAAAGCGAAGAATCTTAAAAATCGTGTTAGCAGTTATTTTAAAGAGCATGACGACCCGCGTATTCATCAGATGGTGCAGCAAATTGCTAGCATTGACATCACAATTACCAATAGCGAAAAAGAAGCGTTACTCCTTGAGAACTCCCTGATCAAGGGACTTAAACCTCGCTACAATGTGATTTTTCGCGATGATAAAAGTTACCCCTATTTGTTTTTGTCAGATCATCATTTTCCCCGTTTGGTTTTCTTTAGAGGTAAGCACAAGGAAGCAGGCCATTATTTTGGGCCTTACCCAAGTAGTATTGCGGTCAAAGAAACACTGACTGTATTACAAAAACTTTTTAAAATACGACAATGTGATGATCTGTTTTTTAATAACCGCTCAAGACCTTGCTTACAGTATCAAATTGGTCGTTGTAGTGCGCCATGTGTGAACTATATCGGCAAAGAGCCTTACCAAATGCAAGTTCGCAATGTCGAACTATTCTTGCGAGGCAAAGAAAATTCTATCATCGCTGATCTGGTCAAAAAGATGGAAAACGCATCACAAGATCATGATTTTGAAGCCGCTGCGGAATATCGCGATCAGATTACTCGCTTGCGTGTTATCCACGACCAACAAGTTATTTTCCAACAAGAAGGCAATGCCGATGTCATTGCAGTAGGTGAAGTTAAAGGGCATTTTTGTATACAACTACTTTATATTCGTCAAGGACGTATTTTAGATACTCAAACCTATTTCCCTAAACAAATTGGGGAAGGGACAAGAGCGGGCGTATTAAGGGGCTTCTTAACACAGTTCTATTTAGATCAAGAGGATAAGTTAGATTATCCCGGTGAGATCCTATTGAATGAAGCGATAGAAGATCAAGAGGTCATCAGTGAAGCATTGTCCGCTGTGGCTAGTCATCGTATTAAAGTGTATCAACCCCAAAAAGGGGAAAAAGTAAAATGGCTGACGTTAGCTACCCAGAACGCTGAGCAGGCGTTGGGTCGCAAGCTCAGCCAAGCCAGCCTAACTACTCAACGTTGGTTAGAGCTAAAGAAAGCGTTGGGGCTAAGCCAAGCCTTAAACCGTATTGAGTGTTTTGATATTAGTCATACTCAAGGGGAGGCTACCATGGCCTCTTGTGTTGTTTTCGACGCTAATGGCCCCATGAAAGCAGAATATCGACGCTATAACATCGAAGTTGCGCCTAATGATGATTATGCCGCGATGGAACAAGTGGTGACTAAACGGTATTTAAAGCGCAAGAGTGAAGAGCTACCCTTACCCGAACTCATTATGGTTGATGGTGGAAAGGGGCAGGTAAGCCGTGCTAAGAAAGCGCTGCTTGAGTGTCAAATCCTCGATGTGGTTTTGATGGGTATTGCCAAGGGTGAGGGAAGAAAGCCCGGTCTTGAGACGTTGTATGTGACTCGTGTTCAAAGTGACGAAGACTTCATCATTGACTTGCCACCCACATCAGGGGCATTACATTTATTGCAACAAATCCGGGATGAAGCCCATCGCTTTGCGATTTCAGGGCATCGACAAAAGCGCGCTAAAGCTCGTAAGCAATCACCGTTAGAGGCTATTCCTGGCATTGGGGAGAAGCGCCGCCAAGCGCTTATTAATCATTTTGGTGGTTATCAGGCATTATCAGGTGCCAGCATAGAGGCAATTGCTAAAGTTCCTGGTATTAGTTTGCAATTAGCTGCTAAGATTTATGAAGCGTTGCATGGTTAGTCATTAATCCCTTGCTCGCGTGAATAAGGCCATGCTAGCCTTCCTACTAGCATTCAGAAGAGAAAGTGGTAAATCATGCAAGGCGTAATGAGTATTCCCAATTTACTCACAGCAGCAAGGATAGTGTTGATCCCTTGTTTTGTTGTTGCCTTCTATTTACCCACCAAAAATGCAGGCGTGATCACTGCGGCGATCTTTTGCTTGGCTGGGATCACTGATTGGTTGGATGGTTATCTTGCCAGGAAATTGAATCAGACCTCCCGCTTTGGCGCATTTTTAGATCCTGTTGCCGATAAATTAATTGTGGCAGTGGCGTTAGTATTGCTGGTAGGGGAGTATGGGTCAGTTTGGATTACAATCCCTGCCGCGGTCATTGTGAGCCGAGAAATCACTATTTCTGCTTTAAGAGAGTGGATGGCAGAAATAGGCCAGCGCACCACCGTATCAGTTAGCTATATTGGTAAACTTAAAACGTTAATCCAAATTATTGCGATTATTATTTTACTGTCTCAGCCATCTGATTGGGATAAGACCCTGGTTATTATTGGTGTGATTTTCATGTACTTAGCAGCGTTTTTAACACTTTGGTCGATGGTGGCTTACCTGAAGACAGCATGGAAGGTTTTGACGGAAAACTAAGTCGCTGTTTTTGCTGAACTTTGGACTTGACACAACCAGTGAAATCTTTAACAATGCACAGCGCGTTAGAACGCGGGAATAGCTCAGTTGGTAGAGCACAACCTTGCCAAGGTTGGGGTCGCGAGTTCGAGTCTCGTTTCCCGCTCCAGAATTTTCTCGAATAAGAAAGACTAAAGCTAGCTTGCTTTAAAGCGAATTAGCTGATGGAACTTGAACCAGTTTGTTTTTGGGCGGTCAAGTTTAGAGCGGCTGGGTGGCAGAATGGCTATGCAGCGGCCTGCAAAGCCGCGAATGCCGGTTCGATTCCGGCCTCAGCCTCCAAATCATTCATTAAGAATATTAGTAGAAGCTCATGTTTTAGACGAGGCGCCGATGGCCGAGCAACCCGGAATTGACTTTAGTCAATGAGGATTGCGAGAGCCTGAGGGCAACAACGTATAAAACAACAATTGCAAAAAATGAGTCGAACTAATTTTCTTTTAGGCTAGGCGCCGAGTTCTCGAGCAAAGGAGTGTACTTTAGTACATGACTGCCGCGAGATGAACGAAGGCAACAACGCTTAAAAGGAAATTAGGAAGAATATTTGCCCGGGTGGCGAAATAGGTAGACGCAAGGGACTTAAAATCCCTCGGAGGTTAAACTCCGTGCCGGTTCGATTCCGGCCCCGGGCACCATTAGATTTTGTATACGCCTTCAGCGAATCTACAAAAACTATGCCGCGCCGTACCTTGCAGGCGGGCAAATATCTCCCAGACCACGTATCACTTTAAGAAACCATCTTAATGAAATATCTATAACCAAAACAAATGACTCGCAAAGTTGCTATCAAAATTTTTTCTGCGGGTTCGAATAGTTAAATCTGTGATGCACTTTTAGCCGTCGCATTTTATGATAATGATTGGAGGTGGTCACAAGCGCAATGCCCGCATTTCTTAAACCATGATACTTCCAATGTCAGGGCGATAGCGTCGACCTGCCTAGGTCACATAGCATGGATCCATAAAAATCTCGATCGAGAACTCGTCGTAGACACGTTAAAAAATCATCTAAAAGATCAAATCATTTCAGGACTGTAGAAAACGCTTTATATGATATTAATGCATTTCTAAAGGATGATAAGGGTGGCCATTTTCACGTGTTCTGCTTCTTCTTCATCGCGGCAGCGATGACATTTGCTAGCCCCCCATTAAGGCGCTTTTCCTGCGGAGCAGGAGAGCGCCGGTATGGGGGGAAATGATGCCCACCCCACATCTCCCGCCCCGGTAGTGGGCGGAACAGTTAAGAGCACAAAACCTTAAAATTACGTCGAATAGCTAGATTAAATGTTCTAAAATTTCTGAATTAATCAGTATTTTATATTGTTTTTCTTGTCTTTATTAACAAAAACATTATAATCGCTGACCTATTCAGGTCTTTTGTCTGACGCGCCGCCTCGTAACTAATGTGAAAACACTCGTTCTTGTAAAAAATATTTACTTTGAAAATAACGCAAGAAAATAGCTAGCTTAGGAGAGAAGTAAAATGTCACAGAATGCGCAGAAATCAAAAGTAAACCACGTAGTTACACAGAATCGGGCCTCAAAAAATCAATCAAATCCGGTCAAATCTAGCCAAAATAATAAAGCCAATGTGCATGTTGACATCAACGAAAATAACAACCAAGTGATTGTTGATGTAACACCACAAAAAACAACTGTTACTAAACGAATTAATATTTTTGAAGCAGTCAAGCAAAAAAACTATGATGACATCTGTGCCTACGTAAATGCTAAAGGTGATGTTAATGTTAAAAATGCTGAAGGTTATACACCTTTAATGCAAGCAATCCAAAATGGTTGGAATGCTACAGAAGTAAAAAAAATGTTAGATCATATGCCAGGGGTTGATTTAAAATTATATGCATTTAAATCAACGCATTCAGATTGGCAGTACGGTAAACCAATTGACATGGCAGTGAAGCATAATGATATTGAATTGGTCAAAGTATTGACAGATTATGCAAGCACAATTACTCCCAATATAGAAACAGATGACTTTTACACTCTTGTGAATTTTAAATATGAAATTTATAAAGTTTTGTTATCGCATCTTGATGCAAAAGCTTTTACGATTGATTGGGCGAACTACGCAGTATCACATATTTTAGCATGTAAAGAAACTGACGCTGCACAGCTAATAGACTCAATTTTGTCTAAAACAGACACTTATCCTGAAAGACTTCAAGTTCAACTTCTAAAAAATGCTCAGAAACATCATAGGAACGAAGAAGCTCTTGATTTAATAATTCGTAAAAAATATGTGGGAAATGATGCTATTTCCCATGTGTTGTTAGAACACATGGAGAATGATAATGAACCAATGTTTAGAGAAATTATATGTAAAATTGAAAACAAGCAACAAGTTGTTGATAATTTAGATAAATGGATTTTTCAAAAATCGACTGACTTGGGCCCATATAAAAAATATGCTGATTTACTTGGCATAAAGTATCAAGATGATGCTGGAACGATCTTTATATCAGAAGTTATAGATATTCCAGGTAATAAAGATCTTAATTTTGATAATAAAAATTCAATAAATTCTGACATCCATACTTGTCAAGGAGGACAGTGTTTTCATATTTCAGTTAGTGCAGCTGAGCAACCAAGTCTGGCTAACGTAATAGATGATATTGTTGTGTAAATATTTTAAATCCATATTTTCTAGGTCTTTCTAAAATCCATAAGGGGAAAACAATGAGACAATTATTAAACGCAGAAATTAAAAATGTAGCTGGCGGTAGCCAAAGTTCTGTTCATGTGGATGTAACTGCCCAAAATGTACAATATTTACATGTGGGCGTTGATGTTTATAATCAGCAACAACAAGTTCCTGCTATTCATACCCATAATAACATCTACATTGCGAATAATAGATAATAAGAGTGATGATCCGAATCCTAGGGCTATGGTTTGCTCCAGCCCCTAGGATTGCCTATTGAAATAGTCACTAGATCACAACACCTTCAATGACCTTTGGTAACTGTGGATTAACATCTGCTTCAACATGAACGCATTGTCCATGCTGACAAGCTTTAACGTCTACATGAATATTATTATCGTTCAAATTTACATTATTTTCATTATCAATCACGTCGGAAAGATATATTGTACCCGCCTCATTATCTTTGTGCATTCCGAGAATATTAGTATATTTTGAATAACCAGGAATAGTGCCTTGATATTTAGACATAAACTCAATAACTTGGCTCTTATCAATATCCTTTTTTAAAATATGCATGAACATTGCCTCTTTATCTTGTTTAGCAAGCGTATGCATAAATTCAGGAATACTTTTAGTTCCTATGTGATATTTGTCAATCAATAAATCAACTGCGTTTTCACTATTAGTCTGAATGCTGGCTCCAAGTAATTGAGCATGAAATTTTTCTGGTATAGAGCGTGGCTGGGATAATATTGACTCAACAATATTTAGATGGTTGAGCTCAGGCGCTTTCGGGAAGTTAGCATATATCAGTTTTATTACGATAGAATTCTCAGACTCGCCATACATTTCTGTGTTGAGGTGTGAAGACATTATTTTAAAGATTTCATCACTAGGTTTGAAATCATGCTGAAATTGACCAATTGTTTCTTTTTCAATTGTAACTTTTCCTGCATAACCAGCTAATACTTTAACTAAGGAAACATCTTTAGAAATAATAGCCATATCAATTGGTTTGCCGTATCTCTTATCTCCGCCATACCCTCTTTCAAAAGCATAAATACTTAGGTCCACTCCTGGCATATTATCTAACATCTTTTTTACTTCTGGTGCTTTCCAATTATTTTGAATAGCTTGCATTAGTGGTGTATAACCGTCGTTATTTTTTACATTGACATTTCCCCCAGCTTTGACATAAAGAGAAATGGTATCAAAATCCTTTGTTTTAATCGCATCAAATATATTCAATTTTCTTTGAGATCCATTTGAACCCGCTATATCAACAATTACATGATCGTTTTTAAGATTTAAATTAACGTTAAGATTGGCATTTGTATGAGGATTCGATTGAATATTGTTTGTTGGTATTTTTGCGGCATTAGATGCAGGACTTTTAGCTTGTGGGGTTTGCGTTGGTTTCGACATAATAACAACCTTATAAATCAATAATTTGGGTATTTACACTGTTTTATTATTTTATAAGGTGCAAATCAATGAGTTAGATGGTGAATTATACTGATGCTTTTTTACAAAGCAAGAAGTACGTTATCTTCCTCTTGCTGAATTTTCCTTCAGATTAAAATCTATAATGTTTAAAATTGCCTACACTCCTTAAAGGTTTATCCCAATTCCGTAGTATTTGAGTACATACCCCTTAATACATTTTCATGGGGACAAAATTATAAATGCCGCCAATTGAAGGAGTGGTACGTTGAAAATTGGTATAAAGGATATTGAGTTGTACGCAGGTGCACTACCTGGCAAACCCCCACTTAATTTTGAATTTGCTCCCGGTAGCATAACAATTTTTGTTGGACCTAATAACTCTGGAAAAAGTGTTGCTTTAAAAGAGATTGAACAAATTTGCTCTGGTGAAAGCAGAGCAAATTTTGTAGTAAAGGAAATAAATTTTAATTTCCCAAATACTTATGAAGAAGTTGAGGCTTTAGTGAAGAATTTTGAAATTCCTGCGCCAGATAATAACAAGACTTTAGCTGGTCATTTTTGGGTGGGGCAGCATGTATTTGGAGAAAAAGATTCTCATAGACATTTTCAGATTCAAGAGCAAGAATTAAGAAGTACTTTTCGAGACAAAAATCTAGAGCGTTTAAAACAATTAGCATTTCGCTTTTACGTTTTAAGGTTAGATGGACGTTCGCGCTTTTCGCTAATTGATTCTAGAGCAAGTGGTAATTTACAGGAGTATCCCCGAAATCATTTAACTGCATTATTTGTAGATGATGCAAAAAGAGAAAAGGTCAGAGCTTTAACAGAAAAAGCATTTAATTTGCATTTTATAATTGATCCAACCGACTTGGGAAAATTTCATATTCGTATGAGTCAAAGAAAGCCCATGGATGCAAGGGAAGAAAGAGGTTTGGATACTAACTCATGCACCTTTCATAAAGAAGCTACACTGTTATCTGAATTAGGGGATGGAGTTAAGACCTTTGTTGGACTAACTTCAGCAATTATGAGTCTCCAACATGAAATTATCCTTATTGATGAGCCAGAGGCGTTTCTACACCCACCTTTAGCAAGACGCTTAGGGAATGACTTGGCAAAGACAGTAGAGGAGAGAAAAGCAATATTAGTTACTTCTACCCATAGCTCTTCATTTTTGATGGGTTGTATCGAATCAACTGCTCCAGTCAATATTGTTCGTTTAACTTACGAGCAAGGCACAGCAACTGCTAGATTGGTAGATTCTGCAGTGATAAAGCAGATATTTAAAAGTGCATTGTTACGAAGCACTGGAATTATGCAAGCACCGTTTCATAGAGCTGTTGTGGTTACAGAGGCTGACACTGATAGAGCATTTTATGATGAAATAAATCGACGGCTTGTTATTGAAAATGAGGGCATTCAAGACGCAATATTTTTAAACGCTCAAGGTTTAACATCTATTTCCCAAATTTTAAAACCTTTAAGAATGTTGGGAATATCCACAGCTGCAATTGTTGATTTAGACATCATAAAAAATGAAGGAGTTTTCATTAATCTTTTAAATGCTTGTAATGTCCCAAATGTTGAGCATAAAGATCTGGAAGAATTACGAAAATACCTGCTAGGGGCTTTTGAGAAAATATCAGTTATAGCGGATCAAAAGCCGGCAATAAAACGTGGGGGCATAACTAAACTCCCTGAGCCTGATCAGACTAAACTTAAAGATTTTATTGAAAGAATAGCAACTTATGGGTTGTTTCTTGTCCCTTTGGGCGAGGTTGAAAGTTGGCTGCATAATTCTGAATCACCCATAAAGTCTCATGGGCCAAAATGGCTAATTAAAATATTTAACTTAATAGGGGATTCTGACGGAGACAAGAATTACCTTAAACCGCAAAATGACGATGTTTGGTTTTTTATCCGTGAAATTGCTAAATGGATTAATAATCCAAATCGTAAAGGAATTTTGTGAAAAATAAGAGAGAAAGTTTATGAAAAATTATGAAGCATATAAAGGTTGCCCAATATGTATAGCTCCATCAAGCGATGTTAGAGGAGATTATGTAATTGAATGCAATGCATGTAAAGAAAGTGAAAAGATTTATCTAACAGAAAATGCAATAAATGATTGGCTTGTTCTAAAGCCTTACAATGAACAAGATCTTTATGAGCGTTTAGATAGACAAATGAAAGAACAGCGAAGAATTAAGCCTGTAGATTTTATCAAATTCTCCAAATCCACAAGTGATAATCCTATAACAACATCAATGATCACCGAATATTTAGATAAACTTAAGGGTTCAGAATAAAAATCCCTGTTTTGTGATCTTAGTAGCCCTTAATATGGTCATCTGCAGGCATAAGATGCTTATGACTAAGTGGTACTGTGATTCGATTTACTCTTTTCTGGTAGCAGCAAGGTAAAGTTATATTAGCAAGGTTATAAAGCGCTTCAACTGATTTGTTATTAAAGAATAAAGCCGCATCTATGCAATCCACTAAGCTTTTTGTGGTGCCATAAAGTCTATTATCGGATTCTTGAGGATTAAATCCCATATATTTAACTATCTTAATAGATATATCTTCAGGATCGGCTAGGATCTTATCCGTTAATGCATTCTTATGAGCACCGATGGTTTCAATTTCTTGCATGGCACGTTTTGAAAGCATTAAAAAGCGCACTACTGCTGAATTTTTATATGAGAACTGCGCAACATCTGCAAAAGGATAATCTTTAGCAAATTCTGGAATAAAGATTGAATTGAATGCAACATCAACAACTATTACTGTTAATGGCCTTTTTTCATTAATTGATAAACCCATTTTAGAAATTATGCCATCCAACTCAGTTTTGTGTGGTAGCGCATGCTGTTCTTTAAAGTTTATAAGTGTGTTGATATTTGTCCCTATCATAGCTAAAAGAGTATTAATGGTGGCTAACTTCTTGCGCTTATATTTTTCATGATCGATATAAAGAATTGCTAGGCCGCCACCTATGGCACCAAAAAATGAACTAGCAACAGAGCTCCAAAAGGTAGGGCC
Source organism: Candidatus Berkiella sp. (assembly GCA_050247135.1). GTDB lineage: Bacteria > Pseudomonadota > Gammaproteobacteria > Berkiellales > Berkiellaceae > Berkiella. The sequence goes on from JBFWUT010000001.1 coordinate 163,583, forward strand.
ACCAAAGTTAACAATCAAATTCCATAGTTCCATAAATAGCCTTTGATGCGTTGCATTATTAACTAAATGATAGCACTGCTTCTAAAGTTGAGCGCACTACGGGCGCAATAATCCACCCAAACGCACTCAAATCAACACAACCCCACTTGAACTAAACTCTTGATTAATATAGAGTTACTGCTTGCATATTTGGGTGTGACTTGGACTTAAAATCCCTCGAAGGTTAAACTCCGTGCCGGTTCGATTCCGGCCCCGGGCACCATGCTTTGCAAACTTTGTTTGCTACGCATGGCAAGCCAAGTAATAGCTTGCAGAGCGCAGGCGGGCAAACGATTCATAAATCAATCCTTCTTTAAATTAAAATCCCCGCTCACAATGCTTCGCATTTGTTCGCCGCCCCCTTTTATGCAAATTGGGCGATTGATTCACTTCGTTCATCGAAAAGTTGCTAAGCGGCAGATATCTCCCTTTGTATAAAAGGGAGACGCGCGTAGCGCAGAGGGATTTGTATCTTAAAAGCGGAAGTTTATAGTGCGCAGCCTCGCGTAAGGCTAACACAGCGGCAGCTGTACCATAATTAATCGCTTCCGCGATTAATTTACGCTATTTGCCGGAAGACTTATGTTTTTCGCCTTTATACATATTCATGTTGTCTCCCTTTTTCAGCGTAAAGATAAATCCGTAATGAAAATTAACGAAAGCAAAATTGTGTTTATGACATTTTTGCCATATAAGAGGGTTATAAACACTTCTCAATTAAATAGGTTTTGCTCGTAATAGACAGCAAGAGCTCTAAACATCTGGTCTTTGATTTTTATTCGAAGTCTGTTTGTATGAAGAACTGGCTTCTCGCATCTTGCCATTTTATATTCATTTAAGATAGAAAAAATATTTGAGCATTTCAAACCAACCTATGCAAATTAATCCGCACAAAAAACTCAATAATAAATAGTTCAAAGGCAGTGGAGAAAAATGTAGTAAATTTGCAATGAACGGCATATAAACTGTAACCAACAGAAGAATCAGTGTGATAATCACAATCGCGAAAAGTACATTATTTCTTATTGAAATCAACCTAATGATTGATTGTTTTCTTGAACGATTTGAAAAAATAAGCATTAGATTTGAAATAACCAACGCAGAAAAAGTAAAGGTTCTTGCTTCAGATTCACTCATGAAATTTAAAGAAAGAATATAGACAGATAAAGTAATCATTAAAATTCCTAGTCCTTGTAGAAGAGCTAATATAATGATGTCTTTATTAAGAATGGTTTCTGTCGGTTTCCGTGGCTGACGTTTCATTAAGTTCGATTCAGCTGGTTCATTTTCAAATGCAATAGAACAAGTAGGATCAATTAATAATTCAATTAATGCAATATGTAAAGGATAAAAAACGGGTGGCAAATTAAGTAGAACGGTCAACAGAGCAATTCCAGCAATAGGAACATGAATGGCCAAGATGAACGACATTGATTTTTGCATGTTATCATAAATTCGCCTTCCGGAACGTATTGCATTGACAATTGAATTAAAATTATCATCAAGTAATACCAATGTTGATGCTTCACGTGCTACATCAGTACCTCGATTTCCCATAGCAATACTGACGTGAGCAGATTTAAGTGCTGGAGCATCATTTACGCCATCGCCTGTCATGACAACGATGTTTTTATCCGCTTTAAGTGCTTTCACAATCCGATATTTTTGGTTGGGAGTAATACGCGCACAAATATTGATAGCTTTGATTCTATTTTGTAATTGATTATCGTCAAGCTCATTGATTTCATCTCCTGTTATCAAGGCACTTGTAGAGAGTCCCGCTTGCTGAGCAATGGCTTTTGCCGTGGAAGGATAATCTCCGGTTATCATGATCACGCGGATCCCAGCATTATGGCATTCTTGAATAGCTTCAGGGATCCCTTCACGAAGTGGATCGTAAAGCCCCAATAATCCTAAAAATGTAAAACGAATATTCTGCTGACTTTTAGGTAATTCAACACCTGAGTGCTCTGCTTTTGCTACAGCCAGGACCCGCAAGCCATTACTTGCCATTTTTTCGACAATAGATACTATTTGAGATTGAGTATTTTCATCTAATTGACAAAGCTTCATGATGGCTTCAGGTGAGCCTTTAGCGCTAATGGTATTCTTTTTATTAGTATCAGTTTCCCAGACATGTGACATAGCTGGAAATCCAGGAGTCAAAGGAAATTCATGAATGAGTTTCCAATGGTTATGTGAATATTCTGCTTTATTTAAACATCTGTTACCTAATTCAAAAAATGCTTTTTCCATAGGGTCGAAGGGGTGAATTTGACTTGCTAGGATGGCATGATTAATTAAATTAAGAAATATATCGGGTACTTCACTCTCCAAGAAATTTACTTTATGCAGTACATTATTTGCCCATAACTGTGCAACTTTCATAGTGTTCTGTGTTATTGTGCCAGTTTTATCAACACATAATACTGTTGTTGAACCTAACGTCTCAATAGCACTAATGCGTCTTGTAAGAACGTTTTTTTTTGATAAACGCCATGCCCCTAAGGCAGGAAAAACAGTTAGAATCACAGGAAATTCTTCAGGTATCATTGACATCAAAAGTGCAATTCCAAGCAAAGTCGTTTTTAACCACTCGCCATGCATAGCTCCATCAATAATAATGAGTCCAATACAAAATAATAAACCGTAAACAGCCAGTACTTTTACCAGTTTATTTACTTGTTTTTGCAATGGTGAAATTTCTGTTTCAATTGATTGAAGTTCTACTCCAATTCGTCCCATTTCAGTGGCAGCGCCAATTCTCATTACTTGAAATATTCCCTGCCCACTAACAACCAGTGTCCCAGAATACACAAAAGGAGTATTGTCTCCTCCTGGTGGTGGCATAACAGTATTGTCAATACTGGAAACGGATTTATTGACAGGAATTGACTCACCCGTCAGAAGTGACTCATCGATCTGCAAATTATTGACTGCAAGAAGCCTTCCATCGGCTGGAATACGATCTCCTTCCTTTATTATGATGATGTCTTCTTTAACAACTTCTACTCCGCTTATGTATTTGGTTATGCCATCACGAACGACAAGAGCTCTAGGACTAGCTAAGTTTTTTAACGCTTCTAAAGCATTTTCTGTCTTACCCTCTTGGAATAGCTTGATAGCAAGAATTAAATTGACGAATACAAGTAAGCTTAATCCCTCTTTTAAATTGCCTATGAACAAATATATTAAAGATGCTGCTATTAACAACAGGTACATCGGCTCACGAAAGGTTTCTATGAAAATAATCCATAAATTCCGTTTATTACTGCCCAATATAATATTGGGCCCATCGGTAGAAAGCTTTTCTTTTGCTTCTTTTGTGCTTAGTCCTAAATTACAGAGATCAATGTCCATAAATGATTTTTCACAGTCCAAAAAAAACAGTAAATAGTGTTCATGAAATAGCATTTCATTCGTAACTATAATTAAAGGATAAGAATATTTGGTCAAAACGTCTGTATTCAAGCACAGCATAATTTCTGATATAAATTTGCTTTTAGACTTTTGAAATATTTTAATTTTAAGGATCATTGCGATGAAAAAAGATAAAGATCTGTCAGAGAAAGCATCAAAAAAGCGTGGAAAAGGTTCAGCAGAAGCTGGCGAATCTATTAAACGTCATGACTCTAATGATTTAGGGGATCCGCGAGGCTCACGCGCACCAAGAGGGGATAGACCCTCAGAGTTACATGAAAAAGGCGATCAAAGACGACCTTTTAAGAATAAATAGTGAACCTATATGATGCTTTCAATATCTTCAGAAGAGATTGCGCAACTCAAAGATACAATTGAGAATATTGCTGTTTCAGGCAAAGGAATACTTGCTGCTGATGAAAGCACGCCTACTATTACCAAACGATTTGATGCGTTAAATATTGCATGCACAGAAAGTACACGTAGGGTTTATCGTGAATTACTATTGACAACACCCAATTTAGAAAAATATATCAGTGGGGTTATTTTATTTGAAGAAACATTTAATCAGAAGACCAGTAAGGGGATTAGTTTCCCTAAACTGCTCATTAATAAAAATATCATTCCAGGAATTAAAGTTGATAAGGGATTGGTTGCAATTCCTGGTTGCAAAGAAAAATCAACGCAAGGGTTAGATGGTCTTGCACAAAGATTGAATGAATATAAAAACCAAGGAGCACGTTTTGCAAAATGGCGTGCTGTTTTTGCTATTTCAAAAAATACTCCTTCTAGATTGGCTATACAAACAAACGCGGAAGATTTGGCTCGCTATGCAGCTATTTGCCAGGAGCTGGGAATAGTTCCTATCATTGAACCTGAGGTTCTAATTGATGGCGACCATGGTATACAAAATAGTTATGATGTCTCGTTGGAAGTATTGCATACTGTTTTTCATAAATTGCATAATCATCAAATTATGCTTGAGTATATTATTTTAAAGCCCAGCATGGTGACTTCAGGAAAAAATTGCTTACAGCAAGCAAGTTATCAAGAAATAGCTGATAAAACAATTTCCATGTTAAAACGCACTGTACCTTGTGCAGTATTGAGTATTAATTTTCTCTCAGGCGGGCAGTCACCGCAGCAAGCTTTACAAAATTTAAATGCAATGCATCAAGTTAGAGAGACCTTGCCTTGGAATTTAAGTTTCTCTTTTGCTCGTGCTTTACAAGAACCGTGTATGAAGGTCTGGCTCGGCAAAGAAGAAAATGCTAATCTTGCGCAGAATACTTTTATTAAACAAGTGCAATTAGGTAGTTTGGCGAGCATTGGTGAGTACAAAATTGACTATGACCCTGGAGAAAATGATGAATCGAGTAAAAAATAAAGTTGCCATTGTAACCGGTGGTGCATTAGGAATTGGTCGCTCTGCTTCTATATTACTTGCACAAGAAGGTGCAATAGTAGCTGTTACTGACATTAATGAAGATGAAGGAAAAAATCTTGTTGAGCAAATTAAACAAAATGGTGGGCAGGCCGAATTTTGGTTGATGAATACTGCAAGTGAAAAAGAAGTGCATAATACTTTTAGTGCAATTCAAACAAAAATGGGTAGAATTGATATTTTAGTCAATAACGCAGGCATTGCTGGTGCTAATAAACCCACGGATGAAATCACTGAAGAAGAGTGGGATAGAGTCACCTCAGTTAATGTTAAAGGTGTATTTTTTTGTACTAAGCATGTTATTCCTTATATGCGCAAGGTAAAAGGGGGAAGCATAATTAACTTATCCTCCATTTATGGTTTGATAGGTGCACCTGACTTACCCCCGTATCATGCCTCAAAAGGTGCTGTAAGATTAATGACAAAAACTGACGCACTTTTGTATGCAAAAGACAAAATTAGAGTGAACTCTATACACCCGGGATATATTTGGACACCTCTTGTAGCGGATATTGCCGATAAATTTAATGGTGGCAAAGCAGCATTTTTAAACACGGTTGGGCCATTACATGCTTTAGGTCATGTAGGTGAGCCAGATGATATTGGTTGGGGTATAGTCTATCTGGCCTCAGATGAAGCTAAATTTATCACAGGAAGTGAATTGGTTATTGATGGTGGGTATACTGCTAAATAGGTTTTCCGTAAAGGATTTTAACCTGATGCGAAATGTCAATGCTGCTTCAAATGTAAAGATTACACATGCATGATAATAATGGAATAAATAAAATTAACTTAAACATTCAATTAGCGAAGGCGCTTATTAGCGATCAATTTCCACAATATTCACATCTTGCGATTAGACCAGTTGAGCATAGCGGTAATGACAATAGAACTTTCCGCCTGGGCGATGACATGTCTATTAGGCTACCCAGTACGCAAGATTATGAGAGGCAGGTGCAAAAAGAACAAACTTGGTTGCCAAAGATAGCAGCTCATTTGCCACTACCTATTCCAAAACCAATAGCAATGGGTGTTCCTTCTAAAATTTATCCTTGGAATTGGTCAATCTATCAATGGCTAGAAGGGGATAGCGCCAATACCGTAGTTCTGCAAGAGACACATTTAGAAACCATTGCTGCCCAACTTGCCAAGTTTCTAAACGAATTTCATCAATTTGATGCGGCAGGGGCTCCAACGCCTGGGCTTCATAATTGGTGGCGCGCTGCGCATACCTCAGTCTATGATGCTGATACAAAGGCACTAATCGAGACTCTTAAGGACATCATTGATGCACCGATTGCCCGCGCACTTTGGCAAAAAGCCATCAGTTCAAAATGGCAGAAAGATCCCGTGTGGGTTCATGGTGATGTTGCGAGCGGTAATTTGTTAGTTAAGGATAATAAATTGGCGGCGGTGATTGATTTTGGCTGCATGGGAATTGGCGATCCGGCCTGTGACTTAACTATTGCCTGGACATTCTTTAGAGGTAAGAGTCGAGAGATTTTCAAAGCAAACATTCCATTAGATGAAGACACTTGGGTAAGGGCTCGTGGCTGGGCTATGTGGAAAGCTTTGTATGAGATTTCTGTTCTTGAGGATAAGAGTGGGCCTGCATTTATGAAACAACTCAGTATAATTGAAGCAGTCATGATGGAATACCGGATTGGTTAGGGATAGAAGGTATCTAGACATCCGATCAGGTTTAGTCAAAGGGAACCCTTTAGCATTTCTAAAGTCATAGTTACAAAGACTTTGAAAATGCAGAGGTGTTATGAAAGCCATCGTCAACTGTGGCATGCTTTTCGCGTTAAGCCTATCCGTATTCTCTTCCTCCTTATATGCAGATTATGCTCGTAGTATTTGCAATAAGGAGCCTTATGAGTGTTATAAGGTGAAAAAAGGAGAAACGTGGGAGTCACTATTCCCAGATGATGAGAATCGCATCCATGTAAAAAAAATCAATAGGATGAATATTCAGGTTCGTCCTGGGATGGTTATTGCCGTTCCCAAAGATAAACAGATCGATGCCGCAGAGTTTTTAGGGTATTCACCGTTACCTCAACAGATCCCAGCAACGGGTAAAGAGCTTATTAAAGTCGATTTAAGTGACTTTGCCTGGGCTGCTTATGACCCTGAAGGAACCCTTGTTAGATGGGGACCCATTTCAGGTGGCAAAAGATCCTCTACCATTACCGGTACCTATACCTTTTACCGTAAACAAGGAAATGGTTGCGTTTCAAGCAAGTACCCCATACCCAGAGGCGGAGCGCCAATGCCCTATTGCATGCATTTTAAAGGTGGTTATGCCATGCATGGCTCACCAACTGTGCCAGGTTTCCATGCAAGTCATGGTTGTGTGAGATTATTTACTGATGATGCAAAGTGGTTGAATCAAAATTTCGTTGATACGGGTAGCACAAAAGTCACTATTCAAAAATAATATTTAGGGATCAAGGGATTATTGAGGCGGTAATAGCCGAAAAAATCAATGATTATTGACCCCTTTGCCCTTAATTTAATTCTGTTGCTTTCCTAAGATCTCAATGAATAAGCTATTGATCAAGGACAATGCAGTGACGGGCGATGAAAGGACCGTAACTTGGATTCACGTGTAAGGTCATCGGAATTTAGAACCCTTCGATTTTTATTTGAAGGGGCATTTTGTCGAATATCTCATGTTTTGAATGATATTTCTAAAGAAATCAATATGTTAGCATGCTTTATGTTTTTACTAATGAGAAATAGGCATGTTTAGTGGTCCGCAAATTAATTTACCTTCAAATCGTGTGTTGACTGATAATAATCAAGATAAAAATGACTCATTGAGTCAGAATCTAGAGAATAAGCTGATGCTGATGCAGCTAATAATGAAAGCTGATATTGATCAGTACTTAGCTTTATCGGAGGATCAGTCACGAAGCGTTACTATCTTTGCTGAAAAGTATTTAAAAAATAAGTTTAATAAATTTTCAAAGATGGTCGATGTAGGCATGCAAGTCAGTTCGGCTAAATGTACTATTTTAATTTCATTGTTAGTACCTGACTATTTTATACATCAAACAGAATTAACTTCATATGACTTTACGACTAGATTACAGCTAGGCGAATCTGGGGATAGAAGTGCATTGCGGTGTTTGGCTGAGGATTGTGATGGGAAACCATTACTAACTGTATTAGAAAAACGTCTAGATACTTTTACGGCAGCGGATTTTACGGCGCAGATTCAAGAAGGGCCAGGTAAAGGCACAAACGTATTGTGGATGTTAGCTCACGCTGCTTGGAATGGTAAACCTGAAGCACTGTTGACCGTATTAAAAAAATTTCCAGGTGCTTTTACAGCAGCCGATTTTACAGTACAGCCTCAAGAGGGCTACTTTAAAGGCAAAAGCGCATTGGGGTTATTGGTTGACCACACTAAACGAAGAAACCGCAAAGCATTAGATGCACTACTAGCCCTATTAGAGTTAAATCCACATATTTTTTCAGCAGCGGATTTTATAGCACAGGTTCAAGAGGGTGACGATCAAGGCAAAGGCAAATTATGGTTATTGGCAAAAGAGCTAGATAAGCTTGTAACTACTAAGAGAATCGAAGATGAAAATGGTTATCTCAAAATGTTAAACAAAGCATTAAATGAGCAGCTAGAGAGATTGCAATCCAATGGCGAGAATGAAATTAGAACAGAGGCTGTTACAGAAGATTCGATTGTAAGGCCATATATTACTCATTTTCAGAGTACTAAGCGACTCAGAGAAAGTGATGCTGTGTCATCAGATGATGATATTTTGCAACCGCCAACAAAAAAGCAAAATAGAAAAATGGATTGAGCGTGAAAGAGGGCAGGTTATGCCGATGCTAACTCAGATCCGCTAGAGTTAGTCATCGGTACCTGAACTCTTATTACCCTATATTTTAGGACGTTTTTTGCCGAAGAGCTCAGCAGAGAAATTCATGGCTTTTTCTGCCAAAAAGAACCCCACACCTGCTTTAAAGCCACCGATGAGACGAAATTTAGCGCCATTGGTGAAAAACTGTTTAACAGGAATATGTTGTATGGTCTCTTTTAGTGACCAATGATGAGTTTGCATATTAACCTTAAGCACATCTCCTGGTTGTGAGGCAACGACGCTGGCAAAGCCTCCGCCCATTTTGGCTGCAAAATTTAAACCATTACTCTGATTATCATCATTACCTAAAAGATGATTAAACCATTGAGATCCGCCAAACAGGGCAACACCCGCAGGCAGATTGCGCAACAAGCCTGTCACAGGTGCAGCGCGATAGCAATCGCGGAATGTTAATGTTTTGATGGTTTCTAAAATAGGTCGGTGATGAATTTGTTGATGAACCGCAATGGTGTCTAGGGGTTGGGTAATTAAGGGCTCAAACGTGGCAGAAACGCCACCTGCAACACTGGCTTGTGCCGCATCGGCATGATCACCAAATAGTTCCTGAAAGCGATGATGATAATGTTCAGCGAGATAGTTACTGGCAGCACGTTGTGCTGGATATCGATAACTGTTAGAAGGAACTTTTTTCAACATTTCGACAGAAGCACCACTATAAAGCATGCGAAATTTGCCGAACCAATTTGCTTTGCTGAAATCGTTGGCAAATTGCGTAGCGCACTCTTTGCCAGCGACAGCGTTGGTCGCAATAGTATCAGCAGGTTGAAAGAGCGATAATTTTGCAAATGAGGCAATGAGCGTGCCAATCATATCTGAGGTGGGAGTTGCTTCCCTGGATTGTGGATGTGGTCCTAAAGTTGCCATAACACCTCCGATATAGATAAAATCATCTATACCTATACCACCATTTGCGAGGCTAATCAAACTGTAAAAGAGGTCAGCCGCCTTTTTGTTTACTGCGGCGTGTAGGAACCGGCGATGCGGCAGAGGGTTCTGTGGGGGGCACAACAACATCCGTCTGGGATTGACTCAATAATAAGGCTTTAGGACGTGCGGGCTTTTCTTGTTTAGGCAACGCCAGATGATGCTTAGCCAAGGCATCTTCAAGCTTGACTTTTTTATCAACCACTTTGTCAACAATACTCTTTAATGTATCTCCTTTATTTTCTATTGTAGTGTCCATAAATGCTTCATTAAGCTCTTCCCAGAGTTGGGCTTTGCTTTTGGTCGCTTCAGAAACTGCTCCTTGTGCCTGTTGTGCTATTGTTATCGCTTCTTGAATGATTTCTATTCTTTTAGGAGGAACAATGCCACTTTGTTTGAGTGCTGTAATAGCTTCCTCAGAATTTCCTTTTGAAACCAATTGTGCTGCTTTCATCATGATGGCAGTTTTGTTTTCTACACCTTGCAAATGGGAGTTCATAATTCGCAATGCTTCTTGCTGACTTAAAGGTTTTGGAGTTTTAGGTTCTGCAATGGCATACGGATTTTGTAATGCAGGTGCGGGTTTGAATTTTTCAGCCACGGTAAGCCCGACGCCATTATGATTGATATCGACGAGTTGTCTCGTGACATACACTAACTCATCATAAGCTAAAGGGCGAATTTTGGGATTGGAATTGGCAAATATCTCGTTAATTTTATCAAATACTTGTTGGTTAGTGCCTAATCCCTCTAAGATTTCTTGACGCATAGCAACCCATTCATGTTCAGGAATTTTTTGTTGTTTTAAGACGTTTTTTCCTGATAGCGCTGTTTCAAGGTTGCTCTTTAATAAAGCGACTAATGACCAATAAATGAGTTCTTTTTTCTGGGGTGTAGCATCTTGCGTCATTTCATTGACACGTTGTTGTAATAAACTTTGTATGACTTTAGATAACTCTTCGATGGGATCAATCACCAATAATTTATTGTGTCCTCCACCCATTTTAGCAATTCGACCAATGGTACCAGGATAGCAAGAAGGGTTATCGGTCCCCTGGTTGTCGTAATTGTGTGCACGGCGTATTTCGGCAATTTCGCCAATAAAAATGGCTTCTCTATCTTCTTGAGGAAGGGTTGCCGACGCTTTATCTTGTAAGGCCAAGTAATAGATTGCAGCTCGTCGACGAACATCCCAAGTCACTTCCTCTGTGCTTTTATCGCCAGCGCCAAATTCGTGTCTTGAATTATCAACAGGAGGAGTGAATAAATTGATCCAGGATACCGTGGGAGCAAAAGCATCATAGGCACGCCAGGCAATGTGTAAGGGATTGGTATTTGATTGAAAATGTGATTGTGCCTGGGTCATGACGCGTTGATCTTGCCCTTGTACTAAAGCCTCTCGATTGTGCTGAATAAAATCCGTGATCTGTTCACTTGGGTTATCAGCGAGCATTTTGTCTAATAACATGCCACGGATTTGCTGTTCGACCTGTTCGATGGCATAACGTTCTTTTACAATGAGAGGATTCTCTTGTAGTTCAATGGCCGCTCTTTGTTCTGCGGGCATAGCTTCAGCAATTTCTTCCAGTTTGCTTTTGTAAAGGTTATCAGCTTTATCATAGGCAATAGCGGCTGCACTCAGTTGACGTGGCGACATGGCTGTTTCAGAATTCTCTCTATAATTGGCTTCTGCAAGCCTGACTTGTTCATTGACTGAAGTAATTTTGCTCGCGGTTAGCATGCTGGGATGTTTTAGCTCATTCTTAAAATGTTGAGTTAAAAAAGTGATGGGATCATCTATGAATAATCTTAAATCATACTCTGCAATTTTTTCGCTGAATTCATCTAACCCATTAGGCGTCAGTAATTCCTGCAAAGGTAACCCCAGCATCATCACGTAGGGAAGCATGAGCCTGGCAATATGTAGATCACCATTACTCACTGCAGCTATCATAAGGCGTGGATCAAACTGTTTTGTGATATGATCACTGGCTATTAAGGTTTCTGCAATGTGACTTTTGCCCCTAATTATGGCATCGTAAAGCATTTGCTCATAGGCATTTTGAGGTATGCTATTTAACCTTATCAAATCTTTTAACAGCTGATCATTATCCGAGTCAATTGCTCTAGATAGTAAAAAGGTAAGCACTTTGCCTCTGATACGATCTGGGATTGCATCAACTGCCCGGTTGAGCTGACCAAAACGCATTTCAGCTGGACTTTGCCAAAGAGCAGGATTTTCATAGGGCAAGTTAAATAGTTGTTTTTGTGATTTAACAACAGCAGAGGCACATTGCTGAATTTCATCGTACTCTTCATAACTAGCAGGTTCTAGCGTAGAAAGCAAAGGCGCTCTTTCACTAATATCTGATTTTGCAGCCCCTAATTTCCACAACAGTAATAAAGTATCAGTTTTCCTTTGACTGCGAAGCCAATCTAGGAATTCACTCACATGCTTATCAGAAGCTGTATTAAATGAAAAGGAAAAAAGTCCCCTTTGAGCGATGTGTTCCTCGTAATCATTAAATATTTTTGCTACTTCACCTAAAGTGATATTGTTCGGTAAAGCATTGGAATATTTTGCAACCAGTGCCGAGACAAAACCACCTGCTGTTGCGGATGACTTGGCCTGGATCCAACTCATTACGTCAAAAGTTTCTGGTGAAATAGCCATCACTGTCCTCAAGTCATTCTCTATTTTATAAATAGACGTGCAATGCTTCGCAAAAGTTCAATAATAGTGTAGTTGCTCGTTTTTAAAGCGCTAAATTAAAGATTGAAACAAACTTACTGTTAAAGACCCTGAAACGAGACTGTTGGAAATCATTGGCTGCCAAAAAAATTTGAGTAAAAGAGCCACTTTTAAGCAGGCTATGGGTATACAAGCTAGAGTTTTAGGTTTTATAGCAGATGAGAGAGTGTAATATTCAAATAAAAGTCAGCTTTAAAACAGACTATTATCCATTAGCTGCAAAGTTTCTTTGCGAAGCAGTAAAAAATTGACACAAATTCAGTTATACTATTTCATTTTCTAGCTAACAACACACCATGATTAAAAACGCACCCACTGCATCCCATGATGTCAATCAAGCAGATGTCTATCAAGATCTTGTCAACGCTATATATGCTAAGAATTGCGAAGAAGCTATTGAACTATTCAAAGTTTTTGGAGATCCCACGCGGGTAGAGGATCTTGTTGATGTCTTGATATTAAACCCTATTCCAGAAATTTGGCTGGCAGCTTTTCAAAATGACGTATTTAAAGAGCAATTGGATAGTCGCCATTTGAGAAATCTTATATCAACTTTGGAATTAATGAGTTTTAAATTAAGCACTCATCCTGAAAAGTTGAGAATTATTAATAAAATTTACCAGATTATCATAGTGAATTGTGAATGGTGTCAATCACTAAGCTATAGCTATTTTATTCCACTGACGAGGAGTAATGGAGAACTGGCGAGCATGATAAGCCAAGATCATTGTTTCATGAGAATGCTCGAACCTGTGCATTTAAAAAATCTCATTCACAATTGCCCGACAGTTGTTATTGATGTTTTAAAGGGGGTTGAGCGATATTTTGGAGCAGAATATGCTAATGATCGCTGGAATAGTAATCTCTGGGCAAAAGAAACAATACGATATTTATTAGAGAAGTCGGCTATCGCTAGAAAGGCTGTTTTTACTGAAAATGCATTTGACTCATTAAGAGAACGGTTGGAGTTAAAATGTGATAGTGGTGGCTCTGCATCAGAACCCGATAGTAACACATTACTTGCAAATGCAGCACAAAGGTTAGAACGCTTAGTATTAGAGCTCAAAGATGACGAACTTGAAGATGAGGACGATTATGAGCATTTTGATGCCCGATACTATACCAATGAAGCAGTATTATTAATGCGCGACCGATTAGCGCAACTTGATGACGATCTTGAAGAAGCAGAAGATGAAGAAGAAGTTCCGCAACGAAATGTGGGTCTTAGAAGAACGAAATCGTTTTATTTCAAAAATGAATAGCCTGTGAGCTATTCAATAATAACTGGATACCTATCTAGAATAACCTCTCTTTGGTTGTTTACACAGTAAAAATAATCAGAAAAATGCCGACTAATGGCTTAGGTCATTAAGCTTAAGCTCGTAAATTCATGCTTAATTTACAAAATAGCTTGCAATACATCCAACATGCTATTTCCCTGTGTGGAATTTTGATTATTTTTATTGGGGTTATAATTGCTCTGGTACAATATTTAATACACTTATTTTCGAGCAAATTCGCACAGGAAAATGATTACATTAATAGCATTAGATTGCAGCTGGGTAGGGTGTTAACACTAGGGTTAGAATTTATTATTGCATCAGATTTAATAGGAACCATGACGACGCCAGATTACTATGCCGTTGGCATTCTGGTTATTATTGTCATTATTCGAACCATATTGAATTATACTATTAACAGGGAAATTGAAGGGCTTGCTAAACAAAGCAAGTTAAACCTCAACTAAACTTTCGCAAGGGAACCAATGTGACTACAATTAGAACAGTTCAAATAATTACTCCAAAAGAACATTATAAAAAGGTAAGCAAGCAAATCCAAGAATCTGAAGTCATTGATTCGTGGGATGTCATAGATAATTCAAAGGAAAATATCATTTTTTCTGTATTGGTTTCATTAGATGACAGTGAGAAATTAATAGATAAATTACGTTCAAATATAGATAATAAAATTATTAAGAAAATCATTATATCCAATATTGAAACAATTATTCCCAAAGAAGTTCTTAAATTAAATCCTTCACGATTTAAAATAGTTGATGAATCTGAGCGAGCTTCAAGAGAAGAACTATATAACCAACTTGACAATGAAACGAACTTAAATACCAATTATATACTTCTAGCATTGCTTTCTACGCTAGTAGCAGGTTTAGGATTGTTAGAAAATCATATTCCAGCAGTCATTGCTGCAATGGTGATTGCGCCGATGCTAATGCCAAATTTAGCAATGGCCCTCGCTGCTGTGCTTGGAGATAAAAGGCTATTAATAAAATCATTCAAAACAAATGCTGTTGGAATCATTTGTTGCTTCATTTTATCAATTATCATCGGTTTCTTTTGGCAATTTAAAGTAGATTCAGCGCAGTTATTACTAAGAACAAATGTTAGCTATACAGATATTTCCCTCGCTTTGGCATCCGGAGCAGCAGCTGCTTTATCGGTGGTTTCCCGACTTTCTGCTGCTCTGGTAGGCGTGATGGTAGCTGTTACCTTGTTACCTCCAATAGTTGCCTGTGGGATTTTACTAGGCGCTGGTGTCTATACTGAGTCCTTATGGGCTGGTTTGTTATTTGTTGTTAACATTGTTTCAATTAATTTAGTAGCGAATTTAGTGTTTATTTTTCAAGGTGTGCGACCACAAAAATGGTATGAAAAGAAAAAAGCGAAAAAAGCAATCTTTTGGTATCTTGTATTTTGGATAACATCGTTATTAATTTTAATTTCGGTGGTATACATACATCAAAGTAATAAATGAGATGCTAAATTCTTGAGCATCTCATTTGTTTATTTGAATTTTTTTGACTTCAAGGCATCAGCACTTAAAGCCCGTCCAATGAGTGAAGGCCTCTCCGTCACTGGAGGAGGTGATGAACCTTTACGACGTTCCCTTGGCGAAGACGAATCTGAACTACGAGGAGAGCGGGAAGCTTTTTCGTCAGATGAGGGTTTCTCACGTCGGTGTAAATGATAGATCCCCATTGAAGGCGAGCTGGGTGGTACTAACGATGGGATTGCTAATGTTCTGTCATCAATAGTTCGATCTTCAGCACTGCCTATCGATAATTTTCTTAATTCCTCTTGTAGAGCCGCTAATTGCTGTTGTAATTCATTGTTCCTTACTTTAAGAGAGAACGTTTCCTGCTGCAACTGTGCACTTAATTTTGCATTTTGCTCAACTTGCTCTTCATAAGCCTGCGTCAAGTGCTTACAGTATTCTTGTTGTTCTTCAAGAGAAACTGCATATCTTTCAGGATTAAATGGTGCTCTAAAGCCTCTTTTCCTCTCAAAAACACTTCTGACTATACACTCATCAAACCATGCGTCGATATCTTTTTCAAGACGAGGTATTTGTAAAAAGTTTCTTAATGCTTTCACATAGGCTGTTGGGTCTTTAGG
This sequence comes from Candidatus Berkiella sp., assembly GCA_050247135.1. Taxonomy (GTDB): domain Bacteria; phylum Pseudomonadota; class Gammaproteobacteria; order Berkiellales; family Berkiellaceae; genus Berkiella. The sequence continues at coordinate 179,483 of JBFWUT010000001.1, forward strand.
ATTTGATGCATCTTCTTGATAAAGCATTTTAAGTACATAAATAAAATTATGCATCACTCCGGCTCTGTCTAATGTTTTATCAAATGCAGCAACACTGGCAATTTTTTTAATAAAAAAGTCGTATATGGCTTTTTCTGCACCTTTATCCTCTTGGCGATAAAACCTTTTTGCAATTTCAGCATATTGGGTTTTTAATGTTTCTAGAAAAAAATCGGGGAGATCTTCAGCTGCTAAGGCAGGATTAACAGATATGCCAAAATGTAGCAAATCAAATTTGTTATTCATTCTCACGTAAATATCGTAGGTCTCAATAGAATAATCGTTATCAAACACTGGGTGTCTGATAGTTAAATATAAAGTAGCAGCTAAATAGAAATGAAAAAACTTATCTCGTTGTGATCTTTCTAATAAATGTCCTTCAACTATTGCGGCGTCCTGTAGTTGTAATGCATGAACACATGCCATGGTCGTTAATTGTGCAATACCTTTTTGCTCATCGGGATCGGGCTGAACTTGAATATTGGTTTTAAAAACCCTTATAAATCGATGCAACGCTTTTGCTTCATCATAAAATTTCTCTTGAGTAAGGCGTGTGATAAACGAAATGATTAGCATTTGAGTGTCATACACTAATGAAGGTCTACGATACTCTGCTGGTGGGGCAAGCATTTCTGTGATTTTTTCAAGCTTATTGCTATTATTGAGCCATAGCTTATTTAATGAATTGATCATGTCACGAAACGCGCCGTTAACTTGCAAGATGAGTTCTTCTTTAATTGGAAGAATTTTTCTGCTAGGCGCTCTCATGAAATCCCAGCCCTTAAATGCTTCACACAAAAGTAGCCATCTTTGATTGGGCATGGCTTTAGAAAATTGATTAGTGCTTGTTACCTCGTTTTCAGAATCATTTTTATCGTCAGCAAATGAAGCTTCATAATCGTCAATAAGGTGGATAAGTTCGTCTGTTGTGTAGCTTTTTGAATATTGCGGGGTTTCTGCAGACTGTTTTTGTCCCATCTGCTTATCTCCTGTGCTGATAAAAACGGTGGCTGTGCGAGTAATCAATTAAGCCAGAGGCTAATCAAATAGATTAAAGAGGGGATCAGGCATATCCAGCAAAAAGCTGAACATTGTAGTTAAGAGTTGATGCTATGAAGGGTAAAGAATTATTTAGCACAGGCAAAACATGAGATAAGTGACTTAGGTGCATTCTAAATTCAATCAATAGGGGTGTCAAAATTTTTGCGCCCAATAACTGTGGTAGAAAACCAACATAGTTGCTAGCATATAATGCATTTTTTGGTTGGTGTTTGTTTTTTAGTATCCAGTTCGTTTTCTTCAGACACTTCAGAAGATGAAAATTCAAGACAATCTTCAAATACCAAAGTGTTTGCCACTTTGGTTACGATATTGAGCCCATCCACGGGAGCCAACATCGTGTCTGCTTTATTAATAAAATCAGGCGAGAATAGATCGGATACTTGATAGATATTTGAAGAATAAGCAAACGCGAACGCATCGTCCGTATTGGCTGCAAAAGAACCATTAATCGCAAATATATGAAAAGTATCATGGACCCTTTTATGTTCAATGAGTTTACTCATATGAGCTAATCCCACTGTGCAAAATCCATGCGCCATATCATGACTTAATATTTGTTCTATCATAGCACTTTCGCGTTGTGCAGTACCCTCAGGCGAACTATTCCAGTCAGGATCTTTAGGATTTCTTTGTAGATCAATAGGAACGACTGTCATACCAAGTTGATAACCGTGAAGGTGATTACCGATAGCAGGAGACCAGACATGATCAATAAGATATGGATCGTTTATTTCATCCTCTTGGTAAGTTTCTTCCACCAGTTTAAGATATTTATCGGATTGTTCAATCATTAAGTTTTTAATATCCAGTCTAACGGATATTTCAATTATCATGGCATGTAGAATGTTTTCTAGTGTACTCGTATGCATTTCACCCATGGTGATTAACAATTTTTTACCTTGTCTTTGTGCTTCTTGTAGCGCATTTAATATTCGGCGATACAAAGTGGCAAAAGCTGAAGAAAGCTCTTTTTCTAGATCATGATAAAATTCCGGCTGAAATTTTTTCACATGGGCAAGGACACTTTGATACATTTCTCTTGAAAACCGGTTATTGCGATAGGTTGAATAGAAACCTTCTTTTATCTTTTCACATATCATTTGCAAAGGGATTTTGGTTTGCGTAGCAGACACAGGTTTAAGTGGCTGAGCTCCCTGTTCTAAAAGAAACCTCAGGATAAAAATATTTTGCATTTCAATCGAACAAGCTAAAAGTGATAGCATCTCTCCTGAAACTGGGGATGTAATACAAACGTCAAAACTGACGCCTTTTTTTATAAAAGATTGTAAACTGGATTTATCAGGATGGATGAAGCGAGTATTGTGAACATAATTAAAATACTCTTGAGCAGCCGCTATGAATTGAGCATTGTCATAAGACGTTGTGATAGGTGAAGGTTGACTGGTTAGCATGGTATTACTGCAATTGGGCCAAGAATCTTACAGTTTCAAATCAATGAAGCACTATAGGTCACTTAGCTTTTCATAGCAACTAACTTTATCTGACATAGATGGCCGCTCGTCTATCATGTATAATGATGCGCCTTATTCCAGTTACCAGCTTGTATAAGCTACATTAAGGTTTGATATGTTAAAAATTACAAAAATATGCGCCATGATACCTTGTGTCTTTTTATTTTCGGCTTGTTCTCACACTCCATCCTTGGGCGAGCAAATGATTTCTCAAGGTTCTAATACTAAAGTGATCGGCGAAAAATGGATGGATGGCGATGAGCTGGTGAGAAAAGGGGATCAGCATGTCGCGAAAGGCAATTCGATGGTTAAAAAAGGTAAGCACCTGATTAGCGACGGAAAATCAGAGATTAAAAAAGGACAGCGCATGAAGAAAAAGGGAAACAAAATGAAGCATAGCAGTGAAAATGTTTTTCATGAAAAGTTCCCGGAAATGGATCTTCAGGATTAACCCTTCTGTAATTCAAGAGGCGATTAGTTCTTTTATCGCCTCATAGCACGCCTCTTTTCAATCCATTCTAACCTAAAATTTAAAGTTAAATGACTTATACATTTTTGCCAGGAAAATAGACAGTCAAAAGTTAGGATGCTAAACTTCTAATCCCTTTAATAAGTTCACCAACTAGTAGCTATGTTCAAACCAGAAACACAAATGTCCCACCGATCGCCTGTCAATCAAAAGCCAACATTAGAAAGCGTTATTGTTGGACTGCTGGAAGAGGCTCGGCAGATCCCAATTAATGCCCCTGACACTATCACGGCGCCATTAGTCAATGAGTTTTTAGATTATGATAAAGCCTTAAGTAATCTATTTAGCGTCTCGCTTGAAAGCTTGCTTTCGGTTGATCTTATCATTGAAGCCAAAGGCCCTAAGGAAATTGAAGAGCGTATAAACGGGTTATATTTTGTGTTTTATAGGGTGATCCCGCATTTATCTGGATTTAATGTAATCCAACTCAGTGGAATGTTAGGGGATGCTTTACTAGAGAGTATAGAAAAATATCGTTCTTTGCGAGCAGAAAGTACCCAACCTTCGCTTTTAGAGATCTATGATGAGACTGAATTTCGGTTTAAATATCCTGGTCTGAGTCCTTTGTTCGAAGAATATGCGAATGCTTTATCCTCGTTAACTGAAAATCTCACTCAGGTTAAAGCACAGCAAATATCCCGATATACACTTAAGCGGTTTACAGATAACCTTGATTTTCTGCTGAAAAATACACAATCATTAAAGTTACCTATCGAATATCTCTCCAAAAAATTAGACGAGCATATAAAGCTTGTTTTTAAAATCAGCTGTTATATAAAGGATTGCTACAATAAAAGTGAAGCCATGATATTGCTTCCTAAAATAAAAATATTGTTAGATGAGCTGGCAGTTAAGTTAAGCGCAAATGAAAATTCGAATAAAGTCCAGCTTCTTGGCAAAAGGGTCAAGCAGTTAGCCCAAAAGACAGAGCAAGCAAGAGCGCAATTAGAAAACGCTGTTGTCACTGCGGCACAGCTAGCGCAACCTGCTTTATTAACGCAAGCGGTTCTTGATGAGACTGTACAATCATTTTTAAACGAAAATATTATCAGTTTAGGTGAAAGCGAGAAGCTAAACTCTTTGTTAAAAGATGCGAATATCACTCGACAAATAGCCTCTGCGTTGACTAAGCGTCTTACTAAGGAATTAGCAAGCTGGCCTGATGTCGATAAATTAACACTTGGTCAAATGGCGGAACTATTAACTAATTGCATAAGGCCAATTGATCTGACGCTATATTTTGTCAATAAGGTTTTGGCGGATCGTCCTGAGTTTGCATTAGAGCGTTCAAATCTTATTTATGAGCTTTTTGCGCAAATGACTTATTATTTCGTAATTGCCAATCGATATTTTGTATTGCGTGAAGATGTTAACTCTGAAGCTCTCTTTTATTTTAGTGTTTTACAACAATATAATCATGCATTAGAGAGCTTAACGCCACGTTACCATGAATTGAGTCTTGATAAATTAAATGCTTCAAAAGACAAATCAGCCAATTTGCAGGATAGACAATCGAATAAGCGGCAAGTTTACGAGGCACATCATAATTTACTCACGTTTAAACTATGCTATGCCGTTATTTGTGCAAATGTGCATGAATACGATTTAGCACATCAAGCATGTAGAGCAACGCAGCAAGCTACTTTAGGTGTGAGTGCCGCCATTGATAGCATGGATGATAAAATAGACACCGAAAACATGAAACGATATCAAGTTCTGTTAACGGATATTCAAAAGAAACTTGAAACGTTGGTTAGATTAATCAAACTATATACCCAGACAAAAATATCCGCTCTCAATCAAGACAAACATATTGTTGTTTTTTTACGCAAAAACAATACGGTTCACAGTGTGAATGTCAAAGAAATGATTGATTCAATGGCGAAATCAATTGACAAAGTCACTCCAGATGAAAACAGTCCAGAGTATAAAAAATTATCAAAGAAATTTTCTAAAGATACTAAAGTCTATCCTGTGCGTATCGCTATGATTAATTATGTGGCAGAGCGTTCCTTGGCTGATTCAAAAGCCAAAATGTTAAATCTAACAAGATCCCCCCATGAGCGAATTAATCGCATCCATGACCATCAAAAGAACATTAATGCGCTATATTATTTTTTCTGTACAACGGCTAAAGAGCATGTTGATGCTTTTCCTAAAGCAGATTCAAAGCATCGTCTGCTTGGATTTATTGTGCTCAATATACATATGCAAGCAAATGAGTTTGAAAAGCTCATGTTAAATCGTGAGGTGCCTGATGGACAATATGCTGCGCTGTATAAAGTGATCCGCGGTAATTATGTGATGCTATCAAAGCATCTCTCAAATTTTATTGAAGACATCATGCGAAATCAAGAAGAATGCGTCGTAAAGCTAAAGGCCTTATTAGAGGTTCAGGTGGTGCAGTCTTGTATTTTTGAGCAATTTGCGGAGTCGGCGTTTGCACAAACGTGTTTCAAGCAGGGAGCTAATATATTAAAAATCCTTAATGATATGCATGAGCTCACACCTCAAGAATGTGATCACTATAATACTCTGCTAGCCAATTGTAAATCGTATGAACTTTCTGAAGCAGTGGGCATTCGGCAGTTTTTCGATGATACTTTTAATCAGTCGAGCTTAATTCATCGCTTTCTAGTTGAATTTGGAAGTGATGATAAAAAGTTTCTTCAAAAGTCCTGTGACGAGAGTGCACAACAAAGAGCCGATAGACTCAAAGAGCGCTTAAAGCACTCAAAAAACAATTTGAATGAGATGGCTGATATTCTATTAAGTCTGAATAAAGATTTCGGCTTAGATAATGTCATTTTCATTTTAACTGAGTTAAATCTACAGTTTAAAGAATTAAAGCAATCTTATTTTAAGAAAAAAAATGGCATTTATGGCCTAATTACTGAAACGATTATTGGCATCACCTTGGATATTGATGTTTGCTTATCTATATTAGAAAAAAACATTGAGCTTCAAGCTATTCAGGCAGAAAAACAAGCTAAAGTTAATGAGGCAAACCGCCTTGCGCGCGCTAAGCAAGACATTAAAAGAGAAGAAGAAAGATTGCGTAAAGAAGGCAGGAAAATTGCCTCGACACAAAGGCAAGCTGTCGCTCAAAAAACCGAAGTTACACAACAAGCGCCTTTACTGCTAAAAGAAAAGCCAAAACCACAACAGCGGGAAAAACAGAATCGTCAGAATCAACCTGTCGCTGAGCCATCGATTTTCATTACGCAATTTCAAGAACCAAAGCTCAAGAATAAAAAGCGTCGCAGGCTTGAAAAAGAAAAAAAACTAGAGCAAGAACGTCAAGCAAGAATTGCTGAGCAAAAACAATCACAAATGCAACAAAAAATAGCAGCTAGACAAAATCTCGATCATCAAAGCTTGGCGTTGGAAGCCGGATACCTCCCTGCAAGCGCTATAGTCATCCCTAAAAAGAGTCAGATTGAGCAACAAACTAAGGTGCCAGATACTCAAGTTAAAGCTTTGACTGACGATATAGCTAAAATTAGTTTAAAGGACGTCAGTCCACAACCACTGCATGAAGAATTTCCGTCTATAAAGCAAAGAGCAGACCATTTAGCTCTGTTTTTTACTCCTGAAAGACTGAGAAGTCGTCTGAGTCATTTGCCCGATGAAGCATACAAGGTGAATGGTTTACAGATCCCTCTAGATACCAATGTTAAAGCTGTGTTAGAGCTTTTTCATTCTCATGGTGTCAGAGCCTACCTCTATGGCGGCTATCCTAGAGATGCTTTATTAGGTCGAGAACCTCATGATGCTGATTTTGTGGTTTTTTGCACACCACAAAAAGCAAAAGAAATACTAGGTGCTCGCTTTAAAGACAATGCGAATCATGAAAAGCAGTTCGTGTTTGAGGGAGCAGATGTTCGTTGTGAGGACGGAACGCTCAGCTTGTGGGATTTTGCTCAAGAAAGAGATATCACGATTAATGCAATACTGGTTGATGAAGACGGCAATATCTACGCCCCAATATTAAGAAGCATCAAGGATCTGTATCGAGAAGAGTTATATTCGATTGGTAACAGTTCGCAAACCTACAAAGATGATCCCCGCAGGATGTTTCGATTAATCAGACAAAGCCATGAGCTGCAATCAAAGCTTTCCGAGTCTCAAGAAGTGGCTTTACTCGAAAATGCCGATCTGTTAACAGCGCTGCCCTTTAATCAGTACGCTATGCATTTTTCGAGTTTGTTTATTCGGGGTGCTGCATGGCTTAATGTGAGATATGTGATTAAATTACGGTTGCTTGGCAGTTTATTACCCCCATTAAAAGTGATCGATTATGCTGATACAGATACCTTAAGTTGGTATGAATCAGAGTGTATGAAAGTGGATCGGCTGTATCCTGATGGCGCGAAAACTTATAGTTTTAATATGCTCATCGCTATTTTTTTAGCGCCTTTACTTGTGAAAGGTTTTAAAGAGGGGATTTACAGTTTTGAGGAAAAAGTTGAGAAAGTCATATTATCATTTAATGAAGTTTTCCCAAACCAAAGCGAAGCTGACAAGAATATCCTGTCGGCTTTGTTGAAGTCTTATTATTTGCAATATTTAGGGCATCTGCATCAACAGCTAGAGCGGCGTGTGAATCCTCAGGCCTACGCTGGCATGGCTTATTCCCCACAGCATGAATCGGATGTGAATATCTCAAAAAGAGCTGCCTTTAAAAAATAGGCTTAAACTGATGGGTAATGGATTAAAAATAATCATCTAGGCAGTAATTTCCTTGTTTGATGGGGGTATCTGTTTTTGCTCTGTAGTAATAAATGGTCATGTCGTTATTGTTCATTTCCCAGGCATGAAGGATATTATCGTCAAAGAGCACTAGCTCGTTTTCTTGAATGACATATGCTTTATCTAAATAAAATAGCTTCATGCTATTTCTGGTGTTGATTAAAATCACCCAGGGCTTATCGCCATTACTAAAATAGCGATTATGTAGAGGATAATTTGCGGTATGCTCTTTTCGCTCTTCTTGCGCAATAAGTACACCTTGATACATTCTTTGTTCGCAATCTTTAATAGCATTGGGGCTGTATTGGGTGATATGGATCATGCTCTGTCCTTGGGATAATGGATAATATCGTGGATACTCGCCAATTTTTTGGTTAGATTTCGATAGCCATGAGGCTGGTCCGCATTAATACGAAGACCTTCACCTTCATTTAGGGTATGCCAATTATTGTTTGCGAAGACTTCCATTTTTCCTTGCGTAACAATGACGTGTTCAATTACGCCTGCCGCATGAGGGGGCGACAAATGTTCACAGCCCGGCAATAGCTCAATAATAAAAAGTTCAAAGCTTAATTGCTTATCAAAAGGGAAAAGTGGCATCACGCGGATTTTTGTATCGATTGGATGAAGATGCTCTGCTTTACCGCCGCGGTGGACTGGGGTCACAGCGGCAGCTTGGGGTTCTTCAACAAATGAAGAGAACGATGTTTGAAAGCCGCTGGCGATTTTCCAAAGGGTTGAAATGGTAGGGCTAGACTCGCCACGCTCAATTTGCCCCAACATGGCCTTGCTGACACCTGTTTGCTCGGCAGCCTTATCTAGGCTCCAACCTCTCCCGGCGCGTAGAGACTTAAGGGTTATGGATATCCGGGTATTAATGTCTTTCACTGCTTACCTTTCGTCTTCTGGGGGTTGTGCGTTATAACGCACGATGCTAGTATGTTTCATTATGCGTTATAACGCACACGTTGTAAAGGTGACTGATGAGTGAAAATCCATTTAAAAACAAGCTGGTAGCGGTTCTTAACAAAAAAATCGAACCAGGTAGATTAATGAATGCCTTAGCTCATATGTGCATGGGCCTTGGTTCATCCATAGGTATGGAGCCTTTGCAGCTGACAAACTATCAAGATGCCGATGGCAACTCTCATCCCCATATTTCGGAGATCCCCTTTATTATCCTGGGTGAAAACTCGAACAAAATCCGCAAGCTTAAAGAAGAAGCGATAGCCAACCATATTTTGTTTAATGATTTCACCGATACCATGACCGTGGGAACTTTTAAGGAACAAATTGCCAGGACCAAAGAAACCAAAGAAGCCGATTTGATTTACTTTGGTATTGTATTATTTGGTGATTGGGACAAAGTAACAGAACTGACGCGCCGTTTTTCACTATGGAAATAAGGTTATAAAATGAATCATGCTATAACTCGAGTTCAGGATGCTTTACTAAAAAGAGGATTCACTTGCGTAATTAAAGAATTTAGCGAAAGCACCCGAACAGCTAATGATGCCGCAGTGGCAATTGGCTGTGAAGTAGGTCAAATTGTCAAATCATTGCTATTTAGAACGACTGATAGTCAACAAGCGCTTTTAATTTTGGTGAGTGGTAAAAATCGGGTTAATGAGGGCGTTATTGAAGCTTTGGTGAAACAAAAAATAGTAAAAGCCGATGCGGATTTTACTCGAGAAATGACGGGTTTTGCAATCGGTGGGATCCCCCCATTAGACAATGATAAAATCAGTAATGTTTTTATTGATCAGGATCTACAACTATTTGAAACTGTATGGGCAGCGGCTGGTACTCCATTTGCTGTATTTAGCTTGAAATCAACAGATCTGCAAAAAATCACCCATGGTAGGGTGGTTGCTATTAAATAGAACAGAGGCATTATGCAAAAAGTGTTTTGGGATAATCCCTATCAAAAGCAAGTTCATACCCAGGTTACAGAAGTTACCGGTGATCGCCTGTTGTTTGCTGAAACCATCGCTTTTTCATTTGCTGGGGGTCAGGAGAGTGATAAAGGTACCGTCAATGGTTTAGCTATTCTTTGCTCTGAGAAAGTAGGCAATTTAATCTACTACATATTGCCTTCAGGGCATGGGCTAAAAGTAGGTGATAAAGTGACAATGGAGATTGATTGGGAGCGCCGTTATCAATTAATGCGTCTGCATTTTGCGGCTGAATTGGTCCTTGAATTAGTGGTTAGGAAACTCAATCTTGAAAAGGTAGGTGCCCATATTGCGCAAACAAAGGCGAGGATTGATTTTAGCTATGATCAGAATATTTCCTGTATATTCAATGAGATCTTAACAGAATATAATGAGATCATAGCGCAAGATCTGCCCATAATGACCGGGTTTTCTGATGTACTAAATCAAAGAAGATTCTGGAAGATTGAGGGTTTTGCTGAAGTGCCTTGTGGCGGAACGCATGTTAAATCTACAGGTGAGGTAGGTTACGTGACGCTAAAAAGAGCGAATATAGGGGCAGGCAAGGAACGAATTGAGATAAGGTTACAGCCTTAGAGTGAACTATAGTTAAGTCCGAACTGCTGTAAAATGTTATCTATGATTTTTCTTGCTTCGCTTCCATCTTGAGCCCATACCCCACAAATAGCTTTGCGCATTTTTTGATGCTTTCTCACCAATGCCGTTAATTCTGCTTCAATTGAGTAAAGATTGCGATTGATTAAATCTTCAAGCGGTCCAGCTGCGATTTGAGCAATTTGCATATCGTTTTCACAGGCTTCAATTAATTCAAATACAATCTGTAACCCATTGGGATTTGAAATTAAGGAATCTAGCTTGTCGCTGGCCCAATAGTAAGAATCATCATGCGTTTGTAGATATTTAAGATAGCTATCTAATAAGTTCTTGATATCTTCAGAACTATTGTTCATCACTGCTCCAAACTGTCAACAAAGGAACAAAACATCATTTTGCCATACCATTTTACAGATTGCACATATGAATGGCTTAGACTGACGAATGAGGTATGTGCTGACTTGAAATAGGAAGCGTAAAACTAAAGGTACTACCGACATTTTCTTTACTTTCAACCCAAATTTGACCACCGTGCAGATTGATCAGTTTTTTAGTTAAAGCAAGTCCAAGGCCCGAACCTTCATAAGATCGTGAGCTAGAGCTATCGATCTGATAAAACTCAGAGAATAATTGATCTATTTTTTCTTGAGGAATGCCAATGCCAGTATCGCTAATTTTCCAATGGATAGATTGATGATTTTCTTCTAACATGACACTGACGTTAACTGTACCATTTTCTCGATTAAACTTAATTGCATTGTTTAGTAGATTAATCATGATTTGTTTCAATCTAAGTGGGTCGGCATTAATACTATTTATATTATCTGGAATATGAAACTTTAAGGTAACCTTTTTGTTAGATGCCAATTCTTTAAATAAGATATGGATATCATCCACGAATTCTCTTAGATTGATTGATTTAAAATGTAAAGTGAACTTACCGGCTGTAATTTTAGAAATATCGAGTATGTCGTTAATCAAAGTCAGTAGGTGACGGCCCGCTTTTAGAATATTTTCAATGAAAGTTTGTTTTTTTGCTTCATTATTGACCATGCCTCTAACAATCATTTCGCTGTAGCCAATGATGGCATTTAGCGGTGTTCGTAACTCGTGAGACATGTTGGAAATAAATTGATCTTTCATCTTAGAAACGTTTTCTATACCTTGATGTATTTGCAGCTGCATTTCTTGGATGGTTAGGTTGGTCTTGATCCTTGTGAGTAGCTCAGTTGCGTTGAAAGGCTTAATCACGTAGTCGTTGGCGCCTGTTTCAAGTCCTTCAATCTTGATTTCTTCTCCAGCGCGAGCAGAGAGCAAGATGATAGGGACTAATTTAAGTTCTTCATTATGACGAATAGCTTGCACTAGCTCAACGCCATTCATCACCGGCATCATAACATCTGATAAAATCAGATTTGGTTTAAAAGATTGAGCCAGATCATATGCTTCTTTACCATTGGTTGCTAAGGCTACGTCATAATAAGGGTCTAATAATTTCTTAATGTAGGATCTCATATCAGGGTTATCATCAACCAACAAGACGCGCTCTCTCTTACTGGGGAAAGGCTCTGAAATAATTTCATCAGGTTGTTCTAATATTGGAGCTAGTTCATTCAAAAATGGTAAGTGCTGACTATGATTTTCAACTACATCTAAACTTATTTGTTCTTGTGGTAAGTGATTTTTACCAGCTGAAAACCAAACTGTGAAAGTTGAGCCCTGCTGCAAAGTGCTAGCAGCAGTGATTTTCCCTTGGTGTAACTTTACCAGCTCTTGCGTAAGAGAAAGACCAATCCCAGTTCCTTCATGTGTTCTGGAGGCAGGATTGTTAATACGGTAAAATCTTTCAAAGATATGTTCTAATAGGTCTTGTGGTATGCCAACACCTGTATCTTTAACAATGAGTTCAACACCATTATTAACCCACAGTAATGTGATTTCAATGCTACCTTTGAGTGTGTGTTTAAAAGCATTTGAGAGTAAATTAAATAAAATCTTTTCATAAGCGTCGATATCAATATAGATCAACTCTGGCAAAGCAGGGCAGTCAACAATAAATTCAATGCCAGCTTGCTTTGCAGTTGAATAAAAATGACTTGATAATTCTTTGGTTAACTTTGAGAGATCGCATGGTTGAAAAGCCGCTTTCACTCTTCCGGCTTCTAATTTGGAAAAATCAAGTAAATTATTGACTAGCTTTAGTAATCGCAGCGCGTTGCGATGAACGAGTTCTATATTAGAAAATGCATTTTTATCAATTTTATTATTTGCTAATAATTCTTCTAGTGGGGCTAACATTAATGTAAGAGGTGTTCTAAATTCGTGTGAAATATTTGAGAAAAACTCTGTTTTGAGCCTGTCGAGTTCTTTTAATTTATCATTGGTCGTGATTAATTGCTGTCGATTTCGCTCTAGTTCTTCATTGGTTACTTTGATATACCGATTTGCTTCCTTCACCTCATGCGATGAACGCATAATTTCTGCTTCAACGCTGGACCAATATGAAGATGAATCTTGTGTTATTCTGTCTAGTAACGTTCTGTTAAGTAAAATATATTCTGTAATATCTTCTACCTTTTGAATAATATATTCTACGTCTCCTTTATCGCTCAACACGGGAGAGTTAGTGACAGTCCAATATTTTTCAATGAACTCATCAGGGTTATTCTCGTTCGGCACATCATAACGCTGAACGCCCATGACATCGGTAGCTTTAGTTTGTAAAACTCGCTCGAATGAAGCAATAAAATCACTTTTTATTTTTGATCCTTCCTCACTTTCTAGCGGGGGAAAGGCTTCAAAAACATCTTTACCCAGAATATGGTCGCGATCGGCTTTTGTCACTGTTAAATAACTGTCACTGCAAGCAACAATGATAAGCAGGGGCCATTTAACGAGAAAAACTAAATACGGTGTGGGAAACCCTTTGAGTAACTTTTCAAAGTCTACCGTATAATGTTCCAGTGATGCTTTCATGACATAATTCTGCAAGTTATATAGTTTTTTTGCAGTTTATCATTACCTAGCCAGTGGGGCCACGTAATATAATTACAGATTATTCAATGCATAATGACTTCGGCAACAAACATATTTGTTGATTTATAACGTAAGATGCGCACCATGTTAACCAACAAAATAGTTAGTTAACATATAGGCCAGTTTGCCACACCTCTTTCAAACTCATGAATATTGTGAAGTACGACTTCTTTAAGGGAATTGGTATCTTGCAAAACACGACGTTGTCTTTGCGAGCTTGTACCCATATTTAAAATTTTAATGAGTGAAAGCGTATATTTTTCATAGCCAAGTGAAATAATATGACCTGAAATTTTTTGTATCCAATCAGTAATATCTTGCCTAATAGGCTTAAGAGTTCCGGTACTTGAAGTAATGATTTCGGCATCTAAACCATAGCGAATAACACGCCATTTGTTTTCTCTTGAAATCCAGGGAGCGGGTAGTTGTACTTGATCTATCCAGTCTCCATTATCCCTAAACCACAGCGCTAAGCCATGGATGAACGCTACAATTGCCAGCGTTTCTTCAAGTGTTGCAAGCCCATCGCAAACACGGATCTCTAGAGTACCGTAAGCCGGACTTGGGCGTATATCCCACCATAGATCTCTTAGTGATTTAATAGCTTCACATTTTTTTAATGTAAAATAGATATTTTCAAATTCCCGCCAGTTTTTAACGCAATAAGGTTGTCCCGCAGTGGGCAATGCTTCATAAGTAGTAGGGCGGCAAGACGCAAGGCCAGTATCATCTCCCTGCCAAAAAGGAGAACTACTCGAAAGGGCTAATAAATGGGGTAACAAATGCATGAAAAAATTATTAAAGCGAATACAGTCATCACCACTTTTCATACCTAAATGGACATGCAATCCATAGACCGTCATACGACGAGTTAACCACTGGTTACGATCGATTAATTCATAATAGCGATCGGTGGGTGAAATAATGCAGTCAGCATATCTAGCAAATGGATGACAACCTGTTGTTGCAAAGCGAAGGTCTAATTCGGTACCAAGATCTTGAATATACAACAGTGATTGCCGCAAGTCTGCTTCGGTTTCTTGAACGCTACGACAAATATTAGTGGTAACTTCAACCGTGCTTAAGTAAAACTCCTGCTTAATCTTTTGATTTAAGGCAGATAGTTTAAGTAATTCTTCTCCTTTTGAGCTGAGATTAAGCGATTTTTTATCAATCAATTGCAATTCAATTTCAACGCCCAGTGTGAGTTCAGTATTTTGTTGAAAAACTATTTCATTGGGTTGTTCTGAATGTGATTGTTTATTATTTTCAATTTCGATATCTTCAAATTGAATAGAATTCAGAACATTCACCATAAATGCATTCCTTCTTATGAGATGTTGTGATTTTGTAACCACATTTCTAATACAGCGATTTGCCATAATTTTGATTCACCGAGTGGTGTTTGATGGCTTTTAGGGGCAGAAAGTAGTTTCTGAATATAATCGAGTTCAAATAGACCTCGATTAAGTACTTGTGTGGGCTTGAGGACGTCTTGGATGCGGGTTAAATAATTTCCTTCAATACTTTTTAATGCGGGGACCGGAAAATACCCTTTGGGACGGTCGATGACTTCACTCGGTAGTAACGATTTGGCTAGTTTTTTTAAAATATATTTACCATTGTCTTTCATTTTCAGTGATAGCGGCATTTGTGCTGAAAATTCAACAAGTTCATGATCAAGAAAAGGAACTCGTGATTCGAGCGACCATGCCATAGTCATATTATCAACACGCTTTAAAGGGCCTTCAGCAAGAGGGAATGTGCTATCAAGATAAAGTGCATTATCAACTAAGGATTGACTACCATTTTTACTAAAATAGTTGTCGACAATATCGTAGCTAAAATTATCAGTCCGATAGTCATTAGTTACGACGTCGCAATATTCATGATAAGTGCGATCAAGAACATTAGATACGTAAAAATTTACAGGTTTCTCATAAGGAGCGATTTTGGCACATTTTTGAAACCAGTGATAACCTGCAAAAATTTCATCTGCTCCTTGGCCAGACTGTACGACTTTGACGTGCTTAGAAACTTCTTTGGAAAGAAGAAAGAAGCCTGGATTGTCATGGCTAGTCATTGGCTCTGACATTTCAGCAATACATTCATCTAATGTTTCGAGTAATTCATTATTTTTAATCAAAATTTTAGTATGATTGGCAGAAAAACGTTGTGCGATAATATCAGAGTAAAAAAACTCATCGCCAGCAATCCCACCTGAAGATTCAAAACCAATAGAAAATGTATTTAAATTCCCATTTAACTCTTGTGCTAATATTGCCGCCAAAAGTGATGAATCTAGCCCACCAGAAAGTAATAAACCAATAGGAACATCTGCCATACTTTGACGTTTAATTGATTTTTTCAAAAGATTTGAAAAATCATGAACCCACTCATCTTCTGTTTTATTTTGAACTTCACCCGATACGATTTTTGAATCCCAATAGGTGTATTCCTCAACAGTTCGGTCAGAAGAGATTGTCATGACGGTGGCGGGTTTTAACTTTTTTACGCCCTTAAGTAACGTTAAATGTTCAGGGACTACATGGAACATAAGATAGTAGTGTAATGATTCAGGATTAATACTGGTTTCTATTTCACCGCCTTTTAAAAGGGCGGGAAGTGTAGAGGCAAATCGGAAAAAATGATTATTCATTGTGTAATAGATAGGTTTTATGCCTAATCTATCTCTAAAAAGTACAAATTCATTTTTTTCTCTATCCCAGATAACAATTGCAAACATCCCATTGAAATGTTCTACACATTGTTTTCCCCATGCATGATAGGCTTTGATGATGATTTCAGTGTCTGTTTTTGAAAAAAATCGGTAACCTTGCTTTTTAAGCTTACTTTTTAATTCAGGAAAATTATATATGGCGCCATTAAAAACTGCAGCCAAGCCAAGGTGTGGATCAAACATGGGTTGTTGTCCATGTTCTGAAAGATCAAAAATTTTTAAACGACGGTGACCGAGTGCAATTGAACCATGTTGAATAATACCACTGTTATCTGGGCCACGATTTTCCATTGCATTACAAATGCGTTGTAAGGTTTTTACTTCTGGAATAGTGCCGTCGAATCGAATTTCTCCTGCAATTCCGCACATAGCGCTCCTCCTTTAGCCTTACTCGATTGGATAGGATAGCATTATTTCATTTTAATTTGTAGTCAAATCATTATTGTTGAAGTAGTCAGTTCTCAATTGATTTGGGTAATTTACTATTTCGCGATAGATAGCTAGAATGCGCTCAATCAAGATTTAATAAGGAGTTTTGCTACTAGAAAGTCACTAGCTTTAGTGTGCTGTAGCGAGAAAATGATGACTAATAGTGAGCAAATAACCCCTGAAGGGTTTAATGTGGGTGAAATTTCAGAAATCCCCCCAAACGTAAAGCTACCTAACTATCAAAGACGCATCATTCTAGCCCTCCGATCCATTATGCAGTCGATGGATAGCCATTCTAGAAAATTAAGTAAACACTATGACATAACAATTCCCCAGCTCATTTGTCTCTATGAGATCTTCGAAAAGGGAGCAATGACTATTACTGTGTTGTCTAAAAATATTCATTTAACGTCAAGTACATTAGTAGGGATCATTGATCGCTTGGAAGAGAAAAAGCTGGTCACTCGTATGCGAGATGTGGCGGATAGGCGAGCTATATTTATTGATATCACCGATAAAGGTCGTGATTTTGTAAAGAATGCTCCTCATCTTATTCATAATCGCTTGTATGATAGTTTGCATTCTCTTTCTGAAAACGAACAAATTATTATCGCAAATTCGGTAGAATTATTAGTACATATGTTAGAAGAAAAGTAATTGCCGGCTCTTTAATATTTTAAAAGGATCCGCCAAGGTTTAAACCGCAACCAGATATCTGATTTAGCAAAAGCAGGTCTTTGTTCCATACGATTAAACCAATCAGCTAAAGAAGGTGATACTTTTATAAGTTCATCTTCGTCAATCATTTTTAAACGAGCAAACAAAATTGACGTGACAATATCTGCTGAACTGGGTTTTTCACCAAACAGTAAAGATTGTGGCTCTGGTAATTGACGAATAAATTCTCTCACCTCTTCTCTGCGATCATTAAGCTTTTTCAACTGATCGCCTTGTGAAAAATAAGCTAATCGCTCTTCATCTACGGCAATTTTCTTTTGGACTGCTTCAGGATCGGTTTGAGATTCTTTCTCCAGTTGCTTAATAATCCGCTTAAGCATAGAAGGAAACAATTTATGTAGTAAAGAATGCTTTACCATGACTTTACCAAAAGTTAATTTTTCAATGGGGATCTGATAGTGAGCAGCAACAATTTTTTGAATGTCAGGAGAAAATTGTGGTTCGGAATCGTACCACGCATTGCCAGCATGCTTGGCAGCATAATTAAGAATATCTCGGCTATCTGTCCATTTGGTTTGAGCATCAGTTAATGTAGGGACCGTCATATGCCGGTTTAAAGCAATGTACCAAGGGGCCAGTTGTTCTTTAGCAATGTGGATATCCATATAGTGGGTGTTAAACTCAATATTGCTTTCGTTGAGTGCTAAACGAGCAATCATTGAATAGTAAGAAGGGGGAGCGCTATAAAGTTCCATAATCAGCTTCACTATTGAGATACCATTCAATAAATATATCTCAATAGTGTTGGTATTGGGTGTAAGCGCACTTGAACCGCTCTATTGCGGTGTGAGTATTTTTAATTCAACTTTGCTTCCAGTTCAGGTTTACCGCTAAGAAATAAACGCTTGGCTGTTTGAAGGCCCCAGTGAGATCGCCTTTGACCAGACCATGATCATTTACTTGAAGATCACCGCTATGAATATATTCAAAATTAAGGCCAAGATCTAAACAACGGTTTACATACCAATGTGAGCCAATACCAAATCGCCAAGCTGAATTGGCGGGAGTATTCAGTGGAATATTCTCTGTAGGTTGAAAACGGCTGTCATAACTGACCCCAAAATTGAGCAACCAGTGACAACTGAGAGGGTGCTGAGCCCCTAAGGCAACATGCCAAGTATCTTTATACTGTTTATCAATAGTGACACTGACGGGATTATTAGAAGCTATGCCTAATTCAACTTGCCCAAATTTCGACCATTCTTGCCAGCCCACACTGGAGAGTAGTGCCCATTCTTGATTAAATTGATAAAACAGGCTTGCCATCACTCCTTGTGGAACACGGATCCCTATATCTACTTCGCTGTTTAATAGCCCCCGATTAGTCAATACGGTATTTAATGGAAGGGCGAGATCGGTCCATATAGCATCTGGTTTGAAGTTAAGTTTAATTTCAGAGTTATAAGCTATGCCAATTCGTGAGCCACAATCAAATTCGTATATGGCCCCTACATTAGCGCCTAACCCCCAAGCTCGGTCAGAGAGTTTAAGCTCGCCATCGTGAAAATCAGTCAACTGAAACGGTGAGTTATTAATGCGGGTTTTGCTTCTGAGAGAGCCATACATAATAACGGGACCACCGCCGATTGAGAGTCCCTGATTCAAGCGATAAGCAAGGGTGGGTTGTATTGAGGTTCCCAGCAGCGTTGCTTTGACCGTGCTATAGCGGCCAACCCAGTCGCCATGATATTTAAGGACGGAGCCGAAATTTCCATAGATCCCTAAGCCTGCTTTAAAATTGTCTGAAATACTATAGCTGTAAAATAAGCTACCACCAGGGAAGAGATCGACAGGATCTCCGCCTGAATCTTGACCTAAAAAGGGCGAAGCATTAACTGTCGTAAACTCGATATCTTCGTATAAGACTTGTGCGCCTACGAAGAACTGGTTACCGCTCAAACGACACAGACCTGCAGGGTTCGTTAGTAGGGTAGAAGGATCTTGAGCTCTGGCGCTGTTGCCGGCTGAGGCAAGTCCCACATCGTCTGATCCGACCTCATAAAGAATAATACCACCGCCTTGTACGTTAAAAGAGAGCGTGGACAATAAAGCCAAGTAAAGTGATTTCTTTAAGAGATAGTGATTCACCATTGTTGCATCCCAGCTAGGTAGAAAACTAATTCAATGACATCAAGTATTCGGATATCGTAATGAAGAAAAGGCGACTCGGCAACAGCCCCTCACAAAGACTGACCCTTTGCGCTAATATTAGTAATCTTTTGTTGGCATAAAATGCCGAGGCAACAATATGAAAAAAATTTTTTTAAAGCGTTTGGTTATTTTTGTTTTGATAGTGCTTGGCTGTGTTGGCATTATGTATTTCCTTAGCGAAGGAAGTATTTTGGTACCCGATGCCAGCCGCTATCGCAAAGCACTTTACTCCTTTACTTTTTATATTTTGCCCATCATTTTAATGATTAATATTTTCTATTTATTTTCCTCTTTAGTTAAAAATGTGCTAACTACGCTCATTATCAGCTTGTTACTCGGGTTTATTGGCCCATTATTTTTGATTTATGCCGTTCATAGTTCAAAGGATCCCATGGCAGCCATGGCACTGCTTGGCTTGGAAGTATTCTATGCCATTGCAAGCTCAGTCACATTTATTGGTTTAGCTCTGTTGGAAGTGATTAAGGATCGGTTAATAAAAGATAAAAGCTAACGTGAGATATAATGAGTGATTTCAACGTTGTGCTCTAAATAACTTCTGATTTTATCTCGCGTAATTAAATCATGTTTAATAGTGCGTTCATGCTGGCGTAGATGTTCTAGCCAAGTTTCAACATAAAAAACCTCAAAAAAGATGTTTGGTTTTTCGACATCTTCAAAAAGTTGCCAAACATAGGCCCCCGTTTTAAGACGTTGTCGCTTTATTATTTGCATATCTTTAATAAAATTATTACGGTTATGTAAATTAACTACATATTTAGCAGTGACTAATACGGGGCCATCTTTATTTTCTATGGGGACAGCAATTGAGGGGTCGAGCCAATGTTTAGAAGGGGTAACATCAATGTCATTATCTCTATGAAGTTGCCAGCTCCTTGTCAAAAGCAGCGTCAATAAAATAGTAAATGCTGAAATGTAATGGGTGTTCGATACGCCAGCAAAGTTGGCAATTTTACCCCACAATATGCTCCCTAGAGCCATCGAACCAAATTGAATGGTGCTATACAAAGCAATGCCGCGCCCCCTGATCCATTCCGGGAGTGACATTTGCGCTAAACTGGCAATCGTCGGAAGGATCATAATCCAGCAGATCCCTGCGATAAAGCTTGCAATAAGACCAACTAGTGGTTGATGAGTCGCACCAAAAAGCAATAATGATATAGCGGTGCCCACTGTTCCAATGGAAACGATTTGATCAGCATTATATTTAGTTTTGATTCCTGGTAATATAAAAGATCCAGTAATGGCCCCAACACCTATCATACCTAGCAAAAATCCATAAAAAGTAGGTCCGCTTTTAATTTGTGCTGTTGCCACAACAGGTAAAAGTGCCCAATAGCAACTGGCAAAAATAAGAAATCCAGAACCTCTAACAATGCTGGCGCGTAATCTTATGTTAGCGAAAGCATGTCTCAGTCCTAGTTTCATTGAACTAAAAAATTGTTCTGCCGGATGCTTTGATGGCGGCTTTTTGCTTGGTTTCCACCAAATGAGAGCGGCAATAATGCCAATGTTACTAAGAGCATTAAATAAAAATGGAGATGCAATGCCTGCTAAAGCGATAATGATCCCGGTTATGGCTGGGCCGATTGCGCGGCTTAGATTCATACTTATACCATTTAAAGTAACCGCTTTAGGAATTTCCTTTCTTTCAATGATTTCAAGTACGATAGACTGCCAACTTGGGTAAATGATAGCTGCACCTGTCCCAGCTAAAAAAGTAAAAAATAGTAGCCAAGCGGGATTAATATTGTGTCGATATACTAAAAAACTCAATATCATCATGATGATAGTTAGAGTCACTTGCACCCAGATTATAATTTTTCGCTTATCAATGATGTCGGCGAGTGAGCCTGCAGGGAAGGCAAATAAAAAAAGCGGCAAGACAGTAGCGGTTTGTACAAGCGATATTAATAAAGGACTGGAAGTGAGTTCAGTCATAAGCCAGCCAGCGGCGGCATTTTGCATCCAAGTACCAACATTAGAGAATAATGTGGCTAACCACAACACTAAAAAGACACGATTAGTTAAGGGACTCCAGCTGGAATGAGCCATCCTCATTTTAAACACAGTGAATGATTTGCCTATAACCTTAGTAGATATCCCTATTATAGCAGTGAGCGACGCTCGCTTTAAAAAAGCAAAGCGTCGAATGCCTTTAGGCTATTTTGGCAATAATGTCAGCGTGTTGTTTTTCATTGAAAGCAGCGAGTGTTTCTGTACGCAAGTTACCACGTTTACCGATCAATAGCGATAATTTAGCCATGGTTTCCTCATTGGAGGCTTCAACGATACATACAATATCATAGCGACCCATCACCATATAATAGGAAATGAGTTTAGCTCCTTCGGCTTGTAAAATATCTTTGAGTTGTTTAACCCGACTTGGGCTTTCTTTAATATTGCCAATCCCTTTATCTGTAAAATTACCTAGAACTATATAAGTTGTCATAACCATTCCTTATTGATGTTGATAATTCAATCTATCATAGAATACTTTGCTTACGACAATAGAGCATCCCCTAAGAAAACTATTTATATATACATGAAATGCACGGGAACTTTGGGAGGAACTTGTTGGTCGAAAAAACAATTTCTAAAATAAACTATTTTTTATGCTGTGGAGAGTATCATGCTGAAAAAACACATAGGATTTAGCATCCTTGGCGTCTTATTATTGTCAGTTGCATTGAATGCACAGGCAAGGCGCCATTATTATGATGACGATGATGGTTATAGTTATCGTTCTCCACTACCACAACGAATTTCCTCCGGTAACATTATTAAAGTCGATTTAGGACGACTTGTTTGGGGCGCTTATGATGATAGTGGACACCTAGTGCGCTGGGGCAGGGCTTCTGGCGGTAAAAAATATTGTCCTGATATTCGCCGTGGCTGCCGAACCGTGACAGGAACTTATACCATTTACAGTAAAAAAGGTCCCGGATGCCGATCAAGCCGCTTCCCAGTAGGTCGTGGTGGTGCGCCCATGCCGTATTGCATGCACTTTAAGGGTGGCTATGCGCTACATGGCGGTTATGTGCCTAATTACAATGCAAGCCATGGTTGCATTCGTGTGCCGCGAGAAGATGCAGAATGGCTAAATGAAGATTTTGTGAGAGTGGGCAGTACTCGGGTTAATATTCATTACTAACCTTTAGGTTTTTTTCCATCGTTTGAAGATGGCGCGGCATGGGGTTCAGGAGACCGTAAGAATCCTCCTCTTCGCACAGCGCCTTCTTCTCTTACTTCTCGTTTAACACCGGATACAAATAAACCACGCCGTTGTTCAGGATTTTGTGCTGAGGTCGGTTTAGTTGCTCCCCATGTGGGTTTGATATTTTCCTTTTCTACTGGCTCTTCGACGATTTTTTGCTTTGGTGGTTTTTTGACTAGATAATTAGGCTTCTTGGGCCCATTTTGTAGTAAATTGTTCATTTCATTCTCACTAGCGCACAAAGGCAATAATGTCGCTTTTAATAGTGCCAGTGTTTCATCGATGTTGGGTCGTTTTTTAGGGTCATCGTCCAGCATCGTGCTAGTGGATAGTTTTAGATTTTGGCAAATTACACCAAATGCATACATATCTGAAGCTTTAGAGAATATGCCTTCTAATGCTTCTGGCGCAGTGTAATTTAAGGAACCAATCGGGTCTTTTTCAATGGTATCTTGTCCTTCGGGTAACACAGCAGCTGTTTCATAGTCCACTAATTTTAAAGAGATCAAATCAGGGTTAGAAGGATCTTGATCCATTACAATATTAGCTTCTTTGAGATCGCGGTGAATTTCGTTATGATCGTGTAAATCTTTAATTTCCAAGGCGATTTTAATAGCTGCAATAAGCTTTTGCTTTTCGCTTAATTTTCTTTGTGAGAATTCTTTTCCTTCCATGTACCCTTCATGCATATCAATACCAGGATGCAAGAGCAGTATGGAATAAATTTTTTCACCGGTTAGCTCGCCTTCTAGCCACTCTACTCTTTCATCTAGCTGTCGAGTGAAAGTACCAAAAATATGGCCTTTTCTAGTTAATATCGCTATTTCAGTTTCCCGCGTTTCTTCCGCTTCTAGCTCTGGCTCTATTTTAATTGCAGCCACTTGTCCGTTGCGGGCCTCTAGCACTTTAACTTTTCCTCGAGAGCCTTCACCTAAATAGCCTTCATCTTGATACTTATCTCGTGCGGCTGCGAAGAGGACGGGACCAGAGGGGGTTATTAAGCAAAAAAAGGAATGAATTAGCTTTTCATTATCTTTGCGCCTAATCTTGAAACTTTTATTAGGGAATTTGGTTAGCGAATCTTGCATTAATTGCTCAGCAATTTGCCATTCTTCTTCAGATACTGTTAACAAGCTCATAAAAATCACCTAATGACTATAATCATTAGGCAGCGTTAACGCTAGAATAGTTCCTTAATAGGTGTATCTACAAGTTTTGAAGGTTATTTCCATTTCCATTTCATGACCAACACGCACAAGGCGAAAATAAAGGTCAATGCGTTGGCAATGATGAGAGAGGGGGATGAGAGGATAACGCCATAAATAAGCCACAAGAACACACCGGTGGTAAAAATACAATACATGCCAAGAGAAATGCCGGTAGTCACACGCGTGCGATAGAGCTGTACTACTTGGGGGATAAAAGCAAATGTGGTACAAAATGCGGCAATTAAGCCTACTGTTTCAGTAAAGATATAATTATTCAAAGTTTACCTCTACTATTGAAACAAGCTATCATGAATTTCGGAAAAGTTATTATAGTATGATACATCTTTTAGAATTTGTTCAGGTCGTTGATCTTTAAGAAGCCCAATCACAGGTATATTAGCATTTTTGGCTGCTGTGATCCCTGTAACGGAATCTTCTATCACTAAAGCTTCATGAGCCGAAATGCCTGTCAGTTTTAAGGCATTTTGATATGGCTCTGGGTGAGGCTTATGTTGTTCACAATCTTCAAAGCCAATCACAAAATGAAATAAATTCAAAATCCTTTCTAAGCGTAACACTTCTTGAATGACTGTGATGGGTGAAGAAGAAACAACGCCAATTTTGTAAATCTTAGAAAGCCGTTCTAGCAAAGCATTGCGACCTTGTGCAGACTCAAAGCCGGCTTTGGCCAGTTCAAGAAACGTGAGTCTTTTACTTTCCCATAATGCCTGCGGCTCTTGATTTATGCTGAATTCAGACACGAATCGTTTGGCTTGTTGCATATCTGACATGCCAGTAAAACTGGCAAAATCGATTGTTGTCGGGTTAACACCAAAAGAGGGTAAACATACGTGCCAAGCGTGGTTGTGAAGTTTTTCACTGAATACCAAGACATCGTCTAGATCAAAAAATACCGCTTTTAGGTATGGTAATGCAGAAGATAAAGTCATGTGTTTCACCAGCATACAAAGACGGATAAATATATCAGTTTTTTAAACCTAAATGAATATTAAATATTAGTCTGTTGACTTATTTTTTGTCCACTGCTTTTGGTAAAGCCAAGGCAGAAAACCTGGGAACAGTCGGCTAATCAAGACCCCAGTTTTGCCTAGTAAGGTAATTGTGCACTCGCGTTTTCTGTCGCGAGTTGCGCTAACAATGATGTTCGCAGCTTTATCGGCATTCATTCGGGAGCGATTAGCAGTGGCAGGTCTTAGTCCTTCTTGATATCCCCCAAATTTATTGATGTTACGAAACTCGGTATTAATATACCCCGGGTTAATTAAGGTCACGCTGATACCGTAATGTGCTAATTCAATATAAAGGCTTTGCGCTAATGCAGTCATCGCAAATTTGCTCATACAATAGGCACTATATTGCGGCAGTACCATATGACCCAGCGCGCTGCCAACAATCACTAAACGTCCTTTTGATTTTTTAAGGTCATCTAAGGTGGCGTATACTGTTCTTAGGACGCCATAAATGTTAGTAGCAAATTGGCGTTCGAAATCGGCCATGGTCAGTTTTTCAAAGTCGTCGACCACGCCAAATCCAGCATTGGCGATCACCACGTCCAGTGTTCCTAATTTTTCATGAATTTGTGAAACAGCTAAGGCTTGATCGTGTTCTTGGGTGACATCGCAAGTGATGGCCAGTGCTTTAACACCTTGCCTTTCACTATCACTCACTATTTCTAAAAGTCGATCGGTACGTCTAGCCAGAAGACCTAAATTAGCCCCTTCTTTAGCAAAAGCTCGTGCTAACTCTGCTCCAATACCTGAAGAAGCGCCGGTAATCAGCACATTTTTGTTTTTAAAATGATGATCAGAAGTCATGATGCTTTACCTACTCAAAGAAGTTTTGTTCGATATCTTCACATATCTGATGGGTTTATACAATCTAAGTGGCTTAGCTAGTAATGATACATATATAATCAACATGTGGTGTTTAAAAGGTCCTAAATTAAGGATATTCAACGATGAAAAATGCTGCATTAATGATAGCCGGACTGATTTTCACTGCGATGTGTGCCTTACAATTGCTGCGGTTTTATAAAAATTGGGAGGTGGTGATTGCCCAATTTACCGTTCCTGTGCCTTGGTCCTTATATGCAGGCATAGTTGCTGGGATATTAGCCCTTGTAATGTTCATTGCTGTACGCAAATAAAAGGGTATTTTTATCCAGTGTGAGATAATAGCTAAATAAAAATTGAACTATGTTTAGCTATTATCTCTTGAGGGAAGTCAAACATGTCTATTTACACCAATGTATTGGTTGCTGTCGATTTACGTGTGACACACGATGTGTATACCATCGAGCGTGCGATAGAGCTATCCAAGAAGCTAAAATGCCAATCCTTACGATTTATTCACGTGATGGAGCCTTTGTATGGCTACGGCGCTATCGAGGGCAATACCTTAGTTGAATTAGAAATGAAAATAGCGACCGATGCCAGACAATCTTTTTATGATTTAGTCTCCCGTTATGACATTACTCAAGAACAACTCATTATTGAGACAGGCAATCCGAAGGTAGTGATTGTAGATCAAGCAAAAGCCTTAGACATCGACTTGCTTATCGTGGGAGGGCATGCTCTGAGTGGTTTAAGAACGATAGTGGGCTCAACCGCGACAGGCGTGATTAATCATGCGCATTGTGATGTATTAACTATCCGAACAGCGAATTAATTGAGCGTTATTTCAAATCAAAGAGTAGAAATTCTGCATTGCTTACGCTTTCAATGGTTAACGATGGTGTATCGGTAATCGCTGCGCCATCGCCTTGCTCTAAGCGTTGTCCATTGGCGGTAACTACCCCTTTAATCAACTGTAGCCAGCCTTTACGTTCGGGTTTAAATAAATAATTTACTGATTTATGTCCGACCAAGTGAGCAACGTATAGGTAAGCATCCTGATGAATAGTGATGGCATATTCGCCACCTTCAGGCGAGCCAATCAGGACTAATTCATTTTGCTTACCTTGCGGTAGTTTCTTTTGTTCATAACTTGGTGTTAAGCCAGCACGGGTAGGCAGGATCCAGATTTGCAAGAAATGAACAAGCTCATCCTTTGAAGCATTGAATTCACTATGTGCCACCCCGGTACCTGCTGACATGCGTTGAATTTCACCCGGTTTGATCACAGAACCCGTGCCCATGCTGTCTTTATGTTCTAGAGCACCCTCTATGACATAAGAGATAATTTCCATATCACGATGCTGATGGGTGCCAAAGCCTTGAGAGGGCTGAACCGTGTCTTGATTGATGACCCGCAGGGTGCCAAATCCCATGTATTGCGGGTCGTAATAGTCACCAAAAGAGAAGGTATGGTAGCTTTTTAGCCAGTCTATTTCAGTTAAGCCGCGATCGGCCGATTTTCGTAATGAAATCATCGTATATACCCTTAACACTTCAAGATGCGAAGCAACTTAGAAGTGATTCTTTGCGCGACGGGGGTTCCCCAAGGGGGAGAATCGCGATTTCCCCCTTGGATGCTAAGCAAAAGCTCAGCTTTTGCTTAGCATCCAAACAAGATATACCGCTCGCATGAAATTTGAATATATCGCATCTACAAAGGAGAGCGGTATATACCCTCATATGGTGTGATACCAGTACTATAATTAATTCTATATAAAAACGCCACCTTCACAAGGAGTAGCAATGAGAATAATGATTGTAGCCCTGATTTTCTTTTTCAGCACTGCTTGTTTTGCTGATGAAACTTGGTCGCTAAAAACATTGTCGATTGTATTAGCAAATGACTTAAAACAGACATTCAAAGATGAATCTGAGAATGTGAATATGTATATTTTTGCATCGCCTTTTGCGCAAGTTAAGATTGTGGCACTGAATAAAGCACCCCAAAACCAAGCGGACGTCCAAGCGTGGCAACTTGATATGTTGGGAAAACAAATTGCGTTTTGGCAGCAAAGTTCAAAGTTACCATTGGATAGTCAAAAAGAGGTTTTAAATAATAAACCCAATACCGATAAAATTGGCAAATATACATATCAAACCGTAGATATGTCTTTTCCAAGCCAGAATGTCAAGTTTTTAAATGTCGTCAATAATGAAGTGACTTATATGTTCACATTAATGAGTTTTGATCAAGACTCAAAACAGAGAAAGGAGCAAATGGATAAGTTGGTTAAAGAATTATCAAGCGTTGAGCTAAAGCCAATAAAAAAGTGATTTTATGATAAATTTCCTAAATCGCACAGAAAGTTTAAGAACCTTGGAAGTAAATGGCAAGCCACTTCATTTTGTTCAATTTCTCCATCATGGTTCCGGTGGGCTTACCTCCATTTATCAAGATGAAAATAAACAAAAATACATCTTAAAATCCACGTTGGGTGAAGAAGCAACAACTGAAGCCGAACTCAATAACAGTCTTGGGCGGTTAGTAGCGTATGAAAAGGGTAAAGAAGGATGGGAACATCTTGTTCTTAAATATATCGATGGCATTGATGCTGAACGTTATTTAGCAGAACATTTAAGTCAGCCAGCGATGGACGATATCGGTTGTGCGCTATTTGATCCTCGTTATTTAAACTCACCATGCTTAGGTTTTAAGCGTGGTTTAGACAGAAATATTACGATGGCGATTGAATTGATCAAAGTGCAAGAAGCCCTTGCTAAACAAAATATTGTGCACACCGATGTTCAACTGGCAAATTATATAGTCAATGAAACAGCAGAGGGCATTCAAATAGAAGGAATCGATTTGCAAGTTGCTGTTGATTTAACCAAACTCCCTTCTAAAAAGCAAAAGACCGTGATAAGCGAAAATGTGGACTCACTCATTGAAGCACTCAAAGCGATATTACCTAAAGAAAATTACTTAACAATGCAGGCTGTGTTGGCACAAAGTGAAGAACCTTCGTATGCAATGATGGTGAGTGCTTTAGAGGGTCAATTAAGTGCTAAAGCGCTATTAAAGAAAAGCTATACACCTTCATTTAGCGGCCCACAGACTAACTTATTACCTGAAATAGTCGTAAGCCCAAGACACAAACAATTCATAAAGAGTCGATTAGAAGGTGCTATTCGAAAAAATAACGTAGATCAGGCTTATAGCTATGTATTACATGGTGCTTCGCTAGATGAGCGCATGATGAAAGATCTGATGCTTGACGATCACAAAGCGATGCAAGCGGCTTTAAAACCCTATATACAAGAATTTGAAAGTAATCAACTTGCTGCAGCCATGAGTAATCTCAATCTGAAACCTCATTCGTGATAAGTAATACGATAAATCACATTCGCTTTATCATCGGCAACCAACAATGAACCATCAGGCATGACGAGTACATCACTGGGTCTTCCCCAAGCCTCACCCCCTTGCAGCCATCCACTGGCAAATGGCTGGTAACTTTGCTGAGGGTTGTTAGGGTCAACCATCGTCACTCGATAGCCTATAGGGGTATCACGGTTCCAAGAACCATGTTCGGCAATAAAAATGTTGCCATGGTATTTTTCAGGAAACATTTTACCGGTATAAAATCGCATGCCCAATGCAGCAACATGGGGGCCTAATCGAGTTGCAGGTGGGGTAAACTGATCGCATGGTTTTTGATGGAAGTCAGGATCTGGAATATTTCCGCCGTGACAATATGGAAAGCCAAAATGCATGCCTTGTTTGGGTGCATGGTTAAGCTCATCGGGTGGTAAATCATTCCCCAACTCATCCCGTCCATTATCGGTGAACCAGAGATCTTTGGTCTTGGGATCCCAGTCAAAGCCAACCGTGTTGCGAATACCCTCTGCAAAAATTTCAAGATTTTCACCCGTTGATTTCATGCGCATGATACTGGCATAGCGTGGATCTTTTGATAGGCACACATTGCATGGAGCGCCAACAGGCACATACAGCAACCCATCGGGTCCAAAAGCAATAAACTTCCATCCATGATGGGTTTCATTGGGGAAGCTTGAATTCACTATCACCGGTTTAGGCGGGTTGTCTAGGTTATCTTCGATATTGTCAAAACGTAAGATGCGATCGACAGCGCTAACGTATAAAGCCCCATCTTTATAGGCAACTCCCGCAGGCAGATGCAAGCCTTTGGCAATGACCTTCACTTTTTTGTTTGCATCAGAAGGGGAACCTATGATGGCATAGACATTGCCAGCAGATAATGATCCTACAAATAAGGTGCCTTTATCGCCTAAGGCCATTTGCCGGGCATTGGTAACGCCTTTGGCATACACTTGGATTTTAAAGCCTTTTGGCAGTTGAATGTTGTCTAACGAGGGGGAAGGTGCTTTACTACAAGCGACACTCGTCATTAGAAAAAGTCCAACTAGCACTTTAATAAACCAAGCCATACTGAAATGCCTTTCCTAAAAGTTTGATCAGAACATGTAAATGAAAAGTTAACCAACTACATAGAAATGTGTTTGGATGAGGTTTCAGGGGAATCGGCTACGAGGGCCCTGGGGACCCAACACCAAAGCGATCCCTTTTTTGTCACATAGATCAGAAAGTCCCTTAATCGTTTCTTTGGAACAACTGCCGCATGTGACAGAGATCTCCTTTAACGTCGTATTTTGTTGTAATGCGTTGGTAAGCATTTTGAGTTCGGCTTCTTCGATGCGATTTAATTCAATCTCTAAGAGTTTGGGATCATTACTAGCCACTTTTTGCAACGTGGTCATGATGTCAGCAAGTGCTTTGCGTAAGTGAACTTCCGAGATAGGTTTTCTTTTATTTAGGCTTTGTAATGGAGATAATGGGGCTCTGCGTTTTGAATGGGTTCTTTTAGCTAAATCAGCTATGGTTTTCATAAGAACGGGGGACGTTTTGGCATGGATCTCAATCATATGATATAAATCACGAAATACAGGTGAAGGTTCTTTGAAATTAGCTTTAGCAAAGGATACGGCCTGTTGATGCGCAGCAATTTCGTTTTCAATTATTTTTGTTGAAACATTAGGGAATACTGCGGTTAAGATCATTTTCATTTCATCACGGGTATAAGCCTTAAATTCATGAAAAAGCACTCGCCTTGCAATGGCAAGACTGGTTGCTTGACGACCTGCCATATAGAAAGGATTTTGTGTGCCTAATAGTAAAAATCCTGGATTATTCGGTCCTTGCTTGGTTTCAGGATGTTCACCCATTAATAAGCTATTTAATAATTGTTCCATCATCGGTCCGCTATTAATTTCATCAATCACCACAGGTAGCCCTTCATTAAAGGCAGCCAATAGCACTTCTCTCTTTTTCTTAAATGATAGACTGGCAGGAATAACGTAAAAGCCCTTAGTTGGGATCTCTTGTAAGGTACCTGCTTGTTCTATCGGAATTTGTTGATAGCCTTCTTTAAGCAATGCATCGTAAATAAAGTGGCTTTTACCTGTTCCTGGCTCGCCTTCTAATAATAGCCCACCTAAACCAGGCGATTGCAGAACTTTATGTGGGCTGACGATGGCATGTTGACGAACGCTTAACAAGCGCTGTAACGACTGATATATAGGCACACGAGAGGGAGTTAAGATGAATTGTTTGCCATTGGCTATAGCAGATGTTGATGCTTCGTTTTGAGACGGTAAGTATTGCATCGGATAATTCATTTGGAACCAATGAATAAAGGCATTCTTTTTATCCGGCGGTAAACATTGTATGGCAACTGAATAGATAATGTGGGTAAATTCTTGTTCCTTATTTTGCGCATTGACTATCATCTGTGCCATCATTTTTAGTTCTCTTGGACTAATGAGAACAGTATCGTCTGCAAGAGAGCAAATCTGTTGATAGCTTTCTAAAATCGCCCTGCTATATTGTAGAGTTTGATGTTGAGCTGTGCCTTTTGCATCAAAAACAGGCTTAAGAATTTCTTGATACAGATATTCGTTGGGGATCACATCAAAAGTACAGGCATTGCCGTGCGCTGCGAGTAAGGTGGGCAAATGGCGCTCGCCGCCATAGCTCATGGGGTTGCCAGCTAACACCACTTTGTGTTCTGGGGTTAACTCAATAATTTTGCCTTGATACACTATAAAAGGTGGGATCTCATACAAGCCTTCAAACATCGTGTAATCTTTATCTGAAATATTAGCCTCGTCAAAAAACAGCGTTTTGATTAATCCTGGCGTGCGATCTTGAGCCCAAGCTTCGATATCAGTTAATTCATTAAAAAGTTTAAACCCATTTTCTGGTTTAAAATAGCGTTGCATGAACGTGCTTTTGCCAACACCCGTTTTGCCGCCGATAAAGGCAAAGGGGGCTACTTTGAGAATAGCGCTAACAGCCTGTAAGCGCGCTTTGACAAACTGGTCACTTTTAGCTTTAACAGTGGTGTCATCTAAAATTATTTCGTTATTGGTTACCGTTTGCGCAGTTAAGCTTAAAATACCCTCATGAAAATCAAAATTCTGATGAAGTTTGTAATGACCAACTGCCGCTTGAAGTTGCGCTAAGCTGATGTTAGCTGGCCACTTATAAGCCAAGATAGCTTCTTTTAGTTGTGGTGTCATATCTTGAGATGAAGCAAAGATCCAAGTCAATTTTTGCTGTAAACTGGGATTATCTGTATTACAGCCAATGGCTTTGGTCAATGGCTCATCGCTAACCAAAATCAGTTTACCTTTGAATGGCTCCATCTTGCCATTAATCATCAACCCACCTTGGGTGCATAGTGGCAAACAAGCATTGATTAGCTCCTCTTTAAAGTGTCCTTTGAGGATCACGGTCTGCCCAGCTTGTAATAGTTCCCACACTTGACTAAAACGCTCATGGAAAGATAAACCGTGATCGGTGACTTTGGCATCGACATGATAGAACACATCGGTATGATCAAGTTCGCTAATGTCAATGACCACAGGTTTTGTTGATGCATCAATATATTTAAGTGATTCAACTGTGAACCCAACATCAGAGCTTGCGATCAGTGAAACCTGATCGATGGAAGCTTTGGGTTGTTGTAAATAAGTGACTTTAGCACTTTTAGCTAATGAATCGGGAATTTTAAGGTTTGCTGCAACGCCAATTTTGAGTTTAACATTCCACCGTTTGGCTTCTTTAAGTAATTGATGCCAGCTCTGTTCCGTTAAGTGACTCGTTACCAGTAGTTGAATACTTTTATTCTGATGCTGTGCAAATAAACTTAATGCCGCTTCGGGAAGGCTATTTCTAATATCATAGTGAGGGATAAATTGGGTAAAAGTGCCTGCGTTGAGTATCAGTGGAGCTTCTAATTGCTTGGGATCGCTTTCAAATAAGAGATCTCCAACAAGAACTTGCCAATCATAACCTTCACTTTGCGAGACATTATCCCAAAATGAAGCAGGTACTGCCACGGTTTCTCCCGCTGCATGAATAACACCATGGATTTTCATTTCTTGCATAAATTGCACAAAAGAGGGCAAATGCCAAGGTGCGTTGCGTAAATGGACATTTTTACCTTGTTTTAGGGCAGTCACTAACTCACCCTCGATAAAGCGAATGACTCCCTTTTCGATGGTCCAGTGCCCAAGTAAGATCTCCTTCCATTGATAGGAATGATATAATTCAATGTCGGCATCATTCGCGCGGCACTTCTTTTCTGCCACGCTCGTATTATATTGGGTTAATTGCTCGGCCACGCCTTTGGGTACTTTGAGTTTAACGGGATTGCGTGAATGAAAGTCACTACCGGTGTAGGCATCTGGCTTTTTGGAGTTATATAAACCGACAACGATCATATTAGCAGGCACAGCCGTACCATCGGCAAGACGTTCTTTATCTATCAATGAATTAAACCGCACCAGTTGATCTGCGGAAAAATTATCCCAATTCACAATCAAGATAGGTTGCTCATTTACTTGGTATTCTTTGGTTAAAAAATCATGTAAAGGACCGCCAGGTATTTTCATTGTAGTACCAGTGTTATCCTTTTCGCGCCTAAGCCAAGTGCTGGCGCATGCGATTTGTTCTGGGTTATTAATCACAAAAACGGGTCTATGGGTGTGCTTCGCAAGATACTGTATATGACAATTCATGGCCGCAATGTCTTCATTATTTTCACATTGTAATAATACGTTTTGACCTTGCCTTACGCCCGTTGCAGAATCAATGCTGGTTGCAGCCAACGCTCTCATGGCAATGCCATTGGGTGTGGGATCAATGACTTCTGTGGTATCCCAAGTCACATAACGGGGATCTATTTCTTCTATTGTTGTTCTACTACGTGAAATAGTGGTAGCTGATAAGGCCTCTTCTGCTTTTGGAATATCTTCAACTTTTTTGATGTCCGTTTTGGCAGGATAGCCTCCTAAGTCATGTTTAATCCAAAAACCGCCTTGTTTTACTTCAACATAACTATGACAATCATTACTAATGATACGTACTTGCCAATCGGGAAATTTTTTCTGAGCCATGTATTTAAAAACCACAGCACGCTGATCGCAGCGCCCTAAGCGCTGTTTAAACATTTCTTCAGCTAACGCCTCTGGTGACCAATTATTTTGACCTTTTAAATCTAATGCACCTGCTCCGAAACCTTTGAAATATTGAATAAATTCTTCTAATTCAAGATTTTCATCATATGATCGATGTTGTATCTCTATTGAAAAATCCACGGTTGCATTAAATTGACCGGGAGATTTCTTTCGAATGTAATACAGATTGTCGCGCTTTGAATATTGAATTTCGACATCGTTCTCTGCTAATCCAGAAACGTTTAGTGATTTTATAAACTCGTTGGCATTTAATGAGGGTAGTGCCTTAAATTCATTGGTCAACAACATGGCATGTTTGCCGATAAAGACATTTAAATTTAACCGAGAACTTTCTTTTTCAACCGCAGCACCGCCATAGTGGTAGTCCTGATAAGGTTCGAGTTGCATATCACCGGTTGTGTTTAAATCAAATGGATCATTCACTGCTGCTTCGTTAAATACATCGATGCGGTATTGTCCGGGGGGCGGTGTAAAAATATCGTTGATGGTACTTTTAAAGACTTGCGTTAGCTCATATTTCACTTCATCAAGAGAAGTATCGGTATTCACTTTTGTTGATTTTTCTTGAGTATTGTTTTGTCTTTTGGTACGTGACCTTTGATTTGATGGTTCACTACCTGTTTCTTGCGCTTGATTTGATGCTCTAGCTTGTAATCTTCGATCTTCTTCATTTTCATCCAGATCCATATCTAGGGTATTATGATCATCTTCAGCTCTACTGCTTAAAACGTATCCACCATAGGGTGTATTGTTTATTATCTCGTAATTGACAACTATCTCGTTACCGGGTTTTTTGAGTTCTTCGTGAGTAGAAGCTGGGGTTTCTGAAATATCGATAGTGGTTAAATTAGGCGCGATTTGTTTTAGTAATAGTAGATCTTTGTATGCCAAATTAGTATTGGCGAAATTGATTTTCTTAAGATGAGGTAATTGAGTGCCAGATTCAACTAATTTTTTAAAAAATTGAGCGCAGCCACGAAAACTTGTTAAGTTTAATTCCTCTAAGTCTGGCGAGCGTTGCACAATGGTAGCTAAAAAACTGGCAGATTGACTGTGAGGTTGTATTAAGGAGAGTTTTTTAAGAGCTAAGCGTTCTGGAATGCGTCGTGACTCTTTAAGAAAAACTTGGCTAATAGAACTAATGCTATCAGAAATGACTAAAGATTCTAATTTAGGCACGTAGTCTAGGATATCACCTAGTGTTTGATTTGTCATACTTTTATAATCACTATTAATAACACGTAAATTTTGAAAAAAACTAAAGACACCATCTTGTTCAAAGCCAGCATAATTTAACTTTATATTTTCAAGGTTAGGAGCCAGTTCCATTAGGTGTTGGATTAAATTAATGTGAAATACGGTGTTACCCCAAGCTTCACCACTGAGAGTTATTTTTTTGAGGCTATCGATGGTGGCAATGGTAATTGGATCGTAACGCGCATTTTTATCGAATCTGATATCCATTTCCTGAAGATTCGGCACAAAGCGAGGTAATGTCACCAACGTGCTCAAATCTTTTGCCGTAAACCCTAAAGAAGCCAAGGTATTAAGGGTGTATGGTTCAAAACTTTCAACAGGCCCCATACCATTAATTTGCAGTGTAGTCAAGTTGGGTGCAAGGCGCGCTAATGCCATGTTATCATCGTTTAACTTGCAGTCTAAAAATCTTAGGTAAGGAACCTCTGTTTGTTCTGGA
>JBFWUT010000002.1:0-36305 GCA_050247135.1 Candidatus Berkiella sp.
ATTTTAGCTTTAGGGAACGCTTGAGTGTCTGGCGATAAACCGAGAGCCAGTAGATTGTTAACCATAGCTGCCACATGTGAATGCTTCATGGGTAAGTCATATTGTAACGAAGGATTATCCGGCTTTAAGTTAGCAATATGTTCTTTTAAGTTCTTTTTTGCTTGACTGTTTAGATTGAGGATAAAGCCATCTTTACTAGCTCGTTTGACTCGTTCTAATACCTGCGCCCCTGTTATGCTATGAGACTCAAAAGGCACATTAACGGCTACCTGGGTATCGGAATTATTTATCTCCATCTGCTTTTTCACAAAAGATTCCACTTTTTTCTTGGCATCTTGCGTAAAGACCGGCGTTAATCCCGCATTTAAAGCAGCTTCATATTGCTTGATTGCTAATAACGGCACTTCTGTTGCAATCGTCACCTCGCCACTGAGTAAGGGTAGTGGCGATTTGTCATCGGTTTTTAAATGCGGAACAAATAAACCCTGACTGATAACCTCTTGAACCTTTTCTTTAATGTCCTCAGGGAGATTACCTTTACATTGAATATCTATCTCGCGAAGCACAATTCCTGTGGTACGACTTTGACCTTCATTCACAATTTTCTTGTGCAACGCTCTTTTTTCTTCACTGGCTTGCGCATACGTTGGTAAGCCTTCATTGACACTGATTTCGTTTAAGCGTCTAATTTTATCAACATCGGTGGAAATGATGGTCGATTGCGATTCTTGATATTTAAGTGCCTCAGACAGCCTATGCATCATCATCAGCTTAGCATCTTCACTGACAGCTCCACTTTTTAATTCTCTTATCCGAACTTCGCCTTTTTCGACAACAATATGTAAGACGTTAATCCCGGCTTGATCTTTAACAAGAAATCCCGTTCTAATGCCCAATTCTTTTTGGGTTTCCACTACTTGGAACCCCTGTGGCAGCACCTGCATAATGTCAGGATCAAGATTTCTTAATCGAGATTTGACAGCTTTTCGCTCACCCTTAGAGATATCCAGGCTAATTTGTATATTACCCGATGTTTCCACAGCCGGCTTAGGCTCAGTGGATACTGCTCTTTCGACAAACGTCGGCCAATCAATTGCAGGGCTCCCAGCACTCAATTTCATAGCATTATTATCCAGCTCCATGTAAGCGCTATGGACTTTCGGCAATTTGGTATGGTCTTTGACCATCTTTTTAAGATCATCACTTATCGCATCAATTTCTCTCTGTAAACCCTTTATCTCCTTCTTCAACTTTTGAATGCTATCTTGGGATGCATTTACGTTTGATTCCAAATTCTCAAGATTTGTTTCTTTAACGCTTAGCTCATCTTCCTTTACTTCTTTTTTCTTTAAATTAGCGACATAATCCTTCATAACTGGTAACGCAATATTTCCTTGATAAATCCGTCTTCTTAATTCCTTTAAAGGCCTTGCATTTATTTGTGCGTTCGCTCCTTTTAGCCTAGTTTTTATCTGTTCATCCATTTGTATAATTTCATTAATGTATTGCACGGGAGTATTCGTTTCACGTTGCAGTTTTTCTAGCGGTTCAATCGCTTCTCTCAGTAAAATCGGATACCTAGGTCCTCGCTGTACGGGCTGAATGAACGCACTTGCAACATTGACCTGTTTATTAAATTCCAAAGCAACTACTGATTTAAACTTGCTTCGTATAAAAGGAAAAAATTCAACGGCATGAACTTCCATGTACTTGGCGTGTAAGCGCATCGATGAGGCCATTAGCGGCTCTATGCTCTTTAGCTGCGCTTGGATTTGTGCCGCATCTTGCGGCGAAGCATTCATGAGTTCATCCAATGTTAAAAACGCTTCTAATAATTTTGTTTCTGTTTTTTGTAGTTGCTCAATGATGTTTATTAGCTTAAAAATCACTTTTTTCTCACTAGCTTTTAATGCTTTGAAGCTAGAATCCTGTACAAGTGCTTGTTTTTGGTCAATCACGAGCTGCAAGGTTGCAAGGTATGTGTCTTCTGACGTATAAACTTCATGGAAAACGCGCCCTGCTTTTACTAAATGTGGATTTCTCGGATCCTGTGGTATAGCACCTACGACTGGGTTATCGACCGGGTCTACCATGATGCCCCCTTGAGCTGTCAATTGTTGGTAAATTGATGACTTTTGCTTTTAGAGGGGAGTCTTTATAAAAAAGTTCAATTCCAGTTGCTGTATGACCTCAGTTATTAACTATAAAAATAACTTAAAAATGAATCTCTTAGGCACGAACCAGGAGATCGTTTGCTCTACACCCTAGAATTTGATATAAAGTCTGGCTCTATAGGACCTTAAGGGGTAAGAAGACCATGGCAAAAGTGTGTATGGTCACGGGAAGAGGCACGGCTCGTGGCAATCATGTTGCGCACTGTAACAAAAAAGTGAAGCGAACATTCCAAACCAACGTGCATACAAAAAGATTTTGGTTAGCTGATGAAAATCGTTGGATCAGCTTAAAAGTATCCACCCGTGGTATGCGAACCATTGATAAGCGTGGCATTGAAGTCGTTCTGGCTGAATTACGTAGCCGCGGCGAACAAGTTTAAGAGGAAGAGCAATCATGGCAGCTGATAATACAATTAAAGTTATTATGCGCTCTAGTGCATCCCATTTCTTCTATACGACGACAAAAAACAAGCGTACTAAGAAAGAAAAACTGGTGATGAAGCGTTTTGATCCTGTCGTGCGCAAGCATGTGGAATTTAACGTAGAGAAGATGCGCTATCGTTTTAGCGAATAAAAAAAACCCACTTTAAGTGGGTTTTTTTTTGACTTGTGGGGAACAATATCCCCTACTAAGCGGTTTTGAGGGTCAAGCTTTTCAGATATTCTGAAAATTCTCTTAATGCGCTTACACCGGTTGCTTCAGCCTCCGCGCACCACTTTTGTAAAGCTTCAACCATTTCTTTTTCTTTCAAGGTAGTTTGTGCCCAAAGGTCATGAAGGCGTTCTTTAAATTGATAGACCACCTGCATCATTTTGTGGTTTTGCAAAAACTGCTCTAAGCGAACTTTAGCGGCCTCATCTAATAAAGAAGATTCGCGCACTAATAGCTTTTTAGCACGGCTTAAAATGCTTGCTTCATTAGGCATTTTCTTCGCTTCTTGCGCAAACACGGGCGCAATCACTTCACGAGAATAGCGCGCCATAATTTGGAAACGATTTAACAATAACGCTTTTAAGGTTTCTAAATCGACTTGTGCTTTGCCCGGTTCGAACTGCGGTTCTGGAGCTACTCGCTTCACTTTGGCTAACCCTAGCATTTCAAACAAGCGAATATAGAACCAGCCGGAATCAATTTCCCACCATTTCACCGATAACTTGGCTGAAGTAGGAAAGGTGTGATGATTGTTATGCAACTCTTCGCCGCCGATAAAAATACCCCACGGACTCACATTGCGCGCTTCATCAGGGCATTCGAAATTACGATATCCCCAGAAATGTCCCACACCATTCACAACGCCCGCTGCCCAAAAAGGGATCCAAGCCATTTGTAAGGCCCAGATAGCAAGTCCCGGTACGCCAAACAACACTAAGTCGATAATCAGCATCGCTGTGATGCCCTTCTTAGAATTACGTTGATAGAATCTTTCCATGGCATCGTCGGGAGTGCCCTGACCATAGCGCTCCATGGTCTCCATGTTGCGCGATTCACGGCGATACAGCTCTGTGCCGTGCCACATGACCAAGGGTAAGCCTAATACTTGCGGACTATGGGGATCGTCAGCCGTTTCGCATTTAGCATGGTGCTTACGATGAATGGCAGCCCATTCTTTAGTGATCATCCCTGTGGTGAGCCACAGCCAAAATCGAAAAAAGTGGGCAAGAGCCGGATGCATATCTAATGCACGGTGGGCTTGGTGTCGATGTAAAAAAATGGTGACGCCTAAAATCGTGACATGCGTCAGTGCGAGCAAAACGAGGGGGTAACCCCACCAAGGTAAATTGCACAAACCGTAAAACATAAACGCACCCCTGAATTTAATCAACTAACAAACAAAATATGGGCTTCTCTCTATAATGCGCTCAAGTATACTAAAATTTATCTTGGCTTGCTTGGTTCAAAGCGATGAAAGGACTTCAACTAAATAACTTATCTTGCCACTATCGAGGGCATGTCCTCTTTAAAGAACTCAGTGCCCACTTCGCGCCAGGGCTCATAGCACTCTCTGGGGTGAACGGCTCTGGT
The DNA here is from genome assembly GCA_050247135.1 of Candidatus Berkiella sp. Classification (GTDB taxonomy): domain Bacteria; phylum Pseudomonadota; class Gammaproteobacteria; order Berkiellales; family Berkiellaceae; genus Berkiella. The sequence continues at coordinate 4,198 of JBFWUT010000002.1, forward strand.
AAATCGACCTTGTTACGAGTGTTAGCAGGTATTAACCAACCCCAACAAGGCGATGTGCTCTTCGATGGTCTGTCTCTTTATCAAAGCCATCCCAAAGCAAAAATTGGCTACTTACCTTATTTGCCTTCTCTTTATCCTCATTTGACCGTAGAAGAAAATATTGTATGGCTAAAACGCTTGCAACAATGCCAAGCCCCTTACACACAAGCAATGACATTTATGAGGGAATACGAAATCTCACATTTTAAAAACAAACTTTTTGCCAAGCTTTCCGATGGACAAAAAAAATGGATCCATTTATTGGTCAGTATGATGCATTCACCAAAACTTTTGATCCTCGATGAGCCCTGTAGCTCACTCGATCCTAAACAACGACAAAACTTATGGGCTTTGCTTAAAAGTTGGCAAATGCCAGATAGAGTCATCCTGTTTTCAACTCACCATGTCAGCGAAATAGCCAGCGTGGCTAATGAAATTGTCTTCTTACAAGAGGGACAACTCTATTTTGATAAAAGCACAGTGGTTTTGCCAAAAGAGGTGCCCTGTTTATGACGATCTTGATTGCTCGTTTAGAATCGGCAAAATTATTTCGCCACCCACTCACCCAAGCCTTGATCGCTCTCACCATCGGCTTGTTTTGGCTTTTTTATTATCGGCTGTTAGTGGACTATTTATCCCTAATGCAAAACGCCTTAGTAGAAGGCTCTCGTCATGCCAGCCTCAGCTTGGAAGTGATTAAGCCCTCGTTTAGCTGGAGTATCGTGATATTCTCTTTTATCTTGCCTATATTTACGACGTTTGCTTTTAGCGTCGAAACACAACAAAAAACTTTTTATTTATGGGCTATAGAGCGCGTTAGTCCTTGGCAGCTGGTGTTCGGAAAATTTCTCTGCCTTGTGGGTGTGACACTACTGGTATTGCTTGGGCTATTGCTAATGATATGCCTGTTACAGCTCGATGTTATGCTGGATTGGGGAATGATCTTAGGCGGATCTATTGCTTTCATGGGTACAAGTTGCGCTCTCATTAGCTTTGGGCTGTTTATTTCGGCCTTGTGTCCTTTACCGCTTCTGGCCATCGGGATCACTGTCATTGGCAATTGCCTATGGTTGCTGATAGATTGGCTTAGTCCTTTTCACTCACTTTGGCTTTCCACCGCCGATCTGTCTTTACTCGGACATAGTTTTCATTTGGTTCATGGACACTTTCAAAGCCAAGATATTGCTTTTTACTTCTTGTTTACAGCCTTTTGGCTACTACTTAGCTCCCGTGTGATTACTTACAAAATGAAAAAGGTGCATTGATGAAAACCACCACTCACTTTGCTAAAGAAATCCTAAGAGCACTTATGATCTTGATCATATGTCTTGCACTCATTTTCCTGGCAAAAAAATATAGCTTCGGTTCACATTTTTCATCAACGCAACGGCTATCGATGACCTCAGAGTCGTTGCTAAAAAAAATCGAGCCCGATGTTACGCTTACGTTATTTAGCACCAACATAGAAGACTATCATCAAGCAGCATTTCTCATTTCTCAATATCAAGCAATTAAGCCCAACATGACTCTCTATTGGCAACAACAGCCATATGCTCATAGCAGTGACTACCATGGACCTGCCCTTGAAATAACTATTGAGAAGCAAAAAGATATCATCGATCTACTGCGAAACACTTTGAATGAATCAACCTTAACTCAATGCATGTTTAAATTGCGCAATAATGCCGAGCAATGGGTGGTCTTTTTACAAGGGCACAATGAACCCTCACCATTTGGCACTAAAGTTACTGACTATGATCTCTTACGAATAGCATTGCAAAATCAAGGGTTAAAAATCCAAACCCTTTCGCTGACCAATATGCCAGTCATTGCTGATAATACGCGCTTACTGATCATTGCTTCCCCTAAGACCAACTTACTCCCCAAAGAAGAACAACTAATCGCACAATACCTTTTCCAAGGGGGTAGTTTATTATGGTTAGTTGATAATGAAAGCCATCCTCAGCCCTTTTTATCGGAGATGTTTCATGTTAAACCGCTCCCTGGCACCATTGTTGATTTACATGGTCACCAATTAGGAACTCCCCACCCTGCAATTACCATTATCGACACATACCCAAGTCTGCCTTTTAGTGCGCCTAAAACACTTACTGCTTTTCCTTTTGCGGTAGCGCTGCACCTTGAAGCAAATCATGATTGGCAAACCGAACCTCTCTTGCTGACACATGATAAAAGCTGGACTGAGTCAGGCCCTCTTAGCGGTGCCATCGCTTTTGAGCCAGAAAATAATGAAGTGCCAGGACCTTTAATGTTAGGACTGAGTTTAACCAAAAAATCAAATCTGCCATCACAAGCTAACCAACGGATCGCTATCATTGGTAACAGTCGCTTTCTAAGTAATGGCATGATTGAAAACTACGGCAATCTTGCTTTTGGCTTAAATTTAATTCATTGGCTAGGGCATGATGATCAATTGCTGTCCCTAGAGCAACCCACCAATCAAGACGAACTATTGAACATACATCTATTTACTGCTCTCTTTATTCAATATGGTTTTCCATCCATGATTTTATTATTCGCTTGTTTGGGCGCATTCGCCTACCGCAAGCGAATAAGACTGTCGCAAAACTGAATATAAACTCAGGATCTGCATATAAAGACTTCAGAAAATAAGGTGACTGTCGACACATAAAGAAGAGAAATCTCTTTATAAGGCAGAGTGTTATGGAAAATAAACCTACACTATCTAAACCCGTCATGATGATCATTCTACTTGTGATCTTCGCCATTGCGATTGGTGGCTATGTTTTATTCTTTCAATCACAAAAACGGATCAATCAAAAAGATCAGGAATATGAGCAGTTGAAAGCCAAGGCATCACAAACAGAGACTAGCTTTAGCGATTTGCAAAAGAAAAATGATAGTGCCGCTGAACAAATAAAACAACTTACCAAAGAAAATGAAGCATTAACGCAAAAAAATCAGGAAGCGAAAGCCAAACAAGATGACTTGCAAGCAAAATATGATACGCTGCTGGTTGAGCATGAAAAAGTAACTAAAGAACTGAAAGAAAAGGTGAGCGCTCCTGCTCCAACACCAACAACACCACCACCCTCAACACCCGCACCAGGTAAGTCTTCGTCACTGCCAGGTAACTCGGTAAAGACGGGGACCACTGAAGCACCATCAGCGACTACCACAACACCAACCCAACCAACAGAAGTACCACCAGCGGATGTACCCTCAGCAACGATAACACCGCCTTCACCACCGGCTGATGTACCCTCAGCAACGATAACACCGCCTTCACCACCGGCTGACGTGCCTTCAGCAACTATTACACCACCTACACCCGTGGATACGCCGCCGCCGCCCGATCCACAAAAGAGTTCAAATCTCACCCAACCCAGCGCTAAAAGCGCTGGTGTTGCATTAGGGGGGGAAGAATTTAATTGCCCTGCATCAAATGCGGTCACCCAGAACCTGGCGACCGGAAAGTGGACCGAAGGTGCTCTGACTTGGTGGGTGGATTACACAAGACGCCCAATAGGCGAAAATGAATCGGTGCAAAAGCTCTTTAAAGTTCTTTTCGATGGACAAACCATTGCTTGCTACTATGAAATCGGCAACGATAGTGAGGAACAAGCCTTTATAGTCGTCAAGGCTTCCAGCCAACATAACAAGCTAGTTCTGAAAGAAAATGACGGTTGGACACCTTGCCCCACTAAAGAATGCGAAGCCACTTGTGCCAATGACAACTTAAATCAATGCCATTTTAAAATCGAAAAGCTTTAATCTTTGCTTTTACGATAGCTGCACGTTAAAATCACCCCATTCTTATCTTCATTCGAATTTCCTCATGATCAAACTAGCCGTTAAATCTGCATTCGTCGAACGTTTAAAAAAAGGCTTTCCGTGGGTATACACCGAAGCATTGCAATCTAAACCACCCTCCATCAAGCAGGGCGAGCTGGTTCTGTTAACCGAGTCGAACAACCAACCTTTTGCACAAGCTTATTATAACCCTCATAGTAAATTAGCTTGCCGAATTTTAACCAGAGATTTAGAGGTCAAAATCGATGAAGCGTATTTTATTAAATTGTTTTCTAATGCGCTTAAACGCCGCGAACGTCACATTAGCGAGCCTTATTATCGCTTAGTACACGCCGAAGGTGACAATTTACCAGGCCTTGTGATCGATCGCTTTGGAGATACCTTGGTTTGTCAGACAAGTACTGCTGGTATGGAAAAACTCAAAGCGATATGGGTAAAAGCGTTACAAACACTTTTAAATCCGCAAACTATTATTTTTCGCGACAACATCAAAAATCGCGAAAGCGAAAACTTAAAATTAGAGATCAACACCATAGGCACTTCTCCTGCTACCGGTGAGCTGTTGTTTGTTAAAGAAAATGACCTTACTTTTTATGCCGATCCCATTAATGGTCAGAAAACGGGTTGGTTCTATGATCAAAGAGCTAACCGTTTCTGGATCAGGGGTCGCTCTAAAGGTAAAACAGTTCTTGATCTTTATACCTTTAGCGGTGGATTTGGTATCTCAACGGCCAAAGGCCAAGCCAAACATGTCACCTTTGTTGATAGCTCAGAGCAAGCACTCTTGCACGCCAAAAATGCCATGGCGCTGAATGAACTTGCAACACCTTGTGAATTTATTCAAGACGATGTATTTGAACTCTTACCGAAAATGATTGAACAGCAGCAAACGTTTGATATCGTGCTCGCTGATCCGCCCGCTTTTGTGAAGATTGCACATCAGAAAATGGTGGGACTAAAAGGCTATCAAAAATTAGCTAAACTCGCGACACAAGTGGTGGCGAAAAATGGCATTTTGATGATAGCAACCTGTTCACATCATGCTTCAACCAATGAATTTCAGGATGCCATTATTAAGGGTATTGCTAAAGCGGGGCGGGAAGCGCGTCTCATTCGTAAAGCGGGAGCGGATAAAGATCATCCTGTTAATCCGTTTTTGCCGGAGAATCATTATTTGAAGTCGTTGGCTTTTAAATTAGATGAATAATGTCGCATTAGCGACTGATAATCTCCCTTTATAAAAGGGAGCAGCCCGTAGGGCAGAGGGATTTTATCAGAAAAAATCTCTCTTGCGCTCCTAGCTACACCTTCGGCTTCTCAAGAGAGTCGCGTCTCTCTCCTTTACAAGTAGAGACCGTTACTTCGCAACTCTTCTTGTGAATTACTTTGACTGTAAAGACTAATATTTCTCGAGCGTCAGCCTTCAACTTAGACATTTTCACAAAAGAACAAATATTATTTTGACCACAAATTAATGTGGATCTTGCCCTATTGGAAACAATACCGTTCATCTTGTGAAATAATGTGACTGTCAGTATTGCTTTGATTAAGCGATATATAGAAGGTACTATTCATAAGACTTACAAGTATTTTGACATGATATGAATAGTGGCCCTTCAAAGAAAAATCCAAAAGGACTGATTGCAGAAGCTCAAGATATTTTTGCAATCAATATGGAATTGGGTGGGCAATTAGAACAAGCTTACCTACATGTTAGTGAACATATTTTAAAAAATCTTACAAACATGGAAGATTTTCTAAAACAAGAACCATTCAATTTATCTCATTCAACGAAATTGCTTTTGTTAACAAGAGAGATTTATTTTGCTAATACTGCTTTTGAGGTGTCGACAGAGCAGGCTCATGTTAGTGCAGGACAATATTTCATTGAACACTCAAAGGATCTAGCAAACGAAGTTGAACCTAAACCTTACCAAGAAGAATCAACTCATGAGCCTTTGAAAGGAAAAAGAAGTCTTTTAACATCCTATGAGAGCCAAAGCTCAAAAAGAGCTAAACAGGCTCATGAAAATAAGCCAACATTTGCAATTGAGCGTTCAGGTGGCGTCAACGGGCAAGAATTTTTTTGGTATCAGCAAGATGAAAGTGACCAATATGATGATAATGAAGAAGTAAATTTAAGTGACGATCTTGATATTGATTACTCAGATTTATATTCATATGATCACGAACTTCCTGAAGCCTCTGTTTCAAGAATAATGACCAATGAAGAGCACATTTCACGACTTAACTCTATCCTCAGAGATGCTGATAACTATGTTATGATTGCATCCTATGGTATTAGCATAGAGATGCTTAATCAGATCAAAGATGACATTATTAGGCTTAGATCTAAAGGGGTGGGTATTCATTTTTTTAATAGTGATCAAAAACCTTGCTCACCTGAAGTAATGCAATTTATTCATGATAATAAAATATGTTATGAAGTCATACAAACGCATGCAAAATTTCTTTTTACTGATGGTCATATTGCAGCGATTGGCTCATTTAATTGGTTAGCTTCAGATTCTTCTAGATATCAAAATGGAAAAAACGGTACATTAGTCATTTCTGGAAAACAAATATGCGCAGGATTAACAAGCCAAATAATGGTTTACATGCGCCAATACATTTACAAAAGGCAAGGCAACTTTACTGCAATGTCTTCATTTAGAGACTTAGAAACGACCAACACCCCTATTTATTTTGAACTCAATGATGGATCAAAATTGACTTACCTGGCAACGTTAGACGCTCATAGACTCTTCCTTAATTCTGCATTTAACATTGCAAGAAACACTTTAACGATTTGCTGCCCATTTATAAATGCTTCCTCGGGTTTTTTAAACGATTTGCCACCCACGCTGCTTGCCAAGACTGCCAACCGAGGGGTCAAGATCAGAATAATGTGTAACAGACCAGACGTTTATAAATTGAATCAAGCCTACAGCGATTTACTGAAATTACATAGAAACATTGAGGTAATGCCCACAGAACATCTACATCAAAAAACACTTTTAGTTGACGATCATTTAATCGCAGAGGGATCCTTTAACTGGATGAGCGCATCAAGAGATGAAACAAGCCGTTTTCATAACTGTGAATTGACGATGGTTTATGAAGGTTCTAAAGCTAAGATTTTAATCGATGCTTTTAACAAGAGTATGGGGCTACAAGAAAAACCTGCGCTAAGTGACAATAGAGATCCTGACGTTAAGACAAATTCTGGAATTAGGCCTTAATTTGAGCCTGGGAATGCGGCCGAAAAATCTTTATCTAAATCACTAGCATTTAAATTAGAACAATTTAAGCAAACTCAGATAATTTTAACGAACGTAGTGCTCGATTAAATATCGGTATGCCTTCATCAGGGGTTTTATCAGCCTGATCAGTTTCTAATTTATGTCGAGCATCTCCATAGTCTGACCAATTAACTGTTTGAACGTAAGCTTGCACTTGATCTAATACTTTGCAATAAGTGGTAAAATACTCATCTCTACTTGCTTGTCTTAAGCCATTAAGGTAATTATCTCGATGCACGGTTGGGATGATAACTTTATAGACTCCTGCTCTAAATAATTCCGCATTTAACATTATTCGAGAAAGTCTGCCGTTGCCATCGGAAAAGGGATGGACTTCGCTAACCACAAAATGGATATAAAGTGCTTTTGCAAGCCCCTCTGGCAAAAGCTTGTAGAACTCGAATGATTGACATAATGTACCAATAACATCCTGGGGCTCTACAAAAATGGTGTTACCTGCTTTATTGATACTATTTTTAAAATTTCCAGGCTGTTTTTCTGGCCGCTCTTTCATAAGGTATGCATGTCTTCTCTTAATAATATCTAACAATTGAGTTGCATCGCTGGGTGTTATATCCATTTCAGATGGATCACTGGTCAGACGAAAATTGGCTAGAATATCATGACTATCAGCATGCCGGTTTTTAATTTCCTTCCCAGAAAATACAATATCTTCTGCCTCATCAATGGCAAACTCAGTTCCTTCAATGAAATTTGAAAAATAAGATTCGAAAAAAGAGAGATTTTTTAATGAGGCGGTATTAAATCGGTAGTCTCTTTGGTTAAAGTTGCATTTTTTTAAGTACAAATAAAGATTTTCGAATAATGTTAACCTTCTTCTATCATAGGGTTCTTTTGCGGCAACTGCGATTGCATAGGGTGTCTTTAAAGTTGAATCGGGGTTCGTTGATAACATTGAGCTAACGATATCATTTAATTTAATATATTCCCTCTGGTACCCTAATTCATGTGATATCTGCCTTGCTTCATCCCGAATTTTATTTAGAAATTTTTCGCCTTTATGCCGCATTTCTTTTGCAAGCTCTATTTCAACTCCCTGTACACCGATGGTTTTTATCCCTTTATTAGCTCCTCTGACTGTCGATAAATTTTCTAATAACACTCGCGGCAAATTGCTTCTAGCGAGACTAGGTAACACTTGTTCATAATAGGAATCGCAATTTCCTTTTAACACTTTAATAATTAGCCCAGGTAGCGTTATTGTTTTTATATATGAACTGGTAACAAAGACGACAAGGTGCTCTTTATCATAATAAGTCGGTTTTAATTCCAGAGCCGTTCTAAAGCTTAAAATACCCTTGGGAACGATGTATGCAACCATTTGCATCCATTTCTCACGAACAATCGTTTCTACAGAGGATTTCAAATCGTCAGAGTAGATCCCTTGATATAAGCGCCGCAGTTTTTTTTGTTGAAAGAGATAAGATAGCCTTTTGGCCTCTTTTTGATCTGTCGAAAAATACAGCTGCCCCATAGAAAAACCTGAATTTCAGAATATTATAGATCTATAATATTGGAATTTTAGAATATTAACAACCAATTTTTTGGAATTTTAGGATATTATAAATATATTTTTGGAATTTTAGAACATTATATCTGATTAGGTGCATATGCTCATGGTTGTTTTGGATAGAGTTGTTGGTATTTTTTGAGCAACTCTTCTTTGCTCTCAACAAAGTCCTCATTCACCGGAATACAATCAACCGGACACACTTGTTGGCACTGAGGTTCATCAAAATGCCCCACGCATTCGGTGCATAAGTTAGGATCAATTTCGTAAATCATTTCACCCTGTGAAATGGCCTGGTTTGGGCATTCAGGCTCACAGACATCGCAATTGATACATTCATCAGTAATTTTCAGTGCCATACAATTATCTCTTAAATTTTTCGCTTAATGCAGCTGCCACCACTTTGGGAACAAAGGAAGAAATATCACCGCCCAATTGGGCAATCTCTGATACTAAAGAAGACGATATAAACGAATTATGTTCAGCTGGGGTTAAAAAGAGCGTTTCAATATCGGGCGCTAAACGTCGGTTCATATTGGCTAGCTGAAATTCATATTCAAAATCCGATACCGCGCGCAAACCTCGCACAATCGCTCTAGCACCTTGTGAGCGCACAAAATCGGCCAGCAACACGCTAAAACCTTGCACCTCAACATTAGGATAAGATTTCAATGCTTCTTTAGCTAAAGCAACCCGGGTTTTAATATCAAAAGCCGGCGCTTTGCGAGCATTCTCCGCTACGGCAACGACAACCATTGAAAACATTTTTGCTGCACGCTCAACAAGCTCAATATGACCATTGGTGATGGGGTCAAAGGTGCCTGGAAAAATAACTTTATACTGATCCATCGTGCTTTATCCTTACTTTGAATATGAATGGTAAGCGGGACTGAATTCTTTCACGGCATCAATCATTGCGCTCACCTGTTCTGGGTTGATATCTGGCGTAATACCATGTCCCAAATTAAAAATATGACCACTACCTTGACCAAACTCTTCTAATACCCTTTTCACTTCTTGACGGATCACATCCGGTTTGGCATATAACGTCGCTGGATCCAAATTACCTTGCAGGGCCACTTTATCCCCCACTCTCCTTCTAGCATCACCGATATCTTGGGTCCAATCGATGCCTAGGGCATCACAGCCGGTATTGGCAATCGCTTCTAACCATTGTCCACCTTGTTTGGTGAATAAGATCACCGGAATATCTTTAGTGTGTGCTTTGCTTTTAAGATGGTTTACGATTATTTGCATGTAGTGAAGTGAAAACTCACGATAAGCATGTCCTGAAAGCGCGCCGCCCCACGAATCAAATACCATCACCGCTTGCGCACCAGCTGCAATTTGCGCTTCTAAATACAAGCAACTGGTCTTAGTCACTTTCTCCAGCAACGCCTTTAACATGGCTGGTTCATTCATCATCATCGCTTTGATAATCGAAAATGAACGACTGCTTTGTCCTTCTACCATGTAAGTCGCTACCGTCCACGGACTGCCACAAAAACCTATCACCGGCGCTTTTCCTGCTAGCTCTTTTGCGCAGATTCGCATGGCCGCCATCACATAACCTAAATCGGCTTCCATACAAGGAATAGGTAATTGATCAACCGCTTGTTGAGTACGAACGGGATGATGAAACTGTGGACCTTCATGGGTCACAAAATGTAAACCCAATCCCATGGCATCTGGGATCGTTAATATGTCAGAAAAAATAATGGCCGCATCTAAAGGAAACCGTTTTAACGGTTGCAGGGTAATTTCTGCAGCAACTTCGGGTGTTTGACACATCGCCATAAAACCACCCATGCGTTCACGTAGCGCACGGTATTCTGGCAAATAGCGCCCTGCTTGGCGCATAAACCAAACCGGGGTGCTATCGACCGGTTGGCGCTTCAGAGCTTTTATCAAGCGAAACGAAGAATCCATTAATTAAACTAACTCATGCTATGAAAATCTTCCTTATTTTACCCGTTTAACCTACAAGAAAATACCCAGGAACTTAAATGCCGGCACGGCACACTAACCAATAATGGGCTTGAATAGCAGGTGACCTACCATGCTGGAATACCAAGAGCTGATGAGAAATCTACTTGATTTTAGAGAAATGGATGACGAGGCTTCGTATTCAGATACAAAATCTCGTGTAGATACTTATGTTTTTGCCGATCCTGAACGCGCCTTGGCTGAGGCCATAAATTTACTTGAAGGCACTTTATCAAATGAGGATGAAAATGTATTGATTGAAAGCTTAAATAGCCTGATGTCACAAGCCAGCGAAGCTCAAAATCAATTCCCTTTTCAAAACTTACTGGAACACATTTTAAAAAATCCCAACGATGTAACGCATAGATGGCTAAAACAACTGCCTGCTAACACTAAATTAGCCTATATGAGTTCACAAGCGATTCCATCAAATCAAGAAGTGGATATGAGCTTCTTATTAAATAATGGCCATAAACCTACCATCGACGAACTCAGTCATTACTTTAAGCAAGCTATAGCAAAAAAACATTATGACGCCGCCAAAATGTTATGCCTTGCTGCAAGAGTAGATAAGCAGACGCTATCTTCTTTCTTTCAAAAAGCCATTCTTACATTTGTTGACACATCATTTGATGAACGTTCCTTTGAGCCGTTCACCGTTAATGATACCATGTGTTTTCCGTCTGCAGATTCGATTTCTATAGAAGGACACGTCATATTCCGTAATGGAATATTTACCCCAGTCAATTTTACAACCCACAATGGCGCTACGCTTTCCTTCACTGACTATGATCCGATCTCACAAGAATTTTCCTATTCTTATGTGATTGATAACGAACCCAGTATTAATTCTCGCACGGAACGTTTTCAAGTTGTAACGACAGACTCTGATGGCGATTCATTATCTGACATTATGGCGATTGATTTCTCAGATGAACTAAGTACGGTTAACGCAGAACCACCCAGCACGCTTAGCACAGCGTCACCTCGAAAGGCAATTGAGATTTTTCTTTCAGCCTGGCCTGAAAAACCATTTAATGAGCGCACATTAATTAATGAGCTAGCAATGATGGATCTTAATCTCACAACGGCCTTTACAGACGAAACCACACACATTGATCAACGCAAATTTCTTTTTGAGATAGCTTGTCAAGCTGGAAATGTCGAGATTGGTAAACGTATTATTGATAGTACTTTTGTTACGCCTGAAGCAATTGAAGAGGCCATTAACATGGCACTACATTCAAACTCTTACCAACTTGGCATTTTAGATTACCTCTTTAGTAAAGGGGGGCGCATCCAACAGAGTCAAGTTTTACCATTAGGCAAATTACTAATAAGTAGAATGAATGTAAGTAGAATGAATGTTGACGAAGTTGAAAAATATTTAAAGTATTGCCCAAAACCATTGACGGATATCAAACTCATTGATTTGCTAATTGGCGCTCGCTCCGAAGAAATAGTATCTCTCTTTCTGAGACATGGCTTAACTGACCCGTTAAAAGCCAGACTCTATAATTTCACTTTACCCAAAGCGACACCTCAAGTGACGCCACAAGCTGCGCATCAAGCAGTACAGCCCGTGATTGATCCTGACGTGGCTCTATTGCGAGAAGAACTGGGTTTAGAGGATGAACCCGAAGCAGCCCCTGCCGCTGCCAATAGTCTCATAGAAGATAGGGATCTAAATCCCCAAGTGGAAGCCGCTATTGATGAAGCGGTGGCTTTGCTTGATGCACCGAACTGGTTTGGGCAAATTAATGCGCCACAAGCTGCAGCTATCGCACCAAAAGCCCAAGCTCAAGGGCCAGATCCCTTTTATTTCACTGCTGCTCGTTTTGCCCTAAAAGCAGGCTATCTACCCACGGCTGATGAAGCGCAACAAATGGCAGAGAAAGCCAGCGCAGCCTTATTGGATGCCTATAAAAGTGATAAACTTGAACACGTCGATATTTTGAAAGAATTAGGCGCAATTCTCACGGAATCTGCAAAGAAAGAATTATTGATAACAGCAGTACAACACAACAACGCGAATAGGTTTTATGACATTTACTATGAGGGCGTATCGTTAAATGATGTTGACATTATCGATGCCGTGTTAAAAAATCCTCAACCCATATTTGTTGACGCAATACTGAACGAAAAACTGGGTAGCACAGTACTGCAAAATTTATTTATATCCGCTCATACAAATCACAATCTTGACCTGGCAAACCGCATCCTTGCTAAGGGATTTACCCCTTCTGAGTTAGATTGGCACCAAGTTTTACTGATTGCTATTGAACAAGGTGACAAAGACGCTGTTTTACGATTACTCACGCAAGGCGTCAGTGCGCGTTTTAATCAATCAGAAGCATTAAGTAAAGCCATCACCAGTCTTCGTCCCAATGCAGTCATTGTGCAAACTTTACTTGATTGTGGTGCCGACCCCAAAACACAGGGCTGCATGCTACCTTTAAAAGCGATTAAACATTATCGCGAATATTCTCACACCGCTTATTTGGATATAGCCCAGATACTGATGAAGAAAATCGTTCCTGATCAAGATTTATCAGATGAATTTAATTATGTGAACCAAGGTGCTATTGCATTCGCAAAGTTTCAGAACATGGTATTTGAGACCATTAAAGCCTCTTTAAAGCCTCAGGAAAAAATCGCATTTGAGTTATTAGGAATTCGAGAAGTCATACGATTAAGACAGGGCGAAAGTGCCGGTGATGAGTCGTTGTCTCGAAAAGCCAATGCCCATTTCCAAGCCGTGGTAGAACCCGCCCTAGCCGGTAAATTCAATCAGGTGGCGGGGCATTCGCCACTTGAAAAAGTGGCCAATATCGAAAAAGAGATCAAAGCCTTTTTATTAGCAGAAATACTGAACGCCTGTAAACAGAATCCCTCAACGCAAAATAGCAAACTCATCAATTACATTGACAGCAATCGAGTAGCCTTAGTTGAAGGGCGCAACAAAGCCATTATGCAAGGCATGCGTGAATTAGCCACTTCAAACGAAGATAGCGCACAAATTGCTTGGCGAGCGTACGATCCTGAGGCATCTTATCATCGTGTATTTGATAATTTATTAACCCCACAAATGGCTATAGCTAATGTTTATACCACAGCAGCTGCCTCAGAAGGTGCTGTTTCGCTTAAAATGGCTGCTGAACTAGTACGCTACCGCGTAGCGATGTATTTTCTAGCAATTAATGATCTGAATAAAGAAAACTTTATTCAGCAAATTGCCGATATGCGCCGCGCCAATGCAACTGATGATAGAGATTGCCCCAGTTGTTACCCTGGCGCAATTGGTAGAATAGGTAAATTGGGCGCAGGGCACCCAGTCTTTCAACTGCCCCCAGAGCGAAGAGAAATTATTCAGCAACAGATCAGCGCAGTGGTATTAAAAGCTTTTTCTGAACAAATAGCGAATAGCGAGTTGGACGAAGCAATGGATTTATATCAATCATTAGTCATGCTTGGCACGGAAAATGCTGAAGAAATGATTGCGGGCAAAGTGTATTATGATGAGGATTGGTATAATTTACGCATCAACTTCATTAACAGCTTAGGTACACGCACCTCTGTGCGAGATAAAATCAATGCAGCTCTCGTTGAGTCTAAGGAACCTGTTTTGAATGACAGAGATTATGTCGATTTTGAAAAGGAAATAAAAGATATTGCCGGTAGTGGCAGAGCTATGCAATTGGGACAACGCTTTAAAGCATTTAGAGAAGCCCGCACTGAAATATTACCAGAGCAAAAACCTGCCGAATCGATAATAGTCAACCCTTTTGTACTCACCCCCACCTCAGTGCCAGCTATATTACCTTCTGAGCGAAAAAAGACTCTGATGGATAATCGGATTAAACGCTTTATTGAATTTGAGATCTTAGCCGCTATTTGTAAGCAACAATTGCCCCAACTTGACAATGAAACACAAGTTCAATTTGTTAAAGAGATAATAGATAATGCTTTTGCTAATATGGATAATAACAATGTATTACAAGAGGCTGTGACTGATGCTGTGACGAAATTTCAAACAGAGTTAAACTTTAACCCAGGCCAAAACGAAGTATTCGTAAAACGGTTTCTTACAGAAAGTTCTTTGATAGGGCTTAGCGAAGAACAAGCACAATCCTTAAAAGAGTTGGTACTGAGTAAACAGCTTACAAAAGATAATGCCATTTTCAATGAGCTTCTCAAAGGGAGCTGCACTCGTGTTTTTGACGAGCTCATCAGCAGAACTCCCTCTAACGCTAACAAACCTAGTGTTTAGCCCTGTTTTTGAATATCGCTATGAATACTGGTGAATTCTCTGATCCAAGGCTTGGCGGCAATATGAGTTGGGAGCCCCGAAGCTGCAACTTTGGCTTCATCCATGGTGGCATATTCACCTAGCACCACCACATACCAATCTTTACCGGATAATTTAGTACGATAAACATAAGCATGCTCGTCTAACTCATGCTTTTGAATAAATTGCTTAACACTATTTTCGTTTCTCGCACCAACCAGTTGTAAGGTGTAGAAATTTTTATCTACCGACAACAAATATTCTTCTTCTTTACTCATTGGTTTTTTAGGTTCAGAAGATTTAACCGCAACTTTAGGCGCTGCTTGCATTGCCTGAGTGCTTACTTCAGGTGTTGCTATTGTGGTGGTCGCAACCGGTGCAGGAACAGGCGCCGGTGCTTGAAGTTGTTGTGGCGCAGGCGTTGGGGTTGTCGCTTGGGTCACCGTCATTTCTGTGTTTTGTGCCGGTGGTTCTAGCGCTGCGACTGTGGTGGTGGCCGCTGTGGTTGCGGCACCTTGTTCCTCAACTTGTGTACTTTGGGTTGTGGTGCTTGGCATTTTAGGCGCTACGGCAATGGTCTCTTTGACAATCGGGGCTGGCTCTTCTTCCATTGCCATTTTCTCATCCGAATTATCAAGATGGATATTTTCGACTTGCGCCGCATTCACTGGCGCGTTTACCGCTTCTTCCTCTTGAGTGCTATTTAATAATAAATAGCTACCACCCAATAAAAATCCTGCCACTGCACCCAGTGCAATCGGATGTGTCCAACGCTTTGCATTTTGCTTCGTCATCGTTTTTGCCCCTTTGGTCGATCCCTGTAATAAAAGTTGTTCCTGAATCACTCGCCCTGGTAAGCCTTGTGATCGTTCAAAAATAGCCGCAACGTGTTCTGGTTCTAGTTGTCTTAATAACGCGTCACTATAAAAATACCGTTTCACGTCATGCAATGTCCAAGGCTCTAATTCAATACTATAAACTTTGCCTTGCACACTGGCTGCAAAGTTGGGTGAAAACAAACGCCCCTCTAATGAAGGCTCTCCTAAGAGCACTAAATGCAATTGTTGTCTGGCTTCATCATTAAATTGCACGAGTTGTAGTAAGGCACTCATTTGCGTATCGTCTAAAAGGTGCGCATCATCTATCATCAACATCCATGTTTCATGGGCTATTTGATAGGAAGTAATCGCTTGGTTTTTGACTTCTTGAGTTAAGTTTGAAGCACTGTCCCAATTTAATCCAAACCCCAAGGCAACTTCTTTTAAAAGCTCTTCAACCGTTTTGGCATTATCGGCCTTGAGCGCACAGATTTTTAAACCTGCAAAGGGAGCATGGATATAATGTTCAAAAAAGGTGCTTTTACCAGCTTGCTTTTGGCCTAAGACCAATAAAATATTCTGACTGAAGTGACAAAGATGGGTAATTAAATCGGCATGTTGTTGCCAAGCAGATGACAAGTATATATCGGAGTTAATCGACTTGCTATCATTCATACGGTATCCTTACCTCATTTCTATGGCGTCGCCCCACTGGCCTCTAAAACGGCACGGACCGTGCTTTCAGGCACATCCTCAATGACCCGCGCTTTTCCTAACGACTCAACCAACACCCAGCCTATTTGACCATTTGAGTGCTTCTTATCTTGTCGTATTCTAGCGAATATTGCTGCTGTCGTAATCCCATCAGGCAAGGATATTGGCAAACCGGCCTTTGTTAGCAATGATATTAATCTTTCTAACAAATTCAATTCACCCCATCCCAACTCTAAGGATAAGCGCATTGCGACCATCATACCCATCGCAACAGCCTCTCCATGCAAATATTTTTCATAGTCATAGCTATTTTCAATGGCATGCGCAATGGTATGACCAAAATTTAACACTATTCGTTCGGCTGTGTCTCTTTCGTCTTTTCTGACCACTTCAGCCTTAATTCGGCAAGCCGTTATCACAACATGGTGTAGCGCTTTACTGTCGCGAGCAAGCAACAAGGAGAGGTTCTCTTCCAACCAGGCAAAAAAAGCGGGATCTAAAACAAGCCCATACTTAATCAGTTCGGCTATTCCTGCAATGAATTCCCTTTGTGGGAGGGTGCTTAGGGTACTTAAGTCAGCAAGTACCATTTTGGGTTGGTGAAAAACACCAATCATATTTTTACCCAAGGGGTGGTTCACTGCTGTTTTCCCCCCAATGACTGCGTCAACTTGAGCCAACAAAGAAGTGGGACAATGGATCACATCAATTCCCCGCATGTAGCAAGCAGCACTAAAACCGGCTAGATCGCCTATCATGCCGCCCCCAAGCGCAACTATTGATGTATCACGGTGGTAATGTTGAGTTAGTAAATATGACCAAATTTTTTCAGCATAGACTAAGGTTTTATGCGATTCTCCGCTAGGGAGAAGCAAAGTAGTCATTTTTTTTACCCCAGCTTGGATGAGAGCTTTTTCAAGGCGCGGGAAATAATGGGCAGCAATCTCGGGGTGGCTAATGATGCAAGCCGCCTTGCGAATATGCTGTTGAAACAAAGAGGCCTTGGCGAGTAAGTCATATCCTATAAAAACAGGATAGGCGCCACTTGGTACAGTTACCCATAGTGGCTCTTCCATTACAACTGATCGCGCTCTAGCATCTTGACGACTTCGGCGGCAACTGAACGCACTGTACGACCATCCGTATTGACAACGACATCAGCCACTTCGCGGTATAGCGGATCACGAAACGCCATTAATTCCCTCAGTGTGGATTCCGGTGTTTCAGTAATCAGCAACGGGCGTCGTTTATCGCGCGCTGTGCGTCTCATTTGTTGTTCGACCGTGGTATACAAATAGACCACCGTACCACGCGCTGCTAATCGATTACGATTATCAGCATTCAGCACGGCACCGCCCCCTGTGGCTAAAACAATCCCTTGAAGTTGGCTGAGTTCATCGATGACGTATGCTTCCCTTTTGCGGAATCCTTCTTCTCCCTCAACGTCAAAAATCCACGCAATATCTGCTCCTGTGCGTGCTTCGATTTCTTGATCCGCATCATAGAACTCTAGCTTTAACTCTTTTGCCAGTTGTTTACCAATCGTGCTTTTTCCAGCCCCCATTGGGCCAACTAAAAATAAATTCACTGATCGCTTCATTTTTCCAACTTGATTTAACTCTCACTAAAAGCCTTATGCTTTGAAGGACACCTTAGTGAAAGCAAGAGATTTAACTTTATGCAGTATCATTAATAGCAAGGCTACAAACTTAATTACATAGCCTCGACTGGGTCATGAGTATACCATTGGAAGCCGACCCAATCGAGGGAAGACTACGCCATCCCGTCCTGAATGATCTTCGGGGTAACAAAGATCAACAATTCGTTACGCTGGTCGCTGTTCGTTTCATTTTTAAACATCCAGCCAACGACTGGCAATTTTCCTAAATAGGGTACTTGCGTCTTGTTTTGGTTTTTTTGCTGCTGGTAAATGCCCCCTAAAACCACCGTTTCGCCGTTCGCAACAAGTACTTTCGTGTGAATTTCCCGGGTATTAATTGCTGGCACCCCAGCTGTGACCACACCACGAGAATCCTGGTTCACCTTCAAATCTAAAATAATATGATCATCTGGCGTGATTTGCGGTGTCACTTCCAGGCGCAATACCGCCTTTTTAAAGGCAATGGAGGTCGCACCGCTAGAGGAAGCTTCTTGATACGGGATTTCTTCACCCGACTCAATATAGGCTTGCTGCTGATTGGATGTCACTAAACGCGGGCTAGCAACAATTTTACCTAAGCCTTCATTCTCTAAGGCCATCAACTCAAGATCTAGGATGGTGCCACCAGGTAAGCGCGCAATGGCCAAACCAAATTGGGCGAATCCGGCTGCGCCACTAGGCAGTGCAGCGGGCAAGTTGACATTGAGTCTGTCGGTTAAAGACTGTGATGCAGGCGTTGCTCCTTGGGCAATCGCATCAGCACCTGCCCTATCTCCTGTAAAACCAACTACTGGCTCATTACCTGGCCTGAACTTAGCAGCAGAACTAAATGTTACACCTAAAGCGTCTTCAAAATCATCATTCGCAAAAACCACACGCGACTCAATCAGCACTTGGCGAACTGGAACATCCAAGCGGTGAATTAAAGAGCGAATTTCTTCAATTTTGTTCGCGGTATCTTGTACCAGCAAGGTGTTGGTACGCTCATCAACAGAAACTGTGCCACGGGAAGAAAGCATCGAGTTTTTATCGGTTTTAAGTAAAGCTGCCAATTCAGCTGCTTTGGCATAATTAACCTGCATATATTCCGAACGCAATGGCGACAGATCTTGAACCTGTTGAGTAGCTTGTAACTCTAATTTTTCGCGAGCCGCAATCTCTTCGCTCGGACCTATCATTAACACATTTCCTACTTTGCGCTTACCCAATCCTTTCGTTTTAAGGATAATATCCAGCGCCTCATCCCAAGGCACATTACGTAATCGCAATGTCACATTACCTGTCACAGAATCACTGGTCACCAAATTTAATCCTGTAAAGTCAGCAATCAATTGCAGTACGGCTCGCACTTCAATATCTTGGAAATTTAATGATAAACGTTCACCAGTATACTTAAAGTTTTTTGCTTGCAGTTTATCTTTTTCGTCTTTGGTTAACGGCTTCACTTCAACTGTGAAGCGCTTATCAGCCTGATAAGCAATGTTTTCAAAAAAGCCATTCATTTGGATAGTCATTTCCACATCTTGGCCTTTTTGAATAGTGTTAATTGAGCTCACTGGTGTTCCAAAATCTGTGACATCTAATTTATTCTGCAAGTCTCTGGGTAACTGTGCTCTCGAGAATCTAACACGGATTGTCTGACCTTCTTCTTTTAAATCAATAGGAATATTGGTGTGATTTAAATCGATGACAACTCGCCCTTCACCTTCTTTACCACGGTGAAAGTCAATGCCTTTTAATGCAAATTTATTATCACAACCTATACGCGGTGATTCTTGCACATTATGAACTTGACCATGGAAAGGATCAGATGAGGATTGTGTCGGCGGTAAACCGCCGCCCATGACAACAACAGCATTTTTACCTTCCATTTTTACATCGAAAGGAACTGGCTCTTTAAGATCAATTACCACTCTCGTTCTATCATTAGCTTCGACGACAGCAACGCGCTTAACCATACCGGTATTTAAATCACTTCGGGCTTTTTCACGAGGCAACCCATTCTTGGCTCCCTGGAAATCTAACACGACTCTTGCCGGATTTTCAGTTGCAAAACTTTTTGGAGCACTTACTTTCCCGTCAAAAGATAATGTAAGGCAAATGCGGTTCCCATCAATGGCAACCACTTGCATATCTTTAATGGTACCAGCAACCAAAACCATCGGCGAAAATAACATTATCAGTGTTATCAAACATGCTCTAGTTATCTTTACCATGACTGACTCCAAGCTTCATCACTTTTTTTCTTGTGGTGGTTGTTGTGGATGCTGACTCTTATTCTTGCTTAATGAATCCGCTAAACTAATGGATGCTTTGCGTTCACGCCATCCGCCCATAGGATCAGGAATTATTTCTGTAATCATCACTCTTTCATCTGAAATACTATCAATGTGCCCATGATTTTGCCCGATATAATTTCCCTTGGTAATTCGAAACACGGTACCCGTAGGATCAACGACCAATACCCATTTTTTAGTGTTCTTTTCCAATGTGCCCACCATGCGCAATGAGTCAAGTGGGAAATTCTCTAAAGCTTCTTTACGACGATTCATATCTGGTTGAATACCATTTTCAACCACCACTTTTTTGGCCACTTCTTGTACAATGTTTGGCACAAAGGGGCTATGTAAATTCGCTGCCGAGTAGGTAAAAATTTCATACGGTTTAATTTCAGGCAGCGGTTCAATTTCTTTAATAGTGCGACTTTTGATCCGTTTCACATAGGATTCCAATTCAGCACGGCGCTCTGAGTTACTGCAACCTGCTAGCAACAAACAGAGTAATATTGCTCCCCAAACAGTCGATAGGGCTTTATTTTTGTGGCGCATTGTTATTAGCCGTATCTTTAGCCGCATTTTCGGGATCATCCGCAGTATACCGATAAGTCTTAGCCGTTATATTCATGATTAAGCTATCTCCCGATGAATCATTGGTAATGGGATGGATAACAAAATCATGTAAAGTGACAATTCGAGGTAACGCCGCAACGTTACTCACAAACTCGCCAAATTGATGGTAGCTGCCAACCACTGAAATCTCGATAGGTAACTCCACATAGAAATCGATTTCCTTTTCAGGCAGTAAACGTATTGAGCGAAACTCTAGACCTGCCGCCAATCCTTGATGAGAAATATCTTCAATCAAGCCTGGTACTTCTGTTTTCTCGGGAAGTTGTCGCAACAAAGCGCCAAAAGAAGCTTTCATATTAGCCATTTGCTCTTTATATGCATCTAGATTCGCGGCTTTATGCTGTTTTTCCTCGAAGGTCGTTCGCAAGGTTAATTCTTCTTCTTCAGATCGATCTAAATAGGACAATTGTTTTTTAGTATCGGTCCAGTATCCCAAGAATAAAATCATTAGACTGATGATTCCAATAGTCACTATCTTGACCGGAAGAGGCCATATGCCAACATCATTTAAATCTAATTCATTTAAATTAACATTCATTTTGCTGTCGTACTCGTCGGTGTTGGTGCAGGCGATGCACCAGGTGTTCCTGGTGTGGTTGTACCCTGAGATTTTTGCGCAACGCTCGGGAAACTAACTACTTCGTCTGCTTTTAAATTAAAACCAATTAATCTATCGATAGGTCTTTGAGTTTTACCATCGGCATTCTTCATATCATCTGCTTGAATTAACGTAAGATCTGGGGTTTTAAATAATCCTGAAGCTTCAATATTGCGCATAAAAGTTGAAACACGGGTATTGGATTCAGCTTTGCCATCAATCAAAATATGATTGCCAGTACGCGACAAATTCGTTAAAAATAATCCCGGAGGAATGATGCGCACAATCGTATCAAATAATCTAACCACTTCTGGTCGACTGGCTTGCAATTGTTGAATCACTTCCATTTTAGCTAAAAGCTGTTGTTTTTCTTTCTCTAAACTTTGGATCTGTGCAATTTGTTCATCTAATAGCTTAATTTCATTCTTTAAATAGGTATTGTTATCATTTTGTGCCGCTATTTGCCTTGCCACCGTCATGTGCATAATTAAAACCAACCCGCACGATACCACGATGCCAAAAACCAACATGGTAAAAAATTCTTTTTTGAGCAGCTCTTTGCGCTCTTCTCGCCATGGTAATAAATTGATATTAATTGTCATTGCGCAAAGCTCCGCATTGCCAAACCGCAGCAAATCATGAGAGAAGGCGCGTCAGCATGAATTGCCGGCACACTCACTCTGGGTGCAATAGACATTTTCGCAAAAGGGTTAGCCACAGTAGCCGGTATCCCCAACTTCTCTTCAACTCGCTCAACAAGGCCAGGTAACGAAGCCGTCCCACCTGCCAGTACAATATGATCGACTTCAGAGAATTGACTCGAGGAAAAGAAAAATTGAAGCGAGCGACCAATTTGCTGAACGACAGCATCTTTAAAAGGTTCAAGTACTTCTAAGGTATAATCATCCGGTAAGCCGCCCTGTTTTTTGGCAACCCCAGCTTCTTCAAACGTTAAACCATATCGTCGTTGAATTTCTTCTGTTAACTGTTTACCACCAAAAATTTGCTCACGGGTATAAACAGTGGTTTTGTCATGTAGTATGCTAAACATTGTACTGGTTGAGCCGATATCGACAACAGCGATAGTTTGGTGCTCTCCTTCGCTGGGAACCTGATCGGCGATCAAACTAAAAGCTCTTTCTATAGAATAGGCTTCAATTTCAACCACCTTCGCGGTAATGCCACCCATGCTCAGCACTTCAACGAGTGTATCAATCATTTCAGTACGGGAAGCAGCTAACAACACGTCAACCAGCTCTGGGCTTTTGCTGGAGGGACCAATCACTTGGAAATCAATGTTCACTTCCTGTAGTGGGTAAGGAATATAGCGTTCTGCTTCTAATTTGATCTGTGTTTCAAGTTCAGCCTCAGTCAATCCATTATTCATCTGAATTACTTTTGCGATAACGCCTGAACCATTCACCGCCACTGCACCATATTTTGCACGAGTTCTGGAGCGCTTGATCACCCGTTCAAGTGCATGGCCTACGGCCTCAACGTCTTTAATTTCCTTTTCTTGCATGGCGTCTGCTGGCAAGTTTTCGACAGCGTAGCTCTCGACACGATAACCTTGCGGCCCCAAACTCAGCTCGAGCAGCTTCACTGAAGCCGAACTAATATCGACACCAAGTAGTGTAGGTGGTTTATGTTGAAATAATGCTAGCTCCACGATTCCTTCCCTTGTCCTCACTGGAGGCTACTAACACTTCACGGTTCATCATGAACCCAGTTTTTGCTAGACTTCGTCTGTGTGTAACAGACTCTACTATCTTATTGCAAACCTTTTTCCGCTAATAGTATCATTAGTAAGTTATAATTCAAACTATATTATCCCTTGTGGGCAAATTCAGTTTTAATAATAACAAAATATTCAATACTCACTTCAATACTAGCTGTTGCACGCTATCTCGCAAATTTTTTTACACTTTAGATAAATAACCTTCCATCTGCATTATGACATTTTGTTATACTCAGGCTATGAAAAATTTCTTCCGCATTTTTGTCCATGTACTTATAAGCACCGGCGTTGCTGGCTTGTGTGCTTTGGCGGTTATCGTGCTCTACACCAACGCCCAATTGCCGGAAGTTAATGATTTGGAAGATATCCAACTTCAAGTGCCACTTCGAATTTATACAGCGGATGGAAAATTGATTGGCGAATATGGCGAAAAACGCCGAACCCCTATTTCTATTCAAGACGTTCCCCCTACGCTCATTAATGCTATTTTGGCGACCGAAGATCGCCGCTTTTATGAGCACAATGGGGTAGACATTCGAGGGATAGCTCGCGCATCGGTACATCTTTTAGTCAGCGGAACTAAAGCCCAAGGCGCCAGCACCATTACCATGCAGGTTGCTCGCAATTTCTTCCTCACCCGCAAAAAGACTTTCGGGCGCAAACTCAACGAAGCACTATTGGCACTCAAAATTGAAAAAGAACTTTCTAAAGATAAAATTCTCGAGTTATATCTCAATAAAATTTATTTTGGGAAACGCGCTTACGGCGTTCAAGCAGCAGCTCAAGTATATTATGGCACGACGGTCGATAAGCTCAATTTAGCGCAAATGGCGATGATTGCTGGCCTTCCCCAAGCCCCTTCTGCTATTAACCCTATCAACAATCCTGATGCGGCAATGAAACGCCGAACACACGTTCTCAGACGAATGCTTCATTATGGCTTCATCAAAGAGGAAGAATACGATCAAGCAATTGAATCACCCGTAATGGCCAGCTACCACGGTCGTGTGATTGATATTGATGCGCCTCACGTTTCTGAAATGGCTCGCAAAGAATTAGTCGAAAAATTTGGTCCTCAAGTTTACACCTCAGGATATGTTGCTTACACCACAGTGGATAGTCGGTTACAAAGCCTTGCTCATAACGCCGTGCAAGAAGGACTTTTAGAATACGATAAACGTCATGGATACCGAGGCCCCATTGGCCAGCTCACCGTTTCAGCAAAAGGCACTATCGACAAAGGGGCTTGGGCAGAGCAACTCAAATCATTCCCTAAAACCATGTTCACATGGCCTGCTGCTATTTTGAGCGTCGGTGATACCAGCGTTAAAGCATTATTAGCTAATCAACAAGTGATCGAAATCCCTTTCGATAGTATGAAATGGGCAGCACGGCAGTTTTCTCGCCTACGCCTTGGGCCAGAGCCCGAATCCCCCTCTGATGTGGTTGCGGTAGGCGACGTCATTTATGCTGAACCTGGAGCGGATAGCCACTGGGTCTTTAGTCAACTGCCGGAAGCGCAAGCAGCATTAGTAGCTCTGCATCCGAAAAATGGTGCCATACTCGCTCTGATTGGCGGTTTTGATTTTAATCTCTCGCACTTTAACCGCGCGACACAATCCTCAAGGCAACCCGGCTCTAATTTTAAACCGTTTATTTATGCTGCCGCTTTAGAAAACGGCTACACCGCAGCTTCTGTGATCAATGATGCTCCTATTGTTTATCGCGATGCGAACGTAGAGGACGCGTGGCGTCCGCAAAATGATTCCCGTCGCTTTTACGGCCCCACCCGCTTACGCGTTGGTTTAACCAAATCTCGAAACCTCGTTTCAATTCGTCTATTACAAGCCTTGGGTGTTGGCAAAGCAATTAAAGTCATTGAACGTTTTGGGTTTGAGCGTCGTAACTTGCCGCGCACCTTATCACTTGCATTAGGCACTGCCAACGCGTCACCTTTAGATATTGCAACCGGCTATGCGGCTTTTGCCAATGGCGGCTACAAAGTGACGCCACATATCATTCAAAAAGTCACTGATAGCCAAAACAATGTCGTCTATGAAGCCTCTCCCGTCAGTGCGGCGCCTGATCTGTCCAGTAAATATGATCCTGACTCAGAGGATGAAGAAAACGTTATCGATGAAATGGTGAACAAAAAACCCAATAATAGTAAACAACCCGGGGCCACTCGTGCGATTTCACCACAAACGGCTTATATCATGACTTCTATCTTGCAAGATGCCGTGCAAACCGGTACAGCTCGCCGTGCTCGTGCACTAAATCGTTCTGATATCGCCGGCAAAACTGGGACCACCAATAATCAAATGGATGCTTGGTTTACCGGTTTTAATCAATCCTTAGTGACATCAACTTGGGTAGGTTTTGATGAGCCTCAATCATTACAAGAATATGGATCGCAAGCCGCTTTACCCATTTGGATGAAATTCATGGGAGCTGCTTTACAAGGCGTTCCCGAAACCAAGCCTGAACAACCACGAGGCATTATTACAGTGAGGATCGATCCTAGCTCCGGCCATTTAGCGCGTCCTGGGCAACCGAATGCGATTTTTGAAATTTTCCGTCAAGATGCTATGCCTAACCGCACTGCGGTAGCTTCCGGCGCAGAGCGCAATTACATTACCCCAAGCGATGGTGGCGGTAATAATGACTCCTTATTCTAAGTAACTCTTCATGAATACCATTTGGATCGTTGATGCTTTTGCGCATGGCCCTTACACAGGTAACCCCGCAGCTGTTATGATCGTTGATGAATTCCCCAAAGATATGCAACAAATTGCCGCAGAAATGAATCTTTCTGAAACGGTGTTCGTAAAAAAAATTGCAACCAATCACTTTCATATAAGATGGCTCACCCCCATCGTCGAAGTAAAGCTATGCGGTCATGCCACGCTGGCTGCTTCTCACATCTTATTTCAAGAAAAACTGATCAACAGCAATACCATCAAATTTGAATCTTTGTCAGGTCCATTAGAGGTTACTCAACGTAAGGATGGATTAACTTTAAATTTTCCGCTACAGCCAGTTAGTAAGCAGCTCGATATTGCCAGTTTTGAAGAATTGTTAGATCTCAAGGATGTGGTTATCGATGTAGTACAAGCGCATGACGATGTGATCGTACTACTGAAAAACGAGCAGCAAGTCGCAGAATTCATTCCCAATATTGAAAAAATTAAAGAAATTGATGCTAGGGCGGTGGTGATCACTGCCGCTTCAAGTCAATATGATTTTGTGTCCCGTTTTTTTGGGCCACGTGTAGGGGTGAATGAAGATCCGGTGACCGGAGCGGCACACT
This sequence comes from Candidatus Berkiella sp., assembly GCA_050247135.1. Taxonomy (GTDB): domain Bacteria; phylum Pseudomonadota; class Gammaproteobacteria; order Berkiellales; family Berkiellaceae; genus Berkiella. The sequence continues at coordinate 30,886 of JBFWUT010000002.1, forward strand.
GTAAACTCGCCGACTTTTGGGCCAAACGATTAAAGAAAAACCAGTTTACAGCCTATCAAGCGAGCAAACGTGGCGGTGTTTTACAGGTGGAAATTCAAAACGATCGGGTTTTGTTAACAGGTAAAGCCATTACCGTGATGGCTGGTACTTGGCTTATCTAAAGCGGGCGGACTTGATGGCCCGCCGCTACTTTAGAACAGAGAATTACAGCTTCTCAGCCGCATCACATAGTTCAATGACGGCATCAATCGAGACTTGCAGATTTTTTTGCTCTGCATCGGTTAAAGCGACTTCATAGACTTGCTCAACGCCTTTATTACCAATTTTCGCAGGAACGCCAACAAACAACGGTTTTTTCACGCCATATTGACCCACTTTAAGCTTGGCGGCACAAGGCAGTATCGCTTTAGTATCACGCAGGTAAGCTTCCGCCATCGAAATCGCTGCAGAAGCAGGAGCATAAAATGCGGAACCCGTTTTGAGTAACGCAACAATTTCGCCGCCGCCATTGCGGGTTCTTTTGACAACCTCATCGAGTTTTGCTTGCGTCATCGAGCCGTTTTTAACCATTTGCTCTAAGGTCACACCAGCAACATTGCTCATACCAACTAATGGCACCATGGAGTCCCCGTGTCCACCTAGTACATACGCTTGCACTTGGTTTACTGAAACACCCAACTCCCAAGATAAGAAGGTACGAAAACGAGCCGAATCTAACACACCTGCCATACCCACAATCATATTGTCTGGCACTGAAGCTGCATCTTGTAACACTTTAACCATGACATCCAAAGGATTGGTAATACAGATAACGAAAGCTTTGGGACAATATTGTTTGATCCCTTCCCCAACAGCTCTCATCACTTTAGCATTAATCGCTAATAAATCATCACGACTCATGCCAGGTTTACGGGGTATGCCTGCTGTGACAATGACGACATCACAATTATCTATATCTTTATAATCGTTGGTGCCTGTGACCTTCGCGTCGAAACCTTCAATGGGTCCACACTGTGCTAAATCAAGGGCCTTACCTTGTGGCACTCCTTCAGCGATATCATATAAAACAACATCGCCTAATTTTTTTTGCAAAACAAGATGAGCCAGTGTGCCACCAATATTACCTGCGCCGATTAATCCAATTTTCGCTCTTGCCATGGTTACTCTCCTTATGTCCTTGAGTATAGGTAGTGATTGATTATATGACTTCTTCTGGTGTTTTGCTGCTAACAAGCTCCTTTGCACCAAGAGGTTTTAATGGATAGTGTTGCGGATAAGGAATGCGCGCAACGCCTGTCTCTTGGGCAGCCTTAGCCACCGCCGCTGATACCAACGGTAACAAACGAGGATCCGTTGGTTTAGGTAATATATAGTCTTTGCCAAACAATAACGGTTCGCTTATCCCATAGGCCTTTAATACAACCTCTGGCACGGGTTCCTTCGCTAAATTCCGGATCGCGTTCACAGCCGCTATCATCATTTCTTGATTAATTTTACTAGCTCTAACATCTAATGCCCCTCTAAAAATGTAAGGAAAGCATAAGACATTGTTAACCTGATTGGGGTAATCACTGCGTCCTGTTGCCATGATCAAATCATTGCGAACTTGAAATGCCGTTCTGGGCTCAATTTCCGGATCAGGATTGGACAAAGCAAAGACGATCGGACGTGGTGCCATGGTTTTTAGCATTTGAGGTGTTACCAAATTGGGGCCTGAAACACCGATAATCACGTCAGCATCAATCATGGCTTCTTCTAATGTGCGCTTATCGGTTTCAGCGGCAAAGGCAAATTTATGAGTATTGAGATCGGCTCTTGCCGTATGAATAATACCTTGCCTGTCTACCATCGTGATTTGATCGCGACGCATTCCTATCGCCATCAGTAAACGCATCGAAGCAATACCTGCCGCACCTGCGCCTAAACAAACCACGTTGATTTCAGATAGCGATTTTTCTTGGAGTTCTATTGCATTCAACAAGCCCGCCACCACAATAATAGCAGTACCATGTTGATCATCATGGAAAACAGGAATATCCAAACGCTCACTGAGCGCTTGTTCTATTTCAAAACATTGTGGGCCTTTAATGTCTTCTAAGTTGATGCCGCCAAAGGTGGGTGAGATATTAGCAACTGTGTTCACAAAGGTTTGGGGATCCGAAGCTTCGACTTCGATATCAAATACATCAATATTGGCAAATCGTTTAAAGAGAACGGCTTTACCTTCCATGACAGGCTTTGCCGCTAAGGGGCCTACATCGCCTAATCCTAAAACCGCAGTACCATTAGTGATAACGCCCACCAAGTTGGACTTTAAGGTATAAAGATAGGCATCATCCGGACTTGCCTTGATAGCTCTCACCGGCTCTGCCACACCGGGGGTATAAGCCAACGCTAAGTCTTTTTGTGTTTCGGTTGGCTTGCTCAAGGCAATACTTAGTTTACCCGGTGTTGGAAGGGCGTGATAATCCAGCGCGGCCTTTTTTAAATCATTTGTCATAAAACTCACCTAGGATGCCGCTTATACAAAGTAAAAGCGGTTAAGACAAAAAAGGGCGCCAAGGCGCCCTTTTTGTGAAGTCGTAAAATCTGTGTAATTACTTGCCTTCAGCGGCATTCTTTGCATTCTCGATTTTATCCTTAGCACCATAACGACGCCAGAATTTATCGATGCGGCCTTCAGTATCCACAATTTTATGTTTACCGGTATAAAAAGGATGGCACTCATTACAAATATCTACACGCATCGTCTCTTGGCGATAGGTGGAACGGGTATCGAAGGTATTCCCGCAGTTGCAGACTACTGTAACGGCTTTATAGTCAGGATGGATGTCGGCTTTCATGTCACTGTCCTTTAAAAATGCATCGCCACACTCTGAGTGCACCATGCAAAATAATTATTTTTATGGAAATTGTCAGTAGGGTTGCCATGATAGCTGACCTACCCTTTCCAAGCAAGGTAGCTTTGATGAGGATAGGTTGGTAATCTGCCCAAAATGATATGGGGTCTTGGGAACCTTAAAATTTTTCCCAATTCTCAGGTTCACCTTCTATCCATTCTTTGACATCTTCTGGTACGAAGCTTGAACGAGCCTCATCCCATCTGAGTTGGCCTGTCGACTGACTCCGGATGTCTTTAATAGCATCTTCAAGCCGCTTATAACGACCCAAAGAATCACTATCCATTCCTAGATAATATTCATGACTTTCCTCAGACTCGACAATCCAAAAGGTACCCAGTTTTGTTTTGTGATGCCACATACCTTCTTCTCCTTCACGTTTGAATCCTTTCATAGCAACCTTCCTAATGGTTTAGACATTTTTATTGCGTAAAGTTCTTAAAAAAAATCCGGGTAATATCACGATTACCGCGCCTAACAATAACGTTTTTCTGCTCACCGTCACTGGCAACTGGCAGGGCGTTAATCGCAACAGAAGCCAGGTAGCCACTGGTTTTTGCAACACAGGTTCTGACTGCTCCATTTTTGCCGAATAAATCGCGTGACTGGCCATCCCCAGCGGCACGGGCGTGTCTTCAAGAAAGCAACCAACGGGATGCTTGAGCATGATCTTTGGGGTCTGGATTGGTGGCGGCAAGATGTCTTCATTCGCAATGGCGCTTAATACACATCCAACTATCAAAATTAACCCTGTTATTATTGTTGTTAATGTTTTCATTTTTTTTTCACTTTTTTAGCCTTCATAACTACTAATGCAACCTTGATGCCAAGATCGTGATTTTTGGGTCACGAAGATTTATCACGCTGAAATTACGTTAAAAAAAATTTCCCTAAAGGCTTCTCTTGGGATTGGCACGGTTTTTTTAGCGGCGCTGAGTTGGCGCTCTGTAAAAAGCATTGACAGAAAGCATCGTTTGTTATTTAACGAGTAAAAAACTGCAATACGATAGATCCCAACAGGGGTTATGACAGGCAATTGATGAGGAGAATCGGTTATACTTCTTGGCACAACGCAGGCCAAAGGGAACTTTATGCAAAAAATAGCCATTATTCTAACTTTTGTCTTTAGCAGTTTTTTCAACTCTGCTTTTGCCGCGGTACCCGACGCTTCTCCCCAAAATCCAGAGAGCGCAAAAAAAATTGGCAGAAAAGTCTGGATGGAAAATATGCAAAACAACTTGCCAAAGATACTTTGTCAAAAAGAGCAATATTTTATGTCTTGCTTTACCATCTCGGCTGAAGAGTGCATCGATTTTAATAAGCTTTTTGTACAAGCTTGTTTAAATAATGCTGCAGTGGGATTGCCGGCGGAGTTGAATCCCCAAGAAAGAGATCACTGGGGAGCTATTATTGGTAGATGCACTTTAGATTTATATGAAAAATTTATGCACTCGAAAAAGCTTGCAAAACCTGAGTGCCAAGAAGTCAAAAAAGAGTCCCACAATCAATCGCCCAAAGAGCAGCAAAAGCCATGAATGAACTCCTGCAAGTCATCACTTTAGCAATCGTACAAGGACTCACTGAATTTTTGCCTGTTTCCAGCTCAGCACATCTGATCCTGGTTCCGCTGTTAACAGGATGGCAAGATCAAGGTCTGGCCTTTGATGTGGCTGTACATGTGGGCACCTTAACTGCGGTCTGCTGGTATTTTCGTCAAGAACTATTACGCCTGCAAGCGGGTTTTTGGCGCTCTGTACAGGGCAAGCCCTCGCGATTTTATAGCAAACTAGCATGGCAATTAATTATTGCCTCCTTTCCCATCGCGTTAATTGGCTTTTTAGCACACGACTTTATTGCCACCACCTTGCGCTCTCCCTTAGTCATAGCCTTTGCCACAATTACTTTTGGTGTATTGCTCCTTGCCAGCGATCGCTTATCTTCACATGCTAAAATGATGGGGCAACTTAAGTGGAAAGATGTAGCGATTATCGGTTGTGCTCAAACGCTTGCGCTGATCCCAGGTACCTCCCGCTCTGGCATTACGCTCACGGCAGGACTTGGTTTAGGGTATAACCGCAAAACTGCGGCTAAATTTTCCTTCTTACTCTCCATACCCCTCATCGTGCTAGCGGGTTCTTATGAAGGCTTGAAAATTGTCCGGTCCCCAGATCCGGTAGCCTGGTCTTATTTGTTAACAGGCATTTTATTTGCTGCAGTCAGTGCCTATTTTTGCATCAAAGCCTTTTTAAGGCTGATTGGCACCATGGGGGTTTTACCCTTTGTTCTGTACCGCCTAGCGCTTGGTGCCTTTTTACTCTTCATGTTCTGGTAATTTGCTGGTATAGTCTGCCAATCTTAATTTTGGGGTGCTGCTGCTCTTAACGAAGAGCGAAGCGCTCGAACTAGTTTGCTTTTAGGCGAGGCGACAAGCTCTCGAGCAATCAGGAGTGTACTTTCAGTACATGACTGTTGCGAGATGGGCGAAGTCAACAAAGCATAAAAGCAAAATAGGAAGAGCGA
>JBFWUT010000002.1:36315-167572 GCA_050247135.1 Candidatus Berkiella sp.
GCGCTCGAACTAGTTTGCTTTTAGGCGAGGCGACAAGCTCTCGAGCAATCAGGAGTGTACTTTCAGTACATGACTGTTGCGAGATGGGCGAAGTCAACAAAGCATAAAAGCAAAATAGGAAGAGCGAAGCGCTCGAACTAGTTTGCTTTTAGGCGAGGCGACAAGCTCTCGAGCAATCAGGAGTGTACTTTCAGTACATGACTGTTGCGAGATGGGCGAAGTCAACAAAGCATAAAAGCAAAATAGGAAGAGCGAGCGGCTGAGAGTATACCCGTTGAACCTGTTGGGTAATGCCAGCGAAGGGAGCAGATATGAATTGGCTTGATTTCACAGGCGCTAGCCTATCTTTAATTTCCACTTATTATTTTACCCAAGCGCGTCGCCTAGCCTGGCTGGTTGGCCTCTTTGCTATCGTTCTCAACTCAGTGTTGTATTGGCAAAAAGGGATCTATGGTCATTTAATACTTGAGAGTATTTATTTTATTTCTATGATTTATGGCTGGTATCAATGGTCTGTGGGTCTGTCGAACAAACCCTCTTTGCCCATCCGTTATTTATCAATAGAACAATTTGGCTATTATGTTTTACTTGCGGTTATCAGCATTGCCTTAACCGCGCAAGTGTTATCGACCTTAACTGACTCGACTATTCCTTACTGGGATGCCACCACCACCGTGTTATCACTCATTGCTCAATGGCTTTTGTGCAGAAAAATTATTCACTGCTGGATACTATGGTTTATAGTTGATGCACTGGTTGCGTTATTGCAATTATACAAAGGAATGCCATTTCATAGCGCAGTCCATTGGCTTTATTTGTTCATGGCGGTAGTAGGTTATTATCGCTGGCGTCAATTGTTTGTACAACAAAATAGCTCTCACGATTTACACCGCAAGGAAGCACTTGCTTAACCATTTTTGGTGGCTTTCAGGTAAGGATGCTTGTCTTTCATATATTGAGTGACCTCAGCAAACGGCATTGGTTTTGCAATTAAAAAGCCCTGCAATTGATCACATTCTAATAATCGCAAATAGGCAGCCTGCGTTTCTGTTTCAACGCCTTCTGCTAGGGTAGTGATCCTCAGCCTTTTAGCTAGATCAAAGATAGCAGCAATAATAGCCTTATGACGTTCATTATTATCAGCACTAATTGCTTGCACAAAGGACTGGTCAATCTTGATCACATCAATTGGCAGATCCCTTAGGTAGCTTAAGCAGGAATACCCTGTGCCAAAATCATCCATTGCTATTTTAAAGCCAATTTGCTTGAGTTGATATAATTTATAAATAATTTCCTGGGTATCGTGCGCAAATATCGACTCAGTAATTTCAAATTGAAAGAAATGAGGATCAATTTTATTTTCATACACAGCTTCAGCAATTTCATCAACAAATTCATCTCGCTGAAGCTCTTTGATCGATAAGTTAATACTCACCGTAAAATTTGTTAAGCCCTTTTCACGCCATAAATTATAATATTGACAAGATTTATCAAATACCCAATGTCCAATATTAGCAATAACGCCTATTTCTTCTGCCAACGGGATAAATACTGATGGTGGGATCATACCAAGCGCCGGATGAGACCAACGCGATAAGGCTTCAAGACCTGCTAAACGCCCGGTTCGCGCATCAATTTGTGGCTGAAAATGCAAATCAAGCTGTTCTAATTGGATAGCAGAACGTAAATCATTCGATAAACGCATGACTCGTTCAGCTTCAAGATTTAAATCAGATTGAAAATACTGATAATGGTTTTTGCCTCGTTTCTTAGCTAAGCTCATAGCAAAGTCAGCATATTGCAATAATTTTTCTGCATCAGTGCTATCATCAGGATACAAGGCAATGCCTATACTAGCAGTAATTTGAAATTTTTCACCATTGATTTCAAAAAACGGCATCAGCGCCTGATTAATTTTAGTCGCTACTTTGCTGGCATCGTTGATGTGATTAATATGCGTTAGTAACACAATAAATTCATCACTGCTGGTACGCGCCACGAAATCAGCGTCACGGATCACCGTTCGGATGCGTTGGCTTACTTTTAATAATAACTCATCACCAAAATCATGTCCCAAGGCATCATTGTATGACTTGAATCCATCTAAATCGACAAATAATACTGCACATCTAGTGTTATAACGGCGACAATAAGAAACCGTATGTTTTAAACGAAGCAGTAGCGCCTTACGGTTTAATAAACCCGTTAAATCATCTTGTTGCTCGTTTTCTGATGTTGCACTTTGTGCTTTGTGAGTCTCTGATATGTCACGAAAAGATAGCACATAACCTTCAAGGTGAAGCAACTCATCAAATACGGGGGTCAAATAAACTTTAACTGCTGTCTCTTGAGGATCATCCTTCAAAGTTAATTCGTAGCATCCAACCGATACTAAGTTATTTGTTTTTTTAACAGCTTCCTCAGCTTTTTTAAGTGCAGTTGAAAAATCTTTTGTGACCCTGTCAGCAAAATGTTCAATAGGCTGATTAATCAGATTAGGTAGCGATTCATTTAGATACATAGCAGCGACTGGGTTAGCAAAGGTAATGACTCCTTGCAAATTAATCCCAATCACCCCATCAGATATTGATGCTAATATAGCTTCGTTATTTTTTTTGATTCTCGTATTTTCACGATATCGACACTCATCTTTCAACACTCTCTCAAGAACCAGAGGTAACCTTTGCAAATAATGACTGCCTTTATCTTTTACGATAAAATCCTTTGCACCTTTACGAAAGGCTTGAATGGCATGTTTCTCATCGGCTTCCTCCGCCACCACGACCACAGGTAGCAGTCTTGCTGTTAAATGAGCTAATGCGCTTAGCAACTCGATTGCACTGCCATCGTTGAGATGATACTCACACAAAATCAGATCAATAGACTTCTCAAGAATGATCTTGACTGATTCTTTCAAAGTTTTAGTGGTAATTATGTGAACATGGAAGCCATTAACGCTAGCCGCTTGGGATATAGGAAGCCCTTCCCGTTTGGGATCGCCTATCACCAAAATATTGGCAGAAGTTAATTCACTCATACCCTTCACATTTTCGCTGATTCTGTCGATGACATGAATATTGTGATTTTCATTTGGTTGCTGTGTTTTAATGCAGAACACCGATGAAAACCTTATCAGAAAAATTATCGGCACGAATAGCAGACTATGAAATCATTTACCGATTATTTTGTCAGTGATTGCAATAATCCGGAGTTTTACCCTCTTTTTAAGCAGCTTAAATATGGTGAACTCCACCTTAAGCAAGATATTGATTCTGGGCTTTTTGCCATTATTGCTATTCATAGCACCAAACTTGGCCCTGCTATCGGTGGCTGCCGTTTTCAACCCTATCCATCGGTTGAATCAGCAATTGTAGATTGTCTGCGACTTGCGCAGGGAATGAGCTATAAGGCAGCTATTAGTAACTTGCCTTTAGGAGGGGGGAAAGCCGTCCTACTGCGACCATCTCATGATTTTGACCGCATCAAGCTTCTTAGTGCTTTTGGCCAATGTGTAGAAGACTTAGGAGGAAGATACATTACTGCCGAAGACAGTGGCACCAACATTGCTGACATGGACACTATCCGCACTATCACTCAATTTGTAACCGGTAATACCCAACAATCATTTGCCCAAAAAGACCCTTCCATTGTTACCGCTTTTGGCGTTCGTCGCGGCATAGAGGCTGCTGTGAAGTATCGACTGAATCAGGACAATTTAAGAGGGATCCGAGTTGCGATTCAAGGTGTTGGTAATGTTGGTTACCATCTCGCTAAAGAGTTGCATCAACAAGGCGCTATTTTAACCGTTTGTGATACCAATCCCCAAGCTGTAGCCCGTGCTGTCAATGAATTTTCAGCAACCGCAGTTGCTGTTGAAGACATCTATCAAGTTGCTGCTGAGGTATTTTCGCCTTGTGCATTAAGCAATCCTGTTAACCCGCAATCTGTCCATGAGCTTGTCGCTCCGATTGTCGCAGGATCAGCTAATAATCAATTATCTGATCCCTCAATGGGCTTGACTTTAAAAGAAAGAAACATCCTTTATGCCCCCGACTTTGCGATCAATGCCGGCGGCTTAATTCATGTGAGTGCGCAATACCACCATGAACTCGAAAGTACGGCTCGAGAAAATATCGCCAATATTTACCATACGTTAATGCTTATTTTTGAAAGTGCTGCTAAAGAAAATTTACCGACTAATGTGATTGCGAACAAACTGGCAGAACAACGCTTATATCAATAATTCTTACCCATCACAAATGTTTTAACACTGCGACCGTTTGTCGCAACTCTTGCAGCTCATCTAAGAGATCTAATACTAAAGCAATCCCTGACCAATTAATGGCTAAATCTTGGTGTAAACGTAGCGCTCTTTTTGCCCGATGTAACGCCATATAATCGAAAACCCATGAATCAAAGGTCTCTCCCTTTGCAGGTTCCAAAACACCAAATGCAATCATTTCTTCGAGCATTTCCTTATCAATGACACACAAAGTTTGTATTTCAGTAATCGTGTAGGTGATGGTTGCATCTTGCAAAACCCCTTCGACTATCGGCTCGCTTTTTTTCATCTTTACACTCCTAAGGCCGCTCGGGGATTAAACGCCATTTCCTTGGCCATTTTTTCAAATAACGCTTTGTCATTTTCGCTTTGTGCATTAGGCACTTTTATCTCTAACAAGACATATTGATCACCTAAGGGTTCCCCAGGCAATCCCCGCCCTTTTAAACGCATTTTTTGCCCCGTTTGGGATCCTGGTGCAATTTTTAAATTGACAGCCCCTCCCAGCGTAGGCACAGCAATACTGGCACCTAATGCGGCCTCCCAGGGTGTTATGGGTAAATTAAGATAAACATCTTTTTGTTTTACCGTGAAAAAAGGGTGAGGGGCCAAGTCTATTTCAATATATAAATCTCCTTTGTGGCCACCATTGATACCTTCTTGCCCCTGTTCTTTCAAACGAATTTGGCTTCCCTGCATCACACCCGCAGGTATTTTGATTTGTAAAGTTTTGCTTTGTCTGCCTGATTCTAATTGAACAGTTTGCGTGCCTCCGCGATAAGCTGTTTCTAGAGGGATAGTAATTTTGGCATGGATATCTCTGCCCTTTCGTGGATGTTGCGGTGTAGCTTCTGCACGACGACCAAAAATATGCTCAAAAAAATCGCTAAAGTTACCCTCACCTGCAAACGCATAATCTTCAGGATGATCGCCTGAATAAAAATCGGTCTGGGGTTGGCGAAAACCTTGTTGAGCGCTTTCCCAGCCTCCTGTTCGCAGCTTATCGTACTCAGCACGTTTTTTAGGATCTTTCAACACTTCCCAAGCTTCATTGATTTCTTTAAAGCGGTTTGAAGCATCCGGTTCTTTACTCACATCAGGGTGATATTGGCGAGCTAATTTGCGAAAGGCACGTTTGATATCTTGCTCAGACGTTTCTGGCGTCACGCCCAGCACTTTATAATAATCTTTAAATTCCATGATTTTATATCCGTTTGCACTTCTAGATACGAAGCATCTCAGAAGTGATTCATTTGTGCAGCATTCAATTAAGATATACCGCTCGAAGGGAATTTGAAAGTATCTCACTTACCCCGTGATACTAGCGCTATTGTGCCTGCACGATAATTAAATAACTTATTCCCGCATTGCACAATGCAATATCTCTTAGGTGTTGATTGCTTTTCCATATCAGACTGCTATAATTTGAAATTGGTACAAAATTCTATTAATTATTTAAATGACCCAACAAAAAACATCGACTCGTAAAAATAAGTGGCAGACCCTACCACGTGGCGGTAAACGCGATGGCGCAGGACGCCCTCACGGCAGTGGCAAATACGGTGAGCCCACACGAGCTATTCGCGTACCTCAAAGCTTGGTTGAAGATCTACAGCAATTCCTTATTGCTTACGGACAGAAAGATTATGTAATGCCGCCCAATGCATTGCCCGCCGCTTTAATGCCGAAGAACAATGCTGTTCCGCTTTATGGACATAAAATTGCCGCAGGTTTCCCGTCTCCTGCCGATGATCATCACGATGCACCACTTGATCTAAACGAGCACCTCATCAAGAACCCTGCCACTACTTTTTTTGTGCGTGTTGAAGGTGATTCTATGATTAACGCCGGGATCTTCCCCAATGACATGTTAGTCGTTGATTTATCTATAGAACCGCAAGACAGCAATGTCGTCATCGCCTTCTTAAATGGTGAATTTACGGTTAAGCGCTTAAAAATCGCTAAAAACCAGCAAATCACGCTGCTACCCGAGAACGAAAACTATGCTCCGATTGTCATTAAAGAAGAGATGGATTTTAGACTTTGGGGCGTGGTGACGAGTGTTATACATTCGTTGTAGATCCAATTAACCCTCACCCGCCCTTCGGGCACCCTCTCCCATATTGGGAGAGGGGAAGTGCCAAATTAATTTATGAAGGCAACAACGCATAAAGGCAAAATAGGAAGCGTTTTTACGCCAATGCTTCCAATCTGTTGATCCTTTCCCTGGCCGGCGGCTGGATCCCAAACAGAAAAGACCACTGCTTATTATGCAAAGGGTTAATCGTACACAGCAAGGCTGTTGTGGGGTGCACTTCAGCGGCTTTCAGTTCGTAGCGCTCTTTAGCGCGTTCTAACTTATACAAAGCATGGGCAAGCCACATCGGATTGCCACATAATTGTGCGGCTTTTTCATCTGCCTCATACTCACGCGATCGTGAAACAGCGAGATGCACTAAAATAGCCAGCACAGGCGCTACCATGCTCATCACCATTTTGCCTATCCAGTTCGGCTCCGTATGGGGGCTTCTGGCTCCCAGATAAACAATCACTTGCAACATATTGGCTAAGGCACTCACCGTGCCGCCAACACCTGCAGCTAAAGTAGCAAGCCGAGTATCGTTATTTTGGATATGGGCCAATTCATGCGCCATCACACCGGCTAGTTCATCTTTTTCTAGCGCTTTTAACAAGCCTGTGGTGACAGCAATCATCGCCTTATCTGGGTTACGTCCCACTGAAAAGGCAACGGGAAATTTATCTTCAATTCGATAGATCCTTGGCATGGGCATATCCGCTTTTTCAGCTAAATAGGCTACTGTGCCATGCAGTAAAGGCTCATCATCGGTAATGATAGGTTTGGCATTAAAGAGCTTAAAAATGATGCTATCTGAGAACCAATAAAGAATCACATTCACTGCCACTGCAAACATTAGGGCAATTTGCATGCCAGTTACACCACCGAGTGTTTTTCCGCAGAATAAAACAAGGCATGAAACAACGCCTAAAAACAACATCGTTTTAAGATTTTGTGGGGAGATCTCTTGTTGTGTCATGCGTTGCCTATTCATTGCGATAATATGCCCTTCGGGAGGGCATATTATCACTCTTTCTAACTCAATAAACAACCGCCAATCTCATGAAGCAATCACTGTGACTCGTGTAGACTCACGGCATTTTGACCTTTAAGTGATAATAATTCTGAAACCGTTACCATGCGGTAGCCCTTTTGTTTTAGGGTATCAATCAGCATCTGTGTGGCTTTCACGGTGTTGTCGCGCCTTTTGCCACCATCATGCAACGTGATAATGAGGCCGGGTCTTAACTCTTTCATTACGTTATCATGAATTTGCTGCGAAGAAATTTTAGTCCAGTCTTGTGGCAAAAACATGAATAAGACTTGTCGCTTATTGAGTTTTTCTAATGCCACTTTTAAATTATCAGAGGTGATCCCAAATGGCGCACGAAAGGTAATTTCCTTTTGATAACCTAAATTGCGCAAGATAGTATCAACCGATTTAATGTCATTATAAATTTTATCCACTGAACGATTTTTCATCTTGTCATGATACATCGAATGATTACCCAACTCATGACCTTCGTTCATAATTTGTTTCACAATGTTAGGATATTCTTTGGCATTGCCACCTAACACAAAAAAAGTGCCTTTCACATTATTTTTGTTAAGCACTTGCAAAATTTGCTGGGTATACGGTTCGCTGGGACCATCATCAAACGTTAACGCCACCACTTTTTGTGTCGTTTTGACATGACGAATGGTTTCACTGGCTGCTATCGCACCTTGCGACAAGAAGAGCAGCGACGAAAATAATGCGATAGCTTTCAAGCTTTTCATAATGTCCTTACCTATAAACGCGCAATCCCTCTCAGGATAACGGCAAAATGGCTAAAAAAATGAGGCTTCCCAAGCAAAAAAATTCCATTGCGGCGCGTCATTTTTTTAATGCTGTATGAATTATGAGTAGCAGCTATTTAGAGTTTGTGTACAATCGCCTGCAACTCTTAATAAGGAAATCCTCATGGCAGATATTCATTTCGTTATCCTTTTTAACGGCACCAGTAATGATGACACCGACCCTCATGTCACTAACATTGTTAAAATGCGTGACGGACTCAAAAGCACTGACCAGCAATTTGTTATCTACCGTGATGGGATCGGTAATGATAAAGAGTGGCGTTGGTGGTTACCGAGATTATTTGCCGAAATGACAGGCTATGGCGGTGGCTGGGTCATGCGACATGCTCATCAAGACTTGAGAAAAATTATGGCACAAGCTATCAAAGACGGCAAAATTAAAGCCGGCGATACGCTGCATTTTTCAGTGGGTGGTTTCAGCCGGGGCGCCGCAATCGCCAGACATTTTGCTAATCGCCTAGTGAAAAGAGTGACGCATGAAATGCAAAACCAATTCAAGCTAGAGGTTAATGTTAAACTGGCCTGTGAGTATCTATTCGATACTGTTGCTTCTTTTGGATTGCCCATCAATTTATGGTTATTAGATAAAGTATTTGGGGTTCGCAATCAAGAAATCGATTTGGGTTGGGATTTTCACATCCCAGCTGGCACCAAAGCATATCATGCCGTTGCAGCAGACGAGCGCCGCAATGCTTTCACGCCCCATCTGGTGAACTTTAAACCAGGTGAAACCGAAGAGTTTTGGATGGCAGGCGATCACTCCACTATTGGTGGCGGTCATAAGCCGCCAGCAGCGAATGATCATATGGCGGACGAAGAAACGCTGCGTTACATGGTGCGCCGTGCCCAGCAAAATGGACTGCAATTTAAAGACGAATTTTTACAAAAATACGATATCGCTAATGAAGCTTTGCAACCCCTAGGTATTATTAAAGCACCAAGCTATCAGGAGTTGCCGCCAACTCAACGCGGGCCACGCACAATTTACGTCAAAGAAAATGACAAACCGAGCCAACGCCCCCCCATGATTGCTGCCAGTCTTATTCAGCGTATGCAAACAGATCGCCTCTATCGTCCTGAAAATGTGTTGGCATTGAAACAAGTTGATGTTCTTAAAGACAGCGGCGAAGTGGAGTCTTACCTTCCTGCAAAAACAGCTCTACTCTGGCAAAGCGTTAATCCCAAAGGGTCTCGCTCTAGCCCTCGCCTAGCAGCACAACAAGCACCGGTTCCGACAACGTCAAACGAAGTTATCACGGGCAAAAAAGCAGCTAAAGTCTAAAAGACTTCTATAATGGATACTAATTGATTGATTAGTATCCATTGAGGAACGATATGAAAAAAACTACCCTGCTTGTTATCTTGAACCTGTTATTTTTTCCTCATACGCTCTTAGCCAAAGAAACCGCTTCTACCTATTCTTCCGACGTACGGACCTTTGTTGAATTAATGGTTAATGATAACAACAAACATGTCTCAGGCATTGCCAAGGAAGACTTCAAAGCACTCAAAGAGGGGCAAAGCCCGCGCGCTACCGTAGTGGCTTGTTCTGATTCACGAGTGCAAACCACTGCTTTTAATGAAAACCCTATGAACGATCTGTTCTTTATTCGTAACATTGGCAACCAAATCAAAAGTGCCGAAGGCTCAGTTGAATATGGCATTAATCATTTGCATACTCCTGTGCTGCTCATTATTGGACACTCGCATTGTGGCGCTATTAAAGCCGCGCTAGATGATTACAGCAAAGAATCCAAAGCCATTCGCCAAGAACTGGATAATTTACATTTACCTAAATCCAGTGACTGGAACCAGGGCGTAGTCGAAAACGTCAATCAACAAGTCGACTTTGCGATAAAAAAATTCAAAGACAAAATTGCTAAAAAAGAACTGATGGTGATTGGCGCAGTTTATGACTTTAGCGATGATTATGATCAAGGACATGGACGGCTTATTCTCACCAATATTAATGGCGTGAGTAATGTTGATAAACTCAAAGCCGACCCTGTGGTGAAAGGATTAGAGGTTCATACCCTTAAGTAAGTCTTTTAGACGTAGCAGCGGTCATTGTGCATTCCACATTGGCTGCTGCTTGTTCCTCTTGGAAGCGTTGTAGTAGTATTTTTTTCCAATGTAACACGGGCGGTTTTTCGACCTTCACAGCAAAATCCTCAATAGGCAACTCAACTTTAATCGTTGGATCTCCTAGCTCAACCAATTTTTCCTGACACGCTTTAATTTCATTTTTATCTTTATACGTTAACAACGCTTGGCGCACTTGCAAACGGGCTTGTGCGTAATACAAATCTGCGTTTGGCACATCTTGATCGGTTAATTGGTTCGCTCTTTCAATATTAGACATCGCCAAATTCCAGTAGGCATCGCCCTTTTCATCAGGAGTCGCAAATTTCGACTGTTCTAATAAGCGCACTAATAAACCATATTGCAAAATAGCCCCAGTAAAATACCCTTCTTTAAAGCACTCTTGCGCATTTAATAGAACATCATCGATAGCTTGGCGCTGTTGTATTTTGCGCTTGTTGGCACTCTTAATACTGGTTTTTGGCATTCGTTTTACCCTACTACATAAAAGCGTAAATCCAAAGAATGCTATCAAACATAATTTGCAGGATCAACCACGCTCGTCTGATTTTGAAAATGCTGACTCGTGTATTTTCGCCTATTTTTTTACGAAAAAAATTCAATTACCCAGATTGCGCTTTTAAAGCAGCCCTTATATGATTGGCACAATAAAAACCGCTAAAAAAATTCAGAAAACTCATCCAACGTTCCTTAATAACCCAAACACACCTTAAGCGCATAAAAAAACACATGACGAAAAATGAGCGTAGCGGGTGAATAACAACTGTCATACCCAAAGGGGGATCTATGATAAGAATGATTGTAATCAGTGCCTTAATTCTGGGAACCAGCGTTTGCCAGGCAGTCACTATCGGAGCGCAACAGAGTGACGCGCCTCGCAGCGAGCACCGTGTCGTGCAAAAGAATGCACCTAAGAAAGTAATCAAAAGAACCACTATTAAAAGAAAGAAGGCAGCGCCTATTAATGAAACGGTGAAAGTGAAACATCACCATCACCACTATCATCATTACCACCACCCAAGACAAGAAAGATATGTGGAGCGTGTCGTCGTTAGGAGGCCAGGATGTCACCGACAAGTGTATTATCACCCTTATCGGCAACCTGTTCGCGTAACACAATCTCGTGTTTTCTATCCCGCTCAACCAATGTCGGGAGCCGGCCTACATTTCGTCCTTCGCTGAAGCAAAACGTGAGGCGCCACTGTAAGCCACGGTGGCGCGTTTTTTGCGAACACCCTCACCGGCCTTGGGATTGACGTATTCACGTCTGGCACTTGTGCCTTCTGGCTTTTTGCCTCTGAAAGATTTTGGTGCGGAATCGCTTTCGCTTTTAGACCGATAGCTTCTTTGTACTGAACCTTCAGATTTAGCACGATAAGGTCTTTCTGATGAACCTTCAGATTTAGCGCGATAAGGTCTTTCTGATGAACCTTCAGATTTAGCGCGATAAGGTCTTTCTGATGAACCTTCAGATTTAGCACGATAAGGTCTTTCTGATGAACCTTCAGATTTAGCGCGATAAGATCTTTCTGATGAACCTTCAGATTTAGCGCGATAAGATCTTTCTGATGAACCTTCAGATTTGCTACGATAAGGTCTTTCTGATGAACCTTCAGATTTGCCACGATAAGATCTTTCTGATGAACCCTCACTTCTCGCACGGTAGGGTCTTTCTGATGAACCCTCACTTCTCGCACGGTAGGGTCTTTCTGATGAACCCTCACTTCTCGCACGGTAGGGTCTTTCTGATGAACCCTCACTTCTCGCACGGTAAGGTCTTTCTGATGAGCCTTCACTTCTAGCACGATAGGGTCTTTCTGAGGAACCTTCAGATTTGCCGCGATAACCTCTGGATTCCCCGTCTTGGTCGCGCTGCGAAGGGTAACGTCTGGATTCACCGTTCGATTTACCTTTGTAGCCGCCACGATTATCATCGCGTTTCCCTTGATATCCGCCTCTTCTGCCATCACTTTTACCACCACGTGAAGGGGCTCTGCGATACTGGCTTTCCGTTTCTTCACCCGCGTGGATCAAACGGTGAATAGCTTTCCACTTATGACGCTCTTCTGGCGATACAAATGACAAAGCAAACCCAGTCATTCCCGCACGTCCAGTACGACCAATACGGTGAATATAGTCCTCTGGGCACTGGGGCAAATCATAATTCACTACATGCATGATATGTGGGATATCAAGACCACGAGCAGCGATATCAGTTGCAACGAGAATTCGACACTTATTATTACGAAACTCTCTGATCACTCGATCTCTTCTGCGCTGATTGAGATCGCCATGGATCGCATCCGCTGCATGATCTTTTTCTTGTAATTTTTCAGCCAACCTATCAGCACTAATTTTGGTTTTGACAAAAATAATGACAGAACCTTCTCGCTCATCTAAAGCGCTTAATAAGGTTGAGAATTTGTTACCTGAAGAAACTTGCACAGTTTCTTGTTTGATTTGACGGCTAGGTTCCGTGGTTGAGCCAATCGCAATCCGTTTCGCATCTAAGGCTAAGTATTTTTTAGACAATTTCACAATAGCTTGTGGCAAAGTGGCCGAGAACAATAAGGTTTGGCGTTCACTTTGTAAATGAGTGAGGATGGTCTCAATATCTTGGCTGAACCCCATGTCCAGCATCCTGTCGGTTTCATCTAAGACTAAGTATTTAACCGATTGCAAATGTAAAGTTCTGCGCTGTAAATGATCTAAAATGCGTCCTGGTGTGCCAATAATAATACGAGGACGTCTTTTCAAAGCCGCAAATTGCTTAAAGATAGGCTCTCCCCCTATCAAGAGGGCCAAATTCAGTGAACGGATCCGTTTGATCAATTGTAATGCGGTGTCTTTTACCTGAGTAGCCAACTCACGCGTGGGCGTTAAAATGAGGATGCTGTCATCGGTGCTTTGTTCTAATTTACTAATAATAGGCAGTAAATATGCCATCGTTTTGCCAGTGCCTGTTTGAGCAGAGGCTAGTAGATCGGTGCCTTCAAGGATGGGGGGGATCGCTTCTACCTGAATAGGTGTAGGTACAGTAATGCCCATTTGATCCAAAGATTGCAATAGGACAGCAGGCAGCCCGAACGCATTAAAATTTTGCATAATAATTTCCAAAAAATTAAAGCGCTGCTGTCACTGAGGTAGCAGCGCTTGAAGATGATGTGGCAAGATGTGCTAGGGGTTAGCTAGTTATCAGTCAATCGTCTTAAGATTTACAGCAGAGACTTTACCTTTGCTGGTTTCTAGTTCGAAACTGAGGCGTTGACCTTCTTTCAAGGCTTGGAGCCCTGAATTTTGTACCGCGCTGATGTGAACAAATACGTCTTTGTCACCTTGATCTTGCTGAATAAACCCATATCCTTTAGTAGGATTGAACCATTTCACGATTCCAGTAGGCATTGAGATTCCTCGTTATAGTCAAATTTATGTGTAAGTACTAAGAGTTATTGATGGCTTATAAAAGACCCAAACTCTTTGACAGACACTAAAATCTAACGATAGGCGTATGCTAAGAGTTTTATCAAACTCACTAGAATCGTACACACAATAAATACACATGTCAATTCTCAAAGCTCAAAACTATTTAGTTTTCTTAATTTAAGCCAAAAACTGGTTCTTGAGCAGCTGTGAAATGGCAACGTAGTCTACCTTTCCGCTACCCAGTACCGGTAGTTTATCTATGACATGAATCAGTTTCGGGGCCACCAGCTCTGAAATCCCATTGGCCTTAGCATAACGGATAATATCTGATTTATCGGCGTTTTGCTGGGTCGTCACTAACACCAATTGCTCACCTTTTTTCTCGTCGGGTATAGTAACAACGGCGTGCATCGCCTCAGGCCAGAGTTTATCCAGCATCAGCTCCACAAAAGTTAAGGAAATCATCTCGCCGCCAATTTTAGCAAAACGTTTGGCGCGTCCCTTGATGGTGATATAACCTTCCTGATCAATATCAACGATGTCCCCCGTATCATACCAACCATCAATGGGAGCTTGAATAACGCCAGGA
This sequence comes from Candidatus Berkiella sp., assembly GCA_050247135.1. GTDB lineage: Bacteria > Pseudomonadota > Gammaproteobacteria > Berkiellales > Berkiellaceae > Berkiella. The sequence continues at coordinate 50,650 of JBFWUT010000002.1, forward strand.
TTATCATAAAACATATATCCCAACATGATGTTTGGCCCTTTTACACTAAGGCGCCCCCCTTCAACATCAGGCACGGCTTCCAAGGAACGCTGCATTCCCGGCATCATTTGGCCGACTGATCCTGGCTTATTATGCATCGGCGTATTCACAGCAATCACAGGCGAGGTTTCTGTGGCACCATAACCTTCAAATATTCTCACACCAAATTTGTCTGCCCATATACGGCGATTCTCTTCACGTAGTTTTTCCGCGCCGGCAAACACATAACGAATACTATAAAAATCATAAGCATTGGCATAGCGCGCATAACCCGCTAAAAAGGTATTGGTGCCAAATAAAATCGTTGCATTAATATCATAAGCAAGCTCTGGAATAACACGATAATGCAGGGGGGATGGATAAAAGAAGACTTTCATGCCATAAAGAATCGGCAATATGGTTCCCGCTGTTAAACCAAATGAATGAAACATCGGCAATGCATTTAATACAATATCAATAGGGCTAAAATCTACTCGACTCGCCATCTGGCTCTTATTGGCCTGGATGTTACGACTACTTAATACCACCGCTTTAGGGGTGCCTTCCGAGCCTGAGGTAAATAAAATTACGGCCGGTAACTCTGCATCTTTGGGTTCGGGTATGAAGCCAAATAATTTAGGAAAACGCGATGCCAACAGCGCGTATAGCTTGTCAAAGACGGTAACTTGTTTACGCAAATCTTCTAAATAGACAATTTTTATTCCCTTTTCGACTAAAGCATCCACCATCCCTTGCAATTTTGCAGCATTAACAAAAGCCCGCGCAGTGCAAACCACTTTAATCTGTGCAGTATGTGCGGCTAATACCACATTATGCGTGCCGGTTGAAAAATTCAATAAAGCCACGACACGCTGGTAGGCTAATAAACCAAAAAAGGATACTACTGTGGCTGATAAATTGGGTAACAACAATCCTACTGCCTCTTGCTTAGTCGTCATGGCGGCCAATTTTTTGCCAAGAGCAATACTCCCCATAATTAAACGGTTATAGGTCAGCGGCTGCCTATTCACATCCTCTACTATTTTATGCGATCCCCCATGAATGCTTCTTGCCTGCACGAGTCCCTGAAATAAGCTGACATTAAAGTTATTACCAAGAAAGAGTGTGTTAGCCATGATCTGATAAAGCTGCTCTCCAATTTTTTGCCGGCGGTTTCGACCACTCAACTTACTTTCAACTATCATTTTTTCTGGCGAAAATAGTGTTAAGGTGATTTTAGGAAACCACTTAATATGTACCCGCCCTTTCAAGCGGGAAAAAGGTGAATATTGTGCCCCTTCTATGAGAATCGGCAAAATGACAGCATCTGCTTTATCTGCTATTAGCCCAGGGCCTTCATAAATTTTCATTAAGGCGCCCGTAACAGTAATCCGCCCTTCAGGAAAGATCACTAAATGCTTACCCTGCTTTACATACTTAATAATGGTTTTAAGCGAGAAGGGATTAGCTGGCTCAATACCGAAGATCTCTACAAATAACTTAACGGGTCTTACCCACCATTTATTTAAATAACCACTATACATTGCAAATGACACTTTCCCTGGCAAGAATGCCGCAAGCAATACAGCATCTAAAAAAGAAGTATGATTTGGCGCTATAACCACTCGGTCTCCACTTTTGTCATAATTTTCTAAACCCTTAACCTCAACCCGGTATAAAAAGTGTAAAACCATCCGCAAAATGGACTTAACAAGCGCACCAGGCAATAAACGGCAACTTTGCACCATCACAACTAAATTTATTAAGGCCATCGTCAGAAAGATCTGAGGAATTGTAAAATTGATTTTTAAAAGCAACATCACCAATAACGCAGCGCCAGACATAAAAAGGGCATTCATAATATTGTTACTGGCAATGACTCGCGCTTTATGAGACTCTTCTGAACGATGCTGCAAAATAGCATATAAGGGGACAATATACAGGCCACCGCAAAAAGCTATTGCAAAAACATCAAACAAAATGCGCCAATGTGCGGGATGCTGTAGAAACTGCCATGGTGTTAATAAGCTAGCGGGGTTAACGTGGCTTAGGGCATACAAGGTTGCATAATACAAATCAATCGTAAAAATCGACATACCGAGTGCACTTAAGGGCACAAAGGTCGCCTCAATGCGTCCTTTGAGAAGCCGATTACAAAACATAGAGCCAATGCCCACGCCGATGGAAAAAAGCGCAAGGAATAATACAAAGACTTGCTCATTTCCTTTAATGAAATCCTTCGCGTAATTGGGGAATTCCGCCAGGAACACAAAACCGATGAGCCAAAACCAGGAAATACCCAAAATACTGAGAAAGATATCTTTTGACTGCTGTGAAAATTTGACTATCGCCACGGTTTCTTTAACAACGTAAAAAGAGATCGCCAGGTTAGGTGCGGGTGGCTGTGCTTTAGGAATAAAACAACTGCTGACAAACCCTAAAATGGCAAACAGTAGTATGGCGGCACTAATTGCGTAAATCCCATGAGGCAGCACGACTAGTATTACGCCCAAAATATTACCCAGCAAAATAGCCAGAAAGGTTCCCATTTCAATGAGTGCCGTCCCTCCCACCAACTCATCTTCTGCTAAATGCGCTGGCAAGATACTGTATTTTAACGGACCAAAGAAAGTAGCTTGCACACCTAGTAAAAACAATACCGTCATTAATAACATAATATTATGCAGAACAAACCCTAAAGCACCCAACGCCATAAGGATGATTTCAGCTAATTTAATGATTCTAATGAGTTTAGCTTTTTCGTACTTATCCGCTAAGGCGCCTGCCAGAGCCGAAAAAATAAACATCGGCACGATTAATAAGCAACCCGCCAAGGTGACTAAGATTTCGTGCTTTACTGGCAGCTCATTGACTAAAACAAAAGTGATGAGCACAACAAGCGCATTTTTAAACAAGTTATCATTAAATGCTCCCAGGAATTGGGTAATAAATAACGGCAAAAAGCGCTTTTGGGAAAGTAACAAAAATTGATTATGATACATAAAATCCAGTGCCTATACACGATTTTGATAACATCATCAATCTATTTATCGACAAGCGCTTATCGTCCAGTTAGCCCTTTAGTCGGGCGCTCTGTGTACAAAGCCAGTCGCCATGGTATGTTGCGTGTAATGCAATTTGAGGGTTAATCCTCTGGAGTCAACGATGTCTTTTACAAGAGATGAATTACTAGATTACGCATCTGATGTGGCCGATGCCCTTGGCAGCTCAAAACCCAGCCACCCCGGTTTGGGATTTTTTTTCAGCGTGGCCTCACCTATGTTGAATCTTTTCCAACTGTACCAAGCGTCACAGCGAAATAGCTTCAAGCTAGCACCACAAAACGATGTCGACAACGATCCAGCGTATCGTTTACGATTACATTCGCTGCCAAGACCACGTCCTTATTAGAATCTGAGTAAACAAGAATACCAACTTATTTTGAAGCGACTTGTCACACAAGGATGTGTGTGACAGAGGGCAGGGATGCCCATGGAGCAGAAAAATAAGCTGGTATTCTTTGGCAAAACTTGTTAGGCAAGTGTTGCTTTGAGCGTAATATTAGCATTCAATAATCGTGAAATAGGACAATTCTTTTTCGCATCCAGTGCGATTTCCTGAAATTTGGCATTATCAATCCCAGGCACTTTGCCATTTAAATTGAGATCAATTTGCGTCACTGTCCAATTACCATCAACCTGAGCTAACTCTACTTCGGCCTTGGTTTCAAGCGACTCTGGGGTAAAACCTGCTTTGCCTAATGCAGCAGAAAGCGCCATTGTAAAACACCCAGCATGGGCGCCGGCGATCAGTTCTTCTGGATTGGTCCCTTTTTGATTTTCAAAACGGGTATTAAAGCCGTAAGGGGAATTATCAAGAACACCGCTTTGTGTTGTAATTTCGCCCTTACCCTGTTTTAAATCACCGGCCCAATGGGCGTTTGCTGTTCTTTTCATAGTTTTCTCCTCACAAAAATAGTAACTATAGGACGACTGAGCGAATGATGCCATAACTTGCGCCTACTGCCGCCCCCATCAATAAACCATGACCAATGGTCGCTGCACTAGCACCACTCCATAAAATGTTAAGTAACACGCCTGCCGCGCCAAATTCAAAGGCTTTATCAACAACGACCGGCAAAGCAATAGCAGCGGCTGCATTGACACTCTGCTGCTCAGTTAACGTTAATGTTCTCATATCAATCTCCTGTTTTATGATTTAAATTTGACAGATAAAGTTAAAGTAAAGCGAGCCACTGCCTCATCGCCAGATAAACTGGGCGTGGTCGCAATAATGTTGATTAACGCATTTTCACGCTCTTTCGACAGTTTCGCTTTATTCAGGGTAGCTTCGATTACGGGGCCGTCATTGCAAATAAAAACCACATCCGCTTCGGGGCGTTTTAAAAAATCGGCCGTGAAATCTTTAAACACAAAAGAAAGCTTACTCATTTGATGATTTAAAAAATGCATCATATGAATGCCGCCTGTCACATCTGCCCCCACACACAGTGCACCGAAATACATTGAGCGAAGGTGATTCTTAGTGCGCCTTGATAAAGCAATTTTAATCAAAGCACGCTGATTGTTGAGTTCTAGTACCTTGGGCCTTACCCAGGCAATCATCGGCACTTTAAGCCAGCCAAAGACCCATAATTTTAAGGTTGCGTTCCATGCTGTTTTATTCATTTGCTGATGATTTCCATAATTTTTATAAAAAGTAAGTCGAATAGGTCATGTTGTCAAATCGCTTCTCACCCGTTATAGTTTGCAAGTCTACTTAAACTGATAAGAGGTTGACTATGCGTTTACTCAACAACAAACAAATCCAATCCGTTGCAGGCGGCAGCAAAAATTACAACGTGAATGCCAATACGGAAGTTCCCCTTAGCATGATGCCATATATTGCGACTCAATTTGAATCACCTAAAGTCGCTTCACAATTTTCCGCATTGGTAACCGATCTGACTGCTGCGGGCTTTGATGTGAATCAAGTCAGATTCAATATTGGCGTGAGCTATTACGAATACGAGAATGCTAATCCTTATTTATTAGCTAAGTAATCGTTACGGCAAAGGATTGCCTTCTTACAAGCCTTTATCAGAGGCATTATTTCGCAATTGAACATGTAAAATTTTAATTCGATTCCCTTCATAGTCGACTTGTGCAAAAATCATCACTACCCCATGTAAGGTAGATCTTGAAAAAGTCATGATGCCACTTAATTCGCTTTCCCTGTCGGCATGCGTTTTAGGTTCCGGTAATTTGTGTAATTGATGCTCTAAATAAGAAATGACGCCTGCTGCCACCTCAGCATCGTAATATTGCAGTGTTTCCACCACAATTGGGTTAACCACTATTTCCCAAGTCATCTAATCTATTACTCACTTTGGTTGGGTGTCTCGTTTTTGCTGAATTAATTTATGTGCTTTGTTGATCGGGATATATTCACTTTCTGGCGTATTGCGCAAACGTTGTGAAGCAATGTAAAAACCAATCAGCTCATCTAGGTAATTGTCTACTAACTCATTAATAATAAATGCCCTGGAACGAGCTGTGATCTGTGCCAATTTATCAATTTTTTTAAGATTTTTTTCAGGGATGTCAAAGCTGACCTTTTTGAGCTTACTCAAGACGACACCCCGCCTCATATTTGCGAATACCTTCTATTACCATATAATACCCAGGCAACTTATTCCATTGTAATTACCTTAGTCTTTACTTGTAATTACGCTTCATTCGCTGCAATATAATCTCTTTACTCTAAGCTATAAGGTTAAAAAATATGAGAGTGTTAGAAAATACTGAATTATTAGCCGCTTGTGGCGCTAACTGGGGATTTGTCAGTTTCGCTGCCGCCTCTGGGTTTGTGACAGGTTTAGGTATTGTCGCTGTCGCCAATATGTCAGGCAACGCGGCTTGGATGACCGTCTTGGGTACCACTGCTACCACCACCCTAATCGCTTTGGTCTAAACACTGTATTTTACAGGCAATCTGGACAAATGCGCTGCCATGACCACTTAGCAAACAGGCTTATTTCTTGTTCGCCGCTTTGTTATACTCTACACACAATAAGAACAAAAACGGAGTCAAGCATGGCGGTCGAACAAGAAGTTTCACTGGATAAACCCTTAAAGCAACTACTCAAAGAATTTCAAGTGCTGAAAATGCAAGTAGATGAGAAACATCGTGATCCTCAAACCATGAACAAACTCAATAAATTAAAAGAGACCTTATTAATCGCCCTAGAAAAAAAGGAACTAGAGTCGCAAAACGAAATAGAACGCAGCAAACTTCATAAAGCAAAACTCATCCAAAAACTCATGATTTTTGAACAATTGCATGATGAGAAAATGCGTAATGAAATCATTAAGCAAATGGAAGAATATAACCGTATCAAACGCTTCCGTTATGCCCAATTAGCCGGCATTCAACGCAACATCCAAGATATCAAAAAGCAATAGCTAACACTTTAACTATATCAAAAGCCGTTGACCTCTAAAGGTTACCTTTTGATCTTCACCGGGATAATCTTGCCTTAATAGCGCGATACCCGATAGATTGTTAGTAAATTGCTTAAACCCCGGTATGATGCATTGAGGTTGGTCATTGTCGGCATTAGATGGCGCTTCGTAACTTTGGTCGATATCGAGGGTTTGCAACGTTGCGATCAGTTGCTCCACGCTGCGTTCAGCTTTAGCATATTCATATAGCCCCATCACCGAATCATAGAGTAAGGGATCGGTGTTTAATAAAAGCTCCATGTCTGTATGGTATTCATCTATCAACGTTAAGATCACCTCATTATCACGTTGTAAAAATGCCTGCTCCAGCAAACAGCATGGCACCTGTTCTTGGTCATCAATATAATCGACTCGCTCCGCCTTCTCATTAAGATAGTAATAAACCAGTTCCCAATTTTTTTCTCTGGCCGCTTGAAACATCGCCCGTTTTATAATGGTCTCGTATGTGAGCGCACTATGTGTTTCACGCAAAGTCTGTGCTACTGTTGTTTTGCCTAAATTTAAAGCAATATCTAATAACGTATAAGGATTTCCTTCCAGATCAATATATAAAGTATTAGGTTCAATGATCTGCTCTTTTAGCAGTTGATAAATACATGGCCAATTCCCATTTCTCAAATGAGGAAGTAGCGCACCAGGTTGCAGGACCATAGAAATGCCCAATTTATTGCGCATAATATGAAATGCAGATACGTTTCTTTGAAATAGGGCATGATCAAACAGCGTCCAACCCAAAGTTCGGGGATCTTGATCTGAGATATAGGCTATCCCTGGATAGGCATCGATTTGATTAAAAACGCGTGGCCATTCGCCTTGCTTTGCTAATTGATAGGTGGCATGGGCAATAACAGGCATCGGCGAAACAGGGGGAACAGAACCTAACATAACGAATCCAAATGACATCACAAAGGGCGCCATTCTATTTTTTTAACCACTCTGATTCAAGTTTGTTTACTGTTTAAATACAACAGTCACCCAATAATGAGTGCTCTTTGTCAGCATAAGCGAGACTTCCTTCCTTCGCTTACCCTAGCCAAAAAGCACTCATGGTACCCTATTGCTGTTTCGTTGCCGTCCATTGCGACTTACTGCAACACGCAGGATACTAAAACAGCATTCATTCGAATACAAGACTGTTAGAAAATTTATTTTTGGGGAATGTTAGCTCCTCTGCATTACACAGAGGAGCTAAAGAGAAGTTAGTGAGCGGCCAACATTGCTAACATAAGTAATGCAACAATATTGATGATCTTAATCATCGGATTCACTGCAGGCCCTGCCGTATCTTTGTACGGATCGCCAACGGTATCGCCGGTAATCGACGCTTTATGAGCATCAGATCCTTTACCACCATGATGACCATCTTCAATGTACTTTTTAGCATTATCCCAAGCACCACCACCTGATGTCATGGCAATCGCCACAAACAAGCCGGTGACAATCGTACCCAATAACATCGCACCAAGCGCGGTAAATGCTGCAGCCTGACCTGCAACCAGGTTAATCAAAAAGTACATGGCAGCGGGCGCTAAAACCGGCAACATAGAAGGTAGGATCATTTCTTTGATCGCCGTTTTGGTTAACATATCCACCGCACGACCATATTCAGGTTTCGCTGTGCCTTCCATAATACCTTTGATATCACGGAATTGACGTCGCACCTCAATCACGACTTGGCCGCCCGCGCGTCCTACCGCCATCATGCCCATGGCACCAAACAGATAAGGCAACAAGCCACCAATAAACAACCCTACCACCACAAACGGATCATTTAATGTAAAATCAATGTTGAGATTGGGGAAGTAATGCTTAAGATCTTCAGTGTAAGCGGCAAATAACACTAATGCAGCTAGCCCGGCTGAGCCAATAGCATAACCTTTAGTGACGGCTTTGGTGGTGTTACCGACTGCATCCAATGCATCAGTCACTACCCGCACATCAGCAGGAAGTTCAGACATTTCTGCAATTCCGCCAGCGTTATCCGTGATAGGACCATACGCATCTAATGCCACAATCATCCCTGCTAAAGCAAGCATGGCTGTTGCCGCAATCGCAACCCCCAAAAGACCCGCATTAATAAAGGAAACTAAAATACCGATACAAATGACTAATACCGGTAAAGCACACGCTTCCATGGAAACCGCTAGCCCTTGAATAATGTTGGTCGCATGTCCTGTTTCAGACGCTGCAGCCACACTGCGCACTGGGCGATAACGAGTAGAAGTATAATATTCTGTGATCCAAACAATTAATCCGGTGACACCTAACCCAGTTAAAGCACAAATCAAGAGTTTCATGCCAGTGGTTGAACCTTGATTTAACAGGATCTCAGTATTTAAGCCGAATAAGAAATTGGTTGCTGCAACAATTAAGCCTGCAGAAACTAAGGTACAAACAATAAGACCTTTATAAAGCGCACCCATAATATTGTTGCTAGCGCCCAATCTCACTGCAAAGGTCCCTAAAATCGAACCTAAAATGCAGACGCCCCCAATTAATAAGGGATACATCATTAATTTTTCAGCAACAAGGCCGTTGGCAAAAATCGCACCAAGCACCATGGTTGCTACAATGGTGACCACATAAGTTTCAAAGAGATCAGCCGCCATGCCAGCGCAATCGCCCACATTATCACCGACATTGTCTGCGATGACCGCTGGGTTACGTGGATCATCTTCTGGGATCCCGGCTTCAATTTTGCCCACTAAGTCAGCACCCACATCGGCACCTTTAGTAAAAATACCGCCGCCCAAACGAGCAAAAATGGAGATCAAAGAAGCACCAAAACTCAAGCCAATGAGAGCTTCCATCATCGCACGCTGCGGGATCCCTTGCTTTTGCAAGAAAATGTAATAACCGGTAACCCCTAAAAGACCTAAACCGACGACTAACATCCCAGTGATAGCCCCGCCCTTAAAAGCGACATTTAACGCAGCCGCTAAGCTTTTGCGTGCGGCTTCTGCGGTGCGAATATTTGCTCGAACCGAAACGTTCATACCAATATAACCCGCTAAACTAGACAGCAAGGCACCAATGACAAAACCTATGCCAACAAAAGAGCCAAGCACATAGGTTAAAAAAGCGGTCATAAAGATACCGACAACCGCGATGGTCGCATATTGTCGATTTAAATAAGCTCCTGCCCCCTCTTGGATCGCAGACGCAATCTCAACCATCCTTGCATTGCCGGTTGGCGCAACGCAGATCTGCCGTACGGCATACATGCCATATAGCAGTGCCATACAGGCACATCCTAGAATAAAGACATTAAGTTCCATTACCAATCCCTCATTTTTGTTATGAACCTTTCTGCTTAGGGTTTTAACCCAGCATCGCGGGATACAAGAATAAAATAAAAGACTCACTTAAGCCATTGGTCGGATTTTTATTTGTTTAACTTTCCATTATCAATCTTACTTGCTAGGCTGCCGCATTCACTTAATCCATTAAATAAACTTATTCAACTAAATAATTTTATTTTGTAGCGCGGAGTTATTATGAGTAGACTAACTCAATTCAGAGACGCCTTTGTTAACACTGTCCAAGCAACTAAGCAGGGAATAAGTAGCTGGCTATCCCGCTTTACACGACGCAAGGCATTTGCCTATTTGCTTGTGTTTTTATTTACCTTAGGGGTTCTCTCTAGCTACGTATTTAGCATGCCAGTTACTTTTATTGCTTCCGCACTCATGCCAGTGACGCTAGAATTGACCGCAAACCTTGTTGGTTTTGTCATTAGAAGATTAACGACCCGAGTGATCAGGCGTGTTAATGAAACTGTTACGAATATCTCACAAACTCCTTCAGGTATCAGTGAAGAAGAACCTGGTATTGCTCATCGTCCAAGACGAGGCACGGATCCTGATCGTATTATTAATGCCCTAGCGGTTGGCGATCATCAACGCGCCTTAAGACTGTTTGCAGATGTTGACGTTAGCAGAATTCAAGGCTTGCGCAATATTGCCTCAGAAGCTATTCGCCACAATGATGGCACTTTATTTGCAAGAGCGCTGCAAATTCCAGAGTTACAAGCTCGCCTTGCCGATAGTAATAATAGCTTACTCGCTCAAGCAGCTAGAGAACAACGCGCCGATATGGTCACTCTGCTCCTTGCCAATCAAAATGTCAGAGATAATGCCGGCGCCTCTAACAACGAAGCTTTGCGCGAAGCTTGCAGCATCGGTTCGCTACCCATCGTTGAAGCCTTGCTAGCATGCCCGAACGTACTGTCCAATATTACGTTTAATCATAATGAGGCTTATCGCTTAGCGGGAGAAAATGGCCATTTTGATGTGGCTGCACGATTAACATTAATTCCTGCTGTAGCGAATTATGAAACACCAAGAGCAGCGCATTTAACTTTTACACCTCGTACTCAAAGTATGCTGCTTCGCCCCACAACTGAGCCCGACGACTTTTTCAATTTTTTGTTTGGTGTTGCTGGTTTGCATCGCCCAAGAGCTGGCGTTCAAGCAGCGTCACTTCGCGATTTCGCCAACAGACGCGAAAATGCCATGGCGCAATTGAATGAAAATCAAGTGAGAGATCTCGGCGAAATTCAAACCCGCTATCAGCAAACTTTTAATGATCGCGGCATTGACAATATTCTTGCTGAAATCCGTGGTTTCTTAATGGAAGCTTATGAGAAAGATCCCGTAAAACATAACGGCAGAAATTTGCCTATTCATTTTGACCGCTCATTGTCTAATAGTGTACAAGCCTTATACTATCAACATAAAATTCACACAGCTTATCGCTATTTATTCTTGCATCCTAACCCTTGGATTTCTCCACGCCCCTCACATGCTTCGAATCATCCCAACGGCGGACATTCCGCAACCATCACCCATGAGCATAAAACCAAAATCGCCTTTTTATGGCTGGCGGCATCGGACACAAATAGGCCCGTACCAGAAGGCTATACTCGGGCACAATTAAAACAGGTATTTGCTGAACTGATTTTAGCTGGCGCAGGGCGCGGTCATAACTGGGATCAAACCCGCGTTAAAACCAAGCAAGTTAAAAATAAAACCACCCAAGCCATAGAAACGGTTACTGTCACTCGTAAACAGAAAAACGAAATAACCGGCCATGATCAAGAAGTGCCCGTGATGGAAGAGTATGATGATGGTTTACCAGATAACCCAACCTGTGGCTGGGGCGTTTCACAATGGGTAACGCAATTCTTAACCATTATTGCCAATGACAGCCCAGAGTCGCGTCCATTGTCGGTTCAGATTATCCGCAATAAATTCCAATCAGCCCTGATTGCTGAGGGTGGTCATAAAGAAGCCATCTTTAATAAGCTTAATAGGATGAAGAAAGAAACGCTATTAGCAACCCACGAAGCGATAAGAAATTTAGTCGCTAATGGCGAAGAAGAGCTCGATGCGGCAGAAAAGACATTACTGGCCCCTCTTGCGTTCTCTAAAGTAACCATTAATGAGATAGTCAATCAATGCAAGACTTTCTTTGGTAGCGCCAGGATCACTGCCAAACAGAACCCGTTACTTGATTTTCAAGCAACGAAGTTCAACACCTATGAAGAAGTGCTTCGTGAAATGGCAAAAAATCCCTTAGGTTTATTTTATAATGAAATTGACGAAAAAATAGAAAAACTTAAAAAAGGTCCAGAAGCTAAAAAAGCCAAAACCCCCAGCGCAAACAAGGAAGATACCTTAGGCAAAGTTGTTGTTTTTTCTGAGAAAGCTTTAGGCAAAACAGCCCCTAAAAAGAAGGCTGAAGAAAAGGAAAATAATGACGACAAAAAAGAAAAGAAAGGCTCAGCTAAAAAGCGCTAAGCAAAAAAGCCCCACTTAAGTGGGGCTTTTTTTTAATGATACCCTTCTCCAGCTCGGACCTTGCCACGAAACGTCCAGTAAACGAAAACGGTATAGCCCAAAATCATCGGTAGCAATATTAAGGTTCCTAGCAGTAAAAAGAGTTGCGACTCCGGCACCGCTGCGGCTTGCCATACCGTTAAGGTCGGTGGCACCAAGTAGGGCACATTGGAAATCACTAATCCAATATAAGCCAGTAAGAATAACGCGACCGAGCTATAAAAAGCTTGTGAGACATGTCGCTCGTCTTTGATCCCGAGCCAACAAAGGATAACTAACAGTCCCGTGAGGACTGGCACCGGAAATAAGTAAAAGAAATTGGGCAAGGTAAACCACAATTCTTTAATTCTGGGAATAATCAGCGGCGTCCAGATACTGACAATCACGATAATACTAAACAAAGCCACTAAAAAAGGTTTTGCTAACTGTCGCGCGCGCTGTTCAACTTCGCCTTCGGTTTTCATAATCAGCCACGTTGCCCCAAGTAAGGCATAGCCACAACATAAGCCTAGCCCGCAAGTGATACTAAAGGGAGTAAGCCAATCTAAAGGTCCACCGGCAAATTGGTTGTTGACCACTTTAATCCCTTGCAATAACCCACCTAACGCCAAGCCTTGAGAAAAGGCGGCGACTAACGAGCCTAAAGTAAAGGCGACGTTCCATTTAAAATGGTGAGGTTTGGCTACCCAACGAAATTCAAAGGCGACACCGCGAAACACTAAGGCCAGTAGCATGATGGTGATTGGCAAATACAGCGCCGGCATAATGATCGCGAACGCTTTAGGAAAAGCCACCCATAAGCCACCACCGCCCAATATTAACCAGGTTTCATTGCCATCCCAAAAAGGAGCGACTGAGTTCATCATTTGATCATGCGCACTTTCCGTTTTGAAAAAGGGATATAAAATGGCCACCCCCAAATCAAAGCCATCCAAAATCACATAGAATGCTACCGCCGTGCCGATCAAGATTGCCCAAATTAACGGTAAACCAAATTCAATTAAGTTCATATCACAGCACCCCCCTCAAAGGACTCACGTGCAGAATCTTGTGCAGCCGATAAAGGACGGTTTGGCAGCGCCGCCGCCCCATCATCCGGTTTAGGTGCAATAGCAGCGCCAGTTGGACCCTTTTTAATCATTTTACGGATGTAAAGTATCCCAGTGGAAAAGACCACCGAATAAACAAAGACAAACAAGGCAAGGGATATCGCTACACTCAAACCATCGACTGGAGAAACCGCGTCCGCTGTTCGTAATATGCCATGAGCTATCCACGGTTGTCGGCCACTTTCTGTCACCATCCAACCGGCCAAAATCGCGACAAAACCTAGCGGCCAACTGTGCCCTGCCGTCCATAAAAAGAAACGGTTAGTAAATAAATGCTTCGTTAGCCATAACAAACCGCCTAATAGGCCTAGCGCAATCAAAAATAAACCAATGCCGACCATGATACGAAAAGAGAAAAAGACGGATAATAGTGGAGGTCTATCTTCTTTGGGCACATCTAACAAACCAGGAAATAATCCATCCCATTGATGGGTAACGATAAGGCTGCCTAATTTAGGAATAGCTATTTCATACAGATTTTTTTCCAACTTGGCATCAGGAATAGCGAATAACACTAAATCTGCTGGAGTACTGCCATCCCAATGCGCTTCAATCGCCGCCAGTTTTGTAGGCTGATATTTTGCTGTGTTTAATCCATGCAGATCACCAATATAGGCTTGTAAAGGCGCTAATAAAATCACCATGCCTAACCCCATGCGTACCATGGTTTTGGCTTCCTCAACAAAACGCTGCACCAGTAGATAGCGTGCACCCACCGCAAGCACCACCACCGAGGTGGTCAAGTAAGCGCCTGTCATCATATGCATAAAGCGATAAGGAAAACTGGGGTTAAAAACAATCGCAAACCAATCTTTGGGATACGCAATACCATCAATGACTTCATGCCCTGCCGGGGTTTGCATCCAACTGTTTGCCGATAAAATCCAAAATCCCGACATACAGGTACCCACAGCCACTAAAATGGCTGATAAGGTGTGAAGCCAAGGTGGAACGCGCTTCCAACCAAAGAGCATCACCCCTAAAAAGGTGGCTTCTAAAAAGAAAGCCGTCAGTACTTCATAACCGATCACAGGCCCGACCACATTACCGACCACTTCAGAAAAGTGGCTCCAGTTCGTCCCGAACTGATAAGACAGCACAATGCCTGACACCACCCCCATTGCGAAAGAGACGGCAAAGATCTTGGTCCAAAAGCGGGCTAAGGTCTGAAAGTGCTCTTTTTTGGTCCATTGCCACATGACTAATAAAGTGGCAATAAAGCCTGAGAGTCCAATAGTAAACACGGGGAAAATAATATGAAAACTCACCGTAAACCCAAACTGGATACGGCTAAGAAGAAGAGGATCAAATGTCATGCTTTTTTCTCGATGTAGCTGTGAGTTAAGACCATGAACTGAAAAAACATTGCTTTTTTGCCCTTAAAAAATACGCCTTTTAAAGCAAATCGGCAAGCTTAATATGATACCCGATTTGATCCTCGGTGAATGGCGCCTGGTCATGGTGCCACCCGTATGCTCTATACTTAATCTCATCATCTTGCTTGCTTATGGAGCACACATGATTTCAATAGGCCAATGGTGGATGTGGCTTATTTTTTTCGGCATCATCAGCTTAATGATTCTGGCCGACATTTTTTTACTGGGTGGCGGTAAATCCCACCGTGTCTCCACTAAAGAAGCCGCTATTTGGATCAGTGTCTGGGTCAGTGTCGCCCTCGGCTTTAACCTTGGCTTGTGGATATATTTAAAAGATACCATGGGCCTGCAAGAGGCCAACCTTAAAGCCACTGAGTTCTTAACCGGCTATCTGATTGAGCTCTCGCTCTCTGTGGATAATTTGTTCGTTTTTATTTTAATATTTAATTATTTTAAAGTACCGCCTGAATATCAACGCCGCACCTTGCTGTTTGGGGTACTCGGCGCAATCATAATGCGACTCATTTTCATTACGCTCGGCGTTTATCTTGTTTCCAAGTTTCATTGGATATTATATCTGTTTGGCGTGTTTCTGGTTTACACCGGATTAAAAATCCTTTTGACGCCTGAAGAACCACCTCATCTTGATAAAAATCCCTTAATTATTTGGGCAAGTAAACATTTAAGGATCACCAAAGAGTTGGTTAAAGAGCGCTTCTTTGTTAAGCAGAATGGATTACTTTACGTCACTCCCCTTTTTATTATCTTGATGCTCATTGAATTTAGCGATGTGATCTTTGCCATTGATAGCATTCCGGCGATTTTTGCTATCACCAACGATCCTTTCATTATTTATACATCAAATATCTTTGCTGTCATGGGTTTGCGCTCCATGTATTTCCTCTTAGCCAGGATGGCTGAGCTATTTCATTATTTAAAATATGGTGTTGCCCTTATTCTGGTCTTTATTGGCTGTAAAATGCTGGCAGGTTATTGGTTTAAGGTACCCGTCATTATTACGCTGGGCGTGATAGTGCTCACCTTGGGAACCTGCGTTGTAATTAGTCTCTTACACAAGAAAAAACCCGCCCCCAATTAAATGGAAGCTGAGTAACTTATATTTAATTCTGGCCCAATATTCCGTATAATTGCCCGATTTCATCACCTCGGAAACAACTCCCATGGCCATATTGACTGTCAAGCGCTACCCACACCCTGCTTTGCGCAAAATAGCTGCCCCTACTACCGATTTTGGACCTGCCCTAAAAGAAGCGGCGGCTTCCATGCTGGAAACCCTTTACAAAGTACAGGGCTGGGGATTAAGTGCTAATCAAGTGGGTCTTGATGAGCGATTATTTGTACTAGACATGGCGCTTGAAAATGTTGAACCACTTTGCATGGTCAACCCGGTCATCATTGAAAAAGCCAACCCAGTGCTTTCTGATGAAGATTGTTTATCTTTTCCTGGCGTGCATGTGACACAGGAGCGCGCACGCGATATCACCGTGCAATATCAAGATCTGGATGGCAATCAACAAACTTCGAAGTTCGAGGGGTTACTGGCTTGCGGTATTCAACATGAAATTGATTTACTCAATGGGGTTTTAATTATTGATTCATTATCAAAATTAAAACGTGATCGCTTACTCAAACAATACAAAAAAGTACTCACCAGTGGGCACGTTCATGGGCCACAATGTAACCATGGCCACCACCACGATCATACCCATGAGCATGTTCATGGCCCAGACTGTGATCATGAACACCACGAACATGTTCATGGCGAACATTGTCAGCACGAACATGAACACGAGCATTCTTAGTTTTAGTTAAGGAATGACTCCAATATAGGAGGTAATTCGCGCCAGTCCGCAAAAGCCTCCTGACAACCTATTTCCTTTAATTTTTGAGCTGCTTCAATTTTGTTGTCAGCAAAACCGGTGAAAGCAAAAGTCACTAATCCCGCTGCAAGAGCCGCCTTGGCACCCGTCACACTATCTTCTACTGCAAAGCTTTTTTCAGGACTGGCAACCACTTGCTCCATGGCTCGCAAATACACATCGGGCAAGGGCTTTTGCAGTTCGCCTGCTTCAAAATAACGCGTACCAAATAACGAGGCGAGATCATCACCTTGCTGATTGCTGGCATAACGCATGGCACACAAGGCACGTTGAATAGGATTGTTTGACACTAACGATAATAACGCTCCTCTTTTTCTTAAGAGGGTCAACGTTTCAATTAGATGAGGCGCCATCGCTATGCCCTCGGGGATGGACTTTAAATGCTGCATAATACGAGGCTCGCGTGAATCATACAGTGCCGTATAATCCACCTCAATAGCAAAATGTTGGCTCAAATTTTTACACAGCACTTCCCTAGCCTGACCATGAAAATAGTGCTTAAACTCTGATAAGGTTAATTCTTTTCCAATCTTTTTAGCGTATAGCGCATTAAAGCGGTCAATTAGCGAGGGAACGGCGTATTGCTCGGTTGCCATTAATGTATTATCAAAGTCTATAAATAGCCAACAGGTTTGCATTCGTTATCCTTGAAATGCGATTCTTAATTGCGTGATAAGGTTTTGTTTGTCTTGGGACAAATAATTCGCTTGTATATGACTATTCCACACTGGGTTTGGCCACGCTTTATCACTTGCAAAACGCGCGATCACATGAATGTGCAGCTGTGCAACAACATTGCCTAGATTGGCTACATTTAACTTCGTCGGCGAAAAGATAGCGCGCATGATATGAGAAGCACGAGTGATTTCTTGCCATAATTGCCCCTGGTCAGATAGAGATAAATCAATCAATTCAATCAATTGTGGCTGTCTTGGGATCAATACAATCCAAGGAAAAGCCGCATTGTGGCTAAGACGCACTTGGCTTAATGGCAAATCACAAATAAAGCTGGAGTCCTGTGCTAATTTAGGGTCTAGTTCAAAATTCATTTTCAGTGATCCCCTGCTGATATCGCGCAACAAACGCATCATAATCTGCACGGGTATCTACCCCTGGCACCGCTTTAGCGACTACTCCAGCCACAATATCATAGCCGTGCTCTAAGATGCGCAATTGTTCTAATTTCTCAGTTAACTCTAACGGCGTCTGCGCTAAAGTCACATAGTGTTGCAAAAATGCTGGAGTATAAGCGTAAATGCCCAAGTGGAGAAAATAGTGTTGCGGTGAAATCACTTGGCCTTGATGATCTCGGGGATAAGGCACAAGGCTTCGGGAAAAATAAAGTGCTTGATAGCCATTTTCTTTTGCAGCACCGAGCACCGCTTTGACACAATTGGGATCAACCGGTGAACCCGGACCTACTTTTCGTTCTGGATCAAAACGCGCAACCAGCGTACCCATAGCAGGTTTGGTTTTAAGAGAAAGCTCGATGAGTAAATCGATATTGCCTGGCTCAAGTTCTGGCTCATCACCTTGCACATTAACGATTAAGTCTACATCTGATAAATGCTTAGCCGCCACTTCCGCTAGTCTATCCGTGCCGGTGGGATGCCTGGGATCGGTCATAACCACCTCAGCACCAAACTGTTTCACCGCGGTAAAAATACGCTGATCATCCGTTGCAATCACGACTCTTTGTGCTAGACGCGCTTTTTTAGCTTGCTCGTAAGTATGACGAATAAGAGGCCAACCGGTTTCACTTAAGAGCATTTTTTCCGGCAATCGTGTAGATGCCCATCTAGCAGGGATTACTATGGCAACACTCATTACTGACACCTTTTAGGATTAATTGAAGCCGATTATAGCGATTTTCTAAAGCATTGGGAACCGAATAGGCTTGCCTTCATTGTTCACTGAAGCTACTGTCGTCTTACCACTTGCCATTAAGGTTTCACCTATAAAAATATCTTGTTCGAATAGGTAACGGACTGGGCTTTGTTTGTGTAGATTAACCGTGACCA
The DNA here is from genome assembly GCA_050247135.1 of Candidatus Berkiella sp. Lineage (GTDB taxonomy): Bacteria > Pseudomonadota > Gammaproteobacteria > Berkiellales > Berkiellaceae > Berkiella. Next base: position 69,439 of record JBFWUT010000002.1, read on the forward strand.
CGAATGCATCTCCGCTTTTTAGCGATCGTTTATAGTCAATCTCAATACGCGTGGCCACTAAGACAACATTTTGCGATAACAGCGCTTTAAAATCCGAACCGATATGCTTTAGGTATTCATGCCTGGCATGTTCAAAATAATTGAGATACACCGCATTATTGACAATGCCTTGCATGTCACATTCATAATCGCGTACGGTTAACGCCAATTGAAACATTGCCATACCCTACTCTTCCCAGTTAAATTTATTCATTGTTACCTGTGCTCACTCACCCCAGTCATGCACCCAAGCGTGCACGACTTGGGATCCGCTCGCTTGGTGCCTTGCCTAAATTCAAACTGGTTCGAGTATCTAGTTTGTTCCTTAGCTGTGCCAAAAAACACTTTGTTCATTATATCCTCATCCGAGCCCTTTCTGCTATTGTCTGATCCGCATGCTGCTTTAGGCGAGTAAAAGCATAGTATAAGAAAGAAACGGGCGCCGGTAATATCCAGACGACAGCAGAATTTGTAAGTGCTTCACGCATAGTTTGCGGCACTGCCGGCGGAGCACTTTGATAATGACGGGTAATGCGATTATTGAAACTCACTTTGCGAAATTCAGGGTGACGCTTTTGTAATAAAGGTAGTTCCTTGCGCAAAAAGGCTTCATCATGCGTATTTAATGGATAGGTCTCAAGATGCTGCTGCCAAGTCAACGCAATTTTGTCACGCAAAGAATCATGTAGCCTGGCAAAGAGAGCACCTACTTGAAAAAATCCTCGACTGTTGGTTAAATCTTTTAAAATAAGCTCTGCCACTTGACTATGGCGGCTTCCCAATTGAGTAATAGCGACTATCGGTAATTCACCGCATTGGGCAATATAACGAGACAGATATAGAAAATTCTGCTCAGCCCCTCCTTGCCTTACCATGCGATAGCTAAAATCTAAGCACAAGAAGGGATCGCCTTTGTTATTTATTAAAAGATGTTTGCGGATTAAGGCGATTAATACTTCACGATACTCACTCAGAGAATTGCCAGCTTTTAATAATGCGGCCATATCCAGAGCTTGTAGATAAAATTCATTGGTGAGCATCGCTCTTTTCAACATTTTGAGTGATTGCTGCATATCTTTACTCAATAATACTGATTGCGCCGCTGTCAGTGAATTGATACTTTGCCAAAGCGCCATAATTTGTGATTTTGATAAATGAAGCTTGAGCTTGTGTAACGTTCTGGTAATACGCAATTTATCATTATTTTTTGCCTTTGCTCGGTATCGATAAAGATCAGCAAGTAGATAACTTGCGGCCTGTACTGATTTTTGAATTACCTCAAAGAAAGTTTTATCAATTTTATCACATAAGGTTTTTACGGCTGACATTAGAGATTACTCTTGAATTTAAAGGTTGGCTAAGTGGTTTTTTGCCATATTGTTTGTATTGGTGTAAATCAATTCCCTCTCGTACCGTTTTTGCTTGATACTCTCTTAGCAGACGCCCATCATCTAACCCAAACTGCCTGCAAGCTATTAAAAATTGCCTCATCGCCTTTATTGACGGCTGAGCAAATGCCGGATGCGTTCCAATGACTTGGGCAATATTGAAAGTCGTGTCCTGTCTTGAGAGCGTATGCGCAAGAAATAATTCTAAGTCATGCTCATCAAAAGGTTTTGCTGCATTCACTTCTTTTCCCAATTGCGACAATAACCAGCAAAGTCTTTTTTGAGCAATTGTAACATGCAAAGATGGTTTTAAGTGCTCTGGAATAAATCGCAATAGCAAAAAGGCACGACTCGTCTGCCCGTCGTAGTTGGCAAAAAATTCCCTGATTCTATTTTGTCTGGCAACGATACTGTGCGATCCATTTTGTGAATAGTGATAAATGTCTGCCCCCTCCAGTAAAATATAATACTCAGCCAATTGTTCATCGTTGAAGCGTGCAAAGGTCTTATTAGTTTGATCGTTCAATAATGCTTCCATAGCTTGCTTAGCTTTTCTGATCGCCCCCTTGTGCTGTTGGTACCATACTAAGATCTGATGTTTATGAGGCTTCCCAAGCAAACAAGCAGTTTGAGGTGCTCTAGCAGATAAGGTGTTGAATAGAATTGTCTGGATTGCGAGCAACAGTTCGGATTCTTTTTTTTGATTACCCAACTTCTTTACCAATTCTACCAATGCAGCCATTGAAAGCTCCCGTTTACCTTGCAACAGTTCGTTAAGCACTCGTGCGCTCTTGGCTGTGCTGTTTATTTCCCATTGCGTTAACAGCGTTTGCCAACCTTGCAGAATATCATGGCGCAAGACATGTGACCCCCAAGGTTGTTGCTGCGTGCGATGCTCATGCTTATCAGCCAAGGTAAATTGTGGCAATTGATTTTGCCACAGTGCGGCGATATTAGTTTTTTTCTCAAAATCATCAAGATCGTCTTTTGTACCCAAGGTAGCTATAAATACTTTTATTTGTAGGTATTGCTTTGCGGATAACAAAGGCAACAACCATGACTTGCCTTGAGACTTTTCGAGCAGCATGAGTTCTTCTTTAACTCGATAAGTCAAATGCCGAATGAGCCCTTTAATGGCCATCTCTAGCTCAATTTCTTGCTTTTGCAATTTATCGTATACAGCCCTGGCTTGCGTCTTTAGGCATCTGCCAACTAACAGTTTTTCTGCCATTGTAAATTGTCTCAACTGAGCTTTTAAGGAATTGAAGATCTGCTGTTTTTGCAAAAGAGTCATTCGCAGCGCCTCGACATCAGCACGAGCGATATCGATAATCACTTGATTCAGCCGATACCCTATCCATTGCTGTGTATGCTCTAAATGATAGAGAGCTTCCACAATTTGTGATTGTTTTGGCAAGCGCCAATATCCGATAAAGCGCTCCCAAGCATTGACAAGAAATTGTCCTGACAAGCACCAAAACGGAAACAATCCAACGCCATAAAATAACATGCTAGAAATAAAGGCTAATAGCTTTTCACTCAGGATAAATGCACCAGCCATTGTTACTGCCTGCATTAACAAGAAATACGCTCCCAGGCTTAACATAAAGTAGCAAAGGTAGCGCAGCTGCCATAGCATGGTTATGGAATTCAACTGTCGTGTGAAGTCAGTGATCCCTGCCTGTAGGCGGTTGGGCCTCGTTCGTTTGATCGCTAATGCCTCACTGACTTGTTGAGTAAACCCATAAATTTCACTCAACGATTTTTTGATGATTTTAGCTTCCTTCAATTTTTGATAGGTGCGCTTAGGTATTCGCTGGATAATTCTTTGGTAAAGGAGCTCTTTATTAAAACCCGCTTCCATTAAAATATCGTAGATAATCAATCGGCTATCATCGCTCAGTGAAGGACATTGACTCTCTTGTAGCAAGTGCTGATGAATTTTTTTGGTTAATGTGACTATTTTTTGTTGGTTTACGTTGAGTATTGTCTGATTTTGCTTATCATTCCCTTGGCTCAACAGATAAACGTAACGCTGCGAAAGAGAAAATAAGGGACCCTCTAGTAAAGTCAATAATGCGTTGACACTTTGCTGTGCTAATGGTTTAGAGGTGAGTTGTTCATTTATTTTTTCGACTTGGTGGTTATAGAGCACATGGGTGAGCGCAAAAGCAGAGGGCAATTCAATCGTGTGAAATGTGAGTATTGGCGTGCTTCCCTGCATGATATACGGTTATCCTGCTAACGTAAAAAATTGATTTTCAAGCTGCGGTATGCATTTTGCAGCATGTTAATTGGTTGTAAATCAAATCGCAACCCATTAGAATGTATGTATAAAACAAACTAAATTCAAATAAGCCATGTCAGTAGAAGCGCCCAATAAATTAAAATCGAAAATTTGCGAACGTCTAAAGCAAGCGCGGATTGAAGCCGGCTATTTAACGGCTAAATCTTTCTCAGAGCGCAATAATGTTAAGATATCAACCTATGCTCTGCATGAAGCAAGCACGCGTAGCATGTCTTTTGAAATCATTGAACATTACGCCAAACTATTGGGTATCAATGCTTCCTGGTTATTAACCGGTATCGGTCCTAAAAGCGCACAACATGTTCGAAGCGTTCCTATTATCGACTGGAATGAGGCTCCTTTATTCCCTAAAGGTTTGCTGCTTGAAACCAAAAAACATACTTATTCTGATAAAGATCTGAGCCCACAATCTTTCGCGCTCGTTGTTCAAAATGACGCCATGGAGCCACGCTACCCACAAGGCACCGTGATCATTGTTGACTGCCTCGAGGTGCCCGCAGCGCAGGACTTTGCTGTTATTTTGCCTGCAGACAAAAAAAATGCCCTATTTACGCAATTAGTGACCAAAGATAACCAGCTCTTTGCCAAACCGTTAAATCCTCGCTATGAAACACTAGCACTTGCCCCTTCAACCCGAAAAATAGGCAAAGTAGTGCAGGCCAAATTGGTTTGCTAAAGATCTAGAGTGGCAAGGGTATCTTCACAACCCAATAGATAACCTAACAGGTGGGCGTCTTGCTTTGAGAAGTGCCTGATAAAAGCACTATTACGGGCAATTTTGTTGAGTTTGACTTTAAAAACGCGTCCTAGTTTGTTTTTAAAAACAACGACAGTGCCGCGATTTTCTTCATAATGCGACAATAACCTGTATCTATTTAACCAACTTTTAAAGAATAATATCATGTCGTCATCCTTGTTGCTCAATCTTCTCTATTCCCTAGAAAATTCAGCCGATTTAAACATAATAAAAAAAAAATAAAAGTGTAAATGCAAGAGCATCACTGGATGTGTCAAAGCAATGAGAGAAGTCTTTCAAGAGCGATGCTGACCGCTTGTTCGCGGATCTCAGCTCTTTCGCCACTTAAAGAGAGCAGCACGGCTTGAGGCGCAAAGCTCTGGCTGGCAAAAGCAAGCCACACTGTACCGACCGGCTTTAAAGGTGTGCCACCCGTAGGCCCTGCAACGCCTGTTACCGCGATACTGACATCAGCCTGACTGTTTGCTAAGGCTCCCTTTGCCATGGCCAAGGCTACCGCTTCACTCACTGCGCCAGCAGTTGCTAACAGTGCTTGGTCCACATTTAACATTTCTTGCTTTGCTTCATTAGTATAAGTAACAAAACCACGATCAAACCATGCTGAGCTGCCTTCAATTTGGGTGACAGCATAAGCAATACCACCACCCGTGCAAGACTCTGCAGTCACTAACTTGTAACCCTTTTCTTTTAATTTAAGCCCAACTTGCCTTGCAATATTTTCTGCGATCAAACCATTTTTCCCTGCACATTCAGTGCTTTTCGCTTTTTATCTTGAAGCGCTAAAAAGAAGTATCCCACACTGGCTAATAAAAGCCCTGCTGGGATCACCATTAAACCCTGAGTATAGGCACTCGCATCATAATAAGGCACCCCCTCAGATAAGAAACGGCCATCCCATTTGGACTTCATGATTTCACCAATCGCACTATGGAATACAAAACCAAAAGTCATAATGATCATGTTGGCACAAGCGGTTGTTAAACCAACCAAATTTTCTCCTACAAAGGTGCTGGCTAAATAGATGGCTAAAATTTGATAAGCACAAAACACACCCACCACCACAAAAAGCACGCTCAACCACACTTTAGGTACATCGCCTGTTAATAAGAAAATGAAAGCCAATCCCATTATCACACCGCTTAAAATGATAAAACCAAAATAAGCGTTCGTTTTTGCGGTAATCCAACTCAACAAGGGCGAGCCAAAACACATCCCTAAAAAGATTAATGATGGCAAGGAAGCTGCAACACTATCACTTAATTGGTAAACCGATTTCAGGTATTCTTTGCCCCAAACATCCGCGAAACCTTCAAGTGGTCCTACCATTAATCCCGCAAAAAAGCATACCAACACAATTTGCGGATTGGTTAGCACTGTTTTAACGCTCATCCACCAACTTTCATTTTGTTGTAAAATCGGCTGCTTAGGAACAATGCAATATGTGGCAATAGCCATCGCAAAGCCAATTAAAATGATCGCTTGCACCACAGCTTCCCAGCCAAAAATATGGATTAATTTATTGACCGGCTGACCACCATAAATTGCCCCAATAAGGCCAATAGTCACTGAAAATCCTAATAATAAGGTAAAGCGCTCTTCCTTAAACGACATGCGAATAATTTTAAAGACACCCAAAATAGCCGCAGAAGATCCCATACCAATCATTAAGCGACCTAATGCCGGATAAATCCAATCATCAGCGAATAACAACGGCAATAACCCAGCGACGGTTAATACCATACAAACTGGCAAAATACGTTTAGGGCCGTATCTATCTAAGAGAATACCAACTGGAATATGCATGCCGGCATAACCGATATAATAAAGGCCAGAATATTGGCCAAATTTAGCCGCATCCATATGAAATTTTTCGAGAATATCAATCATCATGATATTGGGCAATACGCGCAGAATATATTGATAAGCATAAAAAAATGAGGCCAAAAGCCACATAGACCAAATCGTAATTGTACTCTTTTGCTGCATAGCGCTAGTCCCGGACAAAAACAGTTAAGTTAAATATTAAGTTAAAATTGTAGCGATAAAATAAAATGATTCTTAGCTGCTAAGGCAGCTAAGCAGGAGACGAGCATAATGTAAGTAATTTATCTTCATTTTCATGGATTTTACCTTAGCAATTTCTATTCTCAAAGACAAGCTGCAGACAACAAGTTAGCTATTGAAATACGATAAATGGCTATGAACGACGATAGACGCAAAAGGTGCCCAAGGAATAATTGGCACCGATGAGTTGTTGAATTACACTATTCTTCTATTAGATTAATTCATTGTAGGAATGCTCTAGATGAAACGGATGCTCACCTTTCTTGCTCTGTTGATATTAACCCTATCAACACCTGCCTATTCTTTAAATGAAGACGCTGAGCAACAACATAAAACCAAGCTCATCCGCTATCTCGTCAATAAAGTAAGTTGGCCAGCAGGCTCCGTTCCTAGAAGTCGTTTTAATGTTTGCGTTCTGGGAGATCCAGGCGATATCAAAATAGTTGAAAAACTAAATGGCCTAAAAATCAAAAAGCATAAACTCGTTGTGAAAGATATCTCAGGATATGACAAGGCAGCCTCTTGCCAACTCGTGTATGTTTTGAACAAAACAACTCCCGAACAACAAACACTGATTAAAAAATATGCCAAAGCCCCCGTGCTGCTGTTGGGTGATATGGAGCACTTTGCCAATCTGGGAGGTTCGATGAATTTTGTGGTTCTCAAAAATACGGTGGCACTCACTGTGAATTTAGAAAGCATGAAAAGATCCAAACTTATTTTGGACAGCAAAGAGCTCGATCAAGTCATCTTATTGCCTGACGAAAAAGACTTAGAATAATTTCAGGTGTGCCTACACTTCTTTGCATTGTAGTGTTTTACTCTTTCTGCCGATAACAAAACAGTATCATCACATTACATGGGTACTGATATGTTAGGTCGATCTATCATTGTATCGCTCTTAGGTGTCTTCCTTGCCCTAGCGCCTTTGACATCGCACAGTCAATATTATTTGGGAAATCCTGAATATCCCACCCAATTATCCAACGATGAAGTGCGCGAATTGATGATCCAAATGAGTATCAATCGAGCAGGAAAATGTGCATGCCCCTATAGCCCCGATGAAATAGGGGGTATTTGTGGTACAGAGTGTGCTTATTATCGCCCGGGCGGATTTAAGGTTTACTGCTTCTTGAGAGATATTTCTTCAGAGCAAGTCTACTTCTGGAAATTGAAGTACGCGACGCCGCGCTCCCGTTAACTCTTTTCAATCGAGCTTATGTGTGTTTTAGTTTAGTGATGTGAGTATACACATCATTTAGAATTGGGTTGTTGGCAGATCTGACATTCATTAGAAAGATTGAGTTCAATGTACCAATCTAGCTCCTCATCCCAGTATTTCTCTAAGAAAAGTTGCTTGCAGCGGATGCATTCTTTCCAGCAATCATCAAGTGTTGCCGTACAATTCTCAGAAAGCTGAGTATCCACCATTTTTTTTACCTATCTTCTACTTCACGTGGCGAAAGTTTATACGCAATCAAATCGAAATGGAATCATTACATTCACGAAGTTTAATTGCTTAAATACACGTCTCGCTGCAAGGAATCTTAACTCTACAAAGCTTCTAGGGATTAAATTTATCCTCTTCATCTCCCCAAAATCTCTATCTGATGCAACTACAGATATATAATATTTTAGTTGAATAGATATATTTTATTTGTTACCCTTGCGTTCGTTTCATGCTGACTTAATGAGGGAAACAAATGGAAATGCTTATCCCGATGGCAACCGATGGCTTTTCGATGGAAACCAATTTTGTATTTGCCCCCCTCTTTGTTGCACCTATTGCCTCTTTCCAAACAGCTCAAGATGAATACAGCTCTCACATTGTACCTTGTGCAGCTTATGATATTGGCTCCGGTGCAACCAAATTCATGGGAGCTCTCGTCAATACGGAATCGCTAACTATTGAGCAAATTTTTAGCCAAGGCAATTTTAACGTTCCCTATCGCGAAGATCTTTACCAATCAAATAATCATACTTTTTCAGATCTTATTCAAGAAATGGGATTAAAAGCTCTGGTTGATGCGCATTATCAAATTGAGCAGGATTATCATCATGCTGGGTTAGCGCAATATGGTGATATCCAGCATTTTGCTGTTGCGACGGCTGCTTTTCGTGCAGCTGATAATGGTGAATTAGTTGCTGAATATTTTAGCGACAAGCTAGATATGCCTGTTCGTATTATTTCACAAGAAGAAGAAGGCAAATTAGCTTATTACAGCGCACTTACCCAACCTCATCCTGATGGCACCTTGCCGATTGTTTGGGATATCGGCGGTGGCAGTATGCAGTTAACCTTTAAAGATGTTACTGATCACTTTCATGTGATGCAAGGTGAAGTGGCCTCACAAACTTTTCAAGCTTTAGTAGGTGAAAAAGTGCTTGGCTTTGGAGATGGTAGCCACTCGCCTAATCCAATGAAAGAAAGTGATGTTGAAGCAGCCATTGCTTTAGCCAAACAAACATTGCAATTTGACCCTGCGACTACAGCCATTATTAAAAATCAAATAAGTGATCAAACACCTGTTTTGGCTGTTGGCACTGTGCATAATTTTTCTATTCAACCTTTGTGTACTTTTGCAGGTATTGATGCCAGCAAAGACCATTATTCTAAACATGATCTTCTGTTAGCAATTGATTTATTAACCGATAAAACTGATCAACAAATCATGCATTTGAATAATTTGCCAAACATTGACTTGGCCAAGAATCAACTAACTAATCTAATATTAGTCTATGCCATGATGGATCTGATGGGCATTGAAAACGTACAAACCGTCAAAAGTTCTAACGTAGAAGGCTTGTTGATTATGAACGCACCAACCAAACAGCCGCTTGCTTCGCCGATTATTGCTCATCCACAGGAGCTTTATTATGCCTAATCTATTTTGCGACCTGACGCAAAAAGCTTCTGAAATAGCCTGCAGTAATCTAATAGAACCTTGTACCAATAATATTTTTAATCGCCTGGCTTGTTTATTTGAGTCAAATTCTGAGTGTGAAACGCTAACGAATGCTATCTGCGACACCGCTTTTACAGAATGTCCTAAGGTATGGCTAAGACAATATGCCTTACCTATCGTGATAGCTGGCGCCGCCATCTTAACCGCAGCAATACTTTGCCGGCCACGACGATGACAATCCGGCACTTTTTTCTCTTCGTTACGGTTATCGTCAATTTGTTAATCAGTGGATTAGCGCAAGGTTATGCCGCGCTTATTTTTGATTGCGATGGCGTATTGGTCGACAGTGAAGAGCTGAAGTTTAAAGCTTGGCAAACCGCTCTCAAAGAACAAGCGATCGACTTTAAAGAAAATGAATATCTGCCGATGGTAGGTTATGATTCAGCACACATTGCTAAAGCTATTGCCTTGAGTAAATCGATGCCTTTTGATCAGAAAGCGATCATAAAGAGAAAAGATCAAGTTTATGATCAATTACAAAAACAAGGCGTTACGCCATTACCTGATGCCTTAAGTTTCCTCAAATTAGCGATTGCCAGAAAAGAAGAACTAGACTTAAAAATTGCCATTGCTTCCAGTGCGCCCAAAGCTGAAATCTTAGAGAATCTGCATCAATTAGGCATTGACCCTAATAGCTTCGATTTTATTATTTCTGGTAAAGATGATCTAAAACACATTCATGATCCAGAAGGTGTGAACAAACCGAAACCTTATATCTACCAAGTGTGTGCAAAAGCTTTAGGGATAGAGCCTTCACAATGTTTGGTTTTTGAAGATAGTCAGGCAGGCGTCACTGCCGCAACATTAGCAGGCATGAATGTAATCGCTATTCCCAATCGTTTTACCCAAAATCAAGATTTTAGCTGCGCATTGAAAATAACTGCCTTTAAAGAGCTGGATCAATGCTATCCCTTTGGCAACTGCGCATAAACCTCCCTCTCTAATGCTAGTTGAAGATTACTTATATTTGTTCTAATTATATTAAATGAGTTCATATATTAAAGGGTTATAAAGTGGAATCCACTAAAAGAGACCTGCATATCATTATTGGTTATTTAGTCCTTTTTTTAGTTGCTTTATATGGTTTTGCTAAACCCTATCTTGAAAGCAACAAGTATTTGCGCACTGCAAAATCAGGTTATGTCTATATTATGAAAAATCGTTCCTTATTTATGAATAGCGCCATTCCATATCAAATAATCTACTTTTCTGAGATAAGTAATCATAAAATCGAGTATTATGTTCATCCCAATGAATCTTCTTCTGTTGATCAGATAAAAGCTTCATGGCCGCGTAACGATTGGTCTAAAGATGGTTTTGACTTCAAATCATGGCGTGGGCCATTTGAAATGTCTCGATGGACATATGATCACCTGGACTTAATAACAAGATTAAAGCCTGCCCCTGAAAATCTTGAAGGCGATGCTGGAAAGGCAAATGAATTGAAGTAAATATTACCCCGAATTGCTTAGTTTTGCAGAAACACTACAAGTGCACAATCAATGCATTTTAGGATGATGTCTTCTAGGCTCTTGCTCGCTAGTGGGTATATTGGGCACACTTGTCCTATTGGAAGTCACCAAAGACAGCATCCAGGTTAAGGCTTTTTGCAGGCAATTCACGTCTTCGTCATCTGAGCCTTCACTTTCCTCAGTGTTTTTTAAATCTTCTTTTATTTCAAGCGCTATATCACTTTCTTGCCGAAGTTGCTCTTTACCACCTATTAATAAATGCGTATCAGGTATGGTGAGCTTTGTGGTCAATTGCTGTATAAGGTATTCCTTAGTTTGATTATCGAGTATTAGGTTATCGATTTCCACTGTTTGTAACGATGTACGGAATAACGCTTTACACAAAGATATAGCTTGAACATAGTTCATGTAGCGATAGCTAACAATCAGAGTATGTAATTTTCTGTAAACCCCCGAAATAAGATGATCACAAATATCTTGGCATTGACTATTATTTAGCACTTGCGATGAAATAAAGGCAAGGATGTGCTCACCTAGATCTAATTTCATTTTTAAGGTATGAGAGTTTTTTCTAGCATATTCGCATATTGTTTGAGCCGTTTCATAATTCAGTGTTTCAAAATAGACTTTGATATTTAAACATTTCAATTTTGAAATAAAATTTAAAAAAGAGTTTAATGCTTGCTGGTCTATTTCAGAGAAATGAAAAGAGACTGGCACATCATGAGCAAATTCTGTTTGATTGAGGAGAGTCATTTCATCTAATGTTAGAATATCTGTCTCACATCGCAGTATGTTTTCAAGGTGTTCAAATTTCACTAGAAAACCTCAATATCATTTTTTCTGAATGTGAAAAATGGGCCACGGTTTCTTTAGATTCTGTATACTTTCCCGTGGAATATTCTTTTATAGTGCGCTTCCAAAATTGATAAGCGCCGCTGTTATTGGGGATCACCATTACTTCCCAGCGACCTTTAAACTGATTAAAGCACATTTTGGCAATATGCTTGCCAACCCCTTGACCTTTAAAGCGACGTAAAATAAAAAACTGCGCCATATTATAATCGGTTTTAGGATCGGCACCTTTTTTATCGACAATCACAAAGCCTGCTAGTTCTTGTTGATAGTGAATCAAAAAAGGCCAGGCGTTTTCGTCTAGCCAATATTTTTTAAAGTCGATACATTCATAGAGACCATTTTGTGGAATCGCCCAGTCGCCATCCTTAACATACTCGCTCATATCGTAGACATAAAAGCGCCCCATATTTTGGATGATGGGGTAGTCATCTAAAGTAGCTGGGACGAGCTTGAATTGGTTAAGATCCATTTTAATCTTTACTATTTACTAGAATGTGCCAATCATAGCAAATCTGAAGCTGGCAGGACATCCAAAAAAGTTGCGCAGGACATCCACAAAAATTGAAACTTTGATGACTAAATAGATTATATAATTTTACAGGACATCCAAATAAAAAAGGGAAACAAATGACTGATTACATTAGCTTTGATGATTTTACGAAAATCCAAATGCACGCAGGCACCATTATTAAAGCCGCAATCAATGATAAGGCTAAAAAGCCTGCTTATGTGTTGGAAATAGATTTTGGAGACTTAGGCATTAAAACAAGCTCTGCCCAAATTACAGAGCACTATACACCTGCGGATTTGGTAGGACGTCAAATCATTGCTGTGCTTAATTTTCCTCCTAAAAAGGTAGCAGGAATTACTTCTGAAGTATTAGTACTTGCTTGTGTCTCACCTATTAGTGGCACAATATTGTTGCATCCTTCTAAAACAGTCCCTAACGGTAGCCCTGTTTTATAGTGATGAAGCCATAAAGCATTTTTGTGCCGTCTGGATCCCTTTTGGACCATAGTTGCGACAGTCTCGATTAAATTCTAGTAGTACAGCACTATGTCCGATGGCATAAGAAAAACGGGATTGTAAATGTCGAACCATATTAAGCCATTCATTAGGATTGAGTTGCAACCTCGTCAGAATGGGGATTATATTCTGCGGAATGCTCCCCCTTTTGCCTTCTCTTATTATCCGTCCGGTTTTATCAACCAAATCTACATAATCAGACAGTTTAAACTCAACACAAGGAATTTTTTGTTTAGATAAATCATGATTAGTAAAGGGCATCAAATGTTTAGGCTGTTTTGTGTTATCAATAGATTTGGAATTATTCAATTGTTTTGCTAAACACTGTAATCTTTCTTGAATTGAGGTAAAATCAGAATTTTCAAGCGACTCTGCCACTTTTGCACGAATAGGGTTTAAATCGACATAGGCCATGGCGCTTAAAATAGCACCTTCATCCAATAAGGCTTGTGATTTAAAGCGCCCTTCCCAGAATCGCCCTTTGGTTTCATCTTCTTTATTAGAGGCGCGTGCAATTTTTTCATTTAAACATCGCATGTACCAGCTAATATCCATTAATCGATGTCGCCAAAGTGCTATTTTATAGGTGGCTTCTTTTTTAGAATAAGTACTCAGTAATTTGGCATCTTTAGGAAATAATTCTGCCCAACGCGCTTGCACCTCTTTATCAGTCCATTGTGATGCCATTTCATCATTAACATATAAAACCAAATGATAATGATTACTCATCACCGCATATGCACAAACATGAATGGCAAAGATACTCGCTAAGTATTTGATGCGAGACACTATCCAAGGTTTACGGTGTGAGTAGTCACGACCTGTTGAACCATCAAAACCGCACAGGTACGAACGGCGAACACAACGGGTCATACAATGATAATAAGGAGTTGCACTGAGATCGATTTGATTGGAGCGGGCTGTGGTCATATGAAAACATCCTGTACTGCAATACGTGTAATATATGCATATTTTGTGCAGCAATCAAATATTTTTGGATGTCCTGAGTAGGTTAGCCAGATAAAAACCTTTGAAAAGGGGGGCGAGAATTTATATAATAGAGCACTTGATGAAAAGGGCTAACACATGATTGGCAGTTATTTTGAGTATGAGCGTAGCGACAATCCTCCGGTGACACCGATTTTCTCGCTTCTCTCAGATAAATCCACTCATTTTGGACAAGAACAATCGCTGACGCCCTCTCAAATAGACATCCTGCAGAGTTACATCGATTGCTATCTGAACACAACTTTCCAAGGATTCATCAGCGCAGCTCCTACTTACCCAGTTGATTTAAGGCCCTTACATCGCTATATCTTGAGCCAGGCCTATTCATTAAAAACTGAGATTTTTGCGGCACTATTAACAAAATTTTATCCTCCGGCTTCTCCAGAGGACGCTACTTTTGAGCAAAATACTCAACTACGCGCATTTCTGCTTACGTTTAACCGAATCTGCAATGAGCAAGCAGACGTTAATCAACCGCTTTTTGCCTGTGTTTTTGATAATAAACTTTCACCTAAAAAGAATTCACCCGTCAAACGGAAACTGGTTGCAGATTTCTTCAAGGCCCGTATTAATCCAGAATTCAGCGCCCCAGACATCATGACTAATTGCTTTGTTAAAGAAGCCATTCTAAGCAAAGAATCACTCCTTGGTGAAAATTGCGGCACATCTGTCAGCAGCACATCTGTCAGAAGACGGTTGTTCTTTGGTTATGAATAAGCCCTCAGCAAACTCTATCCATCAATACGTGTATTTGCTAGCTAAAGAAAATGCTTTGAACTGTTCAAACTTTTTTATATGATAAGCCTATTCTGATGAAAGGCAGGCAGTACATGATGGGTGGTTCTGAAGACGACAATGACTTCGCAGGCAATGATCCTACGCCTACGTGGATGCCTGGCTTTAACTCCGAAAATCCGACACTCAATCCAACCCAAACCGATATTTTAAATACCTATTTTGAACAATATCTCAAAGAGCCTTTTACCCTGTTTATCACGCTTGCGCCAAGCGAATTTAAGGAGACCCGCATCGGCCTTCTGCGTTCTGCCCTTGATACGCCTCCTGAATATTTTGCGCAAATTTTAGCTGAAAATTTTCCATGCGTTCCTGAAACGGACCCTACTTATGAGCAAAATGCGCATTTTAGGTCAAAGCTCATCGCCTTTAACCAATTGTGCCTGGGGAAAATTGATGTTAACCACGAGCTCTACACCGCTGTATTTGATCAGAGATTTGCAAAGAAAGAGAATTCCCCAACAAAACATAAAATGCTGTCTAGTTTCTTCAACTCAGCAATAAGACGGCTTATTGATGAAGCATGCAGAATTTTTATGGCAACAAATCAAACGCCGCCAACCAGCAAAGTGCGTAAAAAGCTTTTTTGAATACACCATATCCACTTAACAATACCATTCATCACAAAATTGCTTAGTTATTCAGTGCCTATGCTACAATGGCAGCCATTCTTATATAGTCAGGTATTAAACAATGACATACACAGGCCCAACTCCAAATCAAACAGCCGACAACGGTATGCTACGCTGTTACAACATGGTACCTGATAATTTCAGAGATATTGCTGAAATGACAGCTTATCTAGATACGGTGGCAAAGCTTGGAATGAACGTGGTATGGATAAACCCCATCCAATTAGCTGGCAACACCCCTATTGAGAAATCCGATGCTTTAACTGGGCAACAACAAATCCTAAAAGGAAGCGTTTATGCCATGGCTCATGCGACATTACTAGACCCACGTTTTAGTGTAGTAAAACATGACGACGATGGCGACATGATACTTACACCAGCTCAAGAACAAGCGTTAGCAAAATTCGAACCCAAAAAGATTATTGAAGCTCTTAAACAATCAAGACAAAAAATGGATGAATTAGAATCGTCTATTGAAACATTACAACATTATATTCAACTTGCGAAAAAAAATGCTAAGAACAATAAGTCCAAAGCTAAAAGTAATTCCTTTGGTTATTTTAATCCCGCAGATGAACTTGATTTTGATCTTGATGATGAAATGATTTCTTCAGATGTTGGCCAATTAGAGCGCGAATTAGAAGCTGCTGAACTTAAATTAGAAAAACACGAAGAACGCTACAGCAAGGCTTCAGCTTTGCAAGCCCAATGCATTATGCAGCTTGATACTGCAGCGCTTCAAGCTTTTACTTCGCGAGCAAAAGCACTGGGTATTACACCGATATTTGATCTTGTGCTTAACCATCTTGCAAAAGATGCTGCTTTTGTTAGTGCAAATAAAGATTTATTTGATTTTCGTGATAGAACATTCCCTGACGCTACAACGTTTGCCTACAGCAAGCTACAAGGCAAATTTGCAGATAAATTAACAGATGAAGAAAAATATGAATTAGGCCTTAATATTACTCAGGTTTTTGAAGGATTCTGGAAACCCTTTATTCAAAGATATATTCAAGTCTATGGATTCCATGGCGCAAGGGTGGATTGTGTTCGTAAAGTTCCTCAAGCATTACGCGCCAAGGTTTATGAATTAATTAAAGACACTGTTTCAGAACAAGCCGATGCTTTACCCTGCGTCATTTTAGAAGAGACATTATTTTCAGACTTAAGTCCAAAAGAGTTTGCTGAAAAGGTGAAAGGCGCCGGCGCCTCTCACAACACCGGTAGCGTATATTACCGCCAAAGGGAATGGCACGGTGGCCTTTCAGATGATTATAGTCAAGAAGACTATTACAAAAAATCCATGGTATCAAACGGCGTAGTTAATTTCAGCGGTAATCACGATCATTACACTTGCGCCATGACAGTTTGTCGTGAGTTGGCTTTTGAAAGATTACAAGCCAACAAAGAACTGTATGCTTCTTATCTTGAGTATGTAAAGACTAAAGAATCTCTCAAAGATGATAATTCTTTAACAGATACGGTTTTAGATCAGATCAAATCTCAATATACCCATTATTATGTTCAAGAAATCCTTGCTGAACTTAATGATCCTGATAATTATAACGATAATATTAACCGCTTCGGCAAAGCCTTTCGCGATAAGTTTTTAACCAACGTATTTGCAGGCAGTGGCGGCTATTTTATGTTAAGCGGAGACGAGCATGCCAGCTTACACCAACCATCTATATTTATTAGAGATAACGATGAGCAAGTTTATCCCCATGTGCATTTAGCCGTTTTTGATTCAACGTTTGCTAAAGAGGCTGAAGAAATTCTCAATCGAATGGCTGAGGAAAGTATTTTGCCACGCAAATATGGCAAATCGTATCAGGCGCTTTCAACTGCAAATAAAAAGATTTTTTTAAGCGCAGTTAAACAACAAATTCGCAATGAATTGAATGCCAATGTTTCCAGACATAAAAATCGCTTTGAAGAGCTTTTAGAGAAAAAACTGGGTACAGCGTTTACAGTGGCCCTGCTAGAGCAAGTTGCTGAAACGATTGATTCAAATAATGGCTGGAGTGCTCCACCATCACTAGCTCGTTTTGCCGATGCTGACTTCTTTAAAGAAACCAATGAGATATTGAGCAAAATGCCCCCTTCACGACCTGGTTTTTGGTCTGAACTGTTTAAAGCCGTCAACGATGATGTGTTGATTGCTGTTCGTATGAATGGTGTTGGTTATGATGCGCAAGCTGAAGTGGTGATTCAAAATATTAATCCTTACAAAACAGTCAAAATTGACAAAACCGATTTAGAAAAAATTGCTCTGTGGTTGCAACAACGCGGTTTCCCTAACCCTAGCGTTGCTACCGTGCAATCACCTGAGTATCATAAAGCCTATGGTTGTATCATGGGTTCACAAGCGTATCAACAATTCCCAGCCAACTTATATTTTGGTGGCAACATTCAACTCGATAAAGACATCATGGAGCATAGCGTTAATATTGGCGGCATTAATATTGCCATTAGCATAATTGTCGCCCCTAAGCCAATAAGCCCTGATCCTTTATTTGCTCAAGGACCCGTGCAATATGTTCCTGAGGTCTACAGCGAACAACAATTACTCACTATGTTTAAAGCTATTCAAGTCAGTAAAAAGCAACCTGAACCCGAAGCAGGTGCAAAAGTCGATGAGCCAGTAGCTACAGCCAAACCAAGCTTCTCACTTCGAAAATCAGGCGAAGTTCATTAACCTTGGGGGCATAAGCCCCCTCGTTTGATTTTTTTTTGTTATGTTGTAACATAGCCTCCCCAACACAATAATCATAATAGGGTGAGGTTAAGTGCGTATTAAGCTATGTGAATCTAAGTCGTTTCATTATCTATCATTGCTGGTACTGCTGTCCCCCTTGCCCTTGCAAGCACAAGGATCTTCTTTAGAACAACATAGTTTTAATCCACAATTATCGGTGGTGTTAAACGGCGGCTTTACTTGGTCAAGTTTTGATCCGGATGATTATTACCTGCCTGGCTTTCAACGTGGTAATGAAGCCACCATCGCCTCACCTGGTTTTGCCATTAATGAAGCGGAAGTCAATATCCAATCGAGTATTGATCCGTATTTTTATGGCAATCTAACCATAGCGATGCATCAACACGCTCATGATACCGAGTTTGACCTAGAAGAAGCGTATATTCGCACCCAAACACTGCCTTATGGCTTTGCTGCTAAGGCAGGCCGCTTTTATTCAGGACTCGGTTATTTAAATCATCATCATAAACACCAATGGGACTTTGTCGATGCACCACTAATTTATCGGGCTTTCTTTAATAATCAATACTATGATGATGGCGTGCAATTATTATGGCTTGCACCGACCCCTGTTTACTGGGAAGTGGGCGCAGAAGCTTTTCCTGGTCGCAACTTTCCTGCCGCAGGTTCTGGCAACCACATAGGCTCGGCAAGCTTTTACACTCATATTGGTGACGATTTTGGCTCTGAACTTAGCTGGTTATGGGGACTTTCTTATTTGCACACCGGTCCCAATGAGCGAGAAGCGCTCTTGCAAGGCGGCCACAATCATCATCACGACCACGAACACGAGCATGGTCATGTACATGATGATTTTGTATTTTCTGGCAAAAGTAACACCATTGGTATGGATGCGATTTTAAAATGGGCACCCAATGGCAATGCTTGTTACCAACAACTGACTCTGCAAGGCGAAATCTATCATCGTTATGAAAGTGGTGAAGTCGCCTTAGATGCCGATGAAGCCAGTAGCCTTAAAAGTAACCAAAACGGTTTTTACCTGCAGGGTGTTTACAAGTTCATGCCTCGCTGGCGAGTGGGATTACGCTATGATTATCTGTGGAGCAGCAATCAAGGCAATGACGAAACGGTGTTAACCGAAACTTATCTATTACCCAATGGCTATCATCCTCATCAAGTGACCGCAATGATCGATTTCAGCCCCAGCGAATTTAGCCGTATTCGTTTCCAGCATAATCAAGATCATTCATTGCCGACACTGAATAAGCAATACATGCTGCAATTTATCGTTAATTTAGGAGCACATGGTGCCCATGATTTCTAAAAAAATTATGCTACTTGTTTGTGGATTAGGCTTTAGCTTTTCAGCCATGGCCAAGATCAACGTATTAGCCTGCGAGCCTGAATGGGCCGCTTTGGTTAATCAGCTTGGTGCGCCTCATGTCTCTGTTTCTTCTGCCACCACAGCACAGCAAGATCCTCATCAAATTGAAGCACGTCCCAGCTTAACGGCAAAAGCCAGAAGCGCAGATTTGATTGTTTGCACCGGAGCCGATCTTGAAAGCGGCTGGTTGCCGATGATCCAGCAAAAAGCGAACAATCCCAACATATTAAGCGGCAAGCCTGGCTATTTTATGGCAGCAGATTATGTCACATTGCTGGATGTGCCAACCAATCTCTCCCGCAGCCAAGGTGATGTGCATGCTGATGGTAATCCGCATATACAACTTGACCCACGTAATTATTTACCGATTGCTAAAGCGCTATCTACCCGATTAGCCCAAATCGATCCATCTCATGCGCTAATTTATGAAACTAATTACCAGCTCTTTAAAAAAGACTGGGAGCAAGCTTTAATTAAATGGCAACAACAAGCTAAAGCCTTAAAAGCCATGCCAATTGTGGTTCACCATCACAGCTGGGTGTATTTGAATGATTGGTTGGGACTCAACCAGGTTTCTACACTTGAGCCTAAGCCTGGGATCCCACCTAGTGCATCTCATTTAGGTGAAGTATTAGCAAAGGTTAATCAACAAAACATTAAAGCCATTATCTGTTCGCCCTATGAATCGCAAAATGCCGCAAAATGGTTAAGCCAGAAAGCCGATATTCCGGTCGTGGTGTTACCTTTTACTGTTGGCGGACAAAAAGACGTGACCGATCTCAAAGCGCTATTTGATGTTACATTAGCGCAGTTAGCAATGGCCAATACGGCGAATGCGCATGGATAACCTCTTTTTGTGGTTACCCGCTTTTTTGGCGGGGCTGCTTGTGATGCTAACCCATGTCCCACTGGGGCAAAAAGTTTTGCAGCGTGGTGTGATCTTTCTTGATCTGGCCATTGCCCAGGCTGCTGGGCTGGGTGTGATCATTGCTTACGGGCTTGAACTCAATACCCATGGTTTTGCATTGCAGTTAATTGCTTTGTTAAGCGCTGTACTGATGGCACTGTTTTTTCAATTCTTAGACAAAAAGCAAAATGCCCATTTGGAAGCGTGGATCGGTTGTAGTTTTGTGATCACCGCCAGTATCGGCTTATGGATTTTATCAGGCAGCGCTCATGCAGCAGAGCATCTTCGCGAAATTCTGATGGGGCAGATCTTATGGGTAACGCCATCACAGCTTGTGACCACGCTATTTTATTATGCATTAGCAGCGCTGTTACTGGTTATTAACCGTAAAAGCTTTTATCTGTTGTTTGCCATTAGTATTACGGCAGCTGTACAACTTGTAGGGATTTACCTGGTATTTGCCACGTTGATTATGCCCGCTTTGGCTACCTCGCATCTTAAGTCGAGGATCAGCAAATTAGGATTTGGCTATGGCTTGTGTTTGTTTGCTTATATCGTGGGGATTGTACTGTCTCAGCAGTTTGATGCACCTGCAAGTCCTATGATTGTCTTAAGCATGGCACTTGGTACCGTCACGCTGTTAACCATTCGGAGTTTGAGATGAGTTACAAAGTCCAACAGCGTTTAAAAAAGGCTGAAGCGGTGTGTCAGAAGCAAAATACAAAGCTAACCCCACTAAGAAGATCGCTATTGAGTAAGCTATATGAAAATACTAAACCGCTCACTGCTTATGATTTGTTACGGCTGATGCGTGAACAGCACCCCAAAATGGAAGCAATGTCGGTTTATCGGATTTTACATTTTTTGGAAAGCCAACATCTGGTGCATCGTTTAAATAGTTGCCAAGCTTATGCTGCGTGCAGCATGCCAGAGCATGAACATCATGCGCAGTTAGTGGTTTGTGAAAAATGTCATCACTCTGAAGAAATAGCCATGCGATCACTCAAGGAATCGATCGATTCTGCTCTAAAAGAACACTCCTTTTGTTTCTCAACTAAATCGATTGAAATCTTTGGCATCTGCCAAAGCTGCGCCTAGGACATCCAAATTTTCTAAGATTCGAATATCCCTTACTTGTTTCTTACCTGTTTAACTTTAACAATTTGGATGTCCTAAGTTTTTTATTTGGGTGTCCTTTATTTTGGATTTATGATAAAAAGCGATAAATTTTTATTCACATAAGTAAGAAGGAAGTTAGCAATGTTTGGATGGGGCGGTTCAGATACTTGGTTTAGTGGGCTTAATACCTTTTTAAAAGGATATGCTGACACAGCAGCAGCGCCTTTTAAAAGTGGTGTTGCCACAGGCATTGATGCCATATTCACTGCAACATGGGCAGGCATGAAAGCCAACCCTTATGCGACAGCCGCAACCGTTGTTGTAGGCGGGGTAACTTTATACGCTTACAAAAATAAAGGCTTTGGCGTTGGACTTGGCAAATTGCACGTAGGGTTTAATAATTTTTTAGCGCACGCCACGGTTAAAATTGGCTTAGGTGCAGAATCTGTAGCCAATTATTGGGATATTAATAATAGGTTGATTAATATTGATAACAGATTGCAACGTCTTGAAGAAGGCCAAAGCACATTAGCAGAAAATGAGCGTTTTCGTAGCGAAGCTCATCGAACCCGCGCCAGCGAATTGAAAAGTACCTTAACTGATTTGCAAAATTCTGTTGGGCAACAATTCACCGCACTCTTTCAACTCACTCGAGAACAGCACAAAGCAACCTCTGATTCTCTCCAAGCAATGGGATTAGCTAACGCTGAAGCTAATCAAGCCACCCGTAGAATCGAAGAAGGTCTTCGTCCTAAAAAGTAATTTTTCCCAAAAGGCACCTTGTTAACAAGGTGCTTTTTTATTTGCGTTCTTGTCTTTCAATCCGCTTTAACGGCTCTTCAGTCTCTTTAATCAGATGATCTAAATCCGAAATCACATTGGCCATTTCAGGCAGTGCTTTTTGCCGAAAATTGCTGATATCATCGATGGCGCTCTTTAAGTCGTTTAAAGCCGATTTCAAGGCATTCACATCGATTTGTGCCGAAGCGGCCCCTTTATGGATTTGGGTACCTTGGGTTTTTAACCGCGCAGCGCTATCGGCAATTAATTTG
The DNA here is from genome assembly GCA_050247135.1 of Candidatus Berkiella sp. Classification (GTDB taxonomy): domain Bacteria; phylum Pseudomonadota; class Gammaproteobacteria; order Berkiellales; family Berkiellaceae; genus Berkiella. The sequence goes on from JBFWUT010000002.1 coordinate 91,933, forward strand.
GCCGTGGTCTCATTAATCTTATCAATCTTTTGTAACACTTTTTCTTGATTCGCCAGCGCTAGCGCAATGGTCGTGGCATTTCTTAAGGCGGTAATGGTCACATTCAGAGCTCGATTTACCCCGCGCACTAATTCTTTGTTATTACGAATAATTAATTCCGTCGCAATAATCGATTGCTGGGTGACAGCCACTTGTTGCTGTAAATCAATCACGCGCTGGCGAATGGGGAATAACATATATTCATCGACCACTTTGGCTTGATTGGGATCGGTGTTTTTTAGCTCTTTGCTTTTTTGATCGAGTTTTTGATCCACGCTATTAGCAAATACCAAGGTTTTTTCTAATTCTTCACCGGTGTGCCACAACTGTTTTTGATCTTCAGCCAAGGTAATGTTGTCACGTAGTAATTGATCGCGTCCAGCTTCAAGAGAATGCACTATGGCATCGATCACCGTTTGTGCACTTTCAAAGCGGGTGATATAGCGTTTAATAGATGAACCCACACCGGGAATATAACCTAAAAGGCGTGAAAACCAGCCTGGTGAAAAATTCACTTTTTCAGGGTCTAGCGATTCTACCGTCATTTTTAAATCGATTAACGCATTAGCAACCTCGCCCCCATCTTCAGCGCGGCGCGATAAGGTGGCAATCGGTTGCTTTAACATGCCCATTTGCTGGGCTGATTTTTTCTGCAAATCGGTGCCAATTTCTTCGACTTTATTCACTGATAGTTGTTGGCTTTCAATTTTGCTTAAATCGTTTGCCAACAGTGCACCCACAAATTGATCGGCGCTTAAGATAATTTGTTGCTGCTCACTGCCTGGCACACGATCTTTTAGCAACAGTTCTTGTTGGACTTCTTGACTTGACGCTGGTTTCAATTGGGTTGAATTGTCATTGTCTTGCATGGCTCATCCTAATACAGTTTTGCGCGATCGGTCATTGTTTTTAAGTTATCTACTAAGAAGTCAGTTGTTTGCTTATCCGGACCTGAAAGATTCTTAATATCAGATAAATTCGTTATTAGCTCGTTGAGTTTATCTAACAAGCTTTGATTCGATGACAATAAATTCTCAATTCGTTCCGCCAGTTTTTGTTTTTCGAGCGCTTCTTCTTCAGCAACCTGATCCAGCGCTTCTAATAATGGGATCATTTTGCTAAGGTTATCCGTTAGCACGGCATTCGTTTCAATCAGCGTTTTTTCATAACGGGCATAGGTTAATTCATCGACCTTGAATTTTTGCTTTAACACCGTAAAGCTTAACTTAGCCACTTCACGAGTTCTGGCAAATTGCTCGCTTGCGCGCTTGCCAAATACTCCTATGTTTTCGAGATATTTGCACCAGGTCACTTTGGGCTCTAAGCGCAGTAACGGTAGCAAATTCGTATCTTCTAGGGATAACACTGGCACCAAAGCACGTTGGCGTCTTCGAATAGCCACGTAGCCAGCCAAGCCTGCTAAAGCAACAGCAGCAGTAATCACAATTTCAATCAACAAAATAGCCATCCGGGTCGAATAGTGTTGTAGCCTAAATACTGAATATCATATTATAGGCTTTCTTCTATTAATATACATTCATCATAGGTTTTATGACTTGGCAAAAATGGCTGACCCTTGGGCCCAACACTATCAAAAGTAGCGAAAGCGAACCTAACTATATCAGTTGGAATACTGATATAGAGTCTTGGAATGCCCAAAGCACGCTCATGGTTGAAGACGGCCAACTGGCCATGCTGCTGGTGAATCAAGCCATTGTAGCCATCTTAGAAAAAGGGACGTTCCCGTTAGATTGGGTGTTAGATGATAACTTGCTAAACACAGCCTCCTCTTTAAAAGCCTATTATTTTTCCAGAAAAACCTTTTCGAATCTGCGCTGGGGTACGCCTGCGCCTATTATCGTGAACGATACGGCGATTGGCATGAAATCACTACGCGCCCATGGTGTGTTTTCTTTTAAGCTCGATAACCCTAAACGCTTATGGCAACATGTGCCCAATGATTATAAAAGTTTTACCACAGATGATATCGGCGTACCGCTTCGAGCGATGATCTTAGATGAGTTCACCGCCAAAGTGAGTGCTAATCAAAATAATATTTTGCAGTTTCTTGAAAAGCGCCAGGCTTTTTCAGCAGAAATCAAAAAAGCACTCGCACCCCATTTTCTCAATTATGGGCTAGAACTGGTGGATTTTATTGTACAAAGTATTTCAGCACCTGATAATCAAGGAAGCAAGGACATTTAAATGGCATTATCATGCCCTGCTTGTGGTGGGGAATTAGAATTTAAAAGCCGCTTTAGTGCCATGAGCATTTGTCCTTATTGCCAATCTATTTTACTCAAAAAAGACGATCTCTGGCTGCAACAAGGCAAAATGGCCGTGTTACCCACCGATATGTCCCCTTTTCAAGTTGGCACGCAGGGTATTTTTCAGAAACAATCTTTTGAGATGATTGGCAAATTAAAAGTCGCTTGGGAAAATGGTTTCTGGAATGAGTGGTATATTATCGAGCAAGATGGTACAGCTGCTTGGCTGGCTGAAGCCATGGGTTTTTTAAGTTATTCCCACGAAATGGAATTAAACGATCCCCTCAATGATCCTCTCTTTTATCAGGTCGGCCAAGCTATAACCTTAAATAACAACACTTATACGATTAACGATATTAAAGAATTCGAATGCATTGGCTGCATCGGTGAATTACCCATGGAATTCACTCAAGGGATGAAAGGGGTTTCTATTGATTTAGTCACCACCGATGATAACTGCGCTTATTTAGAATATTCAAACAATGTGTATCGTTTCTTTAAAGGTAAAAACGTCGACTTTGATACCCTAAAACTTGAGAATTTGCGAGCCCTCGATGGCTGGTAAGTATCTTCATCCCGAACACAACGCCACACCACCCTCCGTCGAGCAAATCGCCTGTGTCAAATGCGGTGGTGCGTTAACGCTGCGGGCTAAGGGTTATTCCACCACCGTTATTTGCCCTTATTGCAATGCGCTTTATAAAGTCACCGCGCATGGGCTTGAAATTGAGGGCATGTCTCTCTCGCAACACCAACGTCAAATCGAACCTTTAATCCCATTAGGTACGCGTGGTAAATTGCATGGCGCCACCTGGGAAGTGATTGGCTTCATGCAACGGCGCTCATCGCTCAATGTAACCTGGCAAGAATATCTACTATTTAATCCTTATAAAGGTTTTCGCTGGCTCACCGAATGTTTGGGACACTGGAACTATGTCTTGGCTATCCATGATGTGCCTAAACCCTTATTGGGCGATAGCATGTCGTACCTTGATCAAAAATATGTTTTTTACTCCACTTACTACGCAGCTGTGCTGTATGTGATTGGCGAATTTTATTGGCGTGTCAAAGCCAATGACACTTGCTCGATTAGTGATTATGTCGCAGGCCCTAACATCCTCTCTAAAGAAAAACAAGAAAGTGAAGAGATCTGGTCTTTAGCGGAATATATTGAACCTGAAACGGTTAAAGCGGCTTTTAATTTGAACACCATGCCCGCGAAAGTAGGGGCAACCATTAACCAACCGTTTAAGCAAAGCAAAGAATTATCTGCCTTGATTACCTCTGGCGTCATTGGCTGTATTTTAGTGGCGGTGGTCGGTTTATTTATACTGATTGGTTCACGGCATACTCCCCTGGTTTATGGTGAGCTTACCGCCAAGATTGAGCAAAAGGCGCAGTCGCTCGCTTTACCACCTCCTTTAACAGTACCAGAAGTCAAAAACGAAATAACGACGCCCAGCTTTGAGATTACCGATGATAATGCTTTTCTGAGTTTTTCACTGCAAGCCCCTGTCAATAATAATTGGGTCGATGTGGATGCCACATTGATTAATGAACAAACCGGTAAAGCATTATATTTTTCCAATGGCCTTGAATTTTATTCGGGTTATGATTCTGATGGTTATTGGAGTGAGGGAAAAAAAGAAGATTCCATCGTACTTTCTGCCCTACCTAAAGGCAAGTATCATTTAGTCTTTGAGGCCACCACCAATGATCCCAATGGTATCACCGTCAAGTATCAATTTAAGCAAGGTGCTTTTAACTCAAACAATTACTTTTTTTCACTTTTTTTAATGCTTCTACCCACGGCGTTTGGACTGGCTTATTATTTTTATTTTAACTATCAACGAGAGATCTCATAAACACTGATGAAATGGTTTCGTAATAAAGGGCTCCTTTTTGGCATTGCTTACAGTCTGGCGGTGTTTAGCTGGTTTTCTTATACCACTCTACACGGCATCGACATGATGGTTTTTGCGAAATCCTCTGCTAGCTGGAGCGCTAAAGGCATTCAACATTCTGCAACTCATAAATAAGGATTTAACAACATGGCAACTGTCGCTGCTTGGATCAACTTACACCCGCTGGTGAATTCCGTCATTTACTCAGTCGTTGGTTTTGTGATGCTGGGCTTGGGTTTTTATGTATATGACAAGCTCACACCTTGGCGGATGTGGAAAGAAATTATTGATGAACATAACATTGCTCTGGCTGTGATTGTGGGTGCTATGGTCTTGGGTATTTCTAATATTATTGCTGCAGCTATTGCAGGTTAATATGGCACTGTTGTTGTTATTTTCTGTTTTTGTTGTTTCAACCTGCGGTTTGATCTATGAATTGATATGTGGCACCTTAGCCAGCTACCTATTGGGAGATTCGGTTACCCAATTCTCAACGATTATTGGTGTCTACTTGTTTTCAATGGGTGTCGGCTCCTATTTTTCAAAATTTATTGATAAAAAACTGGTTGAGACCTTTATTCAAATTGAACTCATAATCGGGATCTTGGGTGGGTTTTCAGCACTGGGTTTGTTTGTTGCTTTTGAGTTTGTTTCACACTTTAAGCCACTACTCTATTTTATTGTTTTTTTAATTGGCACCTGCGTAGGGTTAGAGATCCCGCTCATGATGCGAATTTTAAAAGAGCACTATACCGATTTTAAAGATCTGGTTTCTAAAGTATTCACCTTCGATTATATCGGTGCGCTGCTGGCTTCCTTACTCTTTCCATTACTACTTGTGCCTCATTTGGGCTTGGTGCGCTCTGCGCTGCTGTTTGGTGTCATTAATACTGGGGTAGGCGTGCTTGCTATTCGATCTTTTAACCATCAGATCAAGAAGCCACACTTGTTATATAGCAAAGCTATCGCTTGCTTATTGGTCTTATCGGTGGGTTTTGTATTTTCACATAGGCTCACGACTTTTGCTGAAGCTCGCAATTATGAGGGTAAAATCCTTTACAGCAAATCCACTAAATACCAACGCATCGTATTAACCCGAACCGATAACGACATCCGATTGTTTCTCAATGGCAACTTACAATTTAGCTCAAGAGATGAATATCGTTATCATGAAGCACTGGTCCACTTAGGATTGTCACAGATTGAAAACCCTAAAAAAGTCTTGGTGCTAGGTGGTGGCGATGGCTTGGCGGTGCGCGAGATCTTAAAATACCCATCGATAGAGCAAATCACACTGGTTGATTTAGATCCGGCCATGACCCAGCTGTTTCGCCAAGTCCCGATGCTCGTCACCTTAAATGAAAAATCATTGCTCTCTAATAAAGTTACGGTAATCAATGAAGATGCCTTTTTATGGCTGCGAAGCAATCAGCAACAATTTGACTTTGTGGTCATCGATTTTCCCGATCCGTCAAATTTCTCCCTCGGCAAGCTGTATACCAATACGTTTTATCGCCATTTGTTTGCAGCCTTAAATAACAAGGGCATGGCGGTAGTGCAATCGACTTCCCCTTTTGTGGCACGTAAAAGCTACTGGTGCATAGCCAATACCTTAGAAAGCGTCGGTTTTTATGTGAAGCCTTATTTAACGTATGTGCCCGCTTTTGGTTTGTGGGGGTTTCACTTGGTTGCCAAGTCGATCCCCTCTGAGCGCTATCATTTACCTAAGCCTTTAAAATACCTAAGCCAAGATGTCATCCCCAGTTTATTTGAGATCCCTTGTGATTTAGCTCATCTTAACACCGATGTGAATGCTTTAAACAACCAAGCACTGGTTCGTTATTTTGAAGACGAATGGCAGCGTTATGTCGGATGATTTTTTACTACGCCGTCGTTTGATTAAGGGCATAGGGATCGCCGGTCTTAGCGCTCTGGCATGGCCCTTAGTAAAATATATTTACCCGCAGCAACACCCTGCTATCACGCAAGCCGGTACGACACCCGCGCTGGCGCATCAAATCCGTGATCCGCATTTTCCACCCATTAGCCAACATGAGCGCACCCAAGTGGCCATTATTGGCAGCGGTGTGGCAGGCTTAAGTGCGGCACGCCAGTTACAGTTAAAGGGTTTGACGGATTTTCGCGTATTAGAGCTCGAAACGATGATTGGCGGCAATGCCGCCAGTGGACACAATAGCATAAGCGCTTATCCATGGGGTGCGCATTATCTACCCGTGCCAGGATCAGATAGTGATTTTCTGTACCCTTTTTTGCAAGAAGCCAACGTGATCACAGGCTTTAATGAGCAAGGTAATCCATATTATAACGAATTATTTCTATGTCATGATTTGCATGAACGGCTTTATCTCAATGGCTCCTGGCAAGAAGGCTTGGTCCCTTTACAAGGTATTAGTGCAAAAGATAAAGAAGAGATCACGCAATTTTTTGCACTGATGACGCGTTTCAAACACACTAAAGGCCAGGATGACCGTTATGCTTTTACTATCCCCGTTGAAGCTTCATCGAGTGACCCCACTTTTGTGCGCTTTGATCAAATAACCATGGCGGAATACTTAAATGAGTTGGGTCTTTATTCACCTTATCTTCGTTGGTATGTGAATTACTGTTGCCGAGATGATTTTGGCGGAGGCATTGATAAGGTATCGGCCTGGGCTGGGATCCATTATTTTGCCTCAAGGCGTGCTTGCCTAGCGAATGATATGGATGATGCCATTTTAGTCTGGCCGCAAGGCAACGGTTTTTTGGTTGATCATTTAGCACAGCCCTTTATGGATCGCATTCAAACCCAATCTCTTGTTTATCAAGTTGTGCCTCACGCCAATCAAATGGCTGTCCATTACTTTGATGCGAAAACTCAAACTTCAGTCGAGTTACTAGCAGAGCAAGTCATTATGGCCATTCCACGCTTTGTGGCCCATAAAATTTGTCACCCTGACTTCCAAGATGCTTTTCAGGACATCCAAAAATTGGACTATGCGCCTTGGTTAGTCGCTAATATCAGTTTAAAAGCGCTACCTGTTAGCAAAGGGGCTGATCTCGCCTGGGATAATGTGTCGTATTACAGCCGTTCTTTAGGCTACATCCATGCTAATCATCAGTCTTTGAGTGGTCATCGTGGCGAAAGCGTGATCACTTACTATTTGCCGCTTGATCATTTACCGCCTCGTGAAGCAAGACAACAAGCCTTAGCGAGAACAACGCAAGAATGGCACCAGCTGATCGTCAATGATCTTGAAACTATGCACGAGGACATACGATCTCTGATACAGGACATCCAAATTCGTGTCTTAGGTCATGGCATGATTTGCCCAACGCCGCATATGATTTCTTCGACCGTCAAACAAATCAAACGATCACAAGGCAGGTTATTTTTTGCTCATTCGGATATGAGCGGACTTTCACTGTTTGAGGAAGCCTATTGGCAGGGCTTACAAACAGCCAATAGACTGCTAGCGTCAGTCTAGATGCAAAATAAGTTAATTAACTTATTTATTGGCGTCATTCCTAACTAGCCTTAACAGATTTATCGTGCTAACATCCAGCCTGCTGTATTAGTTAGGTTTAAAAATATGCCAGGCATCAATGATAAAACCCTCACTATTGAACGGATCACCTGCGCAAACGAGCGTTCAGAAAATGATCGTGAGATTATTTCTGTCGCAGGTATGCCCTTTTATCAATCCACAGGCCAGAACTCAGCCTACACTAACACCTGGTTTCCCTTTTTTGGCATCGAACAAACCAATAGGGTCGGAGCCTATCCTCGTGGCTGGTTTATCAAATCCTTTGTGACCGATTTACCTAAATCCATCACTGACAAAATGGATGAGCTTTTTCCCTCTTATGGCGGCTTGAATGCGGGACGTGAGCTGCAACTGCGTTTTTGGAATATCCCTAGCTTGCTCTTTTCCTCAACGATCGGTGGCGGCTTATGGATTTCTGAAAAGGGCAGGGAATTCAAAACCTTTTTGAATAAAGAGTTTCCTGAATATTATCAACAGATCCCCAAGCTTGAAATAATGCCTTCATCGCAATCACTCATTGAGCCTGAACCTATCAATCAATGGTTATGTGAGAAAGCGGGATTGGTCGATTATAAAAACCTAATGGAGCCCTTTCCCAAAACGGTTGATGACTTTTTAAAGAAGATCGCTGTGTTGGCAAAAAAACCGACAGAGCCTGCCTTTGTACCTCCGATCCCTATGTTGCGCGATCCCATAAAGGAGCTTCCTCGCTATGTGGGACCTATTCTAGATCAGCAAGCTATACCTGCTATACCTAAAGCACTGGCAAAAAAGACGACCCAAAAAACGTCACCCAAAGCCTCTGCTAAAGTGACCATTAAACAAGTTGCTAGAAAAGCGGCGCCTAAACAGCCAGCTCCTAAAAAGGTGCGAATAGCTTCACTTGACACCCAAAATGGCAAACGACTTTTTGAAGCAAGATATCAGTTGCGCTCTATGGGACTGTGCCCAGCCCCTAAAAGAACCGATAGCGAAAAGCCCTTACAGCGGTTTTTGAAAAAACATCCCGAGCGCAAATTAGTCACAGCCCCAGCGCCTGTGAAAACCCCACTGCCTGCAGCAACTCAACCTGAACGCCAATTATTTTCTGGCGTTGCTTTATCGTTAGGTATTCTGACTGCAGCGGTCTATTTGGCTTACGGGTTCTCACCTATGATGGCTTTAGGCCTTGGTTTCATTTGCTATGCTGGTACGGTGGCTCTGCAATTTTTGCCAACGCAAAAAGAAGCTGCTATCAAAGCACCTTCTCCTGATGCAACGATGCCAAAAGAAACGCCGGATCCTTCGGCTAAAGTGTGGCTGCCCTCACAAAATAAAAGCAAAAAAGCGCTGGCACAAAATGCCGACCCATCACCACTTAAAAGCATTTTAAAAACCCGGATGGGTCTTTAAAAAAGCCTGTTCTTCTGGGGTCGATTTTCGCGACAGGATTTTGTTACGGTGCGGAAATCGACCAAATTGCGCAATAATTTGCTGATGCGCTTTGGCATATTTTAAAAATTTTGCCGCTAGTGGCTTTTGTGCTGCTGGCGTGTCTTTATATAATTGTTCAAATAATGCGACACTTTGGTTTTGATCATCAATATTTTCAGAATGTTCTAGCGGCAGATATAAAAAGACACGCTCGGTTAACGTTAACTGCTTATCCACGCCTTTTTGAATAGCGTCTTTGGCCACTTTCAGTGCCAATTCATCATGTTGATACGCCTTAGGTGAATCACGAAACATGTTTCTAGAAAACTGGTCAATCAATATCACATAAGCCAGCGTACCACGCGGTGTTGCTAGCCAATCTTTTAACCCACCCTGAATTGCTTGTTGATATAAGTCTTTATATTGCAAGCGGATGGTATCATCGACTTCTTTGTTTTTGACCCACCACACAGTGTTTTCAAATAGTGGCGCATGATTGTGATCATATTCAAACCAATTATCTAACACCTTTTGAATGCCAAGCTCAGTTTCCGTGGGATTGGCATGAGCATTAATGGCTAAAACCAATAATGCCCCAGCACACAAGCTCATGATCTTTTTGATCATACCGCAACCTTATCCAAGGAAGGGATCCCCACTTCCGGATCACAATCCTTTGCATAGTCCACACCTTCGACTTCAAAGCCAAATAGTTTGTGAAACTCGCGTCGATATCCTGCCAGATCAGAAACCGCCATGATGTTATCGGTGCTAACGGTGTCCCACAATTTGGCAACGGCTGCCTGCACTTCGGGCTTCATTTCATAATCATCTAAGCGAATAAGCCCTTGGGGATCGACTGGTACGTTCGCTTCATATAATCGGTCTTTAAATAAACGCCAAATCTGTTGGATGCAATCTTCATGCAATTGTTGTTCTTTCATCACTTTATACAGTAGAGAAATATATAAAGGCACCACAGGAATAGCGGCGCTCGCTTGCGTCACAAGAGCTTTATTAACCGAAACAAAAGCTTGCCCATCAATGGCTTTTAGGATGTTATTTAATTGGGTTGCTGTGGCCTCTAGATGATTTTTTGCTTTGCCTATCGTGCCTTCACGATAAATAGGATAGGTTAATTGTGGACCAATATAAGAATAAGCCACTGTTTTGGCGCCATTGGCCAGCACGCCCGCTTTTAATAAAGCGTCTATCCACATTTGCCAATCTTCGCCACCCATTACCGCAATGGTATTCTCAATGTCTTGATCTGTTGCGGCTTCTAAAGTGATATCAGACACATTACCTGTCATGACATCAATGGTTTTGCTGGTGTAAGCTTTGCCGATAGGTTTTAAAGTAGAATTAAAGACTTGGCCCGTTTTAGGATGAATACGTCGTGGTGATGCAAGACTATAAACCACTAAATCAACGCCGCCTTGCCAATCTTGTTTAATTAATTCGATGGTCTTATTTTTAATCTCATCAGAGAACGCATCGCCATTAATGCTTTTAGCATAAAGTCCTTTTGCGTGTGCGGCTTTTTCAAAACCGGCACTGTTGTACCATCCGGTGGAGGCGGTACGTTTACCATCAGCTTCTTTTTCAAAAAATACGCCAATGGTTTTCGCATCACCACCAAAGGCAGCCACAATACGGCTCGCTAAGCCATATCCCGTTGAAGCCCCAATCACTAAGACCTTTTTCGGCGCTTTGGATAAATTTGCCTGTTTTGTCACATAATCAATTTGTGCTTTGACATGTTCTTCACAGCCCACGGGATGGGCGGTAGTGCAAATAAATCCGCGAATTTTTGGCTGAATAATCATCGCTTTTCCTTCTGAAGCTAAAAATCTAGAAAAATAACTAGATCGGATGGATTTTAATGACCCATTTAGCATCAAAAAGAAGAAAATTTCAATTGAAGAGTGCCGTGAAACACGGCACCTATAGCTAGTGCTTTTTTCTACCTTTACGATAGGATTGCTGCTGAGCTGACACTTGATTAGCCGCATCTTCCCCTTGAGCGATGGGTGCTGATTGCTGTTTCAAACGAGCTACCATTTTTTCATTGACTAATCGTAAACCATTTAATCGCTCTGTCAGTTCCGCTACCTGTTGTTTGGAATTTTCTTCAAGCTCTCGATTCCCTAAAACTTGTCTGTCTATTTCTGCCTTTTGTTCTTCTAATGCTCGCTCTAAGGCCTGCTGACGCTCTAATAGCTGAGCTAATTGCGACTGAGCGGCAGTATGTTCAGCGACCACGCTTTGTTTTTCATCTTCCAATTTCTTGTTTGCCGCTTCTGCCGCTGCTTTTTCTTCTTCTAAGATTCTTCTGGCCTTCTCGGCTTCTTCTTTCTGTGCTTTAAACTGACTCGCTTCATTTTGGGCTTGTTCACTTTGCTGTTTTGCCAATGCTAGTTCGTAATCCTTTTGCGTAGGCCAGCTATTCGCCATGTCTTCGAGCTTGGTCCGAAGCGTACTACCGCCATGCAAATACAACATTGACTTTATGGCTACAACAAACTGGGACGCAAGATTATTAATTACATAGCTTTTCAATTCATCGAAAGTGAACGCCTTAGCATTGAGCTCATCTATTAAAGGGAAGGCTGTTTTAAAATCCTTTAGTGATTTTTCGGCTTGATCTTGCCACCCACTGGGCTTATCTTTACGCTCAGCAATGTAGCCTTGTAATTCAGCCCGAATTTGTATTGCGGCTTGTTGTGGAGAAGTTAGCGAAGGACCATTATTCATATTGAAACTTCCTAATCAGTTTTTGCTACGGGTCAATGCGTTTGGCATCTTGCGCTAGTCAATCACTGAGATCAAGCCCGCCTAAAAAAACATGAATCTAGTTACTCAACTATTAATCAAAGGCGGTTGGTAAATCCATTTGATGATAGTGCTTAAAGGCTAACTGAATTTGTTCTGGCACCACACGGTGTACTGACAAAGTGGGTAATTGATCTTGATGAAAAAATTGCACTTGTGTGGTTTCAATGCTGGTTGAGAGCTCACCCCCTGTGATATCAGCAAGAAAGAATGCCTTATAAGCATGAGGGAGTTGGGGCGGGTGGGAATGCTTTAACTTATCTAAAAAGGCATAGAGCTTAGTCACACGCACCTCTAATCCGGTTTCTTCTAACACTTCTTTTGCCGCGCACATAGCCGGTGACTCATTCACATCAGCCCAACCACCCGGTAGTGACCATTTGCCATCACTGATTTCTTTTACCATTAAGATCTGGTTACCGTCTTTAATGACGGCAACGCGCACATCCAACTTAGGTGTGAGGTAATGATCTTCAGTGAAAAAAAGCTGTTGAACTTTTTCAAAAGCTTCGAAAGATTGAAAAGCAATCATTTCCGCTGCCATGGTTTGCAAGCGCTGATAACGTTGTCTATCAAACGGATCTTTAGCAAAAGTTAAACCCGCTTGAGAAATGGATTGTAGTTCACTGGCCCATCTTAACCATTGTTCTTTATTTTCTGACATCGTTAGTATTTTAAAAATAAATAGCTATTCTACTGGTTTTTATTCTGATTCACAAAGTGGATTACTAGTTAAGTTTATGGACTCACATCAATTTTTTGGGTGTCCTATTGTCTTGCTTAATGCACAAGAGTGGTATATTTTTTGGAAACTGTTTATTGAATTGCTACAATAACCTTATGCTTAACCTTCCTCCCATTCCTTCGCCACCACGTTTTGACAGCATAGCGATCGATAGCATCCGTTCAGGAAACATTCAGCAAGCACTTTTCGCTATCGGTCGTTTAACCGCATCTGACAATATTGAAGCCGTCTATCAAGCACTATCCGCACATCATCATCCCGATCTGTGGGCTGCTTTTTTGCAGAACAGAAATATTCAAGATCCGTTATTAAGCATAAAAAATGCACTATACAAAAATTGTCATAGCTATCAGGAAAATTATTTTGTTGCTAAACATTGGGGTGATGTTGCATGGCAAATTGCAACCATCTCCAGCGTAGAACCAGGATACGCATTTAGAGACATTTTTGACGATCTATTACAATCCACCGATAAGCGTTTATGGTTTGCATTTATTCACAACCCAGCCATTAGTCTTGCCTTAAAGAATACGCAATACTATACCCTTGTCGAAAAACTGATAGTCTATGTTAACACTCAGGTCCCCCTCGACACCGACTGGGTGATTTTACTAATGCTTTATTTGCTCAAGGGTTACCCTTTAAATTATACGGAAAGTTTACTGCAATTCACTCAACATTTTTCGTTGATGTTAGATTATGCTTTGTTGAAAATTTTTCAACCTCACGATCAACCCCACTCTAAAGAAACGCGCACTGAAATAGTCTATTGGTTGCGTTTTATTATCAAAACATCACTCGCCAATGCTGAAATGAATGTGCTCACACGCAGCAAAGAGCAATTAAAAGCCGAGCTTCCTGCATTGCTTCAATATCTTGGTTCAAAATTAACCTATGATTTTTTGCAAATTTTTCCTGAATGCTTTCCTACTGCGTTAGATCACATTCATGCACAACTCCTAAACAACAAGAATTCAGCTGCTTATCGTGGGAGCGTAAGCTTAATTAAGTTATTGGCTACAGATGAAAAATTTTGCCACCTTATCACCACTGACTCAGCGTGTCATGAAGCACTGACTTCAAACCTGCCCCCCCCTGTGACTCCCGTGCGAAGGGAATCGCATCGGCCGTTTGTACCTGCCTTTGTTACTTATCAGCAGCAAACATCAACGACTTCAACCATCGTTGATGCTTTTGCAGAAGTGGTTGATGAACCTGCCGATGCAGCCCAGCTTACATTTTAAGGACTCTGGACGCATTTAAAGAATTGGCAATTTGATCAAGCACTTTAACTGCAACTGGGTTTTTATGAGGAACCACTTTACCTAGCGGCTCTTGCATCCGTTCTCGCATAGGTGTAATGGGGCGCGGAGGTGCCTTTTTGCCAATTGGAGGACTCGTTACTTCTTTGAATTCGGTGATTGTCGTAGGGAATCCATATTCTTCTAATTGTTGCAGTATTTTTGGATCATACTTCCCAACCGTTAATTCAGGATGGTTTTGATGGAAGTAACACATTACGCTGTATTGCCCTGATTCAAAAAGAGCGTCCTTTTGTGCTTGCGTTAGATCAAAATCTAAGGTTCCGACTTCTAAAGTGGTAGCAAAAATAGTATGACTCTTATAGGGACTCGAAAAGAAATTATAATCTTGTGCATTGGTAGCAGCACCAAATTGAGCAGCCAGCGATTGAAATATGTTTTTGGGTCGCTTACGGGGTGGCTTAATACCTTTTTCATAATAATTAATTTCATTTTGATGATCTAAACGAATGCTCAGTGTCTGAGGATTGTATTCCCCAGGATTTTTTTCAAATACTTCGGAAGGGCAATTTCGTTGCGTGCCCCCATCAAAAAATAAAGTGTCTTTGATTTCAAAAGGCGTAAAAAAGATGGGGAACTTCATTGAAGCAAAGATGGCATCCGCAATAGGCACTTCGGCATGTTCGCCTAAATGAGAAAATGTCTCATTATAACCAGTCTCAAGGTTACAAGCCTCAACAAATATATCTTTAAATTTGAGCTTTGGATTTTTTTCTTTTAGTGCATGCCATTGTCTAAAGGTTGTATTAGGATCACCCTCAACACCATCAATCGTCGTCGCTTCTTTAATCAGTTCTTTAAACCAGGTGTAGAATGCTTTACCCTTGAAAGCACCAAATTTATTGTCAATATTGAAGGGCACTTTTGCTTTATCAATAATATTACCCATTGCCATGGTTTCAAAATCCATTTTTGAATAAATATCTTGGATTTTTTTAACAGGCCAGCCAGTGGCTAGCAATAATGCGGCAATGGCACCCACCGAGGCACCGGCAATGCAATCAATATTGGCTAATACCCCAAGTCTTTCCAGCTCAACTGCAGCCCCCATGTAAATGTGTCCTTTCGTGCCGCCACCTTCCAATGCTAAATTTTTATACATGTCTTTTCCCTTGACCCATGACCAAACTTGCTCAAGTATAGTGAGGCATTTGAGCATTATCATCTGGTTAAACATTCAGAAGTGAAAATCTTTAGCGCAACAAGCTTAGGGCCAATAAATCTCCGTAGACAAGTGAGGATAAACGATTTAAAAATTGAATCTTTCACTCTCAGAAACACTCCTATAGATAATATAAATAGGAGTAAACCCAATGAAAGCATACATACAATCCGTCAGTACTGTTCTAATCTTGCTACTCTCAGGTTCAGCCTTTTCAGAGGGAGTGACAAGTGGCCTACCTAGTGAAAGTGGTTCGGCAGCTAGTTCTAGCGGAAGCGTTTCCAGTGGTGTGGGAGCAGCATCCTCTGATGTGGGTTCTGTCAGTGACAAAAGCAAAGATGAAGCTAGCGCATCTACGGATGCGAGTTCTGCGCTAACTTCGCCCGCTGATAATCCCAATACGCTAGGCGAATCTCCAACAGATTCTAATAATCCCAAAAATCCCAATAACCTCGATAATAGAGCACCCAGCGAATAGAGGGACTTTATATTATGCCTAATCGAAAAAAGATCACTAAAAAATCTAAAGATAAAAAACCTGATAAAATGCGATCAGGTGATGTTCGCTCGATTTGGCGCGGCTATATCACTTTTGGATTAGTGAATATTCCTGTTGTGCTTTACTCAGCTGAAAAGCCACAACAGGAAATTCATTTTAAACTTCTTGATAAAAAAAACCATGCCGGTATCCGTTATGCCAGAATCAATGAGGAAACAGGCAAAGAAGTACCTTGGCATGACATTGTCAAAGGTTATGAATATGAACCGGGTAATTATGCAATATTAAATGCCGATGATCTTAATGAAATTGCCAGAGAGAACCTTAAAGCCATCGAAATAGAGGATTTTATTGATCTTGATGAATTGGAAACACTCTACTTTGAAAAACCCTATTATCTTCTACCTGATAAGCGGGGGGATAAAGGCTATGTACTACTAAGAGAAACATTAAAAAACACCAACAAAGTGGGGATCGCTCGCGTGATGGTGCGCTCACATCAATATCTTGCCGCCGTGATGGCTCTAGACAATGCCATTATTATCAATACAATGCGATATCCTCAAGAGATCAAACAACCTTCAGAGCTAAATGTACCCGATGATGCTATCTCAAATTATAAAATTAGTAAAAAGGAATTTGATATCGCCAAGCAATTAGTCGAAACCATGACCGTTAAATGGGATCCAAAACGCTATTCCAATGAATATCGAGAAGATCTCTTAAAACTTATCGATGAAAAAATTGCCTCTGGCGGCAAAAAGGCCGTTAAGCATATTGAAGAGACCGATATAAAACAAACCAATGTGGTCGATTTCATGGAATTGCTCAAAAAAAGCGTTAAGTCTCGTCAATCGCCTAAAGCAGACAAACCTAAAAAAGGCAAAGGCAAGTCAACATCACCTAAATCTAAAAAGCATTGAGTCTTATTATGGGATCGCTTCATCAATATCAGCAAAAACGCAATTTTAAGCAAACTCATGAGCCAAAAGGCAAGAAGCAAGATAAATCAAATCATCATTTTGTTGTGCAGATGCATGCTGCACGTCACCTTCATTATGATTTCAGACTTGAACAAAATGGTGTCTTAAAAAGTTGGGCAGTTCCCAAGGGGCCTTCGCTTGATCCCTCCGTTAAACGTTTGGCCGTGCAAGTTGAAGATCATCCTGTCGAATATAAAGATTTTGAAGGCGTCATTCCACAAGGAGAATATGGTGGAGGCACAGTGATGATTTGGGATCAAGGAACCTGGGGTAAAATTGACGATGGTAAAGACCTCGAAACTGGGGCAATCACCTTTTCTCTTAAAGGCGAAAAACTGAAAGGGAAATGGAAACTGATACAAATAAAAACTGATCCTAAAAATTGGTTACTGATAAAAGCTAAAGATGATGAAGCTTGCCCTCAAGATAAATATGACATTGTTGAGGAAGAACCTTTCAGCGTGGTATCTGGCAGAACACTCACTGAAATCAAAGATGAAGAAAATGCTCTATGGCATGAAAAGAACAGTAAACCAAGAAAATATAATTTACCTAAATCGATTAAAAATGCTGTACCAAAGCGTCAACTGCCTAAGAAGTTCCCACCTCAGTTGGCTACTTTAGTGGAAAATCCTCCTAAAGGAGATGACTGGCTACATGAAATGAAATTTGATGGTTATAGACTCATTAGCGTAATTAATGATGAAGTTAAACTAATAACACGTGGTCAACAAGATTGGACTGATAAATTTACTCAGCTTGCTGTTGCAATAGAGAAACTTAGATTGAATGACACCGTGTTAGATGGAGAGTTAGTGGCTCTTGATGAAAAAGGATTACCTAATTTTCAGCTTCTGCAAAAGGCTATCAAAGATAATTCCACGAATAAACTGGTTTATTACGTTTTTGATGTTATTTATTATCAGGGATATGATTTGTCGTCACTTCAACTTCAGCAGCGCAAAGCCATTTTAGAGAAAATCCTGCCTCATAACCACCCTCTTATTCGTTACAGCTCGCATATCAAAGGTCATGGCGAACGGGTGTTTAAAAGAGCCGCAAAGTTAGGTTTTGAAGGGATTGTTTCTAAAAATAGCCATAGCCACTATTCTCATCAGCGTAACAAAGATTGGCTAAAAACCAAAATTAACCAACGTCAGGAATTTGTGGTGGGCGGCTTCACTGCCCCTGAAGGCGAACGAGCTTATCTGGGTGCTCTACTGATTGGATATTATGGTGACAATAACAAATTACACTATTGTGGTCGTGTTGGCACTGGTTTCACTGATGATTCTTTGCATGCGCTTTATACCGCTCTGAAAAACATGACGATCAAAAAAAGCCCTTTTGCCAAGCCTGTGGATAAAAGTGACAATGTTACCTGGGTAAAACCTAATCTCATCATCGAAGTTGAATTTAAAGAATGGACCGAGGATTATTTATTACGACACCCTAGTTTCAAAGGTGTGCGTAATGACAAAACGCCCAAACAAGTCTCAATAGAAGAAGTGCATTCATCAGTAAAATTAACTCATCCTGAAAAAATTCTTTATCCTAAAGATAACATTAGCAAACAACAACTGGCTGATTTTTATCATGTCATTCATGAATGGATTTTGCCTCACATTATAAACAGGCCCATTAGTCTGTTGCGCTGCCCCAATGGCATTGATGACGCTTGTTTTTATCAAAAACATTTATCTAGCAAAGACCTAATAGATAATCTGAAAACTATCATTGTGCAAGAAAAGCATAAAAAGGAACCTTATATCTATCTTGAAAATATGGATGGACTTATTCAGTTAGTACAAATGGGAACTTTAGAAATCCATCCATGGTCATCTAGCATCGTCAATATTGAACGCCCTAATTATGTTACTTTTGATCTTGATCCTGCTGATGACATTGCCTGGAAAGAAGTGGTGAAAGCTGCCTTTCAAATCAAGGATGAATTAGAAAATTTGGACTTAAGATCTTTTGTTAAAACCACGGGGGGCAAAGGATTACATATTGTTGCTCCGATTGCACCCCGCTACAGTTGGGAGGAAGTTTCTCATTTTGCTAGAACTTTTGCTCAATTTGTTACTCTGAAATATCCTGATAAATACATCGACACGATGAGTAAAGTGAAAAGAAAGGGTAAGATATTTGTCGATTATCTAAGAAACCAGCGAGGTGCTACCGCAATAGCCGCTTATTCGACTCGCGCTAGAACAGGCGCCCCTGTATCCACTCCACTTTCTTGGCAAGAGCTTTCTCCTAAAATGCATTCTGATCAATTCACTTTACATAATTTGCCAAAGCGTTTACATTCACTCTCCCAGGATCCTTGGGAAGATTACTTTAGACTTAAGCAAAAAATACCCACTGTATAGGAAACCTTAAACTAGTATGCTATAGTTTGGCTTTGCTATTTATTTTTATTGTATATTATGAGCAGTACTGGACCTCAATCTCTCACCGATATTTTAATCGAATGTATTAATCAAGGCTTCACCAACGAGGCGCTGTTCGCCATCGAACTCCTCAAGTGCGCTATTGATGATGTCAGTTTTTCTGATTTAAACAATATCAATACTTTACTTGACGATCCACGACATGCGGCATTACAAAATTCGTTTCTTCCTGTATTTGAAAAAGAAGCGCGCAAACATCGTCAACCTCTTGTCCCGCGCCGCTCTCCGCCTTTGCCACCTACGAGAGCTTTGTCAGATTTAGAAAAACTGCAAGCTCAGTGCCAGCAGTCTATTCATATTGATTTCAGTCATTATAGAGGCCCTTCTTAGCACTTCTGATCGAATTTCTAGCCTTGCTTAGTCGTGCATTTTTTGGTATTGCTGTTACTATCCACTTTAAAAAATATTTAATGTTAAGAAATAGTGGAATAGCTCTTGCCATGGAGGCAACCTCATGTTGACACAATTCCACCCATTCCCCGAGTTGAGTACCGAATTAAAACTAAGGATAATCGAAGAATTGGTTTCTGATATCGATTTTCCCAAATCATTGCTGTCCTTTAGTTTGACATCACAACATCAGCGTGTGCTTGCTCATGATTGGAGCCTTTGGCGTTTAGCCATCGAGCGCTTTTTCCCTGCCGTGCCAACCTATAAAAAAGCCGCTTATCTAAATGATTCGTTTGCTTTGTTTCAATCCCTTTTCCGGACGCTTCAACCTCTTTTGGTGGCGCACCACTTAACATTTTCTGATTTCATCAAAGTGGTTATTGAACAACAAGCGATACTTGATGAACGCCAGCTTGAGGTGATACTCGGCTTATTACTGGCAGCAGGACACCCCCTTTTAAAAGGAACAACGCTCAATCCTACTATTGCTGAACATGCCTTATTATTTGCCACTGTCTTAGGTAACAGCGAATTAGTGGATACGCTACTGTCAGAGCGTAAATTTCACATCTGTAAAACCGTTGTGTGCCAAGCTTTATTGGATGCCGCCAGATTAAATCACCCATTTATCTTAGGCTCGCTGTTAACCAACATGAATCATCTGTTAGATGGTACAACCTTACGCAATGCATTAACCTCTGCTGCCTCAAAAGGCCACACTCGAATTGTTGCCCAATTCTTACAACACCCTTTCTTAAGAGTGGTCTCTTTTACCCTTAAAAAAGTCGTGCATATCGCTATTTTACATGGTTACCCTGATATCTTGTCTTTAATTCTGCGTGGCGACGATACTCACCGCTATGCTTGTGACATTCGTACTGGGGCGATAGAAGCCGCGCAAAACGGCTCCGTTGCTGGCATCGAAAAAGCTTTTCAATTAGCTAGCGCCCAATTTGATGATGTGACCATTCGCAAACTACTTAAGGTAGCAGCTCAGCGAGGTAACCTTGTTTTAACCCAGTTGTTTGTTGCAACACCCGCCGTGTTGCGTCACCCCAATGCTCTATTAGAATCCTTGCAATTAGCGTTACATGAGGGGCACGAGAGTACTGCTTTATTATTGTTACAATCAGGAAGAGCCATATTAAAGCCGTTCGTTAAACGTGAGCTTTATTTAGAAGCCGTAAAAAAAGGCTTTAATTCTTTAATTGACGAACTCAACGACCATGGTCATCTCAAAGTCGATGGTTCCTTTTATCAAACAGCTGTTAACCTTGCCAAAATTTATGATAAAGAAGACACTATCGAACATTTAACAGCTGCGATGTCGCAATTGACTGTCGAAGAAGTGTCCAGGCCCATTACGCCATCATTTGCAAGACATTCATCGCCCTATCGTTCTCAATCTCTGGCTGATACTACTCAGGATTGTCGTCGAGGATTCGTCTTATGATTTTGCTCGGGGGTATCTAAAGGCACCATAATAAAAGAGAGTATCATCTCATCAATTTCTTTGGCCAAGGCCTGCTTTTCTTTGAGTGCTAGACGTTCATTGTATCGCTGCAAGCTGATAGCACTTCTTTCTTCATTTCTTGCGAGCCGTTCATCTCTTTCTAACGCTAATTGAATTGGCGTCTTTTGTGAAACATTCTGTAAGTTTTTGCGACATTCAACCACATCTTTGAGTAATTGTAGAGAGAACTCACCACACTCATCTGGATTACGTCGCTCTTGTGCACGCTGGGCTAAGAAGTTTCTTCTTTTGCTCTCTGCTGATTCAATTCCTGCTAAGCGGCTTTGTAACATTGGCGTAAATTGCTCAGAGCTCGTTTCAGGCAACGCATCTTTGATTGCCGCTAATGCATCCGATAAGGCTTGGTGATGGCTACTGGTTGAACTGGGAGAAACGGCAACCGATCTGACGGGCGTAGCTGGCGGTGCTTTAGGAGTGACAGCAGGTGGTGGTGGCGGTGGTGGCATGGGTGCAGGTTGATGTTTAACTTCTATCTTTGGCGATTTTTGTTGTTCGCTCTGATTTTTGATTTGCTTTAACAGTGCAAGGCAGGCTTGCAACAATTCCAAATCTAATTGTTCAACATTACCTTCTGCAATTTCACGTGCATAGCGAATTAAGGTTTGCGTTAATACCTCTACTTTGCGCTCAGCTCCAGTGATGGCCATGCTGTTCCCTTTTTCTTTTTATAGGAGTGTATCAAAGTAGGTCACACTTACTCTCAATAAGCAATCTGATTATACATTCAGCATAAATTAGCAAGTTATCTTAAATACCCAGTGTTAGCGACGGTGCCCTCTTGCGCCTGTGCCTCTATCACCCCGCCCTTCTAGAGCATTGTCTCGGTTAAAAGCGCCTTCACTCGCATTGCCTGTGCCCGCTTCACCATTGTGAGGTAAGTAGTTGCGAGCTTCGGAAGGCACAATATGTCTTTGTCCATCACCAGCAGGATAGCCATCAACAGGAACGACTACAGTTCCATCGGTATTACCTTCAAAATGACCTGGCACATACGTACCATCGGGATTAGTATGGGAAGGGATCCAAGCGCCAGCTGCAAAACCGATTTGCGGGATAACGATAGCCATCATTAATAATGCCGCCTTCATGGTATATCTCCTTTGAATGAATATAAATCAGATATACGACACTGATGGTTTTTAAAAAGTTCAATTCCCTATATTCACCCCCATTTTTATACAGCCTGCTAAAACAACCCTATCCTTTTGCGCCTTGATTTCTTATATTCTGCGACCAAAGATTCAGCATTAATATTCCATTGGTTTTCTTTCGCTTCAAACAAAAAGTGCTGCATTAAATGATCATCAGAGCATATCATGTGTAGCACGCGTAGTCCCTCTTGAGATAAATGTTCATGATCATATTCATGCAAATTAAAAGAAATATAAGCACTTTGCGCAGATGAGGTAACACAGATAGGCTTTTGTTTAGCAACACCAATTTCTTCTAAAATATAACAAGCGGCCAACGGACAGATTTCATGAGCAATCTTAATTAATTCTGCTCTTAAGCTGCTACCTGGCGCATTGAAGGCATTCCCTATTTTTTCAGCCCATACGGAACCGACTACCGTATTGATGACCAAATTAAAGGGTGAACGTAATTTCTCACAAAAGACAAGCAAATCTTTTTTTAGATCAAGTAAAGAGCATCCTTGTCTTAATCGAATACTGAGTTCCTGATAAAAGTTCACCGCTTCCTCTTGCCAGCCATCTTTTTGCAGACGGTTCGCATCGGTTACATACCCATCCAACACTTGGGTAATCCGGCGGTAAAATTGCTCAAAATGAGTGACTCGTAATAGAACATATTCTTGAGAAGAAGAACTGGATTGATGCAGACTCATAGTGTAACTATCTTTAGGATGAGGAGATCAATTTTAAGCAAATGAATAGAGTCTAGGCAAGTTTTAAAATTTATTTTAGCTTAGTGCTAGTTGGCAGCGCCGGCATTACAGGAGCAACGACACCAGAAGCATCCGTTGCACTAGCACCACCGCCTGTGGACTTTCTTTTGGCAACACCATAGGCCACCTCACTGTGCATAGAGCGGGTTTCGCGGATGTCCAAATCGGCTCTGTGTTTAGGTGTCACACTTTGATTATCCGGCGCCAGCGATTCTTGCGCCGGCGCTTCTTTGTTAATATCCCATCCTTGTTTAATCGCAAGATTTCTGGCAACAGCTAACTCTATGACCATGGTAACAACTTCAGCTCCACTACCTAAATTTTCTTCAATATCCTCGCCGCTTTTTACTTTTTCCATATGGTCTTTTTCTAAGATTGGACCTAATTCGATAAATCTATCGATTTTCTCGCTCTTTTGAGGGCCGGTAGGTGTTTCTTCACTTGTTTTTGGTGAGGCGGCTTTGCGCGCGGGTTGGGGTTGCTGTAGTTGTGCTAATGACTGCTCTTGTTCAGGTATTGCAATGTTGGGTTGATGCTGTTGATTTTTTGCATGATGCCCCTGAGAGTGAATGGGCCCCACGTGGTGTTGGATCTCACCCTTTAGCACTTTTTGCACATGACCAATTTCATGTTTTAGATGGTTCATATTCTTCTCTAAGCGCCCTATCGCCTTCTGCAGATTTCTCACATCATGTACTTTAGCATAAGGCGACATATTCCCTAATACCTTTTTTAGCATACCTTTTTCAACTTCTACTTTGTTTAATTGGCTTCTAAGATTTGCTTCATATTTTTGCATCTCTTGGCGGCTTGGATGCTGCCTTGCCAACATTTGATTATTTTGTTGAAGTTCTGGTTTAGGCTCAGGCTCTGATTGCGGTTTTGATTCCTTTTGCTGAACACGCTGATTCGCTGAGGCTTCACACTTGTCTAAAATCACATCTACCGTCTGAGTGATTTGTTCTTTTTTATCAACAATTTTTTGTTCGAGCGCGGCTAGTTTTTCTTCCTTAACACTAATTTGCTTATCAAGATAACCTGTTCGTTTTTTATTTTCTTGATTCTCTTCTCGATTTTCTTTTAATTGCGCAACCTCGCCGCTCAATTTTGCATGTTTTGCTTCTAATCGTTGTAAAGCATCTGTTTGCGGTTTGAGATCGCTGTAATCACGACGAATTTCTGCCACAATAGCTGCCTTCATGGCATTCTCACACCCTTCTTTACATCTTTCTTCAACTTTGACTGCGGCATCTAATCTATCATCAGCTTCTTCTTTAGCGAGTCTGGCTTGCGAATATTGGTATCGGGTATCATCAGAAGGGGATTCTTTATACAGCCTTCTTGCCTCTTCCAGATCTTTTGTTCTTGCCTCGACTTCAATCTGTGCACCGGTGGATTCTTCTTGAGCTTCTGCAAAATCTTCTTCTGCTTCGGCTAAAGCTTCGCTCGCTGCGATAAATAGGCTTTCCAATTCCTCTTGGCTGACTTCTATTTGTTCATCATTTAAATCCGTTAAGTCATTTGAGTTTGCGGTTGGTTCATTTTTTATGTTAGGCATAGTTTTGAGCCTTTAAAAAAACGAACTCCCGCGCTAAATGAAACACGGGAGATCTTTGTGACCTTATCATTACATTTTTAATTTATTTTTATCATCTTTATCCGCTTCTGGTTTTGGCCCACCTTTTTCAAGATCGGATTCTTGGCCTTTACCAGCATCTTTTCGTCTTGATTGCGTCGGCGAAGATTCCATGGTTTTAGAAGGACCATCGTCTTTGTTGTCTTTTTTATCTTTCGAATTCACACCACTGCCTGCTGATCCCTGGGGTCCAATCTGCGGCGCATTTTCACGCGTTAAGATAGGCCGTGCCTCAGTTATCATACCCTTAGCCTCTTGCATTGCTTCCTTGGCACCTTGCCTTGCTTCTTTCATACCCTCTTTGGTGACATCACCCAGCGTTTGTCCAAAATCTTGTCCACTCCCACCGCCTTTTTGCTGTGGCCCCGAAGCGGCACCACCGCCACTATTTTGAATGTTGATATTGGTTGTATTGTTATTGGTGTTCGTGTTCTTGTTTCCGGCATCTTGTTTAGCGGATTTTTCACCTCCCTCTGGCTTGCCGTCCCCCGCTTTAGGCTTATCGCCACCTGGCATCCCGCCACCCGGCCCTTTCATAGCATCTTGAGGACCACCGCCTGCGCCACCACCAGATCCTTTTTTCATCGCATCTTGTGGACCACCTCCTGCGCCACCGGGGCCTTTCATCGCATCTTGCGGACCACCACCTGCGCCACCGGGACCTTTTTTCATCGCATCTTGCGGACCACCGCCTGCACCACCTGGGCCTTTCATGGCATCTTGGGGGCCGCCCCCTGCGCCGCCGCCAGGGCCTTTCATCGCTTGCTGAGGTCCACCGCCAACATCAGGTTTGTTCTCCATCATCTTTTTAGGATCACCCTGCTTAGCAGCTTCTTGTGGTTTTTGTTCCGGCTTTTTTTCCTGTGGTTTTTCTTTATCATCATCGGGCTTTTTGCCGCCCATACCCGGACCTTTCATACCCATCGCAAACCTCCAGCAAATACACGAAGTTGTATAACTTACATCTTTCTACTTTACCTACGAGCGGCTAGTTTTATCAATAGTTTCGAGGCGACCTAGGATGAACCACCTCGCTGTTTTTTACCCTCAAACACTGCAAAAAGCACAGCCCAAATTGAGAGCTGATTATTTATGCACTGGATAAATGATTTTTTGACAAAGTTTACAAATGTTGTAAATTTGTAAATATAAGGTTTGTGAATGAAATGCTGTATCACACGCTAATGAACGAATGAAACTGTATAAATTGATTCTAAGGGCATTATTATGAAAAGCGGCAGCCAAGACAACCTCACTCAAAATCCCATTCTTTCCTTATTGAACTCTTCTGAATCCGACATCGTTAAGATACTTGGCATCCTTAAATTAATGAGCACAGAAGGCAAAATACGCCCCCCCAAACCCCTGATTAAATTTCCGGTCTTTCAAGGTGGCGGTGCAAAGGGCGGCGCTTATATTGGTGCTTATGAGGCGCTAGACAAAAAGGGCTTTCTTGATGAAATAGTTTGTCCAGGAGGCGCTTCTGCTGGCGGGATTGTGGCTTTCTTTATGGGCCTGGGTTTTGACGGCGCGCAATTTCGTGCCATCTCAGAAAATTTAAATTTCAATGACTTTATTGATTTCAAAAAGAATGGCTGGAGTGAATATTTAAGTGGACATAAACTAGGCAATGCTATTGATTTGGTTCGTTATGGTGCTGTCTCTCCGGGCAAATCATTTCACCAATGGGCCAGCTATTTTGTCGAGCAAGTCTTAGGTGATAAAAATGCGACTTTTCGTGACTTACATGAAAAACTAGCCACTGATCCTACCTTAAAAGACATGCTTTTTACGGCAACTCACTATGGCACCAAAGGGGACAGCCAAGCTGCACAAGTTTTTTCATTTGCCACCACGCCAGATGTGGTGATTGCTGATGCTTTTAGAGCTACCATAAGCTACCCTGGCGCCTTTGAGCCCTGGCAGGTCAGACAAAAGGAAATTGTCGATGGTAAAGTCACTTTCAAATCACTGGGATTTTTTGCCGACGGCGGCATTTTAAACAACTTGCCTCTCACTTGTTATAATACTGAGTATTATGCCGATCCGCATTATCAAAACCTTGAGCGTGTTGATTATCGTAATCAGCCTGTTAAAGTGAATCCCTCTGTTGTAGGTTTTAGCTTAACCGAACTTGAAGAACTGAATGATGATATTACTCCTATGACTGAACGCGTTAAAGCGTTGCAACAAAGAGTCAAAAAAAATAATAATTCCCCCGTCGCTAAAGCACAAGTTGCGCCAAGCTCTTGGCACTTAATGGACATTGCAAAGGCTGCTTTGTGGAATACTTTTGGTAAGCCTGAGGCTGAAGATGTGGCTGATAAACAAAAAATTTATTTTGATCAAACTGTGCAAGTCTGGCCAGAAAATGTGTCAACTCTTGAATTTGATTTAGCCCGAGACAAACTAGCACGTATTTCTGCAAACGGTAAACAAGCCACTCAACTTTGGCTGGAGAAAAATCGAAACTCAGCCGATGCCTATGATTATAAGCAACATCATGATGATAGATTGACTAAGCAAGAGGAAAAGCAGAAACAAAAAGATCCAGAAAAATTTTATTTCACCAAATTGAGTTCGTTGTTTATGGATCTTTTTAAAGAAATTAAAAAACAAGGGAAAATCGATTGCACAAAGCAAGGTTTGTTGAAGAATACTCGCATACGGTATCTTGCTAATCAAATCATTCACTTCGCTACTTTGTCTACTAAAGACAAATTAGATGTTGTTGAGAAAGCTTATATCCATGCTGGTGAATTCTTCCAACAACGTGAAATGGCTATCGCACAAAATCGAGCAAACCGCTGGGACATGATCCAACCTGAAAAAATACTTAAAAACATTTGTAACAAACTTAATTCCGATCCCAAATCGGCTATCAAATTAATCAAAAGCCAACTCAGCAATGTTATTGCCCTGGCAGAACAAAACCAAGGTCAATTGCTGAAAGTATTGGTGAATACTAATAATGCTCAATTAACGGATAAAGTATTAGGCATTATCGCTAAAGCACTAAATCAGGCTTATTATCATGGAAAATTTACTAATCCACGCTGCTACATGAGTCGTCTCTTGGATAATGCAAATCCTTCTTTAATAAGCTTAGCTTTACAACATGATAATCTCAACATACTCAATATTTTGCTTAAACATGGCATTAATGTTCGCCATCAAAATGCCAGCACGGGAAACGATGCTTTACAAGAAGCCGTAGT
Source organism: Candidatus Berkiella sp. (assembly GCA_050247135.1). Classification (GTDB taxonomy): domain Bacteria; phylum Pseudomonadota; class Gammaproteobacteria; order Berkiellales; family Berkiellaceae; genus Berkiella. Next base: position 119,787 of record JBFWUT010000002.1, read on the forward strand.
GCTTTCACATTTCGCTGGGTTCAAAAAACTTGTAATGGAGTGTATTGATGAGGAAAACTCATTTGAAAATATCCGAATCGGTAAAGACAACCTTTGGCAATACCTCTTTAATCATGCTTCAAATGATTTTATAACTGCGCTCTGTCATGACAACTATTTTTTACACATCATCGCAAGCGAAACAACAGATGACAACGGTTTGAATATATTACATCACTTGGCACAAAAGGGCACTCCTGCGGCTTTTGCTAGTATGACTTATTCCATTATGGCAGACGGCGTGCTTTCGAAAACATTGCTCACCAATAAAGACTTTCGGGGACAATCGCCACTGGCTTATATCATTAAACATAACCGTGAAGATATTTTGCAAGCATTGGTAACTGAAGGCAAAGGAAAATATGCCGGATACTTCACTACTGGCGATTTCTTTTTAGATCATGTTTTTGATATTAAAGAAGCCAATCGTCATAGTCTACATGACTTAAAGCAAGCCTATCTTGAAGCACCCAACTTGTATCGCTATCTTATTAAGAACCTGAGCAGTCAAGCTAAAGCTGATTCACTTAACAATACTATTACCAGTTCACTACACTTTGGTATTTTAGATCAGCCTTCCATTCAAACTATTGAACTTGCCGCCATTCATCAAGAGCCAGTGATTTTTCATCCCATTTTCAAGAAGGAAACAAAGGATATTGAGCAGGCAATTGCTTCTTTAAAAAAGCAATTGCAATTAGTGGCCTAATTGTGAGATATCATTGCAACGTTTTGAAGAAGGACTCGATCTTGGCAGCAAAATCTGCGACTTCAATTGGCTTGGTGATCATGCCGATGCAACCACAGTCAATGGCATTTTTCCGATCCTCTTCCATGACTAGGGCGGTAAATGCCACAACCTTAATCGAAGCCGTATTAGGGTCTTGTTTTAAAGCGCGGGTAATTTCAAAACCATCCTGATCTGGCATTTGCATGTCCATTAAGATCAAATCAGGTTTATGAGTACTAGCGAGTCGAATCCCTGTCTGACCATCAAGCGCCCTTAATACCGAGTACCCTTCCATCTCTAACAATTGGGAGGCAATATCCATATTCATCTCGTTGTCTTCAACTACTAGGATGGTCTTGTTTTTCATTGTACTCACCTTACCGTAACTTTATACAGTGTGCTTTTTAACAGATTCTCATTTTATTGAATCGAAAGAATATATAGTGTATATACACATTTGTGAGCTTATACACAAATAACTAGAACACTTTTCATAATGTAGATTAGATCGAATACTTATGTCGGTATTTGGAAATTCATCCAGGACAGGATTTATTAACTCTTTTAGTGACAGATACAATCAATCAGAATGTTAATACGACGCTGTAAAATGGCTAATGAAGGGTTATCTGAGGTTAAACCAGTCAGTGAAAATCGAAAGACTTCTGCTAATTCCTGGTTATGTAGTATCGAAGTTGCCATTTGAATGAACTTCTTACGATATTTTTCCTCAAATTTGGGTAAGTTACTAAAAAGTTCACTAAAAAACTCAGCCGCAGCGAATGAATTAGAGATCATTGGCCAATCTTTCAAGATGATAATTTCTACCATTTTATGGAGTTTATCTTTTTTGGAGAGATGGCTTGAAAGGCACTGTTCAGCTAGGGTGTATCGTTCGTTGAATCGATCTTCTACCATGCAAGTAAAAAGATCTTCTTTGTCTTTGAAGTGTTGATATATCAATGGGCGAGAAATACCTGTTTTTTGGGCAACCAGATCTAAACTGGTTTTTGAGTAGCCGAACTGAACAAAGCATTCAAAGGCGGCCCGAAGGATGTCTTGTTTGCGAGTTTCAAGTTTGGTTCGTGACATGTTACTTCACACAACAGAGGGATGGTCAATTCTGTCAAAACAAGGTGATTATGTCAATTGGAAACTTTGCTAACAAACTAAAATATCTATAAGAAGCGTAAAATCAAGGAAGAAGACATGGCGACTGTACTGATTGTTGATGATAGAGCGATCAATCGAGAATACCTAGAGTCATTGCTAAATTACCTCAACCTCGAGTCGATGCATGCACAAAATGGCCAAGAGGCCCTAGACGCCGTTCAAAAAAAATGTCCCGACTTAATCATTTCAGATATTTTAATGCCTGTCATGGACGGCTATACCTTTATTCGGCAATTAAAACAAAGTGGTTTTACAGATATCCCTATCATTATGTACACCGCCACCTACCGCAAAGAAGAAGCCGAACTCTTAGCCGATGATTTAGGAGTACAACATGTACTTTCAAAACCTGCTGATCCACAACTGTTAGTAGAAACTATTCAAAAGGCTCTTGGGATCCCAAATGCCTCTCAAGCGGTTTGTGAAACAGTCGCTCAAAACCAAGATGATTTAAAAATTAATTTATATCAAGCGCCCCAACAATTGATTATCAGTGGGGGCAAGTTGTTACAAGCGACTGAACAGCTCCAGCGCATTAAAGAAATGTTACAAAAAACACCCGCATCTCATGAAAAATCATCCCTCATTTCGTTAGCTGATGATTTAGCGGATGACATTCAAAATTATCGCAAGACTAATAGCGATCTCTTCCTATTAATTGAGTTGACATTGGAAATGATCGCAGAGAAAGATGTTGAAAAATTGATACAATTATTTTGCGATGGCACCAGAAAAGCAGTGGATGCCGAATTTGGTCTTACCTGTATTCTAGATAGTGAAGGAAAGATCCGCCATGTAATGACCTCTGGCTTTACCGATGTAGGATTTGCACAAAACGCTTTTAATTTAAGCAGCACCTTCGTTCAAGAGGTATTGCAAAAACGCAGTGCATTTGCAATTAATGAGGTCACTCCTCAAACACTTACCTGGCATACTACAGCCCCATCTGGCATATTGTGTACGGCTGTGTTTACTGCGAATCAAGTATATGGCTTTTCCTATTTTATTAATAAAAAGAATGATGTTCCTTTCAAAGAGGAAGAAATCAGAATACTTGACACTCTCGTTAGCGTGCTGGCAATCTTTTATGAAAACATGGAACTCTATACTCTTATTCAGCAGCAGGCTGCCAAATTACAAATTGAAAGCTCCAAACTTAAAATCGCCAAAGACGAACTGCATAAAAGCGAAGTGATGTTTCGTCAATTTGCTGAAAATATTGAAGATGTTTTTTGGAGAACGTCATCTACCTTAGACAAAATTATTTATATCAGTCCTGGTTATGAAACCATTTGGGGTAAATCAACCGCTTCGATTTACCAAGACCCTTGCTCATGGCAAGAACTTATCGTTGAGGAAGATAAGTCGAAAGTTAACAGCTTCATCAAAAAGATTATCGAGAATGAAGAAGGCGCCTCACTTGAATACCGAATTAAACATCCCGATGGAATGATCCGAAATATTTACAATAAAACTATCTGTCTTAAAGATGAGAGCGGTAAACTTGATCATATTATTGGTATTGCCTCTGATGTTACGGAATATTTACAGAATCAAAAAGAAATAAAACTTGAAAATGAGCTGGCTGAGTTATTAGAAAAAGATGTCTCGCTCATGCAGGTTGCACCACAAATTTTACAATTAGTTTGTAAAGTTTTTGAGTGGCAAATTGGTGAAATGTGGTTAACTGATGATGAAAGAAATGTCCTGCAAAATATTGGCATATGGCACAAAAAACGCAAATCATATGGCGCGTTTGCCCTGGCCACTTCCAATACCACCTTAAAGATCGAAGAGGATTCTCCTGGCATCGTCTGGCAAAAACGCGAGCCGAAACGCTTTGCCAATTATTCTTCGCATGCTTCTTTTAAGCGCAGCGCGTTGATGTATGAGCTTGATCTGCATGATGCAGCAGGATTACCACTTTTATATCAAGATAAAGTCTTAGGTGTTATGCATTTTTTTGCCAAAAAAATAACCACGTTTGACGAAAACTTTAATCGCATTTTAATGATGCTTGGTAGCCGGGTTAGTGAATATATTTATCAGAAAATGACGCAAGAGCAATTATTGCAGCTCGTGCGAAGAGGAAGTTATCGAGTTATTTTTTGACTTGAGTGACCTATAACCAATATTAAGTAGATTACGTAGGATAGCGATTTAAAATTCGCAATAGCTACCAATCGCGATAGTTCGATCATAGGGAAGGTGATAAAACTCAATATCCAAAGTTGAATTTCGCATTAAAAAAGCAAAAAGCTTTTCTTGCCAGTAAAAGGCCAATGTCGATTTTCTCTTTGTCGCTGCAATATGCGTTAACTCAATCATATACATCGCATCTTTGAGATCAACCTCAAATGGAAACAATCCATTTTTCTTTGCTATAGCTAGAACCATGGGAATATGAATAAGCTGCATAAATCCCACAAGAATATTCAAGGTATAAATATTGGAACTTAATTTTTCAAATTTACAGCGTTCATCTATGGGAACATAAGGTTTATTTGCCGTGCTTAACGTAACAATCAATACCTTGTCAGGTATAACTTTATTTAATTTAAAGTATTTAAATAAATTTTCAGCATTTTTATCATAAGGTTCATTGATAAATATCGCTGTTGTATCTGCTAAATCATATAAATTCTTAACCTTTAAACTACGAATATTTTCCGCCAAATCACGTTTGCTTTTATAATAAGATTGCCTTAAATATTGCATACCCATATGCCAAGTCAACATTATTGTAACGCAGAATATCGCAAACAATATAGGAACCCAACCTCCACTTACTATTTTATGTGCATTGGATCCAAAAAAGGCAAGTTCAATGAATAAGAAGAACGACAATATAGTGAATATTTTAAATAACGACCACTTCCAAACTAAACGTGCCGCATACATCATTAAAATGGTAACGGTAATCATTTCAAGATTCACAGCAATCCCATACGCAAATGCCATGGCGCTTGAATTTTTAAAAGCCAATACAAAAGATAATGTGCCAAAAGCTAATAGGATATTCATTTGTGGAACATAGACCTGACCCTTCTCTTCTTCTGATGTTTGCACGATTGGAATTTTAGGGATAAGATCTAATAACACCGCTTGTTTAGCAATGGAAAAAGTTGCTGAAATCACAGCTTGAGAAGCAATGATAGTAGCTAAAGTGGCAATTATTAACAGTGGATAAGCAAACCAGTCAGGTGCTAAAGAATAAAACGGGTTAGCAATTGCTTCAGGATGTTCTAATACGTACGCGCCTTGACCAAAATAGTTGAGCAATAGTGCTGGTAATACCAAGAAAAACCAACCTCGTCGAATTGCGCCTTTGCCAAATTGCCCCATATCAGCATATAAAGCTTCGCCTCCGGTCACGACCAAAAATACCGCACCTAATAGAATGTAGCCTCTGAAACCATTTTCAATAAAAAAATGCACTGCATAGTAAGGATTAAGCGCATTGTAGACTTGAGTATTATCATTAATGTGCAAAATACCAAGACTACCTATTGTTACGAACCAAATCACTAGAATAGGTCCAAATAAAGAACCAAGACGTGCGGTGCCAAAATGTTGATTAAAATATAAAAGTAATAAAATAACAATTGTAATAGGAAGCGTATAGTGTTGGAATTCAGGCGATACTACTGACAAACCCTCAATAGCACTGGTCACAGAAATCGCTGGAGTGATGATTCCATCACCTATCAATAGTGCTGTACCCATGATGGCAACACTTAAAAACAATTTAAATGCTTTTTCATTATTTTTTTTAATTAAGGCTAACATTGACAAAATGCCGCCTTCTCCTTCATTGTCTGCACGCAGCACGAATATCAAATATTTAATGGAAATAAGTATTATTAAAGCCCAGAAAATCAGTGACAATACACCTAGGATATTGTTGACTGAAATATCAAGACCTTGTAACGATTCTCGAAAGGCATATAAGGGGCTTGTACCTAAATCCCCATATACAATCCCGATTGCAGCAAGCATCAAGGGCCATTTGTTTTTGTTAGAGGCTGCTTCCATTTGCTCTATCTCTTTGCCATGCTGTATATTTTAGACTGGGTTAAATCAGATACGGTAGTCATTCACTATTAAATATATATGTAAGTCTTAGCACTTGCTAGGAAGACGAATCCTCTTCGAGAGGATCTTGTGCGGTATCAATGCGCTTTTTGGCATATTTGATGAAAACCTCGTCAGCAATTAGATCAGTATTACATTCCCATTCTTCAGCAGGGATCCCCAGGCCATCTTCACTCACCTCGATTAACTTTCCTCCCATTGTTATACTCACCGTACCATGAGGTGAAAATTTGGTTTTACCGGGTTCCCCTATCGGATTAGGTTCTGAACGGATCTCATAGCCTTCATAGTTGATATGTTTAACCATTGTTAGTTCCTCTCTATCATATTGCTGTGACTGAAAAAAACGCGTAAAGTTCCCTTAACTTATTCATATACACATGATAACTATTGTATACTTAAGCGGCCTTTGAAAGATTGATTGCTAAATCACTTGCGGCCTTAAAGTTTATTAAAAAAGGAATTGGCTTATGCGTTCTTCTATACTCAAAATCATTTCAATTTTGCTCATAGCTCTGCTTTCATTTTCTGTTATTGCCAAAAGTGTTGATAAGCAAGAATTAGCACGAAATGTGAGTAAGGTTTTAGAAGATTCTGATAAAGAGTCATTTCAAGTGATATTGAAGCCTATTGTTAACAACTATGATATATCAACAATTAAATTAACAAACGAAGAACGGCTCGAGTTTAAAAAAGAACTCTCCACAGCCTTATCTAAATATCTCCTAAATATTTTATTAGAGACCAGAATGGAGATCTTCGATGAAAATGAATTACGCGCACTAACAGCACATTATGGTTCACCTACCGGCAAGAGTATTGCAAAAAAACTACCGCTCATTAGAGAATTGCAGAACATTGAATCTCTTGACACTGCATCAAAACAAATTCTAACAGCGAAGGAATTAGCTTATGCTAAGAAGTTTTCTGATTCTGAAATTGGGAAATCGATTTCTATAAAAACTAAACAAGTTAACCAGGCAGTATGGACTAAAGTGAATAGCAATAATGCCTTAGAAAAAATAGCTACGCAGTTTTCTCAAGACTATTTTCATAAAAAAGGACAAAAACTAGCAAATTAATAGCATTGCCATAAAAACTTGCCAATAGTTGCGGATTCATTAATAAACAAATAGCCAGTGCCGCTATCACCGAAGGGGATCTCAAAAGGTAAGTTGGTAGAATCCAATTGCAGCAAGAGCCGTGAAAATCCCTTGGGGTATTCCTCGCCTTGCACAAATAATGGGGTCCCACCTATTTTATTACCGCTTAATTGTCTAAAATAGGCTTTATAGGCTTCTTCATCTAATAAATCAGGCATCACTTGGTAGTCTTCTTCTCTGGTACGCAACTCAACTTCATATTCTTTGTCAATTAAGGTAGGCCCTGTTGATTGTTCTGCATATTTAACGGAAGGCCTTGGTGTGCCAGGTTGAATAATAACGGCATTATCTCCAGAATCGGGATCCCACGTTTCCGATTCTTCTTTGGTGGAAAAAAATAGATAAGCAACTTGACCCTGCACGTCGGGAAATAAGTTGCGATCAATCATAACTTGTCCAACAAAGGCTAAAGGCGTTCCACTCACATCCTGTGGCCATTGAGCTTTTTCCAGCCATACGGGTTGACCACCAAACTTAGATTGGAGCTTAGTAATTGGCTGCTCAGCCTCTTTAAACGTAAGTGCTGTGATTTTTTTCATATATCTTCCAAGTCATGCTGTCCACTCAGTTTAGCATCGCTTAAGACAGGAGCGCAGAGGTTTACTGGGTAAAATGAGAGATACGCGAGGAGCCCGCCAAGAGCCCCTGCGAGAGGTTGGCTCTGCACGTGCGCGATTTTCTACTATCGGATCTTTAAAGGTCACCTTTTTCTTTTTGAATCTGGTAAAATTGAGTAACAACTGTGCTGCAACCTCAATTTCATCATCGTTTTCATCCATTTTTTTATGTTCTAACATAGTGTTCACCTTGCATTATCACCGCTGTGCTTTGGATGTCCTTTTAGAATTTTATCTATCTTACCGTGGCGCTCAAATAATCGCTTTATCTGATTTGGTCATCCCTTTATCTGGTTTAGTTTGTTAGCCTATTTGATTACTGTTACAAAACAGACCGTTTAATGAATAGAGAAGAGGTTTAAGATGATTTCAACTCGCGAAGATGCACTTGAAATATTAGGATTTAGGGAAAATGCTTCTCCGACAGAAGATGAACTTAAAAAAGCCTATCGTCAACATGCTCTAAGAACTCATCCTGACAAAATTAAATATCCGGACGGGGCAACACAAGCACAAAAATCAAAATTATTAGCTGAAACAAATGCAGCATTTATAGCGGTGGGGGAATCTTATACTTTGTTGTCAAAGCCCATCTCACAACAACCAAGACGTCCAGGAATAAGAAATCAACAAGGTTCAAAATCACAAAGTGCTCCGCAAAATAGAGGTTATAAAAGAACACATAGCAACCCTGATTTGGAATTCACCTTAGACGATGCAATTGCCTTGTATAATAGCTTATCAACAGCAGGAAAAATTGGCGTAGCAGCCGCTGGCTTTGTGGGATTGAGTCTATACCTTTACTCGACTTACAAAGAACTAACGACTGGTAAGAGCCTATTAGCTTCTATATTAGAACCTGATGAAGAACCAGAAAAACACCAGAACAAAAAAGCGAAAAAATCCTAGCAGCGCACTATTTGCCGAAGTTGTACATGCCTTGAAAATCAACAACAATGGCTGGCTCATCACCCACAACCCAAGCATCATGCCCTGATGGCAAAAGAGATATGGATCCCGGGTGGCACTCATGCTCCGTGCCATCATTCATGAGAATTTTCATGACACCCGCAACATGGTATTGAAAATGCGGTGCTTCGCAACTATCTGTTTTTGCAATCGGTTGTAGTGATTTAGTCCAGCGCCAGCCAGGCTGAAAAATCGCTCTGCCCACCGTAACACCACCTATGGTAACCAGCTCTAGGCGACCATTAGGAAATTCTCGAACCTCATCAGGTTTATTAAAGCTTTTTAATTCTGATTGCATCTTATTGCTGATTTGAGTATTTTTCATGGGTTCTCCTTTCATGAGAATAGCCAAGTTTATGTTAAGTTACAGGGTATGTAATTACCCATTATCACCTTGGATTTTTTTTTGTTTGGTTTTGCTGTTTATCACGACTTTTGTCTTTGTCAGAAATCTTAGCATCATGTGAAGGATTGGGGTCATGCTTCCTGTGAGGATGATTAGGATCACGCAAGGGATCGCCGGGTTTTGCTTCGCGATCAGGCCGAGACATACTTTCTTCACCGCTCTTTTTATGCTTCATGGGCATTCATCCTTTTGTAAAATAATTACTCAATAATACCTTTTCTTGCTTTTGCGAATTTGATTATGGTCGACTCACACATTTTATGGATATCTTCTGGCCTTTTATCGGTCAGCAAGGCTAAAGCTTCATCAATGGTGTTTACAGCATACACATTAAAAAGCCCCTTCTCACAAGCCTCTACGACTTCTTTCTTCAACATCAGATTTTTGATATTAGTGTGAGGAATGATAACCCCCTGAGAACCTGTCAGACCTTCAATGACACACATATCAAAAAAGCCTTCTACTTTTTCATTAATCCCACCTACCGATTGCACAATGCCATGTTGGTTGATTGAACCTGAGACACCTAGTGATTGCTTTAACGGTACATTTGCCAGAGAAGAGATCAGAGCACATAGCTCACCTAACGAAGCGCTATCACCATCGATCAGGCCATACGTTTGCTCTAATACCAAGCTTGCCGACAAGAAAAAAGGCTGGTCTATAGCATAATGCCCTTTTAGATAACCTGCCAGTATTAACACTCCCTTAGAGTGATTGGCGCCACCTAAATTGACTTCTCTTTGAATATCCACCATCGACTCTTTACCTGATCGCGTAGTAGCCGTAATACGGGTGGGCAAACCAAAGGAAAAATTCGATAAATTGATAATAGAAATGCCATTGACTTGCCCAACCGCTTCACTTTTTAGATCGATCAAGATACTACCTGTTGTAATGTCTTCATAAAACTCTTTACGAATTTTATCGATACGTTGAATTTTTGCTTCAAAGGTTTTTTCGACATCAGCCTGATAAACTACTTTCTCACCGCGTTTAGATGCCCAATAGTTGGACTCTTCCATAATTTCAACAAGCGCACTTCGCTGGAGGGCAATTTTTTGCGAGTCACCAGCTGCCCGTATGCATCGATTGATAATTTCAGCGATTGCACTTTTGTGAAAGATAGATAATTTTCTTCTTTTAATTATTCTTGCCAAATATGCAGCAAATTTTTCAATTTGCTCATTACTTCGCTCTATAGTGGTTTCAAAGTCAACCAACACCTTAAATAGTTTATTGAAATCATCATCTTCTTCACTCAGAGAGTCATATTTTTCTCTGTAGCCAAGCAATATGACTTTGACATCTAATGGTATCGCTTCGGGTTGTAACTGTGTTGAGCTTACATTAGCATGCGTTTGCAACGGTTCCATTGATATTTTTTTTGATAGCAAAATTCGCTTTAAACTTTCCCATGCGTGAGATTCTTTTAAAACCTTGTTTATTTCTATAATTAGATAACCACCATTTGCTTTATGTAAAGCGCCAGGCTTAATGAGTGTGAGATCACTAATCACAGTACCATGTTCTGCAGTTCCCTCTAATTGCCCAACTAAATTGATATAGGTAGGATTACTCTCAAAAACAATTGGCGAATGCGCCATTTTATCATTGCCTACTATCACATTTACTGCATAGCGTATGAGTTTTAACCTTTCGTGAACCTCATCATCTTCTTTCTTATTGCCAACTTTATTTAAAAAGATTTCTGGAGACTCGACAATATCTTTTTGAACATCTCTTAAGTAGGTTAAAACCTTTGGATCATTGTATTTTTCTTTTAATCCCGCAATCAATGTTGCCACCAATGTATTGGTGAATTCGGTTTTGATTTCTTTTAATTTAATATGTTTTTGTTGAAACCAAGCGGGCATTTCTTCTTTCATTCGAGTTAATCTATTTTGTATCTTATTTATTTTTAAGATAATATTTTTTTGTTCTTTTTCACTCAGCTTTGCAAATTGCTCCTTGGTCATTTTTTCGTTATCAACCCAAGCTACCACTTCATAATTGCCAGGCTTACCGATGAGCATTAAACCGTAATCATTAGCATCTCTAATAATTTTGTTAATTAGTTTTTCTTCTCTGCTTTTATGCTTAGAGCGAATCCGTTCAATGCTAGTTCGGTATTCCTTACTCTCAAACATCGCTGGGATCGCATAACCTAATTGATCAATAAAAGCTTGCATATCTTGCTTAAAAATATCGCCCTCACCGCTAGGAAATTTTAAAGCAATCGGTTTGTGTGATTCTTTGAAATTATTGACATAACACCAGTCATCGGGAGGTGGCTGCGCTGACACTACCTTACGTAAGTAATTTTTAATAAAATATTTCTTACCTAATCCTGAGGGACCTGCAGCATATAAGTGATACGCTATTTGCCTCATTTCAATGCCAAATGACAGCGCTTGCAAAGCCCTCGTTTGACCAATATTTTCAACTAAATTTGTAATTTCCTCTGTCGTAGCAAATGAAAGCCTATCGGAGTCAACCGCAGGACGCAGTATTGAGCAAGATAAGGGTGCGATTTCTTTCATTCAACTTTTTCATTCAATAACAAGTATATTTAGATATTCTATTAAGTATAGCGCTCGCCTTGTTCTTTAAACTTAAATAAGCTCTTCTTTTTTACAGTAAAGAAAATATCTAAAGTGTCGACGGAATGATTTATCGTCATCGTCTTTGTCCCCTTTAAGGAGCGCATCCATGAGAAATCTTATTGTAAAATCAGTTATTTTGGGATTGGTAGCATTTAGTGCCAGCACTTTCGCTGTTGAAAAAATCACCATCACCGGCAAACCCATTCTGCTGGAAAGAAAAGGGGAATTATATGTGTACCCTTCAGGTTCTTCATTAGGTAAAGATTATCAATACGTTATCATTGATGGTAAGGAAAGGGCTTGTTTCTTGGATAAAAGACCTGATTTTGTTAATTTGGACGTAGTCACAATTAATGTGGAAGTCGGTTCTGAAAAAGCTGCATGGAACTGCTATTCACTTGATCCTAGTGTTTTTGTCATTGAAACAGTAAACCAATAATATATAGTGCTGCGGTTGAATAAACCGCAGCATTTTCAATTAAGGTTGATAATTCTTTGTTGGATCATTGATTTGAATTGTTTTATTCACCAGCAACGGTTGCCCTTTTTCATCTACAGCATAGGTATAAATGACAAAGCTCATTGATGATCGATCGATTTTATTATCCGCAGAAACTTCGAGATCATGAATTGTGGGAAATTTAGGATCCAATGGGTTTGCCGCATCGGTTTGAATCACGACCAACACTTGCTTGGCATCTTTTATTTCTTTCGTTGTTTGCCAATTGTTTTGCTCCACGACTTTATTGACTAACTTTGTTGCATCTGGCGTTTTCGCAATCACATAGACATGATTGTTTTCTTTTTCTTTAGGGCCACAGGCAAATAAAAATAACGCACAAAGGGTGGTAATGATAATGCGACGCATCAAGTTGGTTCCTTCTTAATTTGATCCAAGAAGAAAGCATAACGTAATTTTCAACTCAAGAGATAGAAAATTAAGTCGTGTTAATACCAATCCCATGAGCCGTTTTATTTAATCTCTGATCAAGCGCGCTCTCTTGCGTTGAATGAACTTAATAAATGGCTTTGCATGCACATCACTTACGCCAAAATCATGATAGCTCATTGGAGATCAGTGTAGTAACGCTGCAAAAAGTCAAATAGCTGACCTTTATTTGCTAACATATTGCGTACAAGAAAGGCATTTGTCAGAATTGGCTGAATTCATGAGGAAGATGACTAATGCAAAATCAAATCAATGACTTACCCGTGAACGTACAACAAAGCCTCGCCGATTTTGTTACTAGCGCGAAACAATATTGCCAAGACTCTCTCATCTCCATCGTGCTTTATGGCTCCGGCGCCGAAGGTCGTCTGCGTGCCTCCTCTGATGTGAATCTCATTTTAGTTTTGAGATCTTATGATATTGAGTGCATTAATCCTCTGCGTGAAAAGTTGCGGCTTTATCATGCGGCTATTCAGCTGAACGTCATGTTTATTCTTGAATCAGAAATTGACATCGCCGTTGACGCTTTTGCGGTAAAATTCACCGATGTTCTCAATCGTCATCGTGTCCTTTATGGAACTGACCCTTTTAACAATATTAAAGTCTCAAGAATCGCCACATTAGAGCGATTGAAACAAGTTATTATTAATCTCACCTTACGGCTTCGTGAACGTTATGCGCTAGTGAGCTTGCGAGAAGAACAACTCGTGCATGTGATAGCCGATGTCAGCGGCCCGATTCGCTCTTGTGCCGCTGCCATTCTAAACCTTGAAGGCAAGCGTGAAACGCACCCTAAAGAAGCCTTAGCAGCTTTAACACAACAGTTAGGCGGTGACTGGACTTCACTTTTACAAAATATGTCACGCTCAAGGCAAGATCAAGAACTTGGCTCTGGAGAACAAGCCAAAACAGTCCTTTCTTTGCTGGTATTACTTAAAGCGATGTATGATCATGTTCAAGGGTTAGCGTGAGGTTTTGATGGAAATGAACCCATTAAATTTCTCTGGCCCTCTATTTCTCGCTTTTTATCTCGGTGTAGGTTTGATCACCACACTTTTGATTTATTATAAAATTAAAAGGCAGGAAACGCCCTCGCGCCAACCCAAGTTAGTGCTCGACAATCCCTATGAAATCGCGATTTTACGTGCAGGCGATGATGAGGCGTTGCGTATTGCAGCGTTGTCGTTAGTCTCGCGCGAATTATTAACCACCGATGGCAAGTTTTTAACCACTAAAAATCCCACCGCGCTTGCCCATGTCAGACAAGACATCGAGCGCGCAATACTCAAAAAGTTCTTAACAGCCGGTAAAGCCAGCGGCATGTTTAACGATGAAACACTTAAAGGCGAATGTTTTGTTTATCGCAGATCATTACAAGATAATGATTTAGTGACGACCCCAGCACATCTTGCTGCAAGAGGAAAATGGATAGCCTTGGGATATGTGTTGCTAGGAGGACTTGCTGGCGCAAAAATATTATTAGCATTTTGGCGCGGCCATTTTGATGTCACATTTTTAGTGATGATGGCCATTGGCTTTTTTGCCATTTTACGAGCTTTACAAAATAAAGAAAGAACAGGCTTAGGTGACCAAGTCCTTGAAGATTTAAAAAGCCTGTTTATGGGCTTGTATCAGCGAAGGCATTACATTAAAACCCGCGGTGAAAGCAATGAACCCGCTCTTTTAGCAGCCGTATTTGGCATAGGAGCGCTTTCAACTGCGCAGTTTCCGTTTCTTAAAACCTTATTTTTTAAGCCAAGTACTGAGTCTAGTTCTAGCTGGGATTTATCATCCTGTGGTGGTGGTTGCGGTGGAGGTTGCGGCGGATGCGGCAGCTAATACGAGATCGCGTCGGGCTTGGATGGCGCTCTGAATTAGCGCCAGCGATCCTTTCTCATTTAGATGAAATTGATGTCGTCGAAGTCATCATAGACGATTATTTTAAACAACCCTTAGCAAAACTGCGTCCCCTTAAATTATTAGAAAACCAAGTAGACGTGATTTATCACGGGGTGGGTCTTGGTTTAGCCTCTTCAATTCCTGTACCGCAAAAAAATCTCGATAACTTGGCTCGCGTTTTTGATTACCTAGAGCCAAAATGTTGGTCAGAGCATTTAGCTTTTGTGCGCGCAGGTAATATTGAAATTGGCCATTTAGCCGCACCGCCTCGCACGCAAGCTACCATCGAGGGCACGCTAGATAATTTAAAACGTGTTAAGCACGTGGTAGGTAGTTTGCCTGCACTTGAAAATATTGCCACTTTAATCGACCCTCCCGGTTCAACCCTATTAGAATCAGAATGGACAACGGCTATTTTGCAGCAATCTGGTTGTAAACTATTACTCGATTTACACAATCTATATTCCAATGCCCTTAATTTTGATTTTGATCCCGTCGCTTATCTGAAAACCTTTCCCTTGGACCTTGTGGAGTTGGTACATTTAAGTGGCGGGAAATGGATCTCTGAGCCAGCGGGTTTTACAGGCAAGCGCTTATTAGATGATCATGTACATGGTGTGCCAGAAGCGGTTTTTCAATTATTAGCCGTTTTAGCAAAAAATACTTCCCAGCCTCTTACCGTCATGATTGAGCGCGATGGCGAATACCCGCCTTTTTCAACACTACTTAATGAAATTAAGCAAGCAAAAGCCATTTTACAAGAAGCGAGACAATATGAGTGCGCAATCCTTTGAGCTAATATTAGCCAGACTTTATACCGATTCGGCATTTCGCCAATTATTTCTTGTAAATCCCGAGTGCGCTTTGGCAGATTGTGATTTAAGTGAAGAAGAACGCGTACAATTTTTTGCCATTGATAAAGCTGGGCTAATGATGGCTGCGCAGTGCTTTTTGCATAAACGTAAAAAGAGGGCGCAGACGGTTTGGGTACGGTTAAGGAAACTCTGTCAACGCACCTTCTCACGAATGATTTTTCATGTGCCGCATGTGTAAACTATACAATTAGCTCAGCAAAGGGTCGTTGCATGATTTTTATTTTTCTACTGTACCCGTATAATTTTAGTAGAATTATGTATAAATTACACAGGTGCAGCGATGCCAACGAATCGTGGACAACGTGCTATAACAGATGATAATGATACTACAAGGCTAAGAAAGCGACGAATGAGGCCAAGCCCCGCGGCCTGAGTGATCCCTGCAAATCTCCAATGTAAAAAGGCGAGCGGCGATAAGGGTGGGGGCTGTGCCCCCTTTCGTCATACCATTCATCACACCCTTATTTTACTGATTTCATTTTTACATTTTTTCTAGAAAAAGGAATAAATAATAACTGAATAGAACTATCATACAGCGTTGCACGATTTTTGTTTTTTCTGCTGTACCTGTATAATTTTAGTAGGATTATATATGAATGACACAGGTGCAACGATGCCAACGAATCGTGAACAACGTGCTAAAACAGATAAATTAGAAATCCCCGCACCAAGCTCTAAACTTGATTTCTTGGCGCTGCCACAAGAGATGATGGATCATGTTCTTAGCTTTCTACCCCTTGAAGAACTTGTGCCAGCACGAGCAGTAAGCAGGACATTCAAATCTACAGCAGAGCACTTGCTAGCTCTAAACAGCTCACTGGATGCACGAAAAACACTAAGCACCCTACTCAATGCAGACGAAGCACAGCAAACTGATTTTAATTTTTTTAATGAGCCAGGTTCATTTTCTCAACAAGAAAATATACCAGCTATCCTACGTTTACAGCTGACCCTGCGTGACTTTATTCAGCACGGCCAGCTCAAAGATGACGATATTCGTTTTGTGCAACTTGCGCTAAAATGCTCTAAAACAGCACCTTATGCGCTTGCCTTGGTGTATCGTGTTCTTAAAACACATGCCCCTTTTCAAGGTGATGCTTTTGTTTCTACATTGTTTGATATGACAAGCAACCAGGATGATCACCTCATTAGAGCATTTGCTATCAAGACGCTGAGTCACTTAGCCCGGCAATTACCTCAAGAGAAACTACCCGCAATATTAGAAAGCATCACTGCGCTACTAAAGGATGGTGACTGGAGTGTGCGCGAAACGGCTGTACAAGCGCTAGGACCATTAGTACAGTATCTCCCTCAAGCGCAAATACCCGCAACGCTAACAAGCATCACTGCGCTACTAAAGGATAGTTCCCCGAATGTGCGCCAAGCGGCTGTAGAAGCGCTAGGACCATTAGCACAGTATCACCCTCAAGCGCAAATACCCGCAACGCTAGACAGCATCATTACGCTATTCAAAGATGTTTTCCCGGATGTGCGAGAAGCGGCTGTACAAGCGCTAGGACCATTTGCACAGCAATTACCTCAAGAGCAAATCTCCGCAACGCTAACAAGCATCACTGCGCTATTAAAGGATGATGACTGGCAAGTGCGCCAAGCGGCTGTGCAAGCGCTAGGACCATTAGCACAGTATCTCCCTCAAGCGCAACTGCCCGCAACGCTAGATAGCATCACTGCGCTATTCAAGGATGGTGAATGGTGGGTGCGCCAAGCGGCTGTGCAAGCGTTAGGACCATTTGCACTTCATCTCTCTCAAACGCAAATGCCCACAACGCTAGGCAGCATCACTGCGCTATTAAAGCATGATTCCTGGCATGTGCGCGAAGCGGCCGTGCAAGCGCTAGGAGGACCATTAGCACAGTATCTTCCTCAAACGCACATGCCCGCAACGCTAGAAAGCATCGCTGAGCTATTCAAGGATAGTAACTGGCCTGTGTGCAAAGCAGCTGTACAAACATTAGGACAATTAGCACAACATCTCCCTCAAGCGCAAATACCCGCAACGCTAACAAGCACCATTGCGCTATTAAAGAATGATGTCTCGAGTGTGCGCCAAGCGGCTGTAAAAGCGCTAGAACGATTAGCACACCATCTCCCTCAGGCGCACATGCCCGCAACATTAGAAAGCATCACTTCGCAACTAAAGAGTTTCTATGTCTGCGAAGCAGCTGCACAAGCGTTAGGACAATTAGCACAGTATCTCCCTCAAGAGCAACTGCCCGCAACGCTAACAAGCATCACTGCGCTATTAAAGGGTTTCTATGCCTGCGAAGCAGCTGCACAAGCTTTAGAAGCGTTATACCCTTTTGTAGGTAACGAAGACAGCAAACGAGACATTGCCGGTTTATTATGTTCTAAATTAGAGCATTGCGATGCTATTATAGATATCATTTCAATTAACTGGCACAGAATGCATCAATACATCAATGTAGAAAGCGTGGCTGCAATACCTTTTGATAGCAACTCTTTAAATATTGGGGACTGGGCTCTGTTATTACAAAAATGTGAACCACAAAAAACCGTTCTGAATCAATTTGAGAATAATAAAAAGCGCTCACAAGCTGATAAATATGAGTTCGCTGGGCTTGGAATAGATATAAATAAGGATAAGGCGAATGGAATGAGGCCAAGTCCCGCGGCCTGAGTGATCCCTGCAAATCTCCAATGTAAAAAGGTGAGCGGCGATAAGGGTGGGGGCTGTGCCCCCTTTCGTCATACCCTTTTTTTACTGATTTTCATCTTTTCCATTTTGTCTGATAGTTCTTGCTCCACTTCATCCGTTGCTTGACACTCAGACTCCATTTTATCGGGTGTTTTAAATTGGCTTAACACCCCTGGTTTGGTCTCAAGCAGAGCACTCACATCCACGCATTGTGCTTCACTTTTTACCTCTTCACCAAACCATTTTTTGGCAAGGTTCATGCTTTTTTCAATAAACAAAAAGCCCGTGCCCACTTTGCCTGACATGACTAATCTGGGACCTAAGCCACTGGTGAACATTTGACGCCAAGAAACGCGACTCATCGCCGTCATAAAGCCAGTTTGTTCCACTTGCATGGTCGTTTTAATCACATCGCCAGGCTGTGACGCCACTAAACTCGCAAAAGCACCAAACCACTTAGCCGCTAGATTCTTTAAGTTGCTATGGTGATCTTGATTATCCATCAATTGATTTGCCAGCTCAGAGCCACCGAACAAACCCGCAGCCCCCAGGGCATTGCGACCCACTCCCGTCACGATAGCGCCTTGATACAATCCCCTTATTCCTAATTTTGACGCACTTTCAAGGGATATGGGCTCACCTAATACTTGCTTTCTCACTTGTAACGTATCGATCCATTGAAAGAACACCGGCTCAAATACCCCTGTCAGACCACCTGCAACCGTTTGAATAGCCACATGTCCATAAGGCCCAAGCCGTGAAGCCGCTTCATCACCGTATTGAACTTTGAGTCTGGCGGCCACTTCATCTTGAACGCCATATTTGTAGATCCGTAGCGGAGCCTTTTTAGCGTAGCCTAACATAAAAGCCCGATATAATTGTTGTGTAGCACCTAGGGGTCCTTTTTCTGCAAAAAGATCGCGCATCCACGGTAGTACGGGTTGTTTTTTTGCCATGGCCGTTTTAGCAATGGTATCGATGGGATGAAAAAATGTTTGTTCGCCTAAAGCCCCCAAAGCGGTACCGAAAAATTTAGAAAAAGGTGTGTGGTTATATTGAGGAGTATTGGAGTTTGAATCCGAACTTGCACCTGCTTTCATGCAGATAATTCCTTATTGTTATTATGATTGTGGGCCTACCCTGCGTAGCGCTCTTAGCGTAGCAAGGGCGGCTATCATGACAAAGACAGTTCGATATTTCAATCCTGCTTCGCGGCTTTGCCGCTTCGTAGAACAAGTCCTCGCCTTCTTTAACTTGGTTAATGCAATGGCTGTTCTGCCAACTTAGATCGCGGATGGTGCGCTAAAATTTGACGAGTCAATTTTTCTTTTTCAGGTTTTAAATCAACTAACATCAAGTAGTGTCCTTCGCTCACATAATTTTCATATTTTTCCACGATGGGATTTTTAACACCCAATCCTATCAAGCCCGAGGCCCATATACCAAAACCAATACCAAAAAGAAAAATAGCCGCATAACCCAGGGCGCTAATGTGTAGCGGGAAAACGAAATAACACAACACCAGAATTAACCCTACAAATACCAGTCCCATGAGCGGACCAAATTTAATGGCATAGCCTAAATTCGTCATTTGAAAAATATTGGCTGGTTGTAAATCGACGTCTTTTAATTCTTGGTTGATGTGTGCGCATACATGAATATCTTCTTCATGCACCCCCGAAGCTTCAAACTCTTTGGCGATGGAGCTAGTCTCTATCAGGTCTGGAACTAGAATGAAAACACGTTTCATAACACGCTCCTTGGCAAGTCTTCATACTTTTATTCTAGGCACAACAAGATAGGGAAAAATAGTCAGCAATACACGTATTTTATTGCTGCGACATTATTTTTATTGAAGAAAAAAGAATAATGACTTGCCCGTCACCACCACCTTCTTGGGAAGGCTCTGCCGGCGTACTCTTGTTTTCTTTATTGTCCGGAGACGCTTGATCTTGGTTCTTATCGTCTGGTTGACTTTGCCCAGCGTTATCTTTTGTTTGATTATCGGGTGGATTTTCCGCTGCCGTAACAGACCCAACAGTAAGAACTGCGAGCGTGGCTAAGGTCAGAAGAAGCGCTTTCATAGTCCCCCCTTAATTGGTCGACCCGCTAGCGCAGCAAATAGTTCCCGACTGTTTTAAGGCCTTAGCAGATCAATCCTCATTAACGTTGAGGGATGAATGAATACTGGGAGGGTATGAAATAGCCACAGCCAAGCCAACTTATTTTTGGCGCGGCTGTGGCATAACGCTATTGAATTATTTGACTAGCGAATTTTCTTGTTGAGTTCCTTGATGGCATGGTTGTCCTGGTTGGCATTGACGTAGCGTATGATCATTATTGTGTGGCGATCCTGCAACGGGATATCGACGTGGGTAGTGTGGTTGATAAGGAAAACTCATGCCTTGAGGAGGATACTGCATTCTGTTTCCACCTTGTGGTGGCGGTCCCATTCTGTTCCCACCTTGTTGCGGTCCCATTTGACCTCCGCCGGGTGGGCAATTGCCGCCTCGCATACCTGGAGGTCCCATTCTGCCACCTTGGCCTTGTGGCGGCCTCATCTGCATGCCATTCATATCATTTTGCCCTTGCGGTGGTGGCCCCATTCTGCCACCTGGTCCTTGTGGTGGCCCCATTCTGCCATCTTGACCTTGTGGTGGCCCCATCAACATGTCATTTTGTCCTTGCGGAGGTGGTGGCCCCATTCTGCCATCTTGTCCTTGTGGTGATCCCATTTCACTACCCTGTGGCGGCGCACCCATGTCATTTTCTGCTAACAGCATTGTCGGAGAAATAAGAAGTAACGAGGTAGCAATGATTGAAAGTTTCATATTGGGGATCCCTGTATATTGGTTAAGTTACATGATAATGGTATAAATCATAAGAAAAAATAATTAAGCATGTGACTACACATCCATGAAAAAAGTTTCATGATGACGGTTGTGATTACATGCGGTAGATGAAATAGGCTGTAAAATAGTGCGGTAATGTTTACTTGTTTGAAGTTTGGAAATGACCTTTGGCATCGTAATATAAATTTTTTGACACGCCAAAAGTGTTAAAAAACAACGAAAACAATGGCCGCAAGGCATTTTCTACTTCACTTAAAGATCCTGAGTGTACATAACTATCGAACATAATGTGATCACGATCGATCGCTCGAACGGTGTCATAAGACTCAGGCAATAAAATTTTATAGCCTTTGGCATTCATCATTGACATAGCAATATATAATGATGAACTAATCTTATAGCGCGCAAAGATGTTTAAATAGCAAGCTAATGCATGCATTAGTTTATCACCCATTTCAAACGAAATAGTCCGGTTTTGTTCATTGAACACTTGGGTATCACCTGCCTCAACAACGGCATTTCGAAATAATTGCACATAGGAATGTACTTGACCATTATTACCATTGGTCACCACAACTCCATCAATATTTAGAAATTTTTCAACTGAACTATTGGAAACAGGGGGACACTCCAAAGGGTTATTAAAATAGTGCATTAAGTCATAAGTGGCATTGTTTAAAAAAGGCTCAATTGGCAATACATGCAACAATAATTTTGGCCCATCTTTAAGGTTGACTGGAATATTCTCATGTAAAATCAGTTTTTTCCTTTCTTTTATAAAATCATGGATCTTTTTATCATAGGTCTGGTTCATAAGCATTGATTGTTTAATTTGGTATACATCCATCGACTGATTTTTACCTGCTTGTCTAAAGTAAAAAGTGGATGTTTGATAGTTCACACGATGCAAAGCACTCCAGCTTTTTGGCACATGGATAATCAATACACTTTTTTTGGCAGTGATAGGGATCTGCTTAAAATGCAAACTAAAAATGGGGGGTTCAATTTTGGTATTTGCCAGACTTTGAATTTGCATGATTAAGGAGTCATACTCTTTCAGTCTAAATCCTACAATTTCTGTAGGATAAGTGTCTACTTCTTTTATGCCATAGATTAAACAGCCCCCTTGCGCATTGGCAAAAGCAACAAAATCTTTTAGCATGTTTACTTTGGCTTTGTCATCATCTAGTTTTAAAAGCAATTTATAATCGACTATTTTGCTTTCTTTCACTTTCTCTGAGATCAACAATTCTAGATCATTAAGCATCACATCCTTTAATGACTTACCAAATAGGTTCATAAGCGACTCATTCGTTACCCCGTGGTGGTAAAGTGAGATCATTACCCCGTGGCGGCAAATTGGGGTTGTTTCCTCGAGGCGCTAAGTTCGGATCGTTGCCTCTTGCTGGCAAATTGGGATTGTTTCCTCGAGGCGCTAAGTTCGGATCATTACCTCTTGCTGGCAAATTGGGATTGTTTCCTCTTGGCGGCAAATTCGGATCATTGCCTCGTGGTGGCAGCCCAGGCCCTCCTCCTCGTACTAAAGGAGCAGCTTCATCAGTTTGAGATTGATCTTCATTTTGATTGCTCCAAGGAGGTGGCGTAGCTTGTATATCATTGGCATCTGGCTTGTACGGCCTATCATAGGTGACCGCAAATGAAGATGGTGTAGTGATTATGCTCAGCGTACAAGCAATCAGTGTGATTAATTTCATAAAAATGACCTATCAATGAATCTGCTATTTAGAGGTCATGGTTTTGAAATTAGTTCCCTTTGGCTTTTCTTTTGGGTAACTGAAAAAAACTATAAATAGCGAACGCCAACAGACTGACGCCTACCCACCCAAACAACATACCAATAAAAATCCATACAATAAAGAGATCAGCAAAAAAGTAGAAATACCAACCTAAAAAGGAGGGGATCCAAATAAAAAAGGACCAAGTAAAGAATACTGTCATATAAAAACGGTATTCTGATTCTGGTTCAGAAAACGGCAGTTGTTTGGCACGATAAATAACCATTAGCCATGTTAAAACAATCGCTATAAAATAAATAAGAAAAGTAAACGACCAGATATGAATCATAGTCATGGATATCACAGGTGCTGATTTGGCAATGCAAAGGAATTGACAGCCATAAATCGCTAATACCGTGATAAGCAACGATATGACAGTCGTGATAAAAGAAAACCAATGCAATTGCTTCATTGGATGATCCTGTCCAACCTTCCTTACTTCTTTATCGGCCATTGGCAAAATTCTATGACCTACCACAAAGCTGTGCAGCTTAACAGATGGTTTTTTTATCCTCCTTTATTGGAGGGACCTCCTTTTTTGCCATCCTTTTCCAATTTTTGTTTGAATTCAGCATTAATGTCTTTGAATTTTTCTTTGATTGTTTTGGCTTGTGTTACTGGCGCAGGTGGCAATTTGTGAGGCAATACCGCTTTCGCCCTTTTTGAGAAGGATGGCAAAGAAGGAGGCGGTGGTAAATCTTGCGGCTTTGGCAGTTGAGTTCTTGGTGGCAACGGTGGCGGTGGCGGTAAATCTTGTGGCTTAGCAGACGGTGTAGGCGGTAATGCTCTTACTTTTTTTGTCTGGCCCAACCTGGAGCTGATGGTATCAATCACCTGTTGTAACGCTAAACGCCTCTCAGGATCGCGCTCTAACATGCCTTCTAACATCTGCTTAATGGCTGGTGGCTCTATTGTAAAGTTCATGGCTTCAAGAAATGCAATAACGTCAATATTTCTTTTTTCGGCCTCAATTAATTTTTGGGTAAATGCCGCCTTTAACGACGGGCTCATTTGACCTGCAATATTAATTTCTGTTAACAAGATCACGGCTAACGCATACGTATCGGTCGCAGGATAATAAAGATTATTTCTTATTTCTGGTGCTTTATAACCAGGAGAGCCATCTTGAAATTGACTCCAAACTTTATTTTCTCCATCCGGGATTATTTTGGAAAAGCCAAAATCCATTGCTCTCACTGATGTGGGATTGTTATTCTCATCTAATAGGAGGCGGAAATTTGCTCCTTTTAGATCACAATGTACGATGCCCATTTTGTGTAATCGTGCAAGTTCTTTCGCTGCTTCCAGCGCAACTGAATATAGCTGGGTCTCATTGAGTTGACGACTGGCAACAGCTTTATCTAAATCTTCGCCCTCTAACCATTCTAATACTGTATAAAGCTTAAACTCTTTATCGGTATATTTCTCATCCTTGTAGTATTTATTCGGATCTAAAGGTCTGGCTGCTTCCCCCTTCATTAACCCAGCACGCTTGGCGGCTATCGCCTCTGGGTTATCAGGACCTCTGACATTTTGGCCTTCTATCTTAATGGCAACATATTTCGTTTTTTCAGAGGGATCATCCAGATTGTCTGGCTGTTCAATGGATGGTTTCACCCAACCATAATTTCCCCCAAACTTTTGTAAATATCTGACATTGGAGAGCGCATAAATTTTGCCTTCAACTCGCACAAAAGAAAATTCATCATTAGGATCGGCTTTTCTATCCATTTTAATTTGCGTGGGATGAGCAGCAAAATACGCAATAGCCTTTTTCCATTGTGCAGGTGTTATTTTCCATTCTTCTTTACGGTGAAATAAAGGCATAAAACTTACCTCTAAACAGACTCTATAGAGTTGGACTTACTAGCGATAACTAAGTTCCAAAACTTCGAATCTGTTTAGAGTAGCTGCACGTTAGGAGTTTATTCAGGCACTTTGCGGGCTTTGTGTATTTTCCATTGCCTTAACGGGTGACAAGAAGAAGGTTAAGAGGCCGCAAATAATGATAATGGCAATTAACAGGGTGAAGGCAGCATTGAGATCAGTGACGCTATAATAACGAGCCCCATCAAGACCGTATTCTCCTTTCCACTGGAAATCAAGATACCAACCGATCAGTTGTTGAACAAAAGCGCCACCTAACATGTTTAAGGTGTTGACCACACCTAAGGCAAGCCCTGAATAGGATAATGGACTATGATCGATGGCACCCGCAAAGCAGATCATTTCAGCTCCACACAAAAGGCCAATGATGGTTAATAGCACGCCCAGCTGCAAGAGAGTTAAGCTATCTGAATATAATAAGAAGCCCATCGCTAGCACCAGGCACATGATACAGAATTGAATGGTTTCTTTTAAGCGTCCCCATCTCACACTAAGCCAAGGTATAATCAGGCTGCCTACCGTTAAACCTCCATATAGGTATAAAGACAGCTTGGCACTAATCGCTCTTGATAGTTCATATTTTTCCATTAAATAGGCAGCACCCCACAGATCAGCCAACACACATAGGGGAGTGTAAACACCGATGGCAATGACTGAATACAGTATCAATTCACGTTGTTTAAAAACAGCTGCTATTCCTGCTCTGAAATGCGACAGAAATTTTTCCTCTGCCTTGATTTTTTCAAAGCTATAAGGAATCACTGCCAATACCAACATCAAGAGTAGTCCGCCAAAACCTGCGCATATTAATAAAGCATTTTGCCAACCTTGATTATCTAACAATGCCACCATGCATTGCCCTGATACTAAAGCACCTAAAGTACCCACCGCCAAGGTCATCCCCATTAAGAGGCCACGATACTTTAAAGGCAAGTGGTCATGAACGATTTTGAGTGCACTGATAAAGGCAGGGGCAGAACCTAAGCCAATTAAAAAGCGTCCTATTTGTAGCATTAATACATTTCGGCTTAAGGCAAATAAAACGGTGCCCATCATGCAAATCGCTATAGCCATTACAATAACGCGCCGTACACCAATGCGATCTAAAATAAAGCCGAGTGGAATTTGCAATAATGAATACGAAAAGAGATAAATGGAACCTAGTGAAGAAAACTCTGAAGCGGTCAGTTTAAATACTTGTTTGATCTCTACCACCATTATTCCGGGTGAGACTCGCAAAACATACTGATATAAGAAAAATAAGGCCACCAGCAGCCAGGCGCTATAATAGATGGTTTGGGTATGTTTTGTTGATTGTATCGTGTTCATTTATCATCCTGCTATCTTCATGGTTTAGAGGGGTTCTAAAACTGGATTAGTCGCAAGACTTTTGAGAACAAATAGAAGCCTTACGACTGCATAGGCAGACGAGGCACAGGGGGCAGGATAATGTTAAATAGATTGTTTTTATTCATAAATATAAAAATAATGGCTTTAGGGTAGATAGTCAAGTCCTATCTGACCTGCCACGAGGTACCGTTGGGCAGAACCCTTTCGCCCACAGCCTTATCCACCTCTAGACTCAGTTCTTGATAACACGGATCTTGATAGCGTGCTAAGCTTGCTTTTAAGCGTTCTAGGCTTTCTTTAGACTGATTTTTGAGAAATTGGAATCTGGGATATCCCTGAGTATTAGGGAACTGCATGTAGTTGCTGATAAAAGCATGTCTTTGCTCACGCGTTTGTAAAGAAATATATTGTTGATCAAGCCCTGCTTTTTGAAAAGCATATGAAAATATTTTTAATACAGAGATCTTAATTGGCGGTTCAATCTCTTTACATTCCCATTGACCAGAGGCTGTTTCATAAGCAGCTTTGCTCTTAAACCTCATGATTAACGAATCTAGACTAACAGGACAAAGAGACAAAGAAGCGTAATTTTGTTCTAATTGAGGCAAACCTATTTCACGAGGATTGGTGGTTTTTGTTGAGGTATAGCTTAGGGCTTTTTTTAAAACTTCAGTATTAAGTAAGGGATGCCTTGCCGCTATTTCAATGCCTTGTTTCCAATAAATAGCAATGCTACGTAGTTTGAGTTGCAAACCATAGGGGAAATAGGAAAAGATCATGACGCGCAGCTCTTGAGGAAGCTTCTTCAATTGATCTTCTTCATTTTCTGCTTTTGCTCTCGTACCCGCTATCATTTCTCTACCTCTCATCAATGGTCCCATCATAAAGAAATTGTAAACTCAATAAAGGACTCGCGGATGAATAGCTTACTCAGCCGATAAATGTCAGCGCATGTCGGGATTTTCTCTTATTAAATAGCAAAATAAGTTGCTTCTTCTTAGTCAATTATCTTAAAATGCCAATCACTGTATCGCAAGAAGTAGTACTTTCATGATCAATGGTCCCAAAAGACGAGTCGGCTTGAGCCGAGTATTAACCCCGCTTTTCAGCAACATTAAAGCCCCAAAAACACTTTCTGCTTCAGAAAGTTTTACCGCACATTGGCAACGCTTAATGAGCCAACAACCCTTGAATAAACTCAAAGCATCTGCAATCAGTCTTTTAAACAAATCCGGCACCTTATTGAGTAATACTTCATTAATAGCGCTTCAAAAAAGAGTTGCCAAAGGTCAGATCTATTTTAAAAAAAGTACTTTTGGGCATGAGGTTATTGTTGATCGAAACAAAATTGCTTACGCTGTTTATCATAAAATAACTGATATTGGCGGCAGTACTGGCAACGTTAAATTAGTGCAAAATCTCACTGATAAAAGTTTTTATCTTTTGAAGGAATCTTGCGATTGTGAAGACAAAGCGAGTGCTGAAGCGCGTATATTAGACAAATTAGAATTATTAGTGGGTGAGCAACACCGTGTTAGTAATAAAAGCAATGTTAAATCCTACTTGTTTCTAAAAATTATGCCTGGCATGCCCTTAGGTAAGTTTATATCGCTTGATGAAAATCAAAAAATTCCATTAACCTTTGAACAACAAGCTCAACTATTGTTGTCAATGCTTAAAGCCTTTCAAGGTTTAGTGAAGCATCATATTCATCATGATGATATTTCCAATGAAAATGTATTGATTGATCCTACAACCTTGCAGGTGTCTATTATTGATTTTGGTGATGCCAATGAAATTGCTCACGATGGCAGAAGCAATCACCACCAGCATTATGATCTGCGTAAACTTTTTGCGTTATTTAAGCCCATTATTGTGGCTAGTGAATTTGCTCACATTGCAAGTCGATACATTGATACCTGGTCTGATTTAGAGGCCAATTTACAAAAAGCGATCGATGAAGTGTGCTCGCATTTACCAACTAAGACTGTTAAAATTCGGCCTTAGTCGTTATTTGGAGTGGTAACATGCTTATTCAGTTTATGCAAAGAGCCCGCACCTTAAGAGGCCCCATTGCCAGAACCTTGCTATCACAGACAGGCCATACGGCATTTCATGGCGTAACGCCTTCATTTAATCACCAACGCACTACAACGGTGTTAAGAAATTTTCAAACCCAAGCTCGAAACCCAAACTATATGCGACTACCTGATTTTGAGCATTGTGTGCCCAGTGAGAACTATATTGATGATAGATTAGCTGATTTTTTAGCTGGCACGCGCTTTGCCAGCTCTGTTCAGTTCGAGCGTTATCAAGGACAACAGTTAACCCAACCTGAGGTTACTCCAGAGAACCAGCACCGTGACCAGCACTATCATCAAGTGCATCGCTTTCATATGTTCAAACATAATCCCATATTACCTAATATGGAACAGGGATTTGTCCTCAATATCGTACCTGATCGAGTCTCACGCTGCCATATGGCGGTTGATAATGATACAGGCGAGGTTTTAGGTGCTATTTATTTTACGATTAATCTTGAGCTGCGCGTTGCTTTTTTTCAATTGGTACAAGTAGACAGCAAACTAAAGCAAGAAGGCTTGGGCAAACTGTTAATGCATAGTGCCATTTATGTTTGCTTAATGTATCACTGTTCGAGTATCAGTCTTATTTCCATGAAACGCGTTATTGGATTTTATGAAAACATGGGTTTTGTCAAAAGTCAGGAAAACCCAAATCGTGATCGTTATGAATTAGATTTGCTCAATGGCACCACAGAGCAACATGAACTATTCTTACGATCGTTTAACAGCACTGCCCCACATATTGGCATTCAAAATTTGATTGCTGAACTCAGACAATTACACCCTAACCCTGACTTAGTGCCAGCTCCTCAAGCGATCTTTGATTTTGTCGAAAGAAAGCAAGAAGTTAACCCGCTTTTGAGTCGATGTAAACCTAGCCCCTAAACCAACGGTTCCTAAGCTACTTTCGATGCTGCAGTTTATCAGACATTTTTTGAGGCACAACTGCTTCTTCTTCTGCATCAGAATCTTGGTGGCCCTTTTTCTTACGACGAAATTGCACGACAATCTCTTCTCTTGGGGCTAGGTGTTCATAATAAGCGGGATTGAATTTAAAATGTGCATCTGGCTCCACAATACTATGCGCCAATGAAACAATCTCTGAAAAATCGCCGATAGCTAATTTACCTTGAACATATTGTTCTTTTAGCCATTGTGTCAAGGGCTCTAATGTCGATTTGCCCTCTAATGAAATACCATGGAGCACAATTTTTAACTGCCCCTCATTTCTTTGTATTGTTCTCATGCCAGCTATCAACTCATTCATATCAATTTCATTCGTTATTTGGAAGGGGCGTGGCTCTAAGGCCAACGATATATCATATAAGTCTTTTTCAGTAACGATATTAAGCTGTGCAATAAAAGTTCCTAAATCTGTAGTAACAGGTAAATGCAGCATCTCAAGATAACTCTTTCTTTGCATGAATTGGCGAATAATTTTACCAACAATCATCAACTTGCTAAAATCATCCTTATTCTCATATGCAAAAGTGAGATCTGCTGAAATGATACCGATATAAGGGATAGCGTACGGGTTCTTTTCTAGTGCTTCTCTCATCATCAGAAAGTTTTTATGAGGAGATAATGTTTCTTCTAGCTTCTCTCGCAATTTTCTGGTCTTTCTACTCAATAAGGCTGCGGTTCCTGAAAGACGAGTTACGCAAGCTTGATTGATTGCTGAAAAGATAGCCATCGCTGAATTATAGTCTGGCACTTCTGACTCAACTAGTTTAGCTATCACTTTGATACAAAACTTTAATAGCCTTGCTCTTTGTTTAATATCCCGTTGTTGTAAGATCTGCTGCGTTACCCAATTGCTTAGCACGTTGAAATAGTTTTCAATATCAACAACACTCGGTGAGAGTTGTTCCTTATTGGGTGCTCTCCATCCCATCGACGCGAGTTCTCTCACATCTAGGTTATGATATAGCATTAGAGAGTGTGCTCTTAATCCATCGGCGATTGCAACCACGCGTTCATCAAAATCATCGCTTGCGGCATTAAACTGTAAACGAAAAACCCAAAGACCTGCAAACGGAATATGTTGCTGGATGATGGATTCTAAATAATAGTAGTTATCTAATAAATTCTGACCTTGCTTATAACGCAACACCATGATCAAACGTATCATTTCTACTAAATCTTGATCCTCACTTTTAAGTTGTAACGCAGGTAACACTATACTTGCTAACACCTTGAGTTCTTGATAACTAAATCGATGATTTTGGACGGTTAATTCTTTTAGAGCATAGAACATCATTAACTGTTGAGCCTTAGCAAATAGTGGCTGCAATACAACGATTGCAGCGCCAATCTCAAAAGCATTATATTGAGAACAAAGACCTGCAACTTGATTAGCGGTTTCCTCAGGGTCAAAAGGATGTGTGCCGTCAACACAGGTGCACATCTGGTAGACACTGGTCAATAAAGTTAAAGGTAGTCCTTTGGTAGCAGCAAGCTCTTTTAGTTTATCTGCAGATAACAGTGCAAAACCTTGCGCTGGCATTTTTTGCTCTAAGCCCATTTGGCTTAGCATGTCATTATATTGTGTGGATAAACGCAAAATTTCGACCCTCATCTTTTTGAGTTCATCCCACGAAAGTTTTTCTAAAACATTATTCTGCGCAACCATTAGCATTCGACTATGTGTTGTCATTGATAACAAGTGCCTAAGCGGCAATTGATTTAGGGGTGCATCGCGTCGAATATACTCCCCGTGGGTTGCAAAGAGTGCAAATTGATCGCTCAATCCTTCCCGAAAAGCATAAGTTAGGGGGGTGCAATCAATTAATCTCGCCAATGGCGCTAACCAATAACCTTCCTGTAAATAGGCGCTGACAACATTGGCGCGATTGGCATTAATGGCCTTTAATAATGGGACCAGATACACCTCATTAAGCTCATCTCGCTTTTTTCCGCTTATTTTTAAGCGTGATACTTTTTCTGTTAATCCTGAAACATCATTGTCATCTTCAACAGTTAATACATACTTTAGTTTTGGGACTGCCGACATTCTGGGTGTGGTGACAATATCACGTTCTTGATCTTTCATTTTTCTTTCTATGAAAACGGTATTTCTTCTTGAAGACCGCGATAACGTTCTTGCACCACGGCTCTGTGCCACTGTTTCAACACTCGCTTCTTGCATGTGGTGCTTCGCTTTTTGTTGCAATTCTAATAGCGGCCCTTCGAGTCCTTTTAATTTGGCAAGAGACAACGGTGTATACTTTTTTGTGCTTTCTTGCATCAGATCGCCCTGCCCCTGTAACACCAAGATTTCAATGAGCTGCAGATCTCCGCCTAGCACCGCTAAATGGCAAGGCGTAAGACCAAGGACACCGGGTTGATTCACCTCGTGCGGATGTGTCTTTACTCTCTTGCGAACAGCTGCAGCAATTTCATTTTGCAGTGCCGTTGGCTGTAAATGTGCCCAGAGGATCATTTCGCGTAAGTTCATATCTAGCATGGAAGTTTCTCATTGAGGGGATCGATATGAATGATTGTAGGTCAATGCGTGTAGATACGCGAATTTATTTTTTGCCAAACACTGGGTAGTTATCGAGGCCTTGTGTGTCGCGCCATTTTATTCTGAGCAAGGCTAACAATTGATTTGATGCTTCACACAATGCAGGAAGCTGGTTTAGCTGCTGCGCACAAGTGATAAACGCTTCTAGTCTTGATAGGAGTCGAGAATGAAAACCATTGCTGTTAGGATCCCACAATGAATCCTCATCAACAGGACCACTGGGGCAATTTTTATCGCTTTCAAAAAACTCATCCAGCCACCAAATTAAACTTCTTATCACCCAATAAGCACAAGCGTAAAGCAGAGCCTGATGATATAAATCTTCATGATTGGCAGCAGGTATTTTACTCTGCAGTTCTTTGCGATAAATGGCTTCCATTTGTTGCACAATATTAGCTGGAGTACTCTTGGCACACCAGCAGCTTGGCATACTCATACGCAAGTAAACACCGTCAATCAGCGCATGCCCTGTATCGCCAAATTCAAAATCAAACAAGCGAATATCTTGATTTTGAAAAAAGACATTATCTGGACAGATATCGCCATGCAGTAGCACTTTGAAATCGCTGCTATCCATAGCAGTGAATATATTGTTGAGTTCTGCTATGAGCTTTTCATTCTCATACCCTATATAGCGTTTAAAAAGTTTAGGTAGCACGTTGATATCATCGGGTTTGTGATAATGAAAGCGTTTTACCTCAGGGTAAATTCGCTTTAAGATAGCTTCAAATTGGGCTGTTTTACCAAATGTATCAGCATGCATTTGTGCCACACGGCGAGTATAGGCAGCAAGAGCCTTTACGGCCTCCTCTTGATTCTCTTTCGAGGGACCCCGAGTCAAGGGGCCCACTAGGCTTGAGTGTTCTAATCCAAGATCTTCAATCAGAATAAATCGATGTTCAAAACTCCCAGCATAAAAATAAGGACCATGATGGGTGCCGATTGCCGTTAAAAATTCAAGCCCTGCCCAATCGTGTGCAAAACGACTGAGTTGCTCTTGCTCTGTTTCGCCGCGATTTTCTATAGCCGTTTTTTTCAAAATAACTGAAGCCGGAATATTATCGGTTGGATTCTCAATAAAAAGACGCAAAATGAGATTGCGCCGCTCAGGTTCGCTTAGAACATCCGCCTTGGCAATGGTAATAACAGCATTAAAATGGTGACAGAGCAGCTTTTTTGCAGTATTGATCAGGTCGATGTCCATAACAGTCCTGTGCTAGTTTGAGAACATATATGCTCTCATATTTGACCTAAAATGAGAACATATATGTTCTCATTTTAAGAAATTCTGGCCCTTTTTTGGGCCAATCTGCTAGAATCCTCCCCTTTGTGTTTTAGAAGCTTTTGATTATGAAAAATTTAACCGCGGGCTTTGCCCTTTTGAGACTTAAAGAATATTTACAAGCTTATGATTACTTTTGCCAAAAAGCTCTAGAGCATAAAACAGACCCTAAAGTACTCGACACCTGCCTTTATGGCCAAGCACGGGCATTAAACGGCTTGGGAGACGTTGAATTTGCCAAAGCTATTTTATTTGTCATTATTAATGGCGGCTCGAAATGGGAACAACCTTTTATTATGCTTGCCAGGATCTATGAAAAAGAAGGTAAGATTTTTCAGGCTCAAGAAAATCATGATCAAGCCCTGGTAATGTTCCAAAAAGCACATAATGTTTTTTTACTCGCCTGTGAACAAGTTGGCCATACTGCGACTCTTTATGATAATTTTAACTATTTTAAAGACCATTTTTTCCCGCAAGCCAATGTCTTTACTCCTGCCTTTGATGATGCAAAAAGCTTAGCGCTATTACCCTCATTCTTGCGAGAGCAAGTAGCACCAACATGCTTACAACGACGCACTATAGCTTAAAGATCTAACAGGAAAGCGACTTATGAATACATACCGAACTGTTCAACCACACGGTGAAATCAATGAAGTTTTTCACGATCTCTATATGGTCACTGGCACCAATCATATTCACCATGATGGGGTCGATATTCAAGTGAGCCGCAATATGGTGATTGTTCGTGATGATCATCAACTGACTTTAATTAACACGGTACGTTTGAATGAGCCAGGCCTACAAGCGCTTGATGCGTTAGGAACGGTGCAAAACGTTGTTAATATTGGTGCTTTTCATGGCTATGATGACGCTTTTTATCTTGATCATTATCATGCAAAGCTCTGGGCTTTAAAAAATAAGCAGCATCAAAATAACAGGCAAGCCGATTATCTATTGAATGAAAATGGACCCATGCCGCTACCTGATTGCACTCTTTTTAATTTTGAAACCACCCAATTCCCAGAGTGCATGCTGATTTTAAAAAGAAACGAAGGCAATGTCTTAATTACTTGTGACTGCATACAGAATTGGGAAACGCCCGATACCTTTTTTAGCGAACAATCGGCCAAGCAGTTCCAGGAACAAGGCTTGATTAAACAGGCCAATATTCCGGATACTTGGCTTGGTGCTTGCCAACCGGATGTCGCGGAGCTTAGCAAAATTAAAGCGCTATCTTTTAAGCACCTTATCAGTGCGCATGGTGTGCCACTCAAAGATAACGCTTATGAAAAAGTATGTGAGACCTTAAAAAATAAATTCTCTATTAGTTAATAGCCATTCTTTCCGTTTTGGTTTTGGGTTAGCAAATAGCAATAATAAAGCAAGGGAATAACAACCAATGTCAGCAAAGTAGAAACAAGAATGCCAAAAATTAGACTTACTGCTAAACCATTAAATATCGGATCATCCAGAATAAAAAATGCACCTAACATTGCAGCGATGGCTGTTAGTATGATAGGACGTGAACGTACTGCTGCTGATTGAATGATAGCCTTTTCTAACGGCTCACCCATCGCAATTGCTTTATTGATAAAATCAACCAAAAGAATCGAATTTCGGACAATAATCCCTGCTAATGCTATCATTCCAATCATGGATGTTGCTGTAAATTGTGCCATTAATATGGCGTGGCCTGGTAAAATCCCAATTACTGTTAGAGGGATGGGAGCCATAATAATTAAGGGAATAACATAAGAACGAAATTGTCCCACGATCAATAAGTAAATTAGAATAAGTCCAACAGAATAAGCAATTCCCATATCACGGAATGTTTCATAAGTGACTTGCCACTCACCATCCCATTTCATACTAAAATCATACACATTTTCAGGTTGTTGAATAAAATACTGCTTTATTTCGTTTTTAAGCTTCGCCATTAATGAAAACATACCATACAACGGGCTATCTATCTTTCCTGCCATATCACCGCTGACATAAACCACGGGCAGCAAGTCTTTATGATGGATACTATTTTCCCATGGTACTTCTTTTACACTAACTACTTCAGATAGGGGTATCAGATTTCCTGAGCCATTTCGTAGCTTCATATCGAGAAAATCATTGATGCTAACTTTACTTGCTATGGGAAAGTCAATGCGTACAGGTATCGGATATTTTGCATGACCAGTATGAAGAAAAGTAATATCTTCGCCTTTAAAAGCAGTCGAAATTGCGCCAGTAATATCTTCTTGATTTAAGCCCAGTAATGCAGCTTTTGATCTATCCACACTTACCACAATCCGATTCGAATTTGCTTCAATGGAATCATCAATATCCACTAAACCTTCCACTTTACTAAATTCATTCCTAATTATTTTAGCTTTTGATATAAGGCTCTGGTAATCAGGACCATATATTTCAGCAACAATAGGCGCTTGCACAGGCGGGCCAGGTGGAACTTCCACTATTTTAATCTTAGCTTCATAACGCTTTGCCATTTCAAACAAGGGGGCTCTACTTGCTTGGGCGATCTCATGACTTGATCTCTTTCGATCTTTTTTATCTTTTAAATTGACCTGAATATCACCCAGATGCGGGTCTTGCCTTAAATAATATTGTCTCACTAATCCGTTAAAGCCTATAGGCGCAGCAGTGCCCGCATAAGCTTCAACATTAGTAACTTCAGGCACATTGATTAAATAATCAGTCAATTCGGCAAGCACAGCATTAGTCTGTTCGACAGCCGTACCTTCAGGTAATTGAACAATTACCTGAAATTCACTTTTATTATCAAAAGGAAGCATTTTGAGTACGACTAATTTAAAAAAGACTAGACTGATAGATAAAAGAATCAGGCCGAAAATTGCACCTGCTAATTTAAAACGATTTTTTCGATGCCCTTCCCCCAAAAATGGACTCATTATTCTTTCAAAAAAATGGTGCAATTTATCTGTTACTTGGTGGGCAATCTCATTTTCTTTAGCATGATGGGTAAGTAATTTATCTGAAAGCCATGGCGTAAAGGTAAGAGCTATTGCGAGTGAGATCAACATTCCCATTGAGGCATTTATTGGGATAGGACTCATATAGGGTCCCATTAACCCTGTAACAAACGCCATCGGCAAGAGTGCAGCAATGACAGTCAATGTTGCTAATATCGTAGGGCCACCCACTTCATCAACGGCTAGTGGAATAATACCGCTTAAATTAGTACCTAACTTGCTAACATGGCGATGAATATTTTCAACAATCACAATCGCATCATCTACCAAGATACCAATTGAAAATATGAGTGCAAACAACGAAACTCGATTAAGGGTAAATCCCCACATCATCGAAGCAAATAGTGTAATCGACAGCGTTAAGATTACAGCCGCTCCGACAACAACGGCTTCTCTTTTTCCCAAAGCCAATAACACTAAAGCAATCACTGAAATCGTTGCAAAAATAAGCTTATGAATCAGTGTTTGAGCTTTATCATTAGCAGTAACACCATAATTTCTTGTGATAGTGACATTAACATCATCGGGTATAAAAATGCCCTTTAGCTCATTAATATGAGTCGTAATTTTATCAGCGATTTCTACTGCATTTTCACCTGGCTTTTTGCTAATCGCGATAGTCACTGCAGGAGCATTGATGTTTTTTTGATTTTCCTTTTGGGCATACCATACATAATTCTGATTTTCTGAGGGCGCAATGGTAATAGTTGCCACATCTTGCAGGTAAATTGGTTTGTCCTTTTGCTTACCAACCACCAGATGGGCTACCTCATCAACAGTCGACAAAAGCTCTCCTGCTTGAATAGGGATCATCCTATTATTATTGATTATTGCGGCTGTTTGGTTCGATGTATTACTGGCTATTAAAGATTGCCTCAACTGATTGATTGAAAGACCGCGTGCCGCTAGTTTTTGTGGATCTAACGCTACATGAGCAATTTGCTCAGGACCGCCGATGGTATTAATATTGCGAGTACCAGGGATCCGCTTAAGCTCAGATTCCAATGCATGAGCTATTTGCTTCAGATCAAATGCGCCACGTCCTTGATCATTGGTCCATAGTGTTAGCGTCACAATAGGGACATCGTCAATCCCTTTTGGTTTAACCAATACTGGCAAGATCCCAAGATTTTGTGGACGCCAATCTTGATTCGAATAAATGGCATTATACAATCTGACCAATGCTTCTGTTCTTGGCACACCCACTTTATATTGCACTGTCAGCACCGCCATACCGGGACGAGAAACCGAATAAATATGATCAACGCCCTCGATTTCGCCAAGCACCTGCTCCATGGGGATCGTTGCTAAATTTTCAACATCAGCAACGCTAGCTCCTGGAAAGGGAACAAATACATTAGCCATCGTGACGTTTATTTGCGGTTCTTCTTCCCTTGGGGTTACAAAGGCAGCAAATAATCCTAATAACAAACCTACCAAAGCTAATAGCGGCGTCAGTTGAGAATGTTGGAATATCCTAGCTAGCCGCCCTGAGAAGCCAAGCTCAGGACTACTTTGATTCATGTCTGACCTCTGCTGTTTGTGCATGATGAAGAGAGATACCAGCGGCAATAGGATCTAATGCTACCTGCTCACCTTCTTGCAAGCCAGCAACCACTTCAATTTTATCTGCGAATTGATTACCCAAACGAATTTGCCGAAGACGAGGTGTTTTATCTTTTACAACGTAGACGCCGCTTACCTCAGATCGATAGACAACACTTGATAACGGTATCAGTAATCGCTTGACATCGCCTACAGTGAAAGCAACTTTAACAAATTGACCTGGATAGATTCGTTTTTCTGCTTCTGGAAGCTCTAAGCGTGCTCTAACTGTACTGGTGGCTGGATCGGCAACAGGATATAAGATCATTTTTGAAGGTATTATCACTGTGCCAGTCTCACTGATGACTTTCGCTTGCTTTAGCTGGCGCACAATAACTGATACTGCTTGCGGCAAATCAACATAGACCCTCATGAAATTAGGATTAAAGCCAGACATCAGTGCTTTCCCAGAGAACACAGCCTCGCCTAATTCTATGTGACGAGCGCTGACAATCCCCCCATAGGGAGCACGAACCTGGGTATAACTGAGCTGTTCTTTTGCTGTTTTTAGTGCTGCTTGTGCTGAAGATACTTGTGCTTTGGCAACATTAAACCGTGCGGTCATTCTATCCCAGTCTGATTTTGAAACTATTTTCTGTTCATAAAGAGTACTCATCCTAGCAAACTCTTTATTTTCTGCCTCAAAATTAGCAGTTGCTTCGGCCAATTTCGCTTCAGCTTGGTTCAATCCCTCGCGTTGTTCATTTGATACCAGCGTTAGTATCACAGAACCTGCTGGAACAACATCTCCGATATCAAAAAAAATTTCAGCGACTCTACCTTTGGTTTCAGCAGAGACAGTCGCTTGCTTGACAGGTTCAACTGAACCATCAAACCAGCGTTCTAATGGTAGTTTTTGATAAGTAGCAGTGATGGTTGCCAGTTCTGATGCATGAACCATGGAGGTAAAAAATAATAATAAAAAAATTGACCATCTTGTCATGGTTTTCCCTTTCAGTTAAAAGCAGCTCCTGGTTTGATACCCATTTTTTTAAACACTTTGGCTATGGGACAAAAGCCACTAAAAGAAGCTTGTATCATGTTAAAACCAATAAAAGCGGTAAGCCATAACCAGTAGATGCTGTGAACCTGGGAAAGTATCAAACTAACTAAGTTAAGCGTACCGGCGAAGATAAAGACAGCTCTATCAATATTCATCAGTGCAATCCTCACTCAAAAGCTACTTTTGCTTGTCTTATTTTAGTACAAGCTAGCCTACTACAAAATCAAAATAGATATTGGGATAAGGTTCATTCGCCAAGGTATAATGCCACCACTCTTGCTGATATTCTTTGAAGCCATGATTTTTCATGGTTTCGCGAAGCACATTGCGCATTTTGGTTTGTTGCTCAGTCACTAAAGAGGAATCATGATTGGACACCGGATGAAAAAGGTCAAAACTTGAACCCATATCAACAGTATTGTCATCTAAAAAAGGCACTTCCTCACCATTGCTTAACTTGCGCCGGGTCAAAAGCGGAGCTTTTAGTTTATCACCTGTTTTAATGATACCAAGATCAAAGGTGCTGCCACGGGTATGGCTAGATTTACCGGCGATGTAATCTAATCTAAATAGATCTTTTTTATCGATGGTTGGGTAATATAATTTTTTAGCAGTTAAATCGTTTAAATCATCAGCCCATTTAACAAAAGCATCAACAGAGCGCTGTGGACGATAGGCATCATAAACGACTAACGTATAGCCTTGTTGGTTTAAATCCGCATGTACGGCTTTTAATGCCAGCGCAGCTTCACGCGTACAAACAATTTTATGGGTTGAATAACCTGGCACTACGCGGCCCAAAAAATTTTCAGGGGTAGCATAGCGAGCACATTCAACCATTGTGGGATCAATATCGGTTAAATAGACAAACCCTTTCGGAAGCGATTCTTTAGGTGTTTTAGTGCAACCCATGCACCATAGAATCACTAATAAACTGATAATGGTATAAATGCTGAGCCGCTTTAATATTGCCATAATAAATCCTATGCAGGATGCAACACTCAGCATGATTGTATACCTTTATGTAGTCAAAACAATATTTTGCTATCCATTATACCCGTATACAGGCAGGTTTCCCTGCCTTGACTATAACTCACGCTCAGCAAACACTGTCATCGCATCACGCAAGTATTCTGCGAGCTTAGGGTGGTAAGCTACAAAGAATTTCTCAAAATCAGGATGTTGACAATAAAAGTTCCCCAGTTGAATGTAACTTGCCTTTTCAGGTGTCCAAAAGTGTTTGATATTTTCAAAATGCCTACTTACCAGTTGCTGCACACTAGGGTTGTTTGCTGGTAGGTTTTGCATCACAGCTTGCGTAAAAGCTTTAAACAATTCATCTTGCTCATTTTTGATACTTTCCACCTTGGCCTGGTTCCAATGTTTCACCTTTTCATTGCATTGATCCAGCTGTTGTTGCGTGGCAAGCCCTTTATCTACTAAGTAACGTTGATATTCTTGCTGCTTTTTGCTGTCTGTGCCCCAAATCATTTCAGTTTCTTTAGTCATACTATAATCCTCAATCAATTGGACGATGTTGTCCCACTGGATAGATTTGTTTTGTTCCAGCTGGTGAATGAGAGCACCTAAGGTTTTATCGGCATTACCTAATTGTGTGATTTGATTTTGTAAGGTTTGTCTTTGCGCTTTAAAATGGGCCAGTGCATCGAATTCTTTCACCAACAAATCTTGAATGGAGGATAAGGTAAAACCAAAAAACTTTAAGGCAATAATCCGCTGCAACAGCAACAAATCCTTTTCAGAGTACAAACGATAACCATTGGGTAAACGCACCGAGGGGTTTAATAAGCCAATCTCATCATAATGATGAAGTGTTCTCACCGACACTTTCGTGAGCTTGCTAAACTCTTTGGGATACCATTGTTTCATCTTTGTTGCCTCCTTGAAGAAAAGGCTAAGCTATGACGTTACGTTAAGATCAAGCGTTTTTGCGCAAAATGATCCTTAAAACTAAGATGCGCGACTTATAATACAGGAATTATGAGACGGAGTCTTTGTTGATTATGCACGATATCTTGACGAATTCTGAGGATGTCTTGCACAATGACTTGCCAAAAAAATATCATCTTTTGAGGTAATCTAATGAATAACCTAACCAAATTTTTCTCTGTGTGCATTGCATTAAGTTTAAGCTCGCTCACTTTCGCAGCTGCCACACTAACTAATCAAGAAAAAGTAAGCTCTGCCTTTAAAAATATTGAACGAAGCTTTGCTGATGCTGATCGTTACGAAACCATCATCATGGATGAAAAATTTATCGCTAGCAAAGACGTGTTTTCACCTAAATACTTTAAATCGACCGAGATGCTCACTGCCAATTTCCCATTTAAAGCCAATGAAAAATTTTTAGAAGTGGGCTGTGGCATTGGGGTTGCCGCAGTAATTGCAGCCAAAAATCATCACAATAAAGTGATTGCCTTAGACATTAATCCGGTTGCCGTGAAATTAACTACCGAAAATGCGGCTAAACATGGTGTGGCTCGCTTAGTGGAAGCAAGAGAAAGTAATGTATTTAGCAAATTAGCAGACAATGAAAAATTTGATACCATTTTCTGGGATTTACCTTATGTTTACACTGAGTCCAACCAAGAAAAAGATCTTACCTTGCTGCAAAGAAGCGTGAGTGACCCAGGATATCGTCATATTGAAATGTTTTTAGCGCAAGCGCCTCTGCACCTAAATGCCAATGGTCGCATTATTGTTGGATTTGGTAGTAATGGCGATTTAGAACGCTTTATGGCACTTGCAAATAAGCACCAATATAATATGAATAGAATTTATGAAGGGTTCAATCCTTATCGAGAAGGAATAACTTATCAGCTTTATTTGCTAACGCCAAAAACTGAAATGGCTTAAAGTTCTAAATAAAGCCCAAGCGGTCATCCGCTTGGGCGTAATCTTTATTTAGGGTAACACTGAACGCCCACTTTCACATTAACTTGCGAAATATCAAGACCAGCATCACTTAATTCTGTCAACATTAACTCTGAGTCGAACTTGTGTTTATTGAGCAGTTTAAGATGCTTGGCAACGATAGGCAAATAGGGTAAGGGAATATCCGCTTCATATAACTCTGCACACACCCCGCCTGCCACAAGATTCAATTCATAATGTGATAGCTGCTTCATATTGTCTCCCAAAAAATTCTTAAACCTAAAAATCGCTTGAAGGTTGCTATCTTCTGCTATTATTCTATGCTATGTCAACCGTGTAATGCCGCTAGATTGCACTTAAATTAGGTACATTATGAAGAATCAGCATGAATATACTGCAGAGCATTTTAAAGAACTCGATTGGTCGGATAAAATAATAGAAGTAACCAGCTTTGACAATTGCACTTTTTCAAGTTGCAACTTTAGCAACAGCACTTTCCATAAATGTAAATTTCATGAGTGCCACTTTATCCATTGCAATCTGAGTTTGATTAAAGTCACCAAATGTTCTTTTTTTGATACGTATTTTGAAGGATCCAAAATCATTGGTGTGAATTGGACTAACGCTAATTGGCCCACCATTACCTTGAGCTGCCCGTTGCGATTTAATCAATGTATTTTAAATGACTGCTCTTTTATGAGTTTAAGTTTAAGAGAAATGAGCATGATTGACTGTAAAGCTCATGACGTTGACTTTAGAGATGCCGATTTGACTCAAGCTGATTTTAGTCAAAGTGATTTTACCAATAGCCTATTTAATCAAACCTTATTAGCTGAAGCGAATTTTACTGATGCCATTAATTACAATATTAATGTGTTTGAAAACAATGTGAAGAGAGCAAAATTCTCACTGCCTGAAGCCATGAGTTTATTGCAATATCTTGATATTGAACTGGTGGATTAGGTCCCACAAAATGTGGCGAAAACCCTTTCTTGCTCCGTCGGTGGCAATATAAGATCTGTGAATTGTGGATTGTCTTCATAAGGCGTTTGATAGGCTTCTAAACATTTTTTGAACCAGGATAAGTCATTCTTGTCACAGGCAAGCGCAAGCGCTTTTTCGACCTGGTGGTTACGAGGGATCACCGCTGGATTTTGCTCTAGCATAGTCGATTGTGGACACCGTGCTAGCCAACTTAGCGCCCATTTCTCTAACCCCTCGGGGATCTTATTTAATGCTAAACTTCTAAAAGTATTCGTGTAATCTAACGCTTTTGCTTGCATTAAACCGAGCAGGTCATCAATCAGTGATTGATCTTCTGGCTCTTCACTGACTAAACCCAATTTATTACGCATCATGGCTAACCACTTTATTTGAAAAAGCTCATAAAATTGCGCAATCTGTTCATTGGCCATTTCAATCGCCTTATTTTGGTCGCTATTGATGAGGGGCAGTAAACATTCGGCTAAACGAGCAAAATTCCAACCCGCAATCGCCGGTTGTTGAGCAAATGCATAACGACCCTGGCGATCAATTGAACTCAAAACGGCTCCTGGATGATATTCATCCATAAAAGCACAGGGACCATAATCGATGGTTTCGCCACTTAATGCCATGTTATCGGTATTCATGACACCATGAATAAATCCGACTCGCAGCCATTCGCAGATTAGTGTAGTCTGGGTGTGCTTAACATACTCCAACAAGGCAACCGCCTGATTTTCAGCATCCTGCTCGGGGAGATGTCTCTTGATCGTATAATCGAGCAATTGCTCAAGAATCGCAGGATCCGGTAGTCGCGCAGCATATTCAAAAGTGCCCACCCGAATATGGCTTGCAGCCACTCTCGTTAATACCGCACCCTGTTGCCAAGTACCGCGATAGACTTTTTCCCCGGTACGCACTACTGCTAAGCTACGCGTGGTAGGAATACCTAAAGCATGCATAGCTTCACTTATCAGGTATTCACGGAGCATCGGCCCAAGTACAGCTCGACCATCACCATTTCTAGCGTAAGGTGTGGGACCGGCGCCTTTTAATTGAATATCAAAGCGCTTACCACATGGCGTGACATGCTCGCCATACCATAATGCTCGACCATCACCTAGCATAGTAAAGCGTCCGAACTGGTGGCCAGCATAGGCTAAGGCACTGGGTCTAGCACCCTCAGGTAGTTCACTGCCGCTTAAGACGTTTTCCCACATAGATACCCTGTTCTCGTCGAAGTGTAACCCTAGGGTATTAGCTAAGGCGTGGTTAAAAATCACTAATTCAGGTGAACAAACAGGCTGCAATGCAATTGAGCAATAGCACTCTTTAGGGAGTTTGAGATAAGTATGTTCAAAGCGCCAACGTGCGTTCATTTGCGATCACTCAATCATCTTTAATTTATTATTTCATCTTCGTCTAACAAAAAGCCACCTACTTGCGCTTTCCAAAGCGTTGCATAGTGACCATTTTTAGTTAAAAGTTCTTGATGGGTACCATCTTCGACAATTTTGCCTTTTTCAAATACTAGGATCCTATCCATATGCAGTAAAGTGGATAAGCGATGGGCAATCACAATCGTCGTCTTGTTTTGCATCAGTTCCCATAAACTTTCTTGAATATATTGTTCTGTGACTGAATCCAATTGACTGGTTGCTTCATCTAAAATCAAGATTGGCGCATTTTTAAGAAAAGCGCGCGCAATCGCTATGCGTTGACGCTGTCCGCCGGAAAGCTTAACACCTCTTTCACCGACTAGGGAATCATAGCCTTGTGCCAATTGAGCAATAAATTCATGCGCATGGGCTTTTTTAGTAGCCTCTATCACATCATTCCTATTGGCATCAACTCGTCCATATTGAATATTTTCAAATAAAGTACGGTGAAACAAGGAAGGATCTTGCGGGATCATACCGATATTTTTTCGCAAACTGGCTTGGGTCACCGCTTTAATATCTTCACCATCAATGGTAATGCGACCTGATGAAACATCAAATAAGCGTAATATTAAATTCACAAAAGTAGACTTGCCACTGCCAGAATGTCCAACCAAGCCTACCTTTTGTCCAGGCAAAATGGTTACCGTTTTATTCTCAAATAGTGGATCACTACCCTGATATCGAAACTGAACCTCTTCAAAAACTATTTTTCCTTGTGTCACTTGCAGATCTTTAGCACTGGGGAGATCTTCTACTTCATGGGGCTCAACAATAATATTTAAAGCTTGTCGACAATTGCCTGCTTCTTTGGCCAAGCGCAAAATTTCTTCGCCCATATTGAAGATGCTTTCTGCAATTGTGAAGGATAATGTCAGTATCAAAGCAAAATCACCGATAGTCACGAAGTTATGCAATCTGCCATAAATCAGGCCAAATAGCATGGCGCTCACTAATACGAAAATCCAGAGACCTTGTTTAAAATAGGCTTTCAGTATATACCACTGCAACGCCCGGTCTTTAGCCATTAAATTATCGATAGAACTAAAAACTACCCGTTCTTCATGTTGGTTATTAGCAAATAACTTGGTGCTCA
Organism: Candidatus Berkiella sp.; assembly: GCA_050247135.1. Classification (GTDB taxonomy): domain Bacteria; phylum Pseudomonadota; class Gammaproteobacteria; order Berkiellales; family Berkiellaceae; genus Berkiella. Next base: position 164,786 of record JBFWUT010000002.1, read on the forward strand.
TCACATTGATTATGCTATCAACAAGTTTGCCACTCATGTTATTGCCGGCTGCACTTAAGGCATAAGAAAGCTGTTCCGATCTTTTGGACATTGAATAAGCAAATAAGACATAACACACCGACCATCCCAACAACATGGCACAAAACAAAGGATGCACTGTGTACAAGATGAGTGATGAGGCAAGCGCAGCCAGTGCTTGTGGTAAAATTTTATGGGTCAGGATCTGCAGAACGGCTTCGGCACCGGTGCACAAATCGAATATTTTTTTGGATAAACTGCCAGAAAAATGCTCCCCAAAATAGCGGTATGAATGTTGTGACAAATAATGATGCATCGTGCCGGCAATATCAGACTTTAGTTTGGGATAAAACTGCAAAGAGGCAATGCGATAGGTGGTATAACCCAGATTGATAGCCATCGGAATACTGGCGTAACATAACGCAGGCACTAATACAGCCTGCAATAAACTATCAAGATGATCTCCCGCCGCCAGCACATGGTCGATGATGACTTTAAGTAAATAAGCCTTAACAGGATTAATGGAGGCTTCAAATACAATAAAAAAGGCGATAGCAAGCATCGAAAGGGGATGCCGTTTTAAGAATATTGCAATGAAAGCACTCAGCTTCTTTGGAATGGCCTTACCTTCATTCACGACTTGTGTTTTTGTTAGGTCAATTTGTTGCTCAGCTTGGTTAGAGGCTGTCATGATCAACTCCAGTAATGCACGTACACTTAATTTGCTTAGTTAATCATATCAGATCAAGCTCCTAAAAGGAGACTTTAGTGAATGTCTTTTTCGTTAAAATCGCTTATAATCCCGTGTCACGAGGAATTATAGCGATTTTCCATGCTAGATTTAAACAACCCACCCTTACATTTAAGTGCAGCATTAAAGACGGTTGCCACACCCTTTCTAGAGAAATTGGGGTGCCATTATTTTCAATATCTTAAGGTCTATTGCGATGGTAGCTTTTCTTATGTCACCACCTTACCTTCGTGGGATGAGTACATCACCGATCTGTTGCATAAAACGAATATGCCCGCGGTTTACTCACACATTGATGGACTGACCCTAGACAAAGATAAATTTACTTTTTTGTGGGAGCCTAATTTGCCTGAAACACCCGTCAGGCTGGCACGCGATTTTAATATTGCCAATGGGTTCACCTTGGTAGAGCGGCATACCGATTTCTATTATATGTTTGCCTTTGCCTCACCAACCACCCACACTCGCGCGATTGACACTTATTTCAACTCGCTGAATCAAATGAATGAGTTTTTACAACAATTTAAATATCATCAACGCAAGCTCATCAAAGAGATGGATCAATACCGCATCAATGTGCCCAAAACCCGCCAAGATTGCAACCTAGATAAAATGCTATTAAGGAAGAAATCGCATCATTTAAGTCAACAAGAACTTGCCTGTATTAAGGGACTTGCTAAGGGCCATTCTTACAAGGAAATTGCAAAAGAACTTGGTATCTCACACCGCACCGTTGAAACTTATCTTAATCGTGTCAAAGAGCGCTGCCATCTTCGACACAAACATGAACTCATTTCGCTACTGTAGTTTTTGTCCGTGATTGTCACGGACAGCTAAGAGCTTTTCACTTCGGTATTATGCGCTTTTGCTTGGGGTTGTCCATGAAGCTTAGCGTAACTGATTCTCATAAAAAGTCTATTTTCAATAATTTTATGAACTACTTTGCAGCCACCTGTGGTATGTATGAAAGCCACGGCTGTCGTTATAGTTTACCCGATGCCTCTTTTGTGCTGTTTAATTCTGTGTTTGATACGAATTTAATATCGCAAAGTGTTAGCAATGCCATCTTGACCATGAAAAAGGTGTATGAGCAGAAAAAGCAGTTTTGTTGGTGGATAACAGATTTTGTGACACCTCAGTCATTACGCGCAGCTTTGGAGAAAGAAGGTTTTCAAATGGGCCATGCTTTTAAGGGTATGGTCTTTGATCTGGCCAAGACTATCAATCCCCCTAAAGAGATTGCTCATATCACTGTTAAAAGCTTGCAGCATAAAGAGCAGCTGATGGAATGGATCAAACCGCTGCAAATCGCTTTTGAGATTGATGATGACTCAAGCCGCTTTTGTGCCAACTCATTGGCACAGTTATTTGCTGATCCACGCTTTAAGCATTTTTATGTGGAAGATAAAGGCAAGATGGTTGGTGTCGGATCGTTATTTACCGACAAGGGTGTCAGTGGATTCTATAATCTTGGTGTACTGCCTGAGTATAGAAAGCAGCACATTGCCACCGCGTTAAAGTACCATCGTCTTCAAGTCAGTCAAAGCTTGGGCTCTAAGCTTGCCATTTTGCAATCATCGGTGATGGGTCAAGATTTAGACCAACGACTTGGCTTTAAGCCCGTCTTTGATTTTGTTCCTTATCTATCCCCCCTCTAAAAGGACATCCAAATTATTTTACAGGACATCCAAATCTTTTATAGACCATAACCAATTGATTTTTATCAGTATTGTCGTCTTTCTTTTTTTGGATGTCCTTTTATGTGAATGATGGATTTTAGATAAAATCTGCCAACAATTTTTTTTGGGTGTCCTATATTCTTGTTTTGTTATACTTCCTATGTTAAAAAGCCACCTAAATAGCGGCGTTGTAGGTCTTTTTATGTCATTAGCTGGTTCTCTCTCTGCAGAAGTTTTGCCTTTAGTTACTTATCTTGAAAATCCTGAACTCACGGTTATCAACCCCAAGGCACACCACATCGCCCATATCGTCCTTAATAGCATCCAAGATATCTCTGA
>JBFWUT010000003.1:0-157192 GCA_050247135.1 Candidatus Berkiella sp.
CCTTAGATTGTTGTACCGCTGGTTTTGAGTTTACTGATTTTATTGCAGAGTTTTCTTTCGAATCTTTACTAGGGCCACTTGGAGATTGAATCATGTAGTCCGCCTTAAAACTGATGTATTTTCACCTTTATTAAAGGCTCTTGAACAGGCGAATGTTACAATTTTGTAAATTTAAAGGATATGGGCAACTAAATAAGAGGTATCGCTAATCTGATAGCCGCATCTTAGGCTGCTAAAATCGCAAATTATCATTAGCAGCTTCACACTTCTTTGAAGTTCCATAGGACACCCAAAAGCTTTCTTCGTACCCGCATTGGTAAAATAATGATTGCGCTTTTTGATTTCTTTTAAAGAGGAAACCAAGCTTTTAAAAACTTGGACCTTTTTGGTGTCGCTCATGTTACTTTGACGTTGAGAACAGCGATAACATCATCCTGCGCTTGAATGGCAACCACTTCATACTGCTGTTCACCTACCACAATTCGGTCATCAACTCTGGGATTGGGAATTTGGTGTAACAAAACAGATATCAACGTCATCTGTTCACCAGGATAGGAATCGTAAACCTCATCTGTTAGAATTAGCTTTCAAAGAATTTTGATGTATATACTCATTTGGAATGGCAAAATGAAAACGTTAACAAATGATGAAAGCTCCACTGTATCAGGAGGAATAGATCTCATCTCTGCTACCGCTATCACTGCATTGGCAACCGTAGGTGTAGGTGCCATTTACTACTTGGCAAAATATTCCCCCGCTGCAACTAAAGAGGACGAAGAGGCGTTTGCAGCTTTGCTATTTATGAATTCATTCAATTCATACCAATTCTGACTCTGTCTTTCAAAACCCATTTGCTTTTTAAATGCAAGGTTCATAGGACATCCAAAGACTTTTTGGTGCGAGAAACCGCTATTGCAGGTCTGCAAAAAGAAGTTTGGATGTCCTGATGGGCGTTCGTAAGGCTCTCAAATAGATGGGTGTTATCCTGGCTTATTTTTCGTGACGTAAATGGTAAATGGCGCTATGCTTTTTTCATTAATCCACGGTTTGCCATCTGCTTGATTCCCAAGGGGGTTATATGTCCAAAGCAAATTGAGTCCAGAATTTTCGAAGCAATTACGATAATCGTTATCAGTCCAAAAAAAATCCTTTATTTCAAAGTTATAATCTTTCAAAAAGATCTTTACAATGTCGCCACTTTGCGGCGAAGCATTTTCAGGAAAGTCGGTACCCATTGATAGCCAGTCATGCTTGTAAGCCTCTTCAGTGGTGCTTGATATCACAATAACACCTGATTCATTCAAATGATTTTTTGCTTTCTTTAATAATTCAATTATTTTTTCTTTACTACGGCATTCAAGTAATACAAAAGAAAACATAATCAGATCAAATTGTTGCCCCTCAACTGGCCACTCAATTTCTTCATCTGTAATCAATCGATAATCGCCTGTTGGATCTTCTTCTTTAGCCTTAGAGATCATTTTATTTGAATTATCTATACCTATGACATTGTAACCTAAAGCTTTAAGAAATTTAGTTGATCTTCCCGAACCACATCCGACGTCAAGTGCTTCAGTACCTTTTACATGGTCTTCTAAGATTTTAGGTAAGTCTCTAAATGCAAGATATCCGGTCCCTTTAGGAACACCGGTGATGGCAATAGCAATTTGAGCGGATGAATTTAATCGCTTTGGACTACTTAACACGGTTACTACCTCATGAGTATGTTTAAACCACGACATTTTGGGGGGAATGTTACCAAGATTTGAATTATCTTAAAAGCGCTCAGGAGCCAACCCTCATGGCGTTGAATTCGCCAGAAGTTGGCTTTGATTGCCTTTAACCGTTAGATGTTTCTTTTTGCTCACCACCTGCGGCAATAAATAATTTATGAAGCTTGAAAACGCCCACAATCCAAATTGCGACAATTAGCAGCAAAATGGTTGCAGTATAGGGAGCGACGACGGCCACAGGACCTACGAACAAAAACATAAATTGCTGAATGGCAGCACCGCCACCTTTACCAAAACGGCCGCCCACGACATCAACAGCTGCCTTACCTTTAATTTTGGATTCTTCATCTAGCGGAATGTAGCTCATTTCTTTTGTAGGGTCGAATAGGGCATATTTGGTACTTTTACTTAATATATTTTGAACCGCACCAACAAAAACAGCCATACCTAACGCGGTCATTCCTAACGCACTGGTTAAGGGATCAAAGGCTTTGCCAAATATCATTAAGGCAAAGAAAAGTAACCCAGTCACACCTATCATAACAGGGGTAGCTAGCGCGCCAATTTTCCACCCGGTTGCTCTGATTAAATAGCTTCCGATTAAAATCATAATGAAAGTAGATATCCCAGAGAATTGTACAAACGTTCCCCAGAAGGCTTGTTGATCGGATGGATTGGAGAAGTTAAGTTTCACTTGATTTTTCCAGGCCACCTCAACAAGATTAATTGAAACGCCATAAGAAATGACTAATACAGCAATCCATAAAAGGTAGGGGGATGAAAGAATAAATTTAACACTTTGCATTAATGACATTTTTAATTTTTTCTTGGTTTTTTGAATATCACTCACATCGACCAAGCGCTCGTCGGTTAGCACATATTTATTCATGTAAAAATACAGTAACATGATACAAATACCGCAAACAAAAACGGTTCCCATTAAGTATTCAATCGTAACACTATAAGCCAGCGTGGGATCGGCTATACCTTTGCCTTTGCTTGCGAAATATTTTGATACTACACCAGAGAAGGCAGTCGCCAGATTGGCTAACAGATAAAAATGCGCGTAAAAACGCTTAGCTTCGCTGACTTTGACGATGCTGTTAGCAAATTGCCAAAACATCAAAGTGCCTATTAAAACACCCCACAGCTCAGCAAGGGCATAAAACAATGAAAATGACCAGTATTTATAGATGTTGATAAAATGCTTAAACCCTGCGGGCAAGTAATTGATAGCTTTATCAGCACTTTGAATCGGATGAATGATGTTCTGGTAGGGATAAAATACTAGGGCAAATAAAGCAAAAAATAGCAAAAAGAACCCAATAAATCCGTAAAATAGTGCTTGTCTTGAAAAGATATTACTGAGTTTTGAATAAGCTAAAAAGAAAATGACGGATAATGGTAATACCACCCAAAATTTTAAAAAGGTGATAATTTCTGAGCCATCGGTTGCTGTGGTCACCAACACATCTTTGGTGTTGCGGATGACTGTATAATTGAACAAGATTAATGAGATCATGATTGTCATGGGCAAGAACTTTTTATGTTCTATTCCGTAAATCGGCCATAAGAAATCTCTGAGTTTGGCTAGGCGGCTTTGGGGTACTGGATGTTCCATGCTTAACCTTTATCTTATAGAGGTAACTTATCCACAATAGTTTAAATCTAGCATATGTTGACCTTAGTTACTAAATAAACTTCCGGTGGTGCCCCTTATTTAAGACCCTAAACTTGAATCAAAAACGTGACCATGCTAGCTTAGCGCCTCAGTCTCATAAAGCAGTCGTGTATTAAAAAAATGTTGAAAAAAATAGCTGCTCCGTTGTGTTCCATTCTCATTCTTTATGCCATGACACCTATCACTCAGGCGGACGAGGTTCGCACAGATGGGGGCATTGAAGTTTATCGCGAAAAAGATAATCGTTACTGGTTTAAACTACATGGGTTATTTAAAGCTGATGGTGTGTTCTTTACAAGTGACTTTGCTGACGAAAGAAATGAGTTTCCCAGTGGGGCCAATATTCGCTCCTTAGAAACCAGTTTCGTGGGGGGGATTGGTAAAGACTTGTCCTTTTCAGTGGTGTTAGCTTATGAAGGCGGCACGGTTGTTATTAATGACGCATTTTTTACCTACGCGGGATTCAAAGATACAGAAATAAGCATAGGCCAAATCATTTCACCATTTTGTCTTGAAAATGCGAATAGTGGTAAATGGCTGCCCTTTTTAGAAAGAAGCTTGCCCGTGATTGCACTCAGGCCCTGTATGGGAATGGGAGCTAGGTTTACCAACTGGGGTGAGCATTATGGGATTACCCTAGCCACCGCAACGGTTCCCCACAACCAAAATCGTGATACGGCGGTCATTAAACATCGTTCAGATAAGCTGACCAATACCGCTAGAGTTCATATTGTGCCGATTAATCATGATAATAAAGTATTACAAATTGGCGTATCGGGTGTGTACGCAGATAATAACCCAAACTATCGCAATGGTTTACCCAATAACGATGGCCGCCGTTTTGCAACAAGGCCCGAAGTCAAAGCAAGAAATACGCCCAACACCGTCGATTCGGGTAATCAGCTCCACATTAAATATTACACAGAATCCGCTTTTGAACTCAGTGCTCAAAGAGGACCGCTGGTTGTGGGGGCAGAATACCTACAAGCCAGTATCCACAGAGCGCTCGCGCCAAATCTGTTTTTCGATGGCTGGCATGCTCAAATAGCTTATGTTTTAACGGGCGAGAGTAGAATTTATAAAGTCAAAACAGGAACATACGGCCAGATTATACCTAAAAAGCCCTATGGTGCATTTGAAGTCGCTGCTCGTTACAGCATGGTTAATTTAAATGACGAAGACGTTCATGGCGGTAAAGAAAACAATGTCACCTTGGCATTGAACTGGGTTGTCAATGAAAATCTCTTGTTCATAGCCAATTACATTAATGCGAGTATCGATCCGACTCAGGCACTGGGTAATAATGTAAACCCAATGCCTAATCATCGACACCTCAACATTTACGCGTTGAGAACCCAGGTGGTTTGGTAAGGAGATTAATTAGATATCGCACCACAATTGACACGACGTTTCTTCTTTATTTTTGACAATGGTCGCTGAAACACAGTGACCATTTTGATTTCCCTGCGTAAACACCACTTTATCTCCCTTTTGGATATGCGAGCAACCTTTGTTAGGACGCCATGCCATACCATTGATGACTAAATCACCATTATGAAGCTTATCAGCCACTTTATATTCGTGAGCAGAAGCCGAGAAACAAACCATCATTAACAAAAAATTCATTAACGATATTATCTTGACTGTCTTATTGGCTAACATGAAGCAAGCTCCAAAATGACTAATAGTTGCTATCTTTACACCATAATTTGCAGTTGGTGCGGGAGTTAATATCTAAAATGGTGGCTGTAACACAATCGCCGTTGGGGTTGCCCTCGAGAAAAGAGACTTTGTCGCCTTCGCGTAAAGTTTTGCAATTGGCATGAGGCTGCCATTCTAGGCCGTTAATGATGTAGTAACCGTTATCCAGCACTTTATCAACGTGATAAATATCATTCGCAAAGCTCTGCCCAACACAACCTAAAATGCCTAGAATTGTTACCAGTTGAATTTTAAGCACGGCTTCACCATCGCAAAGAATATAGGGGTATAACCATTATAGTTGCTTTTGTGAGGCACTTATTTTCAATAATGCGCAAAAATATCCAGCACGCACGATAGATACATGGATAACGGAATCTAGGGCACCCATAAGCTTTTAAATAATTAACACCTAATGATTTGGGTGTCCTATAAGCCCTTTTAGTGTAACTACAACTTGCGAAAAATTTGGATGTCCTGTAGGTTTCCCGCATCGCTCAGTCGTCTTATTTTCATTGACTTAACAGCGGTGAATTAATAAATTAGTCATTCAACAAATTATTTTGGATTGTATATGCTTGCACCGCGTTACCTTAGCCTACAGCTTACTCCGACTTCCCAAAACCCTATGGCAGGATTTCAAGCGATCCGTGAGCAAATAGCCGAAGATCCCAACTTTACGGGCATCTATATCAGAGTCGAAAAAGGGGCTAGTATCCAATTCTGGCAAGTTTTAAAACAGGAACTTCATGAACTTAACAATCTCGTGAAGATACAGCATTTTGCGCTGGGTTTAGCTCTTGATAGTGCGCCGCAAGATTTTTCCGTCCTCATGGACTTGCCGTTTTGGCCAACCCTCGGGGCCCTGACCATTGATGGCCCAATGTCAGTTGTTTGCCAAGAGCAGTTGGTTAATCAATTGGCGACGCAAGCTCAGCTCACAATACTCTCAATAACAACCGCTATGTTTAACAGCGCTATGGCAACCAAGCTCGTCCGCAATTTGCCACAGGGCGTAGAAAACGTAGATTTAAGCTGGAACCACATCAAAGTAGACCAAGAAAATGCGTTTGCTGCATTTTGCCAAGCCGTATCAGAAAGCCGTTTAGTAAAACTGGGTCTTGATTTCAAAGGGACTGCAGAATGTTCTGCTATGGGAGCTATGCTTGCTATTCTTCAACGCAAATTTATGCTCACAGTACAAGCTGCTCCGTCTATGTCTAGCGCAGATTTGGAGTATTTTGTTAAAGCGATGGCTGCTAACCCTTATTTAACCGTTGATTTTCAAGATTGTCTCAGCTTTATCAACGATCAACAAAAAGTTGCTGCTTTAGTAAAATTGACCAATCAAAATAAAACACCTTCATTGTTGAATCTGGCGCTTTTAAGGCTGGGTGAATTGTTAAACGAGCAAGGCATTGAATCTGACGAAGTGGCTGCATTTGTACCCGATGAATGCATCAGCCGGCTTACCATTACCGATGCCCTTAAAAGGGATCTTCACCAACGTCGTCAAAAAATATATGAACCATTGGCACAAGCTCCCAATGCGCCTATAACAGATGCTGTTGAAAAGTTAACATTTTAAGATCAGTGTGTAGCGCGTCTACCCGCTTTGGGACTTTCGTTTTCTGCGCGCGCTTGTAGGTTTTCTGTTTTGAAATTGCCATACATTTCTTGAGTAGTAGAAATGTTTTTCAATAGTTGATCTTTTGCAGCCTGATTAGCTTCCGGGTTGGTTTTGCCAAATTTATCATTTGGTAAATTTTCAATAGCTTGTTTCAATTGCGACAACACTTGATCAATTTGCTGAGGATCAACAGGGCTATGAGACGCAGCCAAGGTTCTGGATGCTACAAATAGCAATTTTCCAATATCATCAAATTGGGAAGCATTAAGGGGGGCAGCAGCAGTCAATGCGCCACCATTTTTTTTGTGTCCTTGAGCTCTGCCATCTAGAATACCTGCTATTTCCTTAACCACACCAAGATGCTGAGATTGGACGATTTGGTCAGCTCGAATGGCTTGGAGCTGACGTGCTTGTGTTTCACAAAACTTGTCAATTTTATCGCCCATGGCACTCATCTGCTTAATACCTTCCTTTTCATTGGGATACTTCTCGCTAAGTTTTGCTAATTCAATTCGTAAGGAAGGGAGGTCATTATTTTTGATAAATGCTTTGCGTACTTCAGCTTGTAACTCGTTTGAAATATTTTTTTTATTAGTAAATTTCTCTACATCGGTAAATAACTCTGTTTTTTTGAATTGTGCAATTGCTTGTCCTGCTTCGTGAATGGCCTTTAACTGTGGGCAGTTAGCTATTCCGTCTGCTAGGGCTATATTAGCGGGCCTGGCATTGGGGTCGATTGTCGCTAGCGATCGCACAACTTGTAACAAGCCATCTGGCATACCTTGCTTATGCTGAACACCATCACCTAGCACATCATTCATCGCTTGCCTGGCGGCTAGTGATTGGTTTGCCCCATTGGTCCTTGCATCATTTTGATAATGAGCATCGGTAAACATGGAGGCAAGAATCATCCCGATAGCATAGGTATCAGTTTTAAAACTATTTAAATGGATCCTGTGACCGTTAGGTTCACGGGTTTCAACGGCTTCGTATAAGGGGCCAGGTCCTACAAAAGTGGGATGTGGATTACCTTCTGCTGCGATAAAGCTTTCGCCCATGTCGATGATTTTCGCAGTTCTGCTTTCTATATGAGCCAAAATATTATCGGGTTTTAAGTCACCATGGACTATGCCTAACTGTTGCATGGCAAACATATCTTGCAGCAGCGATACAGCAATGCCTTCTTTCTCTTCTTGGGATAATGGTTTTTTATTGCCAATTCCCCTGTCAGTGACTTCATAAAGTGCATTCAACAGAGTAGTACCAGGGTAGACAGGCATGACCATGAAAGATCGTTGATCTTGGTCTTTAGCGGTGGGCAATTTTTTAGCAAGAACAGTGCCTTCTCTTTCTAACACCCGAAGCTCGCGCTCTCTTGCTTGTGCTTTTTCATCATCTTCTGCTGGTATTTGGACTTTAAGTGCAACCTGGCTACCTGCGCCAACTGAGCCACGTCTTGGCTTCTCTACCGCAGCTCTAAAGGTTGTGCCTTCAACCCCTTTGCCTAGTTGTTGCCTAATAGTGTAGGTACCATCATTACCCAAATCAACTTTCGACCCCTTTGTTAAATCACTTGGACCAGAAGTCGTCATAACTAGACCCTCAAACATAAGTTGCCTATTTGTTCGACTATAGCAAGGTGTAATAGGTTCAACTGTTCTTTAGGTGCAAACTAGCTAGGTTGAGAGTCATAAGTCGATGCCTATTGGTTGTTGCATAAGCACTCTATAGGGGGTAGGATGAAAAACCGTTTTATTAAAGGTCACTATATGAGTCATTGTCTTGAAATGTTAATCAATGCGCTCGGTCAATCGCAATCCTCATCCATGTTTGAGCTTTTAAAAACCCAATTAACCGATAACAACTGGGTCGAGGTAGGGGATAATGCCATTTTCAAGTGTACTGACGATGGATTAACGCTAACATTTAACGTCGATGATATTTTAAGCAAAATTGAAATGTTAGCGCCTAAAAAATACTTTCAGTTATGGATTGAAAGCAATGTCCCTAGTATGCAAGGTCTCATTTTAAAACCTCAATTGATAAAAGCCTTAGGAACGCCTGTAGCATGCCTTGAGATCACTCAGCAAAGCAAGCAGGAAATACAATTGCTGTATAATAAAATAGATTATTGGTTGAGCATTAAATGCCAAGCGGACGACATCGTGAGTGTGACACTACTGATCCCAAGCTTGATCCCCGATAGCATTAGGTACAACCAAGTTCCAATCAGAACCAGTCATAGCAAAAATTAAAATGATGAGCATCCCATGCAAGATATCAAAACCATTCAACACTATTTGTCAGAACATATCCCCATTACCCAAGCACTGGGGATCAAAGTCGAATTACTATCAGATAATGAAGTGATTGTGAGTGCGCCACTTGATCATAATATCAATCATAAAAAAACGGTGTTTGGGGGGAGTCTGACAGTTTATTGAGCAATTAACCCACATTGAAATTGTGATCTCTCACAGTGAAGTCGAGTATGTACTACCCGTGACCAGTGATTTTAAGGCAGTTTGTGGCAAACCAGATGATAAAGCTTGGGAACATTTTATCAAGGTGCTTGATAAAAAAGGTAAAGCGAGAATTGCGCTGAATGCTAAAATTTATCAATCTAATCAATTGGCAGTTGATTATCACGGTAAATTTGTTGTTTTAGGTGTTTAATTCACTATATCTGTATGATGTAGGATCTGACTTAAAAACTGCTTGGCACGCTCGGTTTTAGGTTCGGTAAAAAAGTTGGCAGGGGTATTCACTTCGATTATTTCACCAGCTTCCATAAACACAATGCGATCGGCAATGTTTCTGGCAAATGCCATTTCATGGGTCACGCAAATCATGGTCATGCCTTGCTGGGCTAAGTTAGTCATGACGTCGAGCACTTCTTTAATCATTTCAGGATCTAACGCACTGGTCGGCTCATCAAACAGCATCATTTGCGGTTCCATGCATAAGCTTCTTGCAATCGCTGCGCGTTGTTGCTGCCCTCCTGACAATTCACTGGGATATTTATGGGCTTGCTCAGCTATTTTAACCATCTCAAGAAAGTGCATGGCATTTTGTTCGGCTATCTTTTTCTTCACTTTTTTTACCCACATTGGGGCAAGGGTAAGATTGTCTAAAATGGTGAGATGATTAAACAGATTAAAGCTTTGAAATACCATGCCCACTTTTTCACGAATTTTGAGTTGTGTTTTTGTGCTGCTGGTAAGCTCAACACCATCGACAATAATGTGCCCAGCTTGATGAGATTCTAAACCATTAATACAACGGATCAAGGTGGATTTTCCTGAGCCAGATGGGCCACATATCACCACTTTTTCTTGCCGATCGACATTTAAGTTAATATTTTTTAATACTTGAAAACTATCAAACCACTTAGATAGTTGCTCGATCTTCAAGAAATGATCAGGGTTTTGTAGGGTCATGCTGAACTCACTCTTAATTTCTTCTCTAAGCGCTTACTGTAAAATGACATACTAAAGCAGATCACCCAATAGACTAATGCACAAAATAAATAGGCTTCTAATGCCGTGCCCAGCCATTTTGGATCAGTGGTTGATGTTTGCACTATGCCTAAAAAGTCGTAAATGCCAACAATCAATACTAAGGTGGTATCTTTAAACAAGGCAATAAAGCTATTCATGATCCCCGGGATAGCGGTACGCAAAGCTTGGGGTAAAATAATGAGTGATGTGATATAGCGATGGGGTAACCCTAAAGAGGTCGCTGCCTCTATTTGCCCTTTGGGAACACTGTTTAATCCTGCTCGGATCACTTCTGCTAAATAAGCAGCTTGAAAAAGCGCTATTCCAACAAATACACAGAATAAGTTATTGAGCACCACATTACTTGAAACAAATAGCGGAAACATCACTGCGGCTAAAAATAAGATGGATACCAAAGGCACCCCTCTAACCACTTCAATAAAAGTGATGCATAAAGGTTTAATGATAGCTAATGAAGAATGGCGTCCTAAAGCTAATAAAATTGCAATAGGAAATGAGCATATGATACTGCCAGCAGATAAGACAACGGTTAGGAAAAATCCTCCCCATAAATCAGTGGGGACGACGGTTAAATAAAAGCCACCGTAGAGTAAATAGACTATCAGGCATACCGCAATTAAAATAACCAGCAAGCGATATTTAAGCGCTTTTAAAGAAACAGCACCAACCAGGGCTAGGGGAAGTAACAGAAGGGCACAATTCACTCGCCATTGTTCATTTTTTGGATAAAACCCATAAAGAATTTGCTCCCAGCGTGCAGAGATCACAGCCCAACAAGCACCGTCTTTTGAACAATCTGCCGTAGAGTCTCCTATCCATGTGGCATGCCAAAAAGCCCATGCAAAAGCATCAAAGAAAAAATAGGCTAATAAACCGATGATAGGGAGTGTGATAAGGATATTTTTTATACCCATGTCACTCTTCTTTCATAGGCCATCATGAGTAAGGAGAGACATAAGCTAATAAACAAATAGACTCCCATGGTCATTAAAATAATTTCAATGGCATGTCCGGTTTGATTTAACACCGTGCCTGCAAATACCGATACTAAATCAGGATAGGCAATCGCGGTTGCCAGCGATGAGTTTTTAGTGAGATTTAAATATTGGTTGGTCAAAGGTGGAATGATGACCCGCAGAGCTTGAGGGAAAATAATTAATCGCAAAGACTGATATCGGGTTAATCCTAAAGAGCGGGCTGCCTCATATTGTCCTTTTGGTACGGACTGTAATCCCATGCGAACAATTTCAGCAATGTAAGCTGCTGTGTATGTGCTTAAGGCAAATACCAATGCGAGAAATTCTGGAATAAGATTATAGCCACCTTCAAAGTTAAACTTTCCGAGTAGTGGTCTTTCCCATGTTAACTGGCTAAGGAAAATAATGAACAAGCAGATCGTTAGAGTGACAAACAGAATGACAATAGGGTGTCGCCATGATTTTTTAAGATGAGCGCAAAGGGCTGATAGTCCTAACATGATAAATACGAAAGCCAAACAGATAGTTGTATAGAGCGAACCGATAGGTTTGGGGAAATAAATCCCCCGGTTGGTTATGAAAACCGAATCAGCAATGTGAATACTGTCTTGAGGGTAAGGGGCAGCTCGAAGAACAACAAAATACCAAAAAAATAATTGTAATAGTAAGGGGATGTTTCTAATGATTTCAACGAACGATTTAGCAAGCAGTGCAATGGGTTTGCTTTTAGAAATACTTGAGACCCCAACCCAAAACCCTAGTATTGAGGCAAAAAATATCCCAATCACAGCAACAAATAGCGTATTGGTGACACCCACCCAGAAAACTTGCCAGTAATGGCTGGCGGAGCTGTATTCAATTAAATGGAATATAATGCCAAAACCGGCGCGGTCGCTTAAAAAATCAAAACCAAGCGCTACCCCGCGTGATTGCATATTCGCTTGAACGTTTTCGGCGATACGGTGAAAGACGAGGTAAATTGCAAGCAGCAGCAAAAGCTGTGGAATTAGCCATTTGTAGCGAACGGATTTTAATTTATCTAAAAGGTGGGGCATATAATATTCCACCTTCTGTCCATAGTGCGTTTAGCCCTCGTTCAATCTTTAGTGGGCTGTCTTTACCTAAGTTACGATCGAAAGTTTCACCATAATTGCCAACTTGCAATATCACTTGAAACACCCAATCATTTTTTAAACCGATTTTATTCGCAAAATCAGGTTGTCCTCCGAGGATCCGCTGAATATTAAGGTTAGGATCATCTTTTAATTTTTTAGCAACATTGATGCGGTTTAAGTCTAATTCTTCGGCGTTAATTAACGCATAGAGTGTCCAAGTCACAATTTCGCTCCAATGGTCATCACCTTGGCGTACCATGGGGCTAAAGGGTTCTTTGGATATTTTCTCGGGTAAAATAAGATGTTGTTTGGCATCAGCCAACTTGAGTAGCTGTGCTGCTAAGCCTGAGACATCGGTTGAGTAGGCATCACAACGGCCTGCTTCATAAGCCGCTAAGGTTTCATCGGTTTTTTCAAAAGTTAAGACCTGTATTTTCAAGCCTTTTGACTTAAAGTAGTCTGATATATTGAGTTCTGATGTGGTGCCTGAATTGGTGCAGATGATAGCACCTGCTAAATCTTGTGCTTTATTCACCTTTGAGGATTTTCTGACAATAAATCCTTGTCCATCGTAAAATAAGATCCCACAGAAACTGAGTCCTAAAGAGACATCTCTAAGGTAGGTCCAGGTGGTGTTGCGTGCTAATAAGTCAATCTCACCCGATTGTAATGAGGTAAAGCGTTGTTTGGCTGATAAGGGGACAAATTTAACTTTTCGAGCGTCGCCTAGTGTCGCGGCGGCCACTGCTCTGCAAAAATCCACATCGAGTCCTTCCCATTGTCCAGCACTATTAACAGACGAGAAACCCGCTAAGCCTTGGCTAACACCACAGATCAAGTAATCACGGTGAATAACATTGGCTAATGTTGCACCGCGTTCGTTGTTAGGTTGGGCACTGATCTGGCATGTGAAAATGACACAGAGGACCCATGTGAATAATGCTATTGCTTTCAAGCGATCCCCCAAAGTGATAAGCGCTGTTACAACATAACATGAACTTCACAGGACATCCAAAGGCGGGATCGGTGAGAACCTCACAGGACATCCAAAAGAGGTTCAGGACATCCAAAAACTTCGCAGGACATCCAAAGGTAGGAGTCGGTGTGTTCTCAGGGTTTGTCTGTCCGCTTAACAGCTGTTTGAGTGCTTTCTTTCTTAGAACGACGAAAAAATTTGATAATGTAGTAAATAAGCCCAGCAATAATAGCCAAAATGACTTTTATTGCTGAATTGCTCGCTTGCTTTTCTGCTTTAAGATCGGCTTCAGTAGGAGGATTAAGTTCAATTAGTTTTTCTGCTGTCGCCACTGAGATGACTTTAGCCCACTTAATATTCTCTTCATTGTAAGAATTTCTATCATTCATACTAATCATCACAATGATAATTTTACCATTGAGATAAACATACGTTTTGGTATCTAAGGTACTGCCTACCTCAGTGAAGGCCCCATTGTTTTTTGCATAGTATTTTACGTTATAAATATAAGTGTTATATAACTCAGGTTGAGTAATCGATTCAGTAAGTGTTGGCACTAATTTCGTATTTTCGTCTTCTTGAACACCTTGAGGTTTTTGTGAATCCTGATAAATATCATTTTTTGCAGTGGTCCATTCCTTTTTAGAAAGATATTCAGGAGCATTTACAAGCCCAAGCAGTGAAATGATTTTGAGATCGGTTCCAGGGTTGTTTTGTAAGTAATATCCATAGGTGACGGCATTGGGACTGGAAGTGAAGCTTGCATCGATTTTTTTAAATTCAGGAGAGTTTCTATCAGAGACCAGTGTAAAGCCCTCATAGTTGGGTACTATGACTTCTTTTTTATCTATTAAAATAGTCGAAGTGTCAGCAAAGCAGAGAGTACAAAAAAAAGTGATGGCACAAACAGGTAATAAGATACTGTACTTTTTCACAATGATTCTTATTATTATCAGCAAGCTAACCTATTTCTACCATAATTATCGATGACCTACCAAGAGAACTTCAAGATTAGTGATTTACAAGTTAAATACGATTGTTATAATCGCTGAACGTGAAGCGTACATTCAGGGAGTGATCATGCTACAAGGAACAGCTTCATCGACAGATTCAAAAAAAGCCGATTTAATCGATCCGATTATCAATATCCGACAATTATTAGAAATTGCATCACGGTTGGATTTTAATACAGTAGGCAAGCAGGATAACGTTTTAGACATCTTAATTAAACTATTCCCTGATCGCCCGCGTGAAGAACTGCTCGAAGTTGAAAAATATGTAACCACTTTAGTAGAAAGTAACACAAGCAAAATTGAAGCCTTAAAAGCGCAGCAACCTAAGCAAAAATCCCAAAGCAGTTTCTTTTTAAAAGTCACATTCGCTATTGCGTCAACCATTGCGGGTGCCTATTTTGGCGCACCCATTACCGCGGCTTGCGGTAAAACAGCAGTAACACAAATTTACACCATTTTATTTGGTTTGCCAGATTCAAAGAGTTTTACTTATGGTGTACTTTTTGTGCCTTGCCAAAAATTTGTTGCTTTCGTGGCAAAGGAATATGGTGGTTATGCTGTGGGACTATTGGCAGCGCCTACGGCTTATAATATGGCGAGTTTGTTTGAATACCTCTCTCATAAGGTTACAACATTAGGCCGCTTGCTAAGTCGCAAAAAGACCAGTCCCCAATATTCTCTGCAGAAAGTCGAGGATATTATTGCGGAATTTGAGGATCTTGCCATCAAATCTGATGCGGTAGAAGATCTCGATCCTGTAGAGGCTCTCTTTGGTGATGAGGTGACGACAGTTTTTCCCAATTATAAAAGAACATCTCCCGATAAGACGGTTGGCGGCCATGACTTCAATTCCGTATCAACAAAGAGCAAACCAGAGGCGAGAATAATCAATACACATCCTTAAATGGTATTTAACCCGCTCTATGACCATTTCCCATTCTGGGTTGTACGGGTTGTAAATCATTAGCTTCGGCAAATAAGTTTTCGATGGCTTGCAGCTTAGTATCAGACATAGCATCTACGTAGGGAGCTAATTGAGTTAGCGTCAAATTCGATGTTGCAAGAAAATAAAGAAAAGTTGGCTGGTCGTTAGTGGCTATCATTAATGTAATATATTGATCAGAATTCATCGACATTATGCGCTCACCATCGCATCTTAAGTTACATAAGAAGAGCATGGTTTCTAGCTGACAATGTGGCGCAATGTCATGGGCAAGCCATAAAAAATAGTTTTTAATTTCGGGTAGAAAATTATCATGAGTGCTTTTAAAGGCATTAAGCAGATTCTGATACAGAAACTGTGCTAAGGCTCGGTTATTATTTTGGAGTGCTGTAGTAAAAGCAGTTTTTTGAGTATCAAGGTCAAAGAGTTGATGATACGGTGTAAATGATGCGCCTAGCATGAATATCCCTTTAATGTATGTCCAATAAAATTTGCGCATAGATTAACATAAGATTTAAATTTTACTTATTATTTTTTTAATTACTGGGAGCAGGTAAAGGACGTTCCATTGCAAGAATGCATATACATCTGCTGAACATGACCTTCATGCAGTTGCACGTATAGAAGAATGAACTAATTTTCAAGCCTATGGTCTCACTTCAGAGGAGAACATTTTATGAAAAAAGGTTTAAACACGGATACCACCAACGAATTAAGAGGGGAACTCTTTGATGTTTTTATCGAAGAGGATCTACCTTCAAGTATGAAAATTTCGAATATCCTGATCGCCGAAGACGAAGAATTTTACAGAGAGCTTGCTAAATTTAATAAGCATGCAAATGAAAGACTTAGAAAATTAGCATTAATAGCTGCCCAAGAACTCGCCAAAGGGCCAGATTTTGACAAATTATACGCGCAGCTAGAAGGTAATGTAGATGAGGTTGCATTTTCAGATGAAGAGCAAGAACTGATTGATCAAGCTCCTACTGAGGAATGGAAAGCTCTCAAAGAAGAGGAAGATAAAAGAAAATTAGCAAAAATGGAAGAAGAAAAAGCTAAAAGAGAAACTAAAGAAAGGCCTGCACCTGTTCCTCCAGTTTCTGTTGCTAAACCAAGTAATCCTGTCTCTGCTCCTCAAGTTGCTGTTGTACAACCAAGTCGAACAGAACAACCTAAGGTATTGTCTGAAGAAGAGAAAAGAAATGCAAGACATTTGCCCTATTTAGAGAAGTTTATTGAAAAGTATGCAGAGGTAAAGAAAAGCCAGCTTTACTCAAAAGCACAGCAGCTTGCCACGATGGAAAAAACACTCAAAGAATACATGGTTGATACATCAGATGTTATTAGAAAAAAAGCCATTGAAGTTTGGAACGAACTGGCTACTAAATATTCTTTAGGAACGAAAGTAGAATTCAAACCAAGCCAGCTACCACCCGAAAAATCTGCTGGACCTAGCGCAGTTAACATCGAAAAGCTTTACAACGAACAGCGCAAGCCAAAAATACCGCACAAAGGGAGTTTGTCCCAATTTGCCAGTAAAATTAAAAAAAATGTGGTTAGTACTTTCGCACAAAATCCTGCCAGAAAAAAGCAAGTTAAAGCGCTGCAAGAACTTGCTAATCAAGCTTTACAGTCAGGACCACAAGCAAATGAACGAATGCTTGATTACTATTGCGCATTACATTTGATTCGAGCAGAGATCAAAAAGGAGAATAATAAACTACCTTCGGCGTTAGAAAATGTCTGTAAGGAACTCATGTCTAAAATTGA
Organism: Candidatus Berkiella sp.; assembly: GCA_050247135.1. GTDB lineage: Bacteria > Pseudomonadota > Gammaproteobacteria > Berkiellales > Berkiellaceae > Berkiella. The sequence goes on from JBFWUT010000003.1 coordinate 17,061, forward strand.
AAGCAGCCCAGAGCATTTCAAAAAAATCACAGAGGTCTATTGTAAAAAATACAATTTGCCTGAAAATAGTGGTTTTAACGTTAAGCATATGCATTTAATAGCAAAAGAGGCACTCGATGGAACAGATACTTACAAGAACGATAACAAGAAAAAACCTAGGATTTAACAACCTCAGATCAAAATTAAAGGAAAGAGTATGAAAAAGTGCTTTTTAATGACTCTTGTTTTAGTGGCTCTTTTCCCCTTAACAAGTTTTGCCGACCATAATGATTTTGGAGGTTATCCTTCAGATAAACCCAGAAACGAGGATGGCACTCTTTTGAGGGTTTATTTGGATTGTTAATTTTCTTATCCCTTTTTTATAAAAAAAGGTAATTCATACGTTCAGTTTTTGTACACCTGTTGACATGGTTAGTTTTATTGAATATTTTCACTCATTTTATCAACAGGAAAATATCATATGTCGTCTCAAGGTCCAGCAAATAAGCAACCATCAGATAAACAAATTGATTTTTTAGCAAAGCTCTTTGAATCTACTAATGTGCAGCAATTCACTGAAACTGTTCCCGAGTCCACTGAAACTGTGCCCCAGCAAGCTGCACAAACAGACGACTTTTCGCTCGTTAGTTCTGTCAACTTGGAAGATTTATCACAATATTTGCCAGTGGTAGAAGCGTACTATGATGAAACAGAAGAAGAGCATGAGGCGCAGGAACGACGCGCGCCAAGTCGCAATAAACCAGGAAAGCGATAAACGGTAACTAAACCTCGCCCATTCAAATGATCGTTAGGATGGGTGAGATTCTTATTTCCCCCATAGCAGTTGTCATAATGCGAATGCTCAGCATAAAAAATGTGATTAAACGATTTTAACCTTATTGCTCCAATGCTCCGAAATTCCAGTCTTGTATTCCATTTTATTACTTGGTTGCTGAACTAATTTTGGGTTGCCCTTTTAAGCATAAAAGAGCTAAATCTATACTAATTCCTGACAATTTTTGTGACTTCTATGGTACTTAAAGCTATTATACCCCTCATTATTTTTTCACAGTTTAAAAGCACTTAGGAGTATGACATGCTGAATATGACTGGTTTATCTACAATGTTTGATATCAATCGATTAGCAGACATGTTCAATGATCTTACCCTAAGAGATGCTCCGCCTCAGCCAGCTGAAGATTACACCCGCGAATATATGGCAGCAGGTGCTGCGACGTTAGTCGCTTTAGCTGTGACCTGTTGTTGTGTTTCTAAAAAAATGAGGGACAGGCGCTATGAAGCTAGAGTATTTCAACATAGCGCAATCGGTGTGGCGCAGGCAGCAAGTGGACAAGCATCCTCCTCTGTCAGTAGCTCATCATCAACATCAAGTTCATTTAAGGAAAGCTCTTTATCCTTCGGCTCAAGTTCAACGTCAACCTCGTCTTCGAATCATTCCATGGTGTTCACAGCAAATCAATTTGCTGAAACAAATGAAGCATTAAACGCCAAACTTAACGTATGGCTTGCGGGCAAGAGTTTGCAAGTGAGTAACGAAACCGAGCAAAAAATTGCTCAGCAGTTTTTAAAACTGGATGATGAATTCAAAAGCAGTTTATTAATTGCACATCAATCAAGAGTATCACCGATCAGAACCTACGATTTTTCGATGTTACAGTGCGCAATGGATCTCTGTATAGCCATTAAAGGGCTATTAGGGGCTTTACCCACCGAAGATTTGTTTAAGAAAATCCTCGAAGCAGGGAAGGAGATGAATGATGATGAGTTGCTGCAAATGTTTAAAGATCCTAGGAGTGACGTGGCAGATCAACTGAAGAAGACGGCTAGACAATATCAGGAAAAGGAACAACAAGCCGCACGAGAACGAGCAGAGCGTGTGCGCAAGGATAATGAGGCTAGAGCACAACGTGAAGCAGAAGAAAGAGAACGAGCAGAAGTGCAAAGAAGAGAAGCACAGCGAGAATTAGCAGCAGCAAGAGAGCGAGCGGCGGAAGAAGCAAGACAACAAGAAGCCAGAAAGGCAGCAAGAAAAGCGGCAAGACAAGCAGAAGAAGCAAGACAAGCCGAAGCGGCAAGACAAGCCGAAATAGTCAGACAAGCAGCAGTAAGAGAAGCCGAAGCTGCAAGACGAGCAGAGGCGGCAAGACAAGCCGAAGCCGCAAGAAAACAAGCCGAAGCCGCAAGACAAGCAGAAGCCGCAAGAAAACAAGCCGAAGCAGCAAGACAAGAAGAAGCGGCAAGACAAGCAGAAGCAGCAAGACAAGCAGAAGCAGCAAGACAAGCAGAAGCAGCAAGACAAGCAGAAGCAGCAAGACAAGCAGAAGCAGCAAGACAAGCAGAAGCACAAAGACCCGTGCAACAACCGACATCCCGAGCTGATCTGGTCAATAATTTAAATGCTATGCTTGCTCCATCATCAGGAGCGCCTGCAAATCACAAGGTGGCAGCCGCTAGACAACAACAGGGCTTACACATGTCAGGTAGAGCGCAGCAGCGCGTGGTAGCTCCAGAGGCAGGAGTCGTTGCGAACGCAGCATCAAGCACAATGAAGAAAATTAATAAATAACAGTTCGATTTGACCCTGTATACCTAAATCTATGCAGGGTCATGCCATTTTTTAGCATGAAGCCTGATTTTGAACTATATTCAATTCAAAGATCAGGAGGATATCATGCAGGAAATCAAAGACTTAGCTCAATTAAATATCATTTCTGGTGGTAATCAAGATTGTCATTTCATCGATGACTGGGAGTGTCAGTACCTTTATGCTGCAACTTCCGTGCTGTTCACATCGCCCTTTCTTCTGATGGCAACTTCGTGGTCAGCTGCCGTCATGGGCGCTATGGCAGGTGTTGGGTTGAGTTACGTGTTCTATAGAAATTTTAGCGGCTATATCTTGCCGGAATGCGGAGTTCCCGCTGGTTATACTACCTATAACCAGTCTTGCAAATCATAGTCTCGCTAAAACCGAAAGCCATTACTTAACTCTCTTGCGGGGCGATAAAACGTTAGAAGCATCAGGGGCAGGCGCTGGTAGTTGCGCAGTTAATTCATTCTGACGTTCTTTCCATTTTCTTAATCTTGCTTGACGTTTTGTTGAATGGGAATACATTCTGAGTCCCACTTCAGGATCACCACTTTTGTGTACGGTTGGCGCTAATGGAGCGGTGTCATCATCGTCATCATTTTTTACGGTCCCAGCAGAATGGCAAGAATCATTGGACTCTTCGTCATTGAGGTCATCATTTAATTCATCATCACTAAAAGAACCACCTTTGAGTGTATTCGCTGAATGGCAAGAATCATCTGAAAGTTCATTATCGCTATCAGAAAATAAATCAGGCATTAGTTCTTTGATGATGGAGTTTTTTTCTGATAATGCAATCAAATTATTTCTAACGCTATGATCAGCGACTTGTGCATTTAAATCTTCATTAGTAAGCTGCGTGTGGAATTTTTCGAGCACCATAAGAAGCGGTGCGTTATAACCCATTTTTGCAGCTAAACAGAGAACCCATAATACCGTTTTACCGTGGTTTGAGTGCGGCGCTGTTCTTAAGTCATCAAGAGTCAATTTGGGATAAATGTGTTCAAAAGCCTTCAATCTGCCATAGCAGGCTTGATAAGTGATTAACCATACATAAGAACAACCTTGATATTCACCTTCAGTAAGACGATAACGTAATTTCTCGTAAGGATGGCTTAAGAGAAATTCGATGTCTTTAGTCTCTCCGAGCCTTGCAAGTGATTGATGAAACTCTTCATCAGTAACCGACATATCAGAACGGGGGGATGCAAGAGTCGCTAAATGCTCTTGGAATGTGGAACTCGGTTGCGATGATTCAGCAGCTTCTTGATCGGCTGGTGCAGCTCCTAGCCACTTTTTAAAGGTGTTTAGCACAATTAATCCTTATACTGATGAGGATGGATGATCTTTAAACTCAATCACCATCACTTCAATGGGCTTTGTAGATAAATTGATATCACCATGCAGTTCCCCTACAGGATCTTTTTCAAACCAATAGGCCTTGCCGGTTTCAAAAACTAAATCCGATTTCTCTCCGGTTTCTTCAACTTTAACCAATTTACCACCTTGCAGCCCTACAATGACGCGAGCATGATCATGGCGGTGCATCTTAAGTTTGTCATTAGGAGGAATCGTCGTCTTCCAGACTTTCACTTTTTCATTTTCAAATTGCAGCTCTCGTTTAGATTCACCCAAAGCAGGTGTTGAGATAATGGCAAATGTTAACCCTAAAGCAAAAAAAAGTCTCATGAGATATTTCCTACGCTTTTTTAACAAATTCAGATTTGAGCATCATTGGCCCAATCCCTTCAATTTTGCAGTCGATATTATGATCACCTTCAACCAAACGATTAATTTTCACTTTGGTGCCTATTTTGGCAACCTTCGATGAACCCCGAACGTTAAGATCTTTTATTAAAGTGACATAATCCCCTTCTTGTAAGGTGTTGCCATGTGCGTCTTTAACGATGAAAGCATCAGGCTCTGTCACTTGGATGTTTGGGTTCCACTCGTGGGCACATTCAGGGCACACTAAATGCCCACTGTCTTCATAAACATATTGAGATTGGCATTGGGGGCAGGGAGGAAAGTGAGTATCGGTCATCATCAAATCGCTCTATATTGGGCTACTTTGGAGCCTAATATACACTGAAGCGACACGGCTACCAAGAGCGTTGGGTAGCTAGCAAAATAGGATTACTCGTGAGAACCCGGTTTAACAGGTTTCGATCTTTGAACATTTTGCTTACTTTCAGGCTGAACATTTAAAGCGCTCTCAGAAGAGGGTTTAAGCGCTGATTTGCGCTGGTTAAGAACTGCAGGGGGTCTTTTGGTGGGGGTATTGTCACTGCGATCAAAGGTCTTTCTGAAGCCCTTTGCTTTTCCTAGCTCATCATAAATTTCAGGCTCAAAGCGCTTCTCTTTGCTTAAGCTTTTAAAGAAAGTCACCTGATCACCGATTTTAGCTTTAGCGCGAATCGCCTCAATTAACGTTGTATCGAGGTTATAGAAAAGGTGAACTAGTGTATCAGAGGATAAAGATTTCAAGTATAGTCTGAGTTGCTCAGCGGATAAATCAGTTAATAAAGCAGAAAATTGATCATTGAGTTCGTTGCGATCTAATTCTTTCAGGTTTCTTTTGCGTAGCGCCCTTTTATAAGCTTTATCAAGCTGTCCTTCTTTTTCGGCGGGAGCTGCTAATCCAGAGAGAATAACCCCAGGATAATACATTAGTTCAATGTTACTATAATTTTTTCCTTTTGAGGTGTCATGTAAACTATTTTCAAAACTAGCTGCTCTTTCAGCTGCATTGTTGGATTCATCGCAATAGTAAAGTTTGACTCGCAATTTGACATTTTCAGGTAAGCCATCGGCAATGACGCGTTCTGCAATCGTACTTTGCTTGAGCAGAACGGTTGCATTTTTTGCTTTGTTACAAACTTCGGTGGTGTCACTCATACCATGAGATAAGATATAAACTCTATCACCTTCTTTCAAATCCTTAAGTCCGTTGCTGCCTTCATAAACAATTTTAATCTCTTTTGCTTGATAAGGGTCATCAGTATCTTCTGTTAAAGCTTCTCTAATAAGCTGCTTTTGTTCATAAACTGATTTCCAATTTAGAGCCATGTTTCTGAGCTCTTCTGGATCTTCATTCTCAGAAAAAGGAATATAAAGATAAACGGTTGGCATGGCACACTTCCCACAGCTTTTATAGGATGTGACCTAAAAAAATTGGGGAAGTTCCATAATACGGTTTGATCAGTGCCGTTACACGGCCTTTATGCTTCTTTCTTGGGGACATCCTTGATAAATCAAGCACTTAGGAGGTATGATGCGCTATAATGTCGACCATGATCGACAAATGTTCATTGAAATTGTCGACTATAATAGGCATAGTGACGTGTAAATTGTCTTTCGGAGTCGACGATGCTAGATAGCCTATATGAATTTCACCATGAATTAATGGCATCCTTCCGGCTCTTTATTGTTTCGATCATTTTATTTTCAATGAAACAATCCGGAGAGGCATGATTTTTCTAAGTTTGATACCAGAATAGGTATTGCATAGAATACTAATTTTCTATGCAATTCTAGGTCTTTTCTCCGGAGGGCTTATCAAATCAACTTCCTTCTCAACATCCTTATCATTATCTCGAGCATTTTTTACCCTAAATAATAGGCTTTGGAGGTCTAATTGACGTTTAAGCTCAGCTATTTCTGCTCGTTGCAAAGTTACTGCATTCTCTAATTTTTTCGTTTTAATAATGCCATCAAATGCTTCAAAGCACCATTTCGCAGTGCAGAATTCATTCATAACCTCAATTAGGTAATCTGGAATAACATACTGCTCATTTGTCGCGCATCCACCACTGATATAAACCCTTGCGATTACATTCAAAGTGCGAAAACGCTCATTATCATCTGATATTTTGAGCGCAAACTTTAATGCCTTCTTTAAATGCGACGAGACCTACCAACATTATTTTAAAGAATTACACACCGAGTTCGCGTTTGCACCGCTGGATTGGGCTGGGCAATTTCTCCAAGCTTGATGTTTTTGCTTGACACATAATTTCGAAAAAAAGCCGCAGCCGGCGCCACTCGCACGCCGACCACGGCCCGCGCGCCCGCGACGAGGCAGGCCCGCCACGCAGGACCGCCGCAAAATCAAAACCAAACCCAGAAAAATCCTTTGAAGGCGACATCGTCTCAGCTCCCCACTTAAATTTAAATTGGAAAGAGCGCTTTAAAGGTTCCTTATCTTCAACAATATAATAAATCCCCTGCGCAAATGCTTGAAGCGTGCAAGCCGGTAAATATCGTTGTACGAAACCAATGACTTGGCGCCAAAACAAATTACGCTTGTCCCAATTACCTAAATTATCAAATTCAGTATTGTACGTTTCAAATGCTTTTAATAGATGGTAGGGGTTAAACACGATTTCTGATAGCGATTTTTCAGTAAATGCTTTCCTAAATTTTTCTAAGGCCCGATGTAAGGGCAGGTTATTATCGAATGCTTTAGCTAAAGCAGCGGTCACTTCATTATTTGGGGCATGAATAATGGCTTGTAACATTTCGTTAAAATCAAAGACATTATCTTGTTGTATTTTTACATGAGCTTCTACACCATTTGGGAAAACAGCGGTCTTTTTATTAAATATGCATTGTTATGAATGTGGGGTATTTCGGACGATCAGCAAAAAATAAGCTTATAAATGAATAAGTTGCTCGTTTCTATTGCCGATCTGGCCCGGATATGTAGTTAGACCCATCAAAGTGTGATTTTCGGTTGTTTGTTAAATTGGCAAGTATCCGTAGATGTCATATTATTAATAGATGTATCCCTAGTCCTTTCAAGTCGGGCGCCGGAAAATAGAAGCACTTCTTGCTTTTTTTGGCTGTTATAATCAGGCAAATATTTTGCAACGTTAAGAATTATTTCGTCTGGCAGCTTGCTAAGGGCTTGTCCGTATGCAAAAGCAGGATTACAATCTAATATAGTGTGATTCAACGCCTGTCCCACATTACGACTTTTTATTAAATGTGTAAAGAAGATGATGGCAAATCTGTCTAAATGATTATCATTAGCTAAACAACCAGACAAATAGTCTTTCCTCTTCAAAAATAGTGGCAATAAATTTTTCCGATCTAGTTGCATACCATCTAAAACTAAGCGATAAAAATAATTGAATTGGCTTACAATCATATCGATCGGGCGTAGAATGGTGTTGAATTCTTCTAAAAAACGAACCCCTTTCTCACTGGAAGAAAACCTCAAAAGTCGCTCGAAATTGCTCGGGTAACCAAAGGCCAATGGGTTATTAGCGCCATGCTCTACTAAAACTTGCATTAGTTTTTTGGTCACTCTCCCCCCCCCTTGTGCTGCAGCAATAAGGGGATTCTCAAGCTCGGGATGATTAAGCTTAGCGCCATTTCTTATCAAAAACTCTACTAGCGATGTGGAACCCTTTCTAGCCGCAATTGTTAAAGCGGATTTACTACGTACAATTCGATTGATGTCAGCACCATTTTCCAGAAGAAGCGCCGGAATTTTTTCATCACCGTAATAGACGGCTGCCATCAGTGGGCTGCGTTCGCTGTGTCCGCGTCCGCTGCAGAAATTCGGATCAGCTCCATGGCTTAACAAAAGAGATACGATTTCTTCATGCCCTTTTGCAATAGCGACGAGCAAAGGCGTTCTATGTCTATACTGAGTAGCGTAATTTACGTTGGCACCCATATTAATATATGTTTGAACACTATCAGTATTTCCATCAATAATAGCCCTCATAAAGCGCACAATATCGTCATCGTTGATTGTTTTGTTCTTCATGTATAAAAGAAAATCTTCGTGGGATGGTCTTGTTGGGCTCATTTCTGTAAATTTTCGTTTTGTCATTTGCTTGCCCTCTTCTATTGTAACGCAGTCATTATGCCAAGCTGAGCTATTAACCTTACTAAAAAAGCTGGTTATCTGCAATATCTGTCCGACAAACGTTAAGCGCGATATTCCCCGCCGAATCCCAACCCTGCACCATCCGATTTTTTTGGAAGCTTATTGACCATGATTATGCCGCTAATCGGTAAGCCTCCGACAAGAACGAGCATATCCACCCATCTGACTCAAACAATTGTATCTGCACAGCTATGGCGATTAGATCACGCACAGAATAGCGATTAGATCCTAATATATGTGCGATGCTCTTAGTAGAAACATGCCAGAGGCACTTAAAGCTATATTAATCAATTGCCTCGCTCATGCACGCCGCAAGTTTGTTGAAATAGAATCCTTTTACGTTGAAGAATGTGGCCATGTGATCAACACTTTAGCCCAAGTTTATCATCATGACTCCCTGGCCAAGGATCAGCAATTGTCAGCTGAACAACGATTAGTTTTTCATCAAGAGCACAGTGGTCCTATCATGGATCAATCGAGGTCTTTACATTTCTGCGGATAATATTAACGTATTAGCAAATGGGTTATTGAATATCGCCAAAACTTATTTTGCACAAGGCGGTGAGGCATTATTTATTGATGAAGTCCATAAATACCCAAATTGGTCACTTGAGATTAAAAATATTCTTGATATCTATAGCTGGATGCTTTATTCCCAATATTGATAATATGAGTAAAGATTTGAAAGTTTCCAGAGATTTTATTTACGATGGTCTAGTGTACTTGCAAAAAGCGGGCCTTATAAACAGCATTTATTCAAATGGCAAGGGCACGAAATTAGTGCGTAAGCCAGCTCGTATTTATCTGAACAACAGCAATATGTCCTATGCTATTCAAGGTGAGTTCAAGCTTAAAGCAGACATCGGTGCCGCACGTGAAACCTTTTTTGCAAATCAATTGGCAGCGCTTCATCAGGTCAATACCTCAGATGTGGGTGATTTTCTAGTTGATGACAAGTATTTATTCGAAATTGGTGGTTCGGGCAAAACCAAAAAACAAATAAAAGATAAAGGGAGAGCTTATCTTGCCATCGATGGTATTGAAATAGGTGCCGGAATTAAAATTCCACTCTATCTATTCGGATTTTTGTACTGACGGCTAGAGTTTTTTAAAAGTTACTTCTCATTCCAAGCTAATACATAAGCCTGCTTGGCCATATTATAAGTGAAAGAGGTATCATCCTCGGGAATAGCTTGCGCTGCTTTCTCCCAGAGTTCAAATGCCTTGGGTGAGACAATATTTGCTTCTAAGGTTCTGGGGCGTTTTTCTGCCATACCTAGTAAAATGAGCTTTTTGGCGTCGCCAGGTGCTATACTTTGCTGGTGATAATATACCGCTACTTTATCAAAGCCTTCTTTCTTATAAAGCACATCTAGGTTTTGACCCAGATTATAGTCGACCCCATATAGCTGACCCAGTGCAATCATTTTATTCACATAATCATCAAAAATCTCGGGTTGATATGTGGTATGCCAAGTTTTCATAATCGATTCTTGTGATGCAACAACTCCACCTGGTTTTAAGTAGGTTTTCATCTTCGTAATGGCGTTTGCTGGCGTCTGTAAATGCATCAATACAAAGCGAGAATAAACGATATCAGCTTTGCCCAGGGGCAGGGTATTCTCATGATTGATATCGGCTAAAACAAAGGTAACATTGCTTAAAACTTGGGCTTGGATACGTTCTTTTGCTAAATCGATTTGAGCTTGGCTAATATCAAGGGCATAAACATGACCATTGGCTCCGACTTTGTTTGCAATATAGGTTGTCATCATGCCATTACCGCAACCTATCTCATAAACGACCATGCCTTCGGATAGCCCCGCTTTTTCTAGATGCAGATAAGATTGTGCACTCAAAACTTTGTCTTGTAATGCGAGTCTTTCTGAACCCAGCGTGCCTGTTGCTAGAGTGTAAGTGTGACTGCCGTCAGATGAAAAAACTGAGTTCATAAACATAAGACCGATCAATAGGGCTATTTTCTTCATAGGGCTGCTAGGTGAGTACGGCTTCCTTTGCTGTTCTGGCATTTTTAATTGACGCTGAAGCAGGATGTGATTCTTTTAAGATCAGAGCGAGCAGACTGGCGGCGATTAAACTAATAGGAATAATGGTGAGTGCTCCTGAGTAATGGGTAATGGAAGGGATCACATCCCCTGATGATCTTAAGGAATTATCCAAAATAAGGCCCACAACCGGCGCTAATAAGGCACCGGCAATGGTGATTACCATGTTGGAGAAAGCCGCCGCTGTGGCACTGGCGCGGGAATCTGAAATATCGTTACCCACCGCAAAAATAATAATTTCAACGCTGGTAAAGAAGCCCGTTAAAAAGAGCATCATATAAATCACGGCCACGTTCTCGGAAGGGATCCATAGCACATAGAGCATACTGGCAGCAGCGGCCAAGGCTCCCATGATCATGGGGATGCGGCGGCTTTTAATGCGCTCAGAAATGGCGCCCCAAAGCGGTGCCCCAAAGGCAAAGCCTAAAAACACTAATGATGAGCCCCATGCAGCTTGGGATTGGGTAAGGCCCACGTTCTCTAAATAGTTGGGAGCCCATACTTCGGCAAACCCTGAAATCGGTAAAAAGGTAAAGCAGCCAATTAGGCCAATAATCCACATTTGGCGGTTTCGCGAGAGCATTAAGAGTGCTTTTAAAATCGCACTGAGTTTAAGGGGTTCATCAGTGACTTGAACTTTTTGCGCCCCTTTATCTTTTAATACAAACCATAAGGTCAGCATTAAGATGACGCCAGCAATCACGGCATAGTGCAGCGTTTGTTGCCAGCCAATCACATTCACGAGATATTCCATGGAAACTTCGCCAAAAATAGCACCAAGCATTCCCAATGTATTGCAAAGGCCAGTCACAGGGGCAAAATACTTGGCAGGCAACCAGTCGTTGGTGAGTTTTAACACCCCAACATAGGCAAAGGCAGAGCCAAAGCCAATCATAAAGCGCGCTAATTGCGCGACGGGCGTTAGGGTAGTGGTCGCAAAACAGTAAGTGCCCAAAGCGCAGATGGCGCAAGCAAAGGTGAGTACGCGTCGTGGCCCAAATTTATCAATGCTTAAACCCACAGGGATCTGCATGAGGGTATAGGCGTAATAGTAAAAGGCGACTAAGTAGCCAAAAGCTGTTTCAGTTAAATGAAAGCTGTGTTGTAGTTCGATTTTCATGACGCTAGGCGCGACGCGAAGATAGTATTCATAACAGTAAAAAAGCATTCCTAAAAAGCACATCGTAAAAGCAGCTCTCATTGAAGGCATTTTCATAAGGTTATGATCCTAATTGAAGCGTTTAGACAATCTGTCAAAATACTAAGTCAACTGACACATTGAGCGTTGTCGACCCTATAATTAAACACAAAATATCATAAAAATCTATGTTTTCGGCGGCGCTATAAGGCACTTACTTGCGATAAGAGCTTCGAGCTGAAGTGGGAGCACTGGAGGATATTTTAAAAGGTTTTAATTCTTCCCTAAAACCTTCGATTCGTGATTTGATGATATTGGTTGTATCTTTATTGAATTCAATACGCTTTTTCAAACTCGTTAGCGCTTCTTTGAATATTTTGTCTAATTCATTGACTAGAGTCAGATTATTATAATTAAACGGTTCTCTTTCTCTTTTAACCAATAGTACTTCAATTTTTAATTTCATGGTTGCAATAATTTCTGCTTTAGAACCCTTTTTATTAAAAACCAGGGTTTTATCATCAGCTTGAGAATGGGTAGATGATGATGACGATCGGGATGATGTTGTTGCACCGGCTTTATTGGATGAAGAGGAAAATCTCGCATTGAGAGTTTGCAATGACTCTAACCCTTTTAGAAAGCCGTTTATGATAACAAGAAGAGGCGATGAAGGAGTATCATCTAAGGGTGGTAAAGTAAACCAGTGTTCATCTAATTCATTGTCATCATCATCAGGTTTATTGGTTAATGAATTTTTAACTTGTGTCATATCAAAATGACTCGGTGCAGAACAAGATTCAGCTTGGGGTGCTGGAGGTAAATCAAAGAAACCGTTTGACTGGCGTTGGATGGTGACAGGTTTACTTGGTCCACTTTTCATATTCATAAAGAAACTCCTGACATCAGTGGCATTATGTTCTTTTTACAATATTCATCTTTGATAAGCAACTACAATGGATTGAGTGAAGTGGCTGTTAATAAGAACAGTATGGAACTATTTTAGACTAGACTGGGTCCTAAAAAGAAAATAACTTCTGTGAGAAAAATGTATGAAAGTTGCACTCGATCTTGAAGAGTTATTAGCCAACAACCAGATCACTCAAGCAGAATACGAGAAATTAAAAACACTCGCCAATCAAACGACTACCTCGCTGGCATTCAGCCTGCTGATTGGCTTTGGTGTGATTGCGGTAAGTGGTGCCGCACTCGCGTTAGTGCCAACCCCTGTCACTGCTATCATCATCGGTGCATTGGTTTTGGTGGGAGGCATAGCGCTACAAAAAACAGGTTTAGCACAATGGCAACTACTCGCCCAAATATGTATTTTAGTGGGTGCCTTAATGCTAGCGGGCGGGATCTTGGTTGCCGACAATGGTAACCCGCGAAGTTTTATTGCCATTGCCTTTATTTATGGCATTTCAGCTGTCTTTGCTCAAAGTAGTTTATTAACCGTATTGGCAGTATTGTCGATAGGTCCCATATTGGGCGCAGCTACTGGTTATTCACATGCCATGTACATGGTCGGTGTGCAAGAACCCTTATTAACGGTACTGGTATTTAGCGCGATGGGAATGGGATTTTTTTGGGTATCCCAGAAATTGCCTTTAGTGCCGAATTTATCGTTAGTCTATTCGCATCTGAGCATCATTGCTGCAAGGGCTTGTTTATTTATGGTCAACATGGGATTTTGGATAGGTTCATTGTGGGGTGATAAAATCAATGCAAAATCGACCAACCCGATTGTCATTTCCGATGTTACCTTCTCGGTGATGTGGGCGTTAGCGCTCATTGGCGCGGGTATTTGGGCATGGCGTGAAAATCGACGTTGGGCGTTGAATGTAGTTGCCATCTTTGGTGGGATCCATTTTTACACACAATGGTTTGAACATCTGCAAGCCTCTGCTGCCACAGTGTTATTGGCCGGACTATCGGCGTTGGTTTTTGCTATGATGCTAAGGCACATCAATATGCTGATGGCGCAAAACAATACCCTGATTGAACAAAGTAAAAAATGAGAGCATCGTTACAAAACACGACACTGTCATGTTTTGCTATATCGATATGCAGCGATGATTAGTAACCTAGGAAACTGTAATGCACTCTGCCAGCCAAAGCACTCTGTCTATTGTGATTAATCTACTAATAGGTTTTGTAGTGCTTACTGCCAGTTGTTTAACGCTTTTGTTAGTACCCACAACAACGACAGCTATTATGATAGGTGCACTGGTTTTGGTGGGGGGTATCGCCCTGCAAAAGTCAGGATTAGCGAAGTGGCAATTGTTGGCTCAAATAAGCATTTTAGTGGGCGCTGTAATCCTTGGCGGTGGCATTATACTTGCTGATAAAGGTAATCTGCGTAGCTTTGCCGCTATTGTGATTGTTTACGGAATTGCTGGAGTATACGCACGCAGTGGTACCTTAATTGCACTAGCGGTCTTTGCGCTTGGTCCTACTTTAGGGGCTGCTTCGGGCTATTCTCATGTTACGGTGCAAGAACCCTTGTTAACAGTCGTGGTATTTAGTGTACTCGGCATGGGGTTATTTTGGGTTTCGCAATCTTTGGCGTATTCACATCTGGCAATCATTGCTTCAAGAACCTGTGCATTGATGGTTAATATTGGGTTTTGGATGGGAGCGGTATGGGGTGATAAGCTCAATGAACAATCTCAACACCCTATTGTGATTTCAGATGTCATTTTTTCAGTGATGTGGGCAGTAGTCTTATTCGGTGCCGCCATTTGGGCTTGGCGCGAAAATCGCCCTTGGTTACTAGATATCGTGGCTGTTTTTGGTGTCATTCATTTTTACACCCAATGGTATGTACATTTTGGTGCAACAATCGAAACCCTATCATCGGCTTTGACTACGGCTTTACTATTTCCCTTATTGATAAGGTATATTCATAGGCTGATTGAGCAAAATAAAAAATAATCGCTTGTTATTTTGCTGCTAACAATCCTATCGCAATTTGCACAAACACTTTGGCGCCAAATTTAATGATCTCATCATTAAAATCATATTTAGCGTTGTGACAACAAGGCGCGTTTTCTCCATTGCCCATAAAAAAATAACTGCCTGGCACTTGTTGTAAGAAAAAGGAAAAATCCTCGGATGCGCGAGCGGGATTAGGTTTTAATGCGACATTGTCCGTTCCTAAACAAAGTTTGGCTTGCTCAATGAGAAAGTCGGTTTCCTGTTGGGTGTTGATGGTTGCCGGATAAATTTCATCGTATTGAAATTCGATAGAAACTTCATGCTTTTGTTCAATATCCTTTAGTGTTTTCTGTAACAGGGATTTGGCGATTTTGGCTTTCTCATCTGAGGGAGCACGAATGGTTCCTTGTAAATAAGTCACATCCGGGATCACATTGGTTGCAAAACCGCTTTTGCACTGGGTAAGCGTCATAACCGTTTGCTCGGCTTCATGAGATAATTCATCATGCAGCTGTTTTAATGACAGAATCACTTCAGCAGCCACCAGCAGCGGGTTTTTGGTTAACTCAGGTTGCGCGGCATGTCCCCCTTTGCCATGAATATGCAGGGTGAATTCATGGTTGCTATACATAGCGCAGCCATGTTTTGCTAATAAGGTGCCCACCGGCCAGCCCGGGTAATTGTGTAAACCATAAATCACATCGACTTTAGGATTATCTAGCACGCCATCGTCAATCATGGCTTTGGCACCAGCGCCACCTTCTTCAGCAGGTTGAAAGATAAATTTAATTTTACCCGTGAGTTTATCTTTCATGTGACACAAAAGGTGTGCTGCTGCCAGCAATGTGGCCACATGTCCGTCGTGACCACAAGCATGCATTTTTCCCTTGTTCTCTGATTTGTAAGGCAGCTCTGAATCTTCTTCAATGGGCAAGGCATCCATATCCGCTCTAAGCCCTAAGGTTTTACCTGGCTTGCCGGTATCAAGGACTGCGACAACGCCGGTTTTGCCGACTTGAGTTTGGATGGGTAAGCCTAGCTTGGTTAACTCATTCGCGATCAACGATGCGGTTTGTTGCTCTTCATAACGCAGTTCCGGATGTGCATGGATAGTATGGCGAATTTTACGGTAATAAGGAAAAATCTCGTTGATTAAATGTTCCATGAGCAAACCCTCGCTGTTATTCGTTCAAATGGTAAACTAATATGGTGATTTGAGCTAACCTAAATATTACATTATTAAGTCTTCTGACATGAAAAAATATACCTTGATCCCAGCAACGCAAGAAGACGAAAGTATTCTTTCACATTTGTGGCCTTTTTATGTTTATGATCTCACACGCTATTGTGGTCATAAACCAGGTTGGCATAATCCAACCGAACCCACTTTTAAGAGTCATTGCGTGGCCGATTATTATAAGGATCCAGACAGTCAAATTTATCTTCTTAAAATGGGAAGTGAGCATGCAGGCTTTATGGTCATTAAAAAGCCCGATTTTATGCCAGATGTTGATTGGTTCATGGCCGAATTCTTCATCGTAGCTAAATTTCAACGCAGTGGCTTAGGCCATGAGGTTGCTATCGATTGTTTTAATCGCTTTAAAGGAAAATGGGCCGTTGGGGTGTTGCCCGAAAATGCGCCCGCTTTTGTGTTTTGGCAAAAAACCATTTCTCAACTCACTCGCAATCATTATCAAGAAGTGCATAAAACCAAAGACGAATTAAAAACGCCGGAATATCCCAACCCTTATCCGATGAATATGTTTCTGTTTACGGTAACTTAAATGCAACTCGATGCTATTTTTATTTCCAATATAAATGATATTTATGGTGAAAGAGGCAAAGCTTGGTTAAATGCTTTGCCTTTACAGATCCAACAACTTTGTGAAAAATATCAATTACGCTTTGTTAAACCGATGCCAGGGCTAACCTATAACTTTGTGGGATTAATAGAGTCTACGCAATCAGGTGAAACGGCTATCCTCAAAATAGCCCCCGCAGGGCAGACTCTTGCTAAGGAGGCGAAATGGCTGCAATGCTTTAAGCAGGGTGTTGCCAAGGTGTATTGGTATGATGAGCAACAGCATGCATTTTTGATGGAGCACCTTGTTCCAGGTAAGGCACTTAAAACCATGGTGGGGATGGATGATGTCAAAGCCACTCGCATTATTTGCCAGGTTATTCGCGATTTACAAGCAGAGCAACAAGCTGTCTTAGAGGGCGCCTTTAAGCACTTATCAGAGCATATAAAAAATCTTGACGTATTGCAGGGTAAAATTGATACCAAACTGTTATCAAAAGCACAAGGATTATTTGTTGAGTTAACCTCTGATCGTCGTTACGACGTTTTACTTCATGGCGATCTGCACCATGATAATATTCTTTCAAGTGGTCATGCTTGGAAAGCAATTGATCCGCATGGCTATGTGGGCGATCCCGTTTTTGAAGTGGGCCCCATGATTTATAATCCCGGTGGCAATGATTTCCCCAAAGATAAAAAGCCCGCGCAAATCATTGACCAACGTTTACAAATTTTGGCTGAAGAATTACCTTTTGATCCCAAACGCATTCAAGCCTGGGCTTTTTGCATGACGATGCTTTCTATCGCCTGGACGGTGGAAGATCATGGGTTTGTACCTGAATTTGAATTAGCGATTGCTCATGATATAAACAAGGCTTGATATTACCCCTATCAGTGAACTTTCCTCTCTTTTTTCTGTCCATCCAATATATAGGCGACACAAGCCAATAAAAATAATGCCTATTTTGAATAACTTAAACCTTAACCATGTTGCGTGAATAAGCGCTTAAAGGTTGAGTTTTTGGGGGAAGTTATGAAAGCATTTGTTGTATTGGGTGCAATCATCACCCTTTTTTCTTCTTTTTCACTTCAGGCCAGCACCGCTTGGGATCGCAGCGGGCGTTATGATGACGGATTTGGCGCGGCACGCTTTGAATCACAAGAAACCCACGGCTTTTATCGTGAACATGGTTACACCCGTGAAGACGAAGGGATCACCCGTGATAGCCGCGATAGATATAGCCGAGAGTTGTTCGGCTATACCTGGGAGTCTACCCATGATGGGCGTTATGAGGATAGATAAGCTGTCGCAATTTGGGTAAACACGATTGCGCGACGTTTGATATTTTCGTCATTAAAATCATATTTTGAATTATGACAGTAAGGGCTGTCTGCTGCCTAAGGGCTTGTTCAAGATTAATAAGTTATGGGTAACAATATACAGCTTCCACCCTTTTAAATCGCTAGCTTTTTATCCAAATATTGTTTGTTCTTACAAACAATCATGCCGATAAATAATATGGAGATCTTTGTAAAGTTGACTGAAAGTCCATACAGCGAGGAAAAGGCATTTGAGCGCTCCTAACACCAACAAGCAGGCATCGCGGCAAAGCTGTGAGCTCTTGTTTGATCATTCAGCAAAAATCAAAGAAAGCATTGCTAAAGCGCAGGTGCGCATAGCCCATAAAAGTATGCTGATTAGCATCCCAGCATCGATTATTTGTGCAACAATATTGTATGTTGGTGTAAAACAAACAGCGGAAGTTCATCATGTAGGTTTATGGTATGGATTAATCATGGCAATTTCCTTATTGCGCTTTTTGCAATTAGGAATGTATTTGCTTTCACCGCAAAAATTGAAGCTGCACAAAAATTGCTTTTTAGTCATTAGCTCTATCGCGGCTGCGGGATGGGGCATGGCTGGCTCTGTCTTTATGCCAGAACATAATACTGTTGCACAGATGATCATTATTGTTATATTGGCAGGGGTTTCGGTTGGGGGAATACAATCACTGCAAGCCAATTTGACAGCCAGTGTTCTATTTGCATTATTTGTTACGTTGCCACTTTGTATTTGGCTATTCTTGCAAAGTAGTGCAGGATATTTTGCTTTAGGTTTCACCATGATTACTTATCTTGCCTTTTTAATTCTATCCGCAATACGAGGCAACAAGTTGCTAAAAGATTCGTTGAAGTTACACTATGAAAATGCAGGGCTAGTCCAAGACTTGAGTGTACTTAACAACAATTTGCAAGAGAGTCTGACCTCTATTCACGTATTGGTTGCCGAATTAGAAGCGGCTAAAAATGAAGCTGATGAAGCAAATAAAGCCAAGTCAGAATTTGTGGCCAATATGAGCCATGAACTCAGAACGCCTTTAAACTCGATTTTAGGTTATGCACAGCTTCTACAATTAGAGGCCGAAAAGGCTGGGATGACAAAATTCACTGAGAAGCTGATGAAAATCAAAAGCTCAGGAAATCATTTGCTGGCCTTAGTTACTGAAATATTAGATCTTTCAAAAATTGAAGCAGGCAAAATGGATGTCTATTCAGAGGAGATCTCCATAAAATATGTTACCAATGATATTGCCTCTATTTTGAAACCGTTACTAGAAATTAACAAGAACATCTTGAATATTGAATACGAATAAGATGTTACGACGATTTGCACCGATATCGTCAAGCTCAAGCAATGCTTAATTAACTTGTTAAGTAACGCTAATAAATTTACCCAAGGAGGTAAAATTGATTTTGTCATTAAAACACAAGATGTAGCTGGCGTGAAATGTATTGCCTTTGTGGTTAAAGATACTGGCATTGGGATCCCACCCGAAAAATTTGCCAAGCTATTTCAAATTTTCTCACAAGCTGATGAAACGACCTCTAAGCGTTTCGGTGGAACAGGTCTTGGACTTTATCTGACTGATAAGCTTAGCAAATTGCTTGGTGGAACCGTGAGCGTACAAAGCGAGGAAGGGAAAGGTTCGACTTTTGTACTCACTCTGCCGAAAACACTTGAAATAAGAGACGACATACATTAAGTTGGGGCAGGTAAATATTTTTGTAGCATGTTGGCGAGATCATTGATCTTCAAGGGCTTGACAAGGCAATCATTCATGCCTGAGGCTAAGCAGCGATCCTTTATACCCTTTTGAGCGTTAGCAGTTAACGCAATAATGATATTATTTTTATTGTTATCATGCAAAGTTTCAAGACGGCGAATGGCTTCAGTTGTTTCAAACCCATCCATTTCAGGCATTTGGCAATCCATTAAAATGAGATCATAATTGTTTTCCTGTAAAGCTTGTAGGGCAATTTTCCCAGATTGCGCGGTTTTTACTTGGCAGCCAAAAAGATGTAAAATATCCCTAGAAATTTCTTGATTGGTTGGTTCATCATCCACTACCAACACTTGGGAACCATATTGGGGAGGGAGTCCAGCTGCAACCTTAACCTCTGATTTGGTATTTTGTATCACACTCGCATCTGGTTTTTGCATTTTAATTTTAAATGAGAAGGTAGAACCTTCACCTACAACAGAGTCGACGTGAATTTCGCCACCCATTTGTTCGACTAGTTGCTTAGTGATGGCAAGGCCAAGGCCAGTACCACCGAATTTTCGGGTTGTTGATTCATCGGCTTGTGAGAAAATGCTAAATATTTTCGGTATTACATTTTCTGGAATACCGATGCCGCTATCTTTGATGTTGGCCGTTAAATAATAATCATCATCTGAATTTTCCAAAATGTAAAAATGGATTGAAATATCGCCTCCTGAGGAAGTGAATTTTAATGCGTTGTTGGCAATATTGTTTAAAATTTGTTTTAATTTGCTAGGGTCACCGATAAGCTTGTTGGGGATATTGTCATCGAAAGTGATAGTAAAATCGATTTTCTTTTGCTTACACTGCAACGCATAAAGTACTATAAAAGATTCAAGCTCACTTTTTAAATTAAATTCTAATTTTTCAAGCTCCATATTGCCAGATTCTATTTTAGTAAGATCGAGTATATCGCCTAGCAACTTGAGTAAATAGCTTGCGCATTCGTAACTTTTCTCTAAATAATGTTGTTGTTGATCATTTAAAGTTGTATGCATTAATAGTTGCAACATACCCAATATTCCGTTCATGGGGGTGCGTATTTCATGGCTCATATTGGCAAGAAAATTAGTTTTAGCAATATTAGATTGTTCCGCTGTAACTAGTGCATTACGCATGGCTTGTTCGTATTTAATTGATTCACTAATATCACGAAACACTAAAACGCAGCCGTTAAATTTTCCTTCTTTGGTATAAGGAAGGGGATTAAGAGAAAAAGAAATAGTTGTTTCGATCCCTTGTGAACTTTTAAGCAAGCCTCTTTCGCAATGAAGTATCTCATTTTTTGCAAATGTGTCCATTAACATCGCAATGGTAACTTCTTCTTTTACATTTTTTTCATAAGTGTACAGTTTGAAAATATCAGGAAAATATTTCCCTTTGGTAATGCTTGATGAGCAATAAAGCATTAAAGAAGCAGTAATGTTGACCTCTTTTATATTTAAGTAAGGGTCTAGTACGCAAACCCCTTCTGACATCACTGATTGCATAATTTCGCGCTCTTTTTGCAGGTTAGAGCGCAGCTCGTTCATTTCTTGAGATGATATTTCAAGCGATCGTTCGACAATATAGCGTCCTTCGTCAGCCTCTTGGTAGCCATTGCTAACAAATTCTAGTAGCTTAAGCAGGGCAGGATCATCTCTTTGGCTAAGATCAATCCCTGCGCGTTTTAATTGTCTCGTTAGTAGTGGGTGTAGAGGCCGCATTTAGCGTTCCCCAAAAGTGGTTAGTGTCATGGTTTGATTATGAAGGTCAGATGAACCTAATAAAGAAGGTGAGATCTCTCCGTAGGAATAGAAACCCACCAAAGGCATATCATTTCCTAGCATATCATGGGTTGCTTCTATTTCTTCTTCAGAACGCTCACCTAACACCAAACGGCGACCTACGCAACTAATCGCAATAGCCAAAGTATTTGTATTTTCGTTGAAGGTTGGTTTTGCTAATTGTCCTGCAATCATCGCACCTTCAACCAGGCGATCAAAATTGGCACGCATTAATTGTGCATACCAACCTTCTGGAATATCACCTGCAAAAGTCATTGATTGATCTTCTTCATTAATTGCTAAAATTGTTCTAACAACTTGTGCTTTACTAAAAGGGGTTCTGCTGATTGCTAAGGGGAATTGCAAGCCTGATGCCGGTAATTCTTTTGCTTGATCCCCTAAATATTTTTTATAAAGGGCAAGAGCAGGTTGGCCGTCAATTTCATATAAAATATTATCTTTCGATTTTGTGATATGACGTTCTGGTCCAAAAATATCCCAGCCGCCCTGTGAGCCATAATTAACGACAATGTCATCTCCATAAAATCCGATAGCACTGACGCACTGACTAGCAGGCAGGCCATCCTTTAGAACAAATGTTTTTTTAAAATCTTTACCATCACCAGCTAGCCCTCCGGTAATGATAGTTTCCGGGTCAAGATGAGTTCGAAGGCTGTGAATCAGTGCACTGCCATTCACTACAAGGCCGTCGCTTAAAATAAAGATGGCTTTGAGATCCTCTGCTTGTAGATTTTTTGCAAGTTGTTGGCCAACTGCGGAGGATTGTGATGGTTCATGAATATCTAGCGTGAACATTTTTATTTTACTTTTATCAAATCGCATGATGGCAGAACAAATGCTTTTATCAAAAATTTCATTGTCCAAGATTTCACCCGATGTTGAACAGCCAGCAATAATAGATTTGGGATATGCCTTTTTGAGTTCTTTAAAAGGTCCCAGGTTGTTAATATATTCAGGTGAGAAAAAATTGAGTATCAGTGTATTTTCGGAATCTAATTCCGAAAAGGAATTCACAGACCATCCTGCATCCATCTTATACTGTATAATTTCAAGTTGCATAAAATTACTCTACTTTAAAAGCCAAATCTCATATTTTGATATATAGATCAATAAATAGAGTATCGGCCTATCCAAGGTTTGCTGTATCAAGAAAATCAGTCTTTGGTCGACTGTTATTATGATGATCTTTTAAAAAATGAGATTATTGGATGAAAAGAAAGATTTTGGTAATCGATGACGAAGCTAATAACTTGGAAATCATTGAAGGATTTCTGAGGATTGGCCATTTTGAAGAATATGATATTATTAAGTGTCAAAGCGCACAAGCAGGTTTAAAAATTCTTCTTGAAGACGCACAAAATATTGATGTCATTATTCTTGATCAGATGATGCCTGGCATGTCTGGTTTTGACTTGGTTAAAAAGGTAAAAGACACCCCTGTTCTAAAAAGGATCCCTATCATCATGCAAACGGCTTCTGATGATAAAATCCAATTGGTTGAAGGTTTTAAGCTTGGCATTTACCATTATTTAATTAAGCCCTATTTACCCAGTGTGTTAAATGCCGTTGTTAGAGGTGCAC
The DNA here is from genome assembly GCA_050247135.1 of Candidatus Berkiella sp. Classification (GTDB taxonomy): domain Bacteria; phylum Pseudomonadota; class Gammaproteobacteria; order Berkiellales; family Berkiellaceae; genus Berkiella. Next base: position 39,961 of record JBFWUT010000003.1, read on the forward strand.
TAGATGTATATAACAAGCAAAGAGAACTTGCAGTTGCACTGGGGCATTCCAAGTTACTATATGAATGTGTAGAAAATGCCTCATTCAAAATAAATAACCTAGACCAGGCAAATAAAATCAGTATTAGTTTGGCGCAACTGTTCCCTAATCCAGAAAAAGTAGTACTAGGGATCTCCGAAATATTAGTCAATGCGATTGAGCATGGAAATCTGAATATTTCCTATGAAGAAAAATCGGAATTGAACCTTAAGTCACAATGGAAAGATGAAATTGAAAAAAGACTTAACATGCCAGAATATAAAGATAAAGCAGTTACTATAAATTTTGCTAAGAAAAAAGATGAGATAATACTTAGTGTGCAAGATGAAGGTGAGGGATTTGATTATAAACGTTACATGGAATTCGACCCCTCCCGCAGCACTCACAATCATGGCCGGGGCATTGCTTTTGCTAATAATATCAGCTTTGATCGACTAGAATATGTGGGAACGGGAAATCAGGTGAATTGCATCGTCAGACTGTAGGGGACGACCTCTACTAAAGCAGGTGTCGACCCCCTACAAGATCACACATTAAACCTAAAATGCATCACATCGCCGTCTTTCACAATATATTCTTTACCCTCTAATCGCCATTTGCCGGCATCTTTAGCGCCTTGTTCACCTTTATATTGAATAAAGTCGTCGTAGCTAATGACTTCGGCACGGATAAAACCTTTTTCAAAATCCGTATGAATTTTGCCGGCAGCTTGAGGAGCGGTGGCACCCACAGGGATAGTCCATGCTCGGACTTCTTGAACACCCGCAGTGAAGTAGGTTTGTAGATGCAAGAGGTCATGGCCGGAGCGAATAACGCGGTTTAGACCGGGTTCTTTAAGACCCATCTCAGCCAAAAACTCTACCTTTTCATTGTCATCTAGATCCGCTATTTCTGCTTCCATGGCGCAACTCACTGCAACCACTGAGCCGCCTTCTAATTCAGCAATTTCTTTGACAAGCGTGAGATAGGGATTATTTTCAAAGCCATGATCATCCACATTAGCGATAAACATGGTAGGTTTTGAGGTGATAAGTTGCAGGCTTTGGATAAAAGGCTTATTTTCATCGTCTACTTTAAATGTACGAGCGGGCAGACCTTTATTCAGATGGGCAAGCAAGCCTTCTAATATCTCGACTTGATGCTTGGCGGTTTTATCACCGGCACGGGCGACCTTTTGCATGCGCACCACAGCTTTGTCGAGTCCGTCAATATCGCTTAATATTAATTCTGTATTGATAACTTCGATATCATCTTTGGGTGATATTTTACCTGCCACATGGGTGACGTCATCATTATCAAAGCATCGTACTACATGAGCTATCGCGTCCGTTTCGCGAATGTTCTGTAAAAATTTGTTGCCTAATCCTTCGCCTTTAGAAGCGCCTTTGACTAAGCCTGCAATGTCTACAAATTCCATTGTGGTAGGAAGGATCTTTTTTGGATTAACAATTTTTGCTAACTCATCTAGACGTAAATCAGGAACGGGTACCACGCCAACATTGGGTTCAATCGTGCAAAAAGGATAATTAGCGGCTGCAATGCCTGCTTTGGTTAAAGCATTAAAAAGGGTGGATTTGCCGACATTAGGCAGTCCGACGATACCGCATTTAAATCCCATAGTTGGACCTCATTGTAAGAATACTATTTTGCTATTGTGTGGAGCACGTTCATGGCTTTATCAATATTGCCCGTTAACACATCGGGTAACACACTCAACGCGTGATCGATAGCGCTTAAGATATTTTGCTCATCGCTTTTAGATGGGCGATGTAAAACATAATCAGAGACATCGTCTTTGTTTCCCGGATGACCAATTCCTAGTCGTAGGCGATAAAACCCTTTAGTGTTCAACCTGGCATCAATATCGCGCAACCCATTATGACCGCCATGACCGCCATCAAATTTTAAACGAGCGCTTCCTACCGGAAGATCTAGCTCGTCATGAACGACTAATATTTCGTTGGGAAGGATTTTATAAAAATTTGCAATGGCGAGGACTGCTTCACCGCTACGGTTCATATATGTCATCGGCAGTAAGATGCGACAGCTGTGTTGGCCTGCTTGAATCAGTCCAACGTGTCCTTTGAATTTACCTTCGGGAGCGAGGGTAGCTCGAAATGTCTCACATAATTTTTCAGCAAGCCAAAACCCGACGTTATGGCGAGTATTGGCATACTGGGGACCTGGGTTACCCAGCCCAACAATGAGCTGGATACCCCGTGACGTCATTTTGCTTGCAAACATGTCGAGCCATCTTCTGATAAGAATTAAGCTTCTTTGCCTTTAGCATCTTTAGCTTCAGGAGCAGGAGCGGCGCCTTCTTCAGCAGGAGCTTCCTCTTCTTCAACTCGTTTTGGCTTAGCAAGACTGATAATGGGTAAATCGTCTTCATGACCATGAACAACGCTAACTAATTCAACGCCTTTAGGTAAGTTCACTTGTGACAAATGTACTATGCTATTGAGCTCTGCATTAGAAACATCGATTTCGATGAATTCTGGGAGGTCACGTGGAAGGCATTTGATTTCCAACTCGACCATATGGTGAGTAAAAGTACCTGCACCATTCACTACGCCAGGAGCCGTAGCTTCGCCCAAAAAGTGTAGCGGAACATGCATGGTAATGGGTTTATTTTCGCTAATGCGCATGAAATCCATGTGCAAAACGCGAGGTTTGTAAGGATGCCGTTGCATGTCTTTGAGAACGACTTTTTGCTTTTTACCCTTGCTCGTTAAGGTCAAGATGTGAGAGTAGACCGCTTCATTTTCTAAGGCTTTAGAAACATGAAAATGATTCAGTGCAATAGATTCTGGTTTATCATCGCCACCATAGACGACGCCTAAGACCATGTTTTCGTGATTACGCAGACGGCGGCTCGCACCTTTCCCATGCGCTTCACGTGGCTGATATTCGATTTCAAAAGCAAATTTTGCCATGTTAAAGACTCCGTTATAAATAAAAATAGCCCTATCGCGACCAATAAGGCTGATTAAGTGCGCGAGTATAGCGCATTTTCATGCGCTACAATAGTAACTACTTATTAGTAGTTATTAGTTAAATAACTGAAACATGGAGCTGATAGATTCTTCGTTGCTAACGCGACGAATGGCTTCAGAGAGCATCGCGTCGATGCTGAGTTGGCGGATTTTGGGGCAGGCTTGTGCTGCTTTGCTCAGGCTGATGGTGTCGGTGACAACCAGTTCATCGATAGTCGAGTTTTCAAGGTTCGAAATAGCATTACCAGAGAGAACAGGGTGCGTACAGTAGGCAACCACTTTGGTAGCACCTTCTTCTTTTAGAGCGGCGGCAGCCATACACAAGGTTCCTGCAGTGTCGACAATATCATCGACGAGAATACAAGTGCGGCCTGAAACATCGCCAATAATATTCATAACGCGGGCTTCATTCGGTTGCGGACGACGTTTATCAATAATGGCTAAGTGAGAATCACCGACTCTTTTCGCGATAGCACGTGCGCGTACCACGCCCCCCACATCGGGAGAGACGACAACCGGATTAGCATATTTCTTTTTCAAAATATCGTTAATCATAATAGAAGAGCCGTAAACATTATCGACCGGCATATTAAAGAAGCCCTGAATTTGATCGGCGTGCAAATCGACAGTAAGTAATCTATCGATACCCACAGCTGCCATCATATCGGCTACGACTTTAGCTGAAATGGGCACGCGTGATGAACGTACACGGCGGTCTTGGCGGGCATAGCCAAAGTAGGGAACAACAGCGGTGATCCGTAAGGCACTCGCTCGTCTTAAAGCATCCGTTAATAATAACAATTCCATGAGATTGTCATTAGTGGGAGCGGAGGTGGACTGGATAATGAAAACGTCTTTACCGCGGACATGTTCATGAATATCCACGTTGATTTCACCATCACTAAAGCGACCAATGGTGGCTTTACCAAGCGTGACGTGAAGATGTTCTGAAACACTGGTGGCAAGCCGTGGGTTGGCATTTCCACTAAAAATCATCATATCGGTCACGATGGAACCCTATCTATATATCAGTTTGGATGAATTGGCTGGGGTGCTAGGATTCGAACCTAGGTATGCGGGGATCAAAACCCCGTGCCTTACCGCTTGGCGACACCCCAATTATGCTCTTGCTAATTGAAATCTAACTTTATTTACTGCTTCCACAGTTGGCGATTTATTAACCCCTTTGGCAACAAAGCCTGTCAGGTGAGTGGGCAATTGTTCAATCACATTTTTCGCTAGCTGTTCTGTTTCAAAACAGGCGAAAACACTCGCACCTGAACCACTTAACCGGGGTTTTCCAAAGTTAGATAACCACTTCATTGCTGCGTCGACTTCTGGATAATGACGACGCACTAGCAGCTCAAAATCGTTTCTTAATTCGCTAACGTCAGCTGTCATATCAACCTTAGCGAGGGCCTCTATTCTGAAGGTTGGCGTGTTCCTTGTCAATTCAGAATCGGCATACATTTTTGCAGTAATGACTTGGCAAGGGGGGAGGATCACCGCCAACCATCGCTCTCGTAATGAGACGGGTGTTAACTGCTCGCCAATGCCTTCTGCTAGTGATGCATGACCCTTGATAAAAATAGGAATATCGGCTCCGAAACTGAGGCCAAAAGCCATTAAGTCATTCAGCGACCAATTAGTCCCCCAAAGCGCGTCTAGCGCCAACAGGGTCGTGGCGGCATTAGAGCTACCCCCTCCTAAGCCGGTACCAATGGGCAAGCGCTTATTGACCGAAATAGTGATCCCTCGGGTAGCACCTGTTGCATGAGCAAATGCTTTCGCGATGCGATAGATAAGGTTGGACGTCTTGGGGATAGCCATTACCTCTTCTGGCAATAATTCGATTTTAGAGTCGTCACGCAATTCAAATGACAACTCGTCCCCATAATCTAAAAACTGAAAACACGTTTGCAATAAATGATAACCATCATTGCGTTGTCCAATGATGTGCAAAAAATGATTCACCTTAGCAGGCGATAACAAGCAAAGTTTGGTCATGCTGGGAGTTCTTTCCAGTTATTGACAATCATTTTGACTTTGACTTGGTCACTAAATAGAACCACTTTACTGGGTAGGGGTGCAAAAGTATTGTGGTTATATTCTTGATATTCAATATTCCAACCTTGTTGTTTTAAGGTGGCTAATAGACCTTGTTCATTAAATTGTTTACCATTTCTGGTGTTGGGCACGGGTATGCCGCGTAACCAATAACGCAATCCACTGATGGGTACTTGCCAGCCAACAACTTTATAAAGCAAAGCTTCAGGTGATTTAGCCGTGGAAACATTGCCATTGGCCTCTTTAAGCTCTACGTGATTAGGACCGCCTATAATGTAAGCACTTTTAGCACCAAAGGGACCAAATATTTTGATTTGATAGAATTCCCCTTGTTGCTGCCAAACAAAGGATGCGCTGCCACCTTTTTTACGTTGTGCGACAGATAATTTACCTTCTGCTTGCCAATGATTGACGCCATCGAGCTGTTTTTCATTTACTTTCCAGCGTTGTTCAAGTTGCGGAGTCGATGCCGCTATTTGTTGGTTTTTTTCTGAAGTGGATGTACAGCCTGCTAGCAGAATAGCCGTGATAAAAAGCACGTTAAATCGGTTCATTTTAATCTCGAGATCCTTAAGCTGCATTTTAACGCGAAAAGTAAATTGGGTAAGAGTATATAACGATCGTGACGCAAAAGGCGAGATGCAGCTCTGTGCACAAAATGATTGAAATTTTCAGCATTGCATGAATATCAACATGTTTTTTTGCAACGATTACTGGTATAGTTGCCCACCTGATTTAGTTTCTGGAGTGGTCAAGATGAGAAGTAGTCATCTATTAAAAGTAAACCGTCTGACTAATTTTGGTAAATGGTTGTTCATTGCCCTGTTATGCATAAATAGTTCTATGTTGTTAGCCAAAACTTCTGTGAAAGCAAGCCAGGATGTAAAAGTTTCAGAAAAGTCACAAGCAAAATCTAGCACAAGATCTCAAACAACCACAGCGTCCGCCACAACACCTGCGCAATCAACTTCAGTCAAAGCCACAGATGGACTTAAAGGGATCAATCCCAAGGTGCTTGGTTTGGCGCTTAAAGCTGAACAAAAAGCGAAAGCGATGGGCATTCCGCGTAAACCTTTTCTCACCGTGATCGACTATTCGTTGCCTTCCACTTCACGCCGCTTGTGGGTGATTGATATGTCGCGTCGTAAAGTATTGCATCATGTTCATGTCGCACATGGCTCCGGTACCGGAGACAATCATGCCAGACATTTTTCTGATGCTCACGGCAGCCACAAATCGAGTTTGGGTTTGTTTTTAACCGGTTCAACCTATCAAGGTAAGCATGGTACTTCGTTAACGTTACACGGCTTAGAAAAAGGCTTTAATGGTAATGCTGCTAGCCGGGCAATCGTTATGCATCCTGCCGGTTATGTGAAAGACGTAGGTGGTCGCTTAGGACGTAGCTGGGGTTGTCCTGCCATCAGTTATGCCAACGCCTCGATTATTCAAACTATTAAAGATGGCTCATTGATATTTGCTTATTATCCCGATAATAAGTGGTTGAGCAGCTCAAGATTTTTATAATTAAGCGGATGATTTGCTTAGCAATAATTGCCATGTACCCTTGATACATTCAAGAGGTACAAGTGGTATAAATCCGTGTAGAAACGCCCATCAATAAACCCAGTTGTCCTCAATGAACTATTAGTATAGGTCGCTTGTCACATCTTTATCAATGTGAACAGGTGACCCTATGTCGAACAAAGGCCCAATCCAACTTATCAACGACCTAGTACAAAACACTGAAGACCTTGCTATTTTAGAAAACAGAGTAGAAGAGCAATTAAGCGCTTCCTACATGCAGGCTTACGAAAAGCAAGGAAAAAAAAAGGGAAAGAGATCAGACGAAGTCGATGAATCAGAAACACTGCAAACGTTTGTCAATGACCTTAACAATATTAAGTTATTGCCGCCAGAAGTCACCTTAGAGAAGAAGCAAGTCATTTTGTCAGCATTTGAGAAAATTATGAAAAAGAAAATCCCTAATATGTCTGGACAACTTGCCAAAATTACCTTTCCTGTTGAGCCCGAAGAATTTGCAGCCATCTTAACAGAAATTAAAAGAGAGAGTGTTTTAGCTCAAGCAAAAAGAAAGTTTGCAGAATGGGAAGCAGAAAAACCACCGGAACAAAGAGAAGAACAAAATAAAAGACTCATCAAGACGATGTTAGATTATGCCAAGAATAACGGCATTGCAGAGGGTGGTAGTGGTAATAATGTTGTTTACAAACAGAATTTAGAAGAATCGATATTCAATGAATTTCAAGAATGGATCTGGCCGCAAATCAAAGAAGAAGCATTTCATGATTTAGAAGCCGAATATAAAATAAAGAAAAAAGAACCCCTAGCTGACTTTTTTTCTGAAATCTATGCAAAGTATTATGATGATAAGCTAAAACGTAAAGTCACAGGTACCGTCGATTTACTGCCACCACAAACGAGTACCACCGTTAATCATAGTGACATGTTGAAGGCTTGTTTACAGCACCTAGCCCAAGGCGGTTTTAAAAGTTCAGTCAGTGAAGCCAGGATCATGACGCCCTGTCCTGTAGGGCGTTTGCCTAATATGGCATTTGATTTTTCTGACACCATGAACGCATTAACCGAGCATGCCACACAAGGTCTGCCACTGCCATTTAATTCATTATACATTAACCACCCTTTTGGCGGGAAAACACTTTACAAAGACATCGTGGCCTTTGCAACCGCGTTGGCAGACAAACAAGCAGATTACTACTTGCTAGAAAAAATAAAGTTTGATGTGGTTGGCGAAAGTGACAACGTTAATGTTGAAGAGTATGAAAAATATCTTGATGATATGTTGGCGCTTGCACAGCGTGAAAAAAATGGTTTGGCAATCCAGGTTGATCTGACCAACATCGCTAATAAAATTGATAGAAAGCTTTTAGAATTAATAGGTAATAAAAGAGAAGGTTCTCTAGAGCGACAGGAACTAGAAGAAAAAAAACAAGCATTAAAAGAAAAGTTGGATAAAGTCAATTTAGCTATTGCAAAAAACCGCAGGTCCTTGAACTATTTTATTTTAGAGAAAGGTGTTGCTGCACTAGGTACGAAAAGTGGTCTTGCCTCATCTGGAGGTAGCGTTGTCGATGCGCAATCGATAGAAGAAGTTCGTGCTTGTAAGCGCACTATCGACTTAGCTGAATTGCTAAAAAATATTGGCACAGAGCAAGAAGCAGAGCAAGAACAGGAACAAGAGCAGGAACAAGAACAAGAGCAGGAACAAGAACAAGAGCAGGAGCAACAACAGGCACATGGTTCGGTTGAAGATAATATTAAAACGGAAGATGAATTCGTTGAATTTGCACTCAAATTGCGCAGTGAATTAGGAGCCAAACGAGAAGAGTTGAAAAAACTCTGGTACCAACTGCGAGGTGATCTAAAAGCAGATGATGGTAGGGTTGTCTCGCGCTCGACATTGCAAGTGCTGTCTAAAGATGTGGTTAGGCAAATTCTCAGAGATCCTGATGCATTTAAAGACGGCTTAGTTGAGGGTAATTTACCGGAAGGGTTTCATGTTGGTAATTTGGTGGTTGGCCCCCCGCCACGAGAAGGTGAGCCACCCGTCGTGCAAAGAGGTATTTATTACGATAACAGTGATCTCAGGGAAACAAATACTTTAACGTTAAGCACCAAAACGCTCAATTCCGCGCGTGGGCGCATGCAGGTAGCATCAAGCGATTTTACATTAGAACACAGACCGGCAAACCTTGATCCTATTACCCAGATGCTGGTGGGTAAATACTTTGTGCCATTAACAACCGAGGAAATTAATGATTTCAATACCGGTCGTTTAGGTCAAGAAGACGATGAAGTCGTTCCTAAAATGGTCTTTATGACTGCGGTAAAAGGGGGAGTGAATGACTTTAAAGAATGGTATGCCAATAAAATAACAGAAAAAATATTAGAAACAGAACGACATCAAGAACTGGCGGAGATTGCTGTTGCCTTCGGTGGGGAAGCTTTATACGATTTAACCCGAAAATTGGATGCTATTAAAGGTCGTTGTGAAAAAGCAAAAGAAAAGAAATTATTTGATGAGTTCTTAGATAAGGCTATTTTACAAAACGGTCTAGATAGCATTCAATATCGACCAATGATGATTGATCATTTGATGCAGCGTGATCAATTTCAAGCATTCGACAAAATAGCCACATTAAATGATGAAGAATTAAAGTGGTTCATGCATTTTTGCAATGCGCATGCTGCGCATAATGCCCGTGTTGATTTACAAGAGCTATATCTTGGCTTCAAGGATTTTGTAAAAGAATATAAAGAAATAACTAATGATGCACCTTTGCCGGTTAAAGACCTTGAAAATTTTGCCAAAGGCTGTCGCAATATGAAGGTGGGCCTAGATAGAGTTTTGTTTATACTAAAGAATGCACAGAAAAATAATGTACTCGAACAACAACTCGCAGGGCTGACCAAGCTTGATTTAGAATATGCGACATCATACACTGCTATCAAGCAGCATCGCTATCGTGTTGTGTTGCCTTTAATGGAAATCGATAAAGAAGGCGTAAAAAAAGAGCCCATCACTTCCAAAGATCAAATCTACAGTAAACATTCTGTGTTATTTCGTGATGTTATTTCAGGAAACGGAGGGTTAGGCGGGTGTCAACGCGGCTTGTATGAGCACTATGCCGTAGCTTCTGTCTCGCCTTCATTATCAACCATAGAAAAAATTGATGAAACGATTCTCGGCATCAAATCGCCCGAATACGCCCATGCAAAGGAGACGCAAGCCTTTTTATATTCTGCCATATCCTTTGGTTTATTTCATAACAAAGGCGTAAATGATGCTAATGACCAAGAAAAAATTCTCGCCTTCGCAAAAAGCGTTGATAACTTTCTGAGTCTTGGTGGAGAAAGAGGTCTAGATGGCCCAGTACAGCAATTAGAAGAGATCCTCAATTGTCAAATGATGCACTTTTTTGAGGGCAAGGGTGACGCCCCGACTCTTGATGCCCTCACTCACTATCTGAACACTATCGCAAGAATGCATCAGAATAAAGAATTTGAAAAGGTAGATGATTTTCGTTCGCATATCGAAAAATCTTTTCATCCTCAAGAATTCTATCGTAAAAATCAAGACCTGTTCACGCCCTTACACCGTTTAGCTCAAAAACCTGATCATCGGCTATCAGATGCTAATTTAGCGAAAGTGCTGGTCGAATTTGAAATGATGACCATGGATTTTGGTATTAGTGGAAAGACTGAGGAGAAGAAAAAACTAGCCAAACTCCAAGGTGGCTTATTGCATGCCTTTGCTTTAATGGACGACCCAGGGGAGGCGTTCACTAATAGTGAGGACCCACAAAGTTTTGAACATTTTATTGATCATTGTTTAGATACTTATTGTACTGATAACAATCAAGTTGCATATCGAAACGTTGAAGCAGTATTAAAAGTGCTCAGTAATGCCACGGTGTTAGAGCTGGATCACTATCCGAGTTGGGACCAACTCAAAACCATGCTCGATAAAGCGGCAATGCAAACGCAAGCAAGCCCCGAAGCAGCTGCAAATTGGCTGAAACAGCAACCCGGCTTTGAGCTGATGACTTTCGAATTAAGCTCCTTAAAAACGGCCACAGTAAACGCACAGACATTTGATAGTGCATTTAAAGGGGCTGAAGATGAATTGATCAAAGGATTAGCACTGCTTGGCATTAATCTAGAGAAAGGCAGTGCTCAGACATTTAAGGAATTCTTGCAAAAGCTAGCTGAAAACAAAGTTGAAGAAAAGCTGTCATTTTCTGTTGCGTTACTGCCTTTATTAAATGAAAAGATATTTTCTGCGCACAAAGGTGCTCTCAAACTTATTGAAGAAAATCTATTAAAAAATCTAACAGTGAATGAAAGATCCAATTTAGTTGCTTTTGCGCAAAAGCAATTTACTCCTTCTGATTCCTCACCAAAGACATTAGAAGAGGTAGATATACTGACAGATGCCTATGCCAAATCGCATACTGAGCTGTCTGATTTATATAAGGAACTTAATGAAACAAAGTCGATAGTGGGCAAGAAGTTTTCATCTCTGATAGAGAGTTTAGAAAAACTGCCTAAAGACGCTATCCCGGCTACTGAATTAACCAAATTATTGAATGCGCTCAATGAAACGGCAAAAAGAGAAAACTTCTATCCCAAAGAGCTGTTAGAAAGCATCACTTCATTTGCAGGTAAAGTCAATGATTGGCCTTTGATGAATGAAGTCATAGAAAAAAGCATTATTCCCAATAGTCAGGTAGATCGTGCAGAGCTATTAAGCTTTGCTTTAGGTTTAGCAGCTACTAATAAACTTGAGAAGGGAACTTTACTGCCTTTAACAGAACTTTCTAAATCGGATCCTATCTTATATAAAGGTGCGATTCAGTTTCTTAAAATTCACCCAGAAGCAGATATTGGGGAACTATGTGAACAAGTTAAAAGATGGAAAACGACAGGCGTTCCAGAGTCCTCTTTGTCGGAGTTACTAAAACACTTGAGCAGTAACCAAAACAGCGAAAGCGTAATGGCTTTAATTAAAGCGCTAGAAACAGTTGATGCACAAAAACGAGCACCCATTATCGCTATATTGAACAGAACAGCGGATCTCTCTACGGGTTTTGACAATGGGACCATACAATCGGTAATCGATAAACTTAAGGAAAGAGAGCTAGTTGACATCAGCAAGCTAGCAACGGTGGATATGGATGCGCCTTTTCCCAATGTCAACGAGCTGGATACGCTACTACCTTCTGAAACAGTTTCTGAATTTATCAAGAAACAACAAGATACTTTCTTCACAGTAAAAACTCAACAATCTGAACTCGACGTTATCTTTAATGATGATAGAGTTATTGGTGTATTAAACGAAACTAAATCCTTAGCCTTTAAAGATCCTATTGGAATACCTGAGGATAAAAAGCAGGGTCTGCTAGCTGATTATGCTTACATTCATGCCATTGGCCTAAATAAGCCAGTTTATGAAGGCAAGGCAATAAAAGATCTGACTAAAGATCAATTGATAGACTTCAAAGATAAATTAGTATTGAAAATACAAGATAGCAGTAATCCTGAACAACAGCGCCTAGCAACTTTACAATATATTGCATTAGTCCGCGAAATATATTATCGCTCGACCTTTGATTCAAGCCCTAATAAAAAACCGCCACGCGGTAAATTCCCATTCTCAACTCAAATTATCGGCCTATTGCAAGCACTTGAAAATCCTGCAATGAATATCAATGAAATCGCCACAGGACAAGGCAAATCACTGATTGCAGGGTTATATGCTTCTGTGTTGGTAGCCCAAGGAAGACCTGCCATTATTTGTACTTCAAATTTGACTTTAGCGCATGAGGGTTTGGAAGAAAACGAAAAGTTTTATGAATACATGGGATTCCCAACCACTGTTATTAGTGCTCAATCCAATGCTAAAGATTTCCAGCATAAAGGTGTTAATTATACTGACGTTTCAAATATGGCGTTATTCTTGGCAAAAACGGATATTGAAGAACCGCTTAATTTGAAAAATCCAGGGTTAGTGTTAGACGAAGTTGATTTCACCGTTTTAGACGAGGTAACGGATTTTAGATATGCGGTGAATTTAGGAGAATCAGGTTCAGAGATCAGCCCTGATGAATGGTTTTATTATCAAATTAATCAATTTGTCGACTCTGATGCATTCAAAGGTGATGTGGAAAAGTTAGGTATCACCAGAGAGTCCGATGTGGTCAATGCCATTGCCGCATTAGAGGGGGCATTAAATCTTGCAATTCAGAGTAAATCCATTAAAGAACCGGAGTTGTCGCACCTGCAAAAGCGTTTGGCTGAATTTAAAATACGCGGTAGTGAAAGCAGAAAGCAACTTGATGTTTGGATTGATTCCGCTTTTAATGCCAAAATATTATACGAACAAGGTAAAGGCACTGCCTGGACTTTAGAGCAATATCAACATAAAGACGGTAATCAATATTCCGCTGCTAGAATCATTTCTCATCACCGAGTATCAAAAGGTTCTAAATGGTCAAAAGGGGTTCATCAGTTTTTACATGCCAGAATTAACAACAATCTATCTGAAAGCGAACCGCCATGCCGGATTGATGCCGAAAAATCACATGTGGCTGCCTTATCTAGTAAGAATTTCGTAGACTATTTTAAACAAAAGGGCGGATGTGTCTGGGGGATCACAGGTACAATCGGATCAATTGAGGAGCGAGCTGAGTTAATTAAAAAATACCAATTTACCCTCACTCAAATTCCAACTCATCAGGAGCTCAAACGGCAAATACTCAAACCGGTATTTGCTGGTAATGATAAAGGGCATATTGATGCTATTTACGGCCAGTATAAAAAGCATGCTATTAAAAAGCAGCAAATGCCGACAGTTATTGTTGAAGAAGATGCTGAATATGCAACTAAGTTTAAAGACGGATTTATCTCTAAATTAGCAAAAGAAGCAAAAAGCCAGGACGAACCACCGTTACTACAATTTTACAATGGTATGGATTTTGCTGTTTATCAGTTTAATAAAAAAACAAACCAATACGAACCATTGAGTGAAGAAGAAATAAAAGCTTTAGCCAAGGGTGAAGATAACAGAGAAGTCAGTTTAAAGACAACAGAAGATAAAGAAAAAGCAATCAAGACTATTGCAGGCAAGCAAAACACCATCACCATTACCACACCCATGATGGGCCGCGGCACCGACTTTAAACCCGTGACTAATGAAGGTAAGCCTCATCCAAATGGTTTAATGGTCATAGGTGCTTATCCTGAAGCGAGTGAACGTGAAGAACGTCAAATTATTGGTCGTATGGGACGTCAAGGTCAGCCGGGTTTATTCGTTAATGTGGTTAATAAGCAACGATTCTTAGCTAAATTGGATAATGCTAATATCAAGGTCGATCGTAGCACTCGCTACTTTTTCCCACAACGCTTAACGAAGCATTTAGAGAGCTATAAAAAGCATAAGAATGAAACGCTCGCAACGGATCGACGCTTTAAACAAACCTTTGGTGATATTCGTGGCCAGTTTTATTATCAGTTTATTGCAATGATGGATTTAGCTGATCCGGGTAAAAAGCTGGATACTCTAATGGAACTGGTGAAGCCTACGCCTCCTAATAAAGACGAGTTTTCAAAACAAGTTAAAACCAATTTATTAGATGCTTGGAGCCGTTATCTAGTCGAACTTGATCGTAAGTTTATTGAACTTAAAGATCAATACCCTGGCAATTATGACAAAATTTTTAGTGAGCTAGAACAGTTTGCAGGTAAAGCGTGGAATGAGAAAGTTGTTAATGAAATAGCCAATCGATTCAGTATCGATATTGATACCAAAAAAGCTAAAGAGTTGTTTGACCCGCATTCTTATGATCAAGAATCTTCTGTGATTAAGGATATTATTTTACTTGGCAAAGAAGCGCTTGCCAAAGATCCTGACTTTGCGGTGCAAAATGCCAATATTGATGACCAGTTGATCAATTACAATAAACATTTCTGGCTTAAAGAGCCTAGTCAATTGGCTGCGCTTGAATCTGTTGATGCTAAAAAAGAGATCAGCAAAATGCTTGCTGTTGATATGGCCAATAATTTATACCGCTTAAATACTATGCTTAAGCATGAACATACATTTTCGCTTCGTCCTGTCGATATTGGTGCCATATTAGGAGTTGAGAATAATCCTAAGGAAATTCAAAAGGCGATTGACAATAATCCTGATGCCTACGAAAAATTACTGCAGGCTTATCATAAACTGAGTTTTCAGGCTCGTGCCTTAAGTAAAGAAAAGGCACCACCCGGTGATGCTTATGAAAAAGTCTATACCGAAGCAATGCGTAATGAAATGGATCTTTACAGTCAATTGAGCGAAATTAAACTAAAAGGTCCTAATCCTCTTGATGAACTGGCAGATGTCATCAATACCAGTCGCGAAGAGATGGTGAATGAAGCCAAACTTGAGCTCATTCAAGCTAAAAGGCAACAAAATCCATTACAAGCAATACGTTACCAAATCGAGTACACAGGTGATAAGCCATTACCCACTTATGACTTCACTACCATGAAACATGATATTCGTTCTGATATTGCTCGTTATTTGAAAGATAAATCAAAATTCTTTGGTCGTAATAAAACGGCTAATGCTTTACTCGAACAAGTCGATTTGGCGAAAAATCCTGACGAACTATTGCAGGCATTACTCGAAGCCAGAAAACTTGCGCTGCAAAAAGACAGAGAGGCTTATAATCTATTGGGTAAGCGCAATGAGAGGGGTAGTCGCTTTCAAGATATGTTGAACAAAGAGCTGTCTCGCTTGTCGTTACAGGCAACCGATGAGCCCAGCATGCTCAAAGTGGCAGGTTACTTACGTGAGGAGTTGTTGCAACAGCTCAATCAACTGAATGTTGATGTTGATATGAGCAACTTTATAAATAAACTTGATAAGAAAGAGGGCGTATCAATTGAAGAAATGTATACTATTTGTGAACAGTTACGATCGTTTACTAATGATGCGATGAATATTAATGATCCTTCAGCTAAAAAAGCACAAATTAATGTGAAGTTATTGGAAAACAATCTAAAAGTGATGGAGACCTTAGTAGAAAAAATGATTGCTAAAGGTGTTGATGAAAAGAGCTTGATTCAAACACCCTCTGAACCCAATAAACGTCATGCGGTGATTATTGACGATATTGATTCTCAAATGGAGATTGAGAGAGAACATCCAGAACCAATGGAAGTCGATGTTGAACCTAAGATAGGCGACTTTTCTTCTGTGTCGGCAGACTTATTTCGCACCAAACACATTTTGCAAATATCAGAACGTGAAAAGCAAAAAGAGAGAAGTCCTAAAGATGTGAATCCTCTATTTATTGTAAGTACGGTGTTTAAACAGCGCACATCAAAATTGGCTGACAAACTGGATGAAATGGTGCGTGTCTTAAATAGCGATGTTCAACTTTCAGATGCGACTCGTTTTGAGTTAATGCGTGGTTATCTATTAAATATGCAGGTTGATGGAAAAATGAGTAAAAATGATAATGCCGTCCTCAGCAAGCTGCTCAGTGATTTTTCAGAAAAAGAACAAGATTTTCGTGGCAAAAATCAACCTCTGAAATCGAATGAGGATTGCAAGAAAAACCAAAAAGACTATGTACCTCCTGATACGTCACCCACTCAAGGTAAAACGAAAGGACAATCGACTCGTTAAGCTTGTTGGAAGGCAGATTTAAGTTCAGCACATGCAAAATCAAAAGCTTCATTGGCTAACGTAATTTTATTATAAAAGCGTAAAAAGCCATGGATCATTCCATCATAACGCCTTGCTTGCACAGTGGTGCCATTTGCCTGTAATTTTTGCGCATAAGTTTCGCCTTCATCTCGCAAAGGATCGCATTCTGCCGTGACTAAAGTGGCTGGTGGTAAATCCTTGAAATTGGCATTTTGCACTGGGGAGGCTAGCCCATCTTTGCGATATTTTCCTGCGCTAAATACTAAATTTTCAAGATAGTTAATAAAAGTGATATCTAATAAATAACCATGGGCGAATTCCTTTTTTGAAGGATAATCATGAGATAAATCGACCATCGGATAAATCAGAGTTTGATGGCGAATAATATCGAGACCTTCATCTCGTAAAAGGTGTGTCAAGGAGGCGGCGATATTGCCACCGGAGCTTTCTCCCCAAATTGCGATTTTATCGGGGTTGACACCTAGTTTGGTAGGATGTTGATGAACCCATTTGATAGCATCTAAGCATTCATATAAAAAATCAGGAAAGGTACAAACGGGCGCTAAGCGATGGGCGATATAAATGATTTTCATGCCCAGTTTATTGGCCAGTAAGCTGCAATATTCATTGCAGGAGATCATATGGTTAATAATGTACCCCGTGGCTGAGAGAAATATCATTGCCGGAATGGGGCCATCAGGTTGGTTGGCTGGGGAGTAACAGCGAACGGATAAATCTTCTCTGATAATGAAATCTTGAAATGGAGTCGGTTCTATTTTTAAACGGGGTAGCCGCAAAATTTCCATGATTTGTTCTGGCGTATATTCATGGAGTTTGCCAAAACCGTTGTGATAAACCATGGCGACTAATCTTTCAAGAGCGGGATGAAGGGGCATCAATGTATTCCATTACTGGGTTACTTTTCATAGATTAAGTATACCCAGTCAGGAAGAAAAAAGTTACCACATAAATAAGCCAGTTAACTTCCAGTTAAGGTGCTATTTTTTCATCATCCGTTTCATGGTATCCAACACATTCTCATGTTTAGGATTTTGTTTGAGCGCTTCATTCCAGACTTGTTTGGCGCCTTCAAAATCTTTCATCTGCCACATGACCTCGCCTAAGTGTGCAGCAATTTCAGCATCGGGCATTAACTTGGCTGCTTTCTTTAAGGTTTCTAATGATTGAGGATAGTTGCCCATTTTATAATATAACCAGCCCACACTATCTAATACGGAAGGATTGTTAGGGGAGATCTTCAAAGCCGTCATGAGATAGTTTTTAGCTTCATCAAAACGTTGGGTTTTATTGGCTAACATAAATCCCAAAGCGTTTAATGCATCAACATGGTTCGGTTGTAATTTAATGATAGTTTTGAGATCTTTTTCTGCGAGATTAATCTCGTCTAGTTGATCGGCAACTAAGCTTCTGGCATATAAAAGTTCAACATCATCTGGCATATGCTGCATATTTTCATTAATAAGCGCTAAGGCTTCTTTAAAATGTTTTGAGCGATTTAAGACATCTATTTTGGCTAATAAAATTTGTTTGACATCCGTTTCATCGTTAGGTTGAGTGCGAGATAGGACGGTTAATGCCTCATCATATCGTTTTTTGTCAGTCAATAATACGCTCGCCCGTACTTGTGATAACACGTGAAATGGGCCAGTCAAAACCTCTTGAAATTGCGAAATGGCTTCTTCTGGATTGTTTTTCATTTCTGAAACTCGAGCTAAAAAGTAATAGGATATATCTTTGCTATCAGGCATTTTGCTTGAGCGATTGAGGATTTTTTCTGCTAAATCAAACCACTGTGCTTGGATGCACATTCTGGCAAATTGTAGAAGCTCTTCAGAAGATAAGTTTGGATTGTCAACTATCGTTTCAATTTGCTTCTCTGCTTCTTTATCATAACCGTTATCTAATAAAAACTGTGCATAATATTGACGCAGTGAGTGATCGTCGGGATGTTCATTGACGGCTTTGTCTATATAGCGCTTAGCTTCTTCTTTACCCTGGTTGCGAAAAAGAGCTTCAGTGTAAAGCTGCATCGAGGTAACAGCATTGGGGCTAATTTTAAGAGCGGCTTCACTCATGGCTAATGCTTTTTTGTTTTCACCACTGTAAAGGTAAATTTCACCCAGGGCTAACTGCGCGCTAGCAATTTTAGGTTCAGCTTGTGTGAGCAGTTCCAGTGCCTCAATGACTCGTTTATTGTCGTTATCTTTTTGCAGTTGACGGAATAGAACCAGGTAATATTGTAGTGCTTCGTCTGGATTTTCAACCTCAGCTTGGCGCAAATAGGGTACCGCCTCTTTGACCTTGTCTAAGCGAATATATAAGGCAGCAGTGGTGATTTGGGCTTCTAAGTTTTTGGGAGCGGCTTTGGCCCATATAACAGCTGGTTCAAGGGCAACCTCTAGGGAGGCCACAGTCAGGGCGATTTGGGTCGCTCTTGCCGCAATGGCTGCGTCTTGGGTTTCTTTGGCTGCAGCGATATAATTTGCCAGTGCAACCTCAGGATGTTCTCTATCCAGCGCCATTTCAGCGGCCATTAACTGAAATAAGCTTTCTGCAGGCAGTTGGGCTTTAGCAGACTTGGTCTTTTCTTGTATGATAAGGGCGCTTTCATCAGATGTCGCCAATTGTTGAGGCTGAACGCTGGTGAGGGTGAGTTCCGGGACAATAAAAAGAAGCGGTAAAAAAAGTGTAGCTGCCTGCTTCATAAAGTATCCTTACTTTATCACTTTGTAATGTGATTAACTATTTCTTCCTTAATCACAACATCGGCAGCGAGAAAGAAACCGTAAGAGATATTTAATTCAGTAACTAAAAGTGACAACGCGTGTTATTAACTCTAGGGATCAGTCATAAAACAGCCCCCATCGATGTTCGGGAGAAGCTGGCCTTTACTCAGGAGAATATTCCTCGAGCTTTGGAAGCGCTTTTCAGTGAAGTTGCACTCGAAGAAGTTGCCTTATTATCGACTTGTAACCGGACTGAATTTTATTGCAGCACGGCCGATCACCCTAGTGCGTCACTCGCACAATTACAAACTTGGTGGAAAAACTACTTGGCCTTGTCATTTGACATGAACCCGTACTTATATACGTATTCAGAAAGCCATGCAGTAAGACACGTGATGCGTTTAGCGTGTGGTTTGGATTCAATGGTCATTGGTGAGCCGCAAATTTTAGGTCAACTCAAAACTGCCTACCAAACCGCTACCAAAACTGGCTTTGTAGGAAAATCGTTGTCACGACTTTTCCAAACCAGTTTCTCCGTTGCCAAGAAAATTCGTACGAGTACAGGCATTGCCGCGCACCCTGTTTCTGTTGCCTATGCGGCAACGACGCTTGCTAAACAAATTTTTACCGACTTGAGCAAAGCGACGGTAGTACTTATTGGGGCCGGTGAAAATATTGAATTAACGTTGCAACATTTACAAGCCAAAGAGGTTAAGCGAATTATTGTTGCTAATCGTACCCTCTCTCATGCACAAGCTTTGGCAGAGCGCTATAAAGTGATGGCTGTTGGCTTAGATGATCTCGCTTGGTGTTTAGAGCAAGCGGATATTGTCATCAGTGCTATTGCCAGCCCCAAACCCGTTGTAACCGTTACAAAGATGGAAAATGCTTTTGCAGGTAAACGCCGTCCTCTATTTATGGTCGATTTAGGCGTGCCACGCAATATTGATCCCACGCTAGGAGATAATGAAGATATTTACCTTTACACGGTGGATGATCTTGAAGGATACGTTAACGAGAATTTGAAAACCAGACAAAAAGCAGCACTTGAAGCTGAAGTTCTCATTAATCATGCCTCTAATGCTTATATGGAATGGATGTTAGCGCAAACGCAATTAACGACAGTGCGTCAATTGCGACTGAAAGTGCAGGATATTAAAAACATCGCCCTGAATGCAGCCATAGGTCAACTCAGAAAAGGTGAAGATCCTGAACAAGTTCTAACGCAATTTGCCCATCAATTAACCCAAAAACTGTTGCATCAACCGACCATACAGCTGCGTCAGGCAAGCCTTGCGCAATTAGAAGAAAAGATAACTGTTGTTAAAGAATTATTCGATTTAAGTGATGAGTAAATGAAACCAACTATTGAAAATAAATTAGCTTCCTTGGTCGAGAGACATGATGAAGTTGGCGTAATGCTAACTGAGCAATCAGTTATTCAAAATCAAAACCAATTTCGTGAATTATCAAAAGAATATTCCGATCTGGAACCTTTGGTTACCACCTTTAAGCGCTATCAGGACCTTTTGAATCAACAAATCTCAGCTAAAGCTTTATTAGCAGAAGAAGATGCTGAAATGCGCGCTATGGCTGAAGAAGAACTGGAAGATGTGGCCACGCAGATTGAAGCAATTGAAAAAGAGTTGCAACTGTTTTTGATCCCCAAAGATCCCGACGATGATAAAAACGTATTTTTGGAAATTCGCGGTGGGGCAGGTGGCGATGAGGCTGCTATATTTGCCGGTGATTTATTCAGAATGTACAGTCGCTATGCTGAGCAAAAGCGCTGGAAAGTGGAAATTATCAGTGAGAGTTTTGGTGAGCATGGTGGTTACAAAGAAGTCATCGCTCGTATTATTGGGCAAGATGCTTATTCCCATCTGAAATTTGAATCCGGAGCTCACCGAGTACAACGAGTCCCTGAAACAGAAGCGCAAGGACGTATTCATACCTCAACTTGTACAGTAGCGGTGCTTCCTGAAGCAGAAGAAATTGAAAGTATCACGATTAACCCTGCTGATCTTAAAATCGATACCTATCGGGCATCGGGTGCAGGTGGTCAGCATGTGAATAAAACCGATTCCGCAGTGCGAATGACCCATCTACCAACAGGGATTGTCGTTGAATGTCAAGACGAACGCTCACAGCATAAGAATCGCGCCAAAGCGATGTCATTACTACAATCTAAAATCTTACGCATGCAAAAAGAAGCGCAACGGGTTGAACAGGCTTCTACCCGTAAAAGTTTAGTCGGAACAGGCGATCGATCAGAGCGAATTCGAACTTATAATTTCCCCCAAGGCCGGGTTACCGATCACCGCATCAATTTAACTTTGTACAAATTAGATGAAATTATCGAAGGAAAGGTAAGTGAGTTGATTGAAGCGTTACGTCAAGAATTCCAAGCAGAACAATTGGCGACCCTCGAACAGTAATGCATACCATTGCGCAATTATTACAACAGGGAAGTGAACGCTTAAAAGATATTGATAATCCACTCTTAGAAGCACGCTTGCTGCTAGCTTATGTGCTGAAAGTAGAACCTGTTTGGCTGATGACCTGGCCTGAAAAAGAGGTGAGTGAAAATGACAACGCACTTTACCAACAATTTCTTGAGCGCCGCGTGCAACGCGAACCCCTTGCCTATCTTTTAGGCAGTAAAGAGTTTTGGTCATTATCTTTTAAGGTGAACAACGCCGTTCTGGTGCCACGTCCTGAAACAGAATTATTAGTCGAAACCGTTATAGCCGAATTGCCAGATGAGCCGCTGACTCTGGTTGAGTTAGGCACAGGTAGCGGTGCAATTGCTTGTGCCTTGGCGCACACCAGACCTCGTTGGAAAATTATGGCAACAGATATCTCCAGCGAGGCGCTCGCAGTCGCTAAAGAAAATGCCCAAACACTGCGCTTATCTAATATTGAATGGTTTCAAGCGAATTGGTTTGCTGGACTTACTTTGTCAAAAGTAGCAGCTATCGTCAGTAACCCTCCGTATTTGAGCAAGACCGATCCCCACCTGGTTAATGAGCTCCTACACGAACCAAAACAGGCTTTAGTTTCAGGGGAAAGTGGCTTGGAGGCTTACCAGGTAATCATTGCAAATGCCTATGAGCATTTATTAGAAGGAGGATTACTTGCTTTGGAACATGGCTATGAACAAGCAGCTTCGATATCTCAATTACTCGAAAAGCGCGGTTATGGGCAAGTCAAAACGTTAGCCGACTTAGCGGGCTTACCTCGAGTCACTCTTGCTAAAAAGTAATCTATCGAAGAGAGTCACTTTTTACTTTTAAATCAGTCCTCACCCTTGTATGCTACTCAGGTTATTTCCACTAATCGTTACAAGGTAGTAAAAATGAGAGAGTTAACACATTTTGAGGGTAGCCTCGTTGTAGGGTGTGCAAAAAATATTCGTGATATCGTACGTGAAGATATCGTTGACATCGGTATGTTTACCGGTTTTTTCATGGGTGGCGTGATGGGAGCTGAATTGTGCACAGGCTCAGCGCTATATAGCGTGTTGGGGATGGCTGCGGGAAGCTTAGTTGGCATGGCCGCTGTGCCAGTGATAGCGAAAGGGGGACTTGAGTTTGCCTTTTTGGTGCGTGATTCTTTAGTCGTTTCGCCTTAGTCTTTTCTAAAACTAAAAGGGGCACCGCATTCGGGCTCCTTTTACTTCCTTGGCTTTATAGAAACAGCGTTCTCTTTAACTTCCTTGTTTGACGTTTTTATCTCATTTATTAAAACCGCGAGCGGACTCTTTGCTTCATCTTTCCAAACATGTTTGGTTTGATTATGGAGATCTTCGATCGTTTTTAGTGTATGCCCTTTGGCTGATAGTGTTTGTTGAATAAACTCAACAACACTGCGTCCTGTTGAGGCATATGATTTTTCTATGTTATCCATGCCATTTTGAAGAACTAACAGATCACTGACATCTTTTCGACAAGAAGCTAACTGCTCGTCACGAAGATTTGTTTGTGTTGACGTTCTTAAAGGGGTAAAAATGAGTTGGCTAGGTTGTTCCAATTTGCCGAGTTTTGCATCAACTTTAGGATCAAGGTTAGCGATGGTTCCATACTGGTTAACAACATTCGCTTTAAACTCAACCAGTTTTTGTGCAAATAACACATTATTACCTTGTACTTTAGCATGTATTGCCTCTGCGAGTAATTTTACAAATGGATCACTATCTGAACGATATGTGTTCAAATCACTTTGCAGGTTTTGTAGTGCTTGCGCTCCAAAAGGGTTTTGGGATAATGATTTACTGTGATCGATATAGTTGGCAAGAAAGACGATTTTACTGAGCGCTCTTGGACTGATAGGGGGCACTGTGCTGGGCATAGGTTGTTGGGTAGCTGTGTTTGTGGGGGGCATGCGTTGCGGAATCGGAACAACAGTCGCTGTTGGCATGTCTTGTGGTTTCGTCTGAGCAATGGGTGGTTGTTGATTGCCGACAGAAGCTTTAGCAACTTGAGTCTGTTTCTGAGGATTTCGGAATAGATCTCTTACTGCGCTTCGCCAAGATTTTATTTGACGTATGACCGGGTTTTCTTTCTTTTCTTTCACCACCACGCCTGTTGGTGTAATCTGATTTTGAAGATTACGATAAATAGTTAATTGCTTTTCTGTGCTTTTTAGCGCAGCAAGGGGCTTCTGAGTATCCTTTTTGACGTTTTCATTAGACTTCACTCGCGCATTGGAATAAGCCTTATACACCTCTGATAATTTATCACTCAGCTTCCGAAGCTCCGAGGAAGTGAGGCGATGGTTTGAATACAGTTGCTCAAACTCCTTCAATTGTTTATTTAAATCGCTGCATTGTTCTTTTCCAGCAAGTTTATTCAGTGTTTTTGCCTCAGTTTTAAGGTGATTATAAAATCGATTGATTTCAAATAGCGTCTTTTGGGCAGCTATTTTCTCTCTTAAAACAGCAAATTGAGCTTTAAAGGTTGGTGATTGACTATCCAACTTACGTAAATCGCTGAGATACTGATTCATTTGTGCCATATGTTGCTTGAATCCTGGAACATTAACATCGGCAGGATTAGGGTTATCAAGGTAACGAGAAAGTCTCTTTTCTAATAGGCTAACAACATGGTTTTGTTGAGCTTTGTAACCATGATTTAGGCGTCCCTCCAGTGCGCCGATGCCATTCATTAAAGCCGTGTTCGATGGATTCATCAGTTTAACCATTGCCATATGTTCTAAGAGCGAGGTTGAATTGGCTTTATCAAGTGAGACATTATGTTGAACAAGGAGTTCATGATATTCCTTGATGATTGATAATTCATTGGCTGCTAATTGAGCATTGATCCGCTGGTTAGGATCGACCTGAATAAGTTTGCGAACAACTTCGCTCATGGCACTTTCAATAATATTCTGTTTACCTTTAATTTCAGGGGTGTCACCCAACACATCTGAAAAGCAGCCTAATATCTGAGAGTGAGACATAGAAGGAAGTGGGGCATTAATATAGTCTTGTTTCCAATCTTGCTTTGTTTGTGTCACATTATTCTTAGTGAAAATTTCTGCAAGGGAGATCCCTAATGAGAAAGCCATGGTATGTTCAGATTGTCTTTTTCTTTCGATCCCTAATGCGCCGGTTGTTAACTCAGGAGCGTCATAACCTGCGGTACCAATAAATTCATCTTCAACAAATTCATCATTTTCATCTAATCTTCCCGCGCCACCAAAATCAATAAGCATCACCTCTTGTGTGGTGGGATCGGCCATAATATTGTTGGGTTTAAAATCTCTATGGACAATATTTTGTTTAGAGAGATCAGCAGTTGCTTGAGTGACCTTGAAGGCAATAGCTAGTTTTTGTTCGAGTGTTAAAATATTGACCCCATTATCATCAACCATGGCTTCATTTAAATCTTTGCCAGGGCCTATCTTCATGGCAGTCATAACGGTTGTCAAAGGATTTTCGGGAGTTTGGTGTTCAATCGTTGCGCTACCTTTAAATACATCATTTTGTGTCTTTAAAGCTGATTGCTCCATTTCGATAGATTCTAATCTGCTTGAGGCTGCAATACCATGAAATGTTTCAAATTTGGCTGCGCACCAACTATTGCTATCAAGCGATTGAGCTGCGACAACAATACCATCGCGCCCAATCCCAAGGGGATAAACACCTTGAGGATTTTGATCTTTTTTATCTTTAATCTCTTTTTTTAGCTCAGGTAACTTTTCGGGTGGTAACATAAATTCTTGTGGTGAAACGTATAATACCATTAATTCATTTTGCGCTGTTCTCACGACAGGAAATGGGATATCATTGTCGCCTTTAAATAAGGAAACGGTAGGATTTTGATCAAAATAGGTCTTAATTCGCTGTTTTTGCTGATCGCTGAGTAGGCTACCATTGGGTTGCAGCAGCTGGGGATTAACAGATTGCGGTGCGCCTAACATTCAAATACCTAACCATTCTATTTCTATACATTCGTTAGAGCTAAATAGAAGGTTAAAAGTTCCCTAGCATCCAGAGAAGTTAAAGCATTGATATACACTAAAAATACACTTTTGTGATAGGCAAAAAACCATGTGGCAAGTTGATTTATCCAAGCATTTTAAGATTTGGTTTAGTGACAACAAAAATTCCTTTTTAGGGGTGGAAGATCAACTACGATTGGTTAAAACTCGGGCAGACAATCCTGATGCAAAACTCAGCTTTGTTTATAGCGAAGGATGCTTGTCTCAGAAGGCGCTTGGCGATCTAAAAAAATTCTGCGAAAAGCAACGTGTTACGCCTATTAATTTTGATAGTGAAGTTTTGCCATTGTTATCTGATGAAAACGATAAAAAACTTTATGAGCTTGCATTACTTGAAATTAAAAACTGTCTCGCTGATGAGGGTGGCAGTATGGCAGCGGCGAGTGATTGTGCCAGGTTCATCAGACCCTTGTTGGCAAAATTGGGTACCTATACGGATTTTGATGTTCAAGTTAAAACACAAGGTAAAAAGTTTGTCGAAACTAAAGCACTGGTGCTTATTCCCTATGTAGATGCTGAGCCCTTTGGAAGTTTTAATACCGATATATTGGTTGCGTCATGTGATCCTCTTCATCCTGAACAACTGTCAAAAGAAGCGAAAGAGAGGATAGGGTATGTTCAAGATCAAATTATTGAGAAACACACCAATACAACCGCAATGATGAAGGCATTTTTTCTTGGCACAATTAAAGGCTTACAAAGTGATATAATGACGAAACCTGCGGCCTTGCAATTCATCAACTATTTTGTTGCAACGATGCCTAATCCGTCTATATTTCAAATACGTAAAGCGATTAAAAATATCACTGCTTTAGATTATATTAAATCACTTCCAATTTCAGATAGAATTGTGCAATTTGGCACTCATGATTGCAGCGATTTGACAGAAGCAGAAGCTCATGAACGATATGTGATGGCACTGCAAATTGAAAAAGAGGAAATGACAAGGTTTTCTCGGATATTTGGTCTGCCAAGAACGGCTATCTATAGCGAAGAACCTGCGCAAATTGTAAAAATTTTAT
Source organism: Candidatus Berkiella sp. (assembly GCA_050247135.1). Lineage (GTDB taxonomy): Bacteria > Pseudomonadota > Gammaproteobacteria > Berkiellales > Berkiellaceae > Berkiella. The sequence continues at coordinate 66,575 of JBFWUT010000003.1, forward strand.
TAACAACGATGAAACATTCTGCTTATGTTTTTTCGGTTTGCGCAATGTCTGGACCCTCCAATATCATGGCCATGTTTCGTGACGATTACTCGCCAAGTCTGACGGTAAGAAAAACGCCAGGTATTGTTTATTGTTACCCTTCGCAAGAGTGCGATAAATTAAAGAAAGCCATGAATGACAGTTCTCTTAAAGAAAACAAGCTGGATCAGCATTTTAATAGTAAAAACTCCATGAGTTATTTACGACCTGGCAACACAACCTCACAGAGTGATCCTTTGAAAGAAGTAGTAGGGAAATTCGGTGATCAATCTTGGACAACGCTGGGTAAACAAAATAAAAAAGACCGTGAAGGGCAAATACAAAATGCAGCGAGTAAATTGCAAAAATGGTGGGCTCGTACAGTGTTGCCAAATTTGCACGAACATAAAAGAAAGCAGGAACTAGAAAAGAATCCCGAACGTCCCATCTTATCGAACTTCACTCGTTCAAGAAGTAGCGATCAGGTGACCGCTGCGGTGGCGAGCTCAAGCAGCGCTCATAAAAGAAGACGAATGTAACGGGCATGTGCAGTGATAGGTCACTTATCTATCACTGCACATCAAAGACTTAAGACAACTTCTTTTTTAACAACTCATTCACTTGCGCGGGGTTTGCTTTACCTTGGCTCAGTTTCATGACCTGACCAACGAAAAAGCCGAAGACTCGTTCATTGCCTTGGCGGTATTGTTCCGCTTGAGCAGCATTGGCGGCAATCACTTCATCAATGATTTTTTCAATAGCGCCCAAGTCAGTGACTTGTTTTAAGCCTTTGCTTTCAATGATGCTATCGGCAGAGCCTTCTTTATTCCACATGGCATCAAACACCGTTTTAGCAATTTTGCCTGAAATGGTGTTATCGAGGATCCGCAGCAATAACTGGCCTAAATCTGCTGAACTGATGGGACTTTGCGTGATCTCAAGTCCCGCTTTATTGAGTGCCGCGGACAAATCACCCATCACCCAGTTAGCCGCCAGTTTAGGATCTTTCTTGCCAAGGCTTGAGACAACTGCTTCAAAGTATTGGGCAATGTGGCGATCGGCGGTTAACACACTGGCATCATAACTGCTGAGTTTGTACTCATCCATAAAACGTTGTCGTTTTTGTTGTGGCAACTCTGGTAGGTGTTGTTTCACATCTTGAATAAATTGATCGTCTAAATGAACCGGTAATAAATCCGGATCAGGGAAATAACGATAGTCATTCGCTTCTTCTTTATCACGCATCACGCGGCTTTGTTGTTTAACGGGATCAAACAATAAAGTGGTTTGCCGGATACTGCCGCCTGATTCTAATACGCCCTTTTGCCGTTCAATTTCACAGTTAATGGCTTGCTCAACAAAGCGGAATGAGTTGATATTTTTGGTTTCGGTACGGGTGCCGAATTTGGTTTCACCTTTACGACGCAACGAAACGTTAGCATCGCAACGAAATGAGCCTTCTTGCATATTGCCATCGCAGATATCGAGTTGCACGACCAGAGCGTGTAGAATTTTTAAGTAAGCAACCGCTTCTTCAGCCGAGCGCAAATCAGGTTCTGAAACAATTTCTAATAACGGCGTGCCGGCGCGGTTGAGATCGATGCCAGATAACCCATGGAATTCCTCATGCAGTGATTTCCCCGCATCTTCTTCTAAATGCGCGCGGGTGATCCCAATCCGTTTGGTCTGTCCGTTAATTTCAATGTCCAGATGCCCACTATGCACAATAGGTAATTCGTATTGACTAATTTGGTAGCCTTTAGGTAAGTCAGGATAAAAATAATTTTTACGGGCAAAAACCGAGCGTTTGGCAATTTGGCAGTTGGTGGCCAGGCCAAAGCGTACCGCCATACGTACGGCTTCTTGATTTAAAACCGGTAAAACACCTGGCATGCCTAAATCAATCGCGCATGCTTGGGTGTTGGGTGCGGCTCCATAAGCGGTGGAAGCACCAGAAAATATTTTTGATTTTGTTTGCAGTTGGGCGTGGACTTCAAGTCCAATAACCACTTCCCATTCCATCATGTTCTCCTTTGCGTGTTAAGCAAAATCTTTAGGCGCGAGTTGGTGCCAATTGGTTTCTTGTTGATAAAGATGTGCTGCGTTCAATAGCGTGCTTTCATCGAATTGCTTAGCCATCAACTGAATGCCCACGGGTAAATCATTGACAAAACCACAAGGGATGCTTAATCCGGGTAGGCCTGCTAAGTTGGTCGCAATTGTGTAAATATCTGAAAGATACATGCTGACGGGATCTGACATCTTTTCCCCGATTTTAAAAGCGGGCGTAGGAGAGGTGGGGCCCAGCAGAAAATCAGCTTGTGTAAACGCTTTTTTGAAGTCTTCACTGATTAATTTACGTACTTTCTGTGCTTTTAAGTAATAGGCATCGTAATAGCCAGAAGAAAGAGCATACGTTCCCACCATGATGCGGCGTTTCACTTCGTCGCCAAAGCCTTCGCCCCGTGAGCGCTTGTAAAGATCTTCTAAATCTTTGGGTTTGTCGCAACGGTAGCCATAACGTACCCCATCAAAGCGTGACAGATTTGATGAACATTCAGCAGAAGCAACCACGTAATAAACGGCAACAGACAGCGGGCTAGTCGGTAAGGAGACTGAAACGATTTTAGCGCCCATTTTCTCAAAGACTTTAATGGCATCTTCAACACGCGCTTCGACTTGTTTGTCTAGGCCTTGTTCGAAATATTCTTTGGGCAAGCCAATGGTTTTGCCTTTTAAAGAGGCATTGAGATTGGCTGTGTAATCAGGCACCGGCATATCGACACTGGTGGAATCGCGAGGGTCAAATCCGGCCATATGGTTTAATAACAGGGCGAGATCTTCTGCGGTTTGCGCAAAAGGGCCACCTTGATCCAGGCTTGAAGCAAAAGCAATCATGCCATATCGCGACACGCGTCCATAGGTTGGTTTCAAGCCACTAATACCGCAAAGAGCAGCGGGTTGACGAATGGAGCCGCCGGTATCGGTTCCTGTGGCACCCGGAGCTAATCGTGCTGCTACCGCAGCGGCAGAACCGCCAGAGGATCCACCCGGCACGGTTTCAAGGTTCCAAGGATTACGCACCGGACCATAAAAACTGGTCTCGTTCGATGAGCCCATCGCAAACTCATCCATATTGGTTTTGCCAAGCATCACGCAACCAGCTTGCTCCATTTTATCGACTAAAGTCGCCGTATAAGGTGCGGTAAAATTGTCTAACATTTTGGAGCCACAACTCGTTTTGATGCCTTTAGTGCAAAAAATATCTTTTTGCGCAATGGGGATCCCGGTTAAACGGGTCGATTTACCGGCAGCTCTTAGGCTATCTGCGGCTTTGGCTTGTTCCAGTGCTGTTTGCTCGGTGACGGTAATAAAACTATTGAGTGTTTTGTCATATTGCTTAATGCGTTGGAGAAAGTGTTGGGTAAGCTCAACGCTGGAAAAAGTTTTCTTATTAAGTTCTTCGCTTAGCTTTGCTAATGTGAGATTGTGCATACATCCTACCTGTAATTATTCGGCGTCAATGACTTTGGGTACAAGATAAAGCCCCGCTTCGGTGTTTGGCGCAATCGCGAGGAAATTTTCTCGTTCATCCACTTCAGTCACGGTGTCTTGGCGCATGCGTTGGGTTAATTCTTCCAAAGGATGAGCCATGGGCACAATATTGTCGGTAGGAGCGTCGTTAATGTGCGCAATCAGATCCAATATTTTTGATAGATTACTAGCATAAAATGGGATCTGCGCTTCATCCAAGGTAAGACGGGCTAAGTGAGCAATTTTTTCGACTTCGTGTCGTTCTAAAGGCATAATGACTCCCTTATTCTATTGAATATTAAGTCAAACTACTAATAGGTTTAAAATAGGCAAGGTCGCTAATGTACCATAGCTGTTCGCTTGCCCAAAATGGTAGACGTTGTTATAAGTAATGTAAGTGGGTCCTAGGAACAAAAGCGATGCTTAAATCAATTCGTGGTCTTTTCTCAAGTGATATTTCTATCGATCTTGGAACAGCAAATACCCTCATCTATGTCAGAGGCCAAGGTATCGTACTCAATGAGCCTTCTGTTGTCGCGATTCGTCAAGAACGTGGCCCCAATGCACAAAAACAAGTCGCTGCGGTCGGAATCGATGCGAAGCGCATGCTTGGGCGTACCCCTGAAAACATGGTTGCCGTTCGTCCCTTGAAAGAAGGTGTCATTGCTGACTTCCACATGACCGAAGTCATGTTGCAACATTTTATCCATAAAGTACTTCCTGCCCGTTTACTGCGGCCTACCCCCCGGGTGTTGGTCTGTGTGCCATGTGGTTCAACACAAGTAGAAAGACGAGCCATTCGTGAATCAGCGCTGGGCGCAGGTGCTAGAGAAGTTTACTTAATCGAAGAACCCATGGCAGCCGCTTTAGGCGCTGGGTTGCCGGTTCACGATGCGACAGGTTCGATGGTTGTCGATATCGGTGGCGGTACCACCGAAGTGGCTATTATTTCCTTGAACGGCATTGTTTATTCCGCTTCCGTACGCATTGGTGGTGATCGTTTTGACGAAGCCATTATCAACTATGTTCGTCGTAATTATGGCTGTTTGATCGGTGAAACGACGGCTGAACGCATTAAACAAGAAATTGGCACAGCTTATCCTGCGAATGAAGTATTAGAAATCGAAGTGCGTGGGCGCAATGTGGCTGAAGGGGTGCCAAGAGGCTTTACCCTGAATAGCAACGAAATTTTAGAAGCACTTCAAGAGCCTTTATCTGCAGTTGTGGGCGCGGTACGTGTCGCGCTGGAACAAGCTCCTCCTGAATTATCAGGCGATATTGCAGAGCGTGGACTCATTCTGACGGGCGGTGGTGCTTTATTGAAACACCTCGATCGTCTACTCATGGAAGAAATTGGACTACCGGTTGCGGTTGCTGAAGATCCCTTAACCTGTGTTGCGCGTGGGGGCGGTAAAGCACTCGAAATGCAAGATGACAAACGTGTTGGCTTGCTAACAACCGAATAATTCTCAGGGAGAGCTAATTATTCAACTAACATTTAAACAAACACGTCCGAGTGGGTGGTATTTAATAGCCCCCCTCGTCGCCTCCGTTGCGATGTTAGTCGCTGCTAATCGATGGCATCAATCCTTAGCGTCGGTAGAGCAGTTTTTGGTGCGCGCAGTTTGGCCGATCCAATATACTGTCGATTTACCCGTGCGCGCCCTTGAGCAATCACAGCTCTTTTTTAGCGAACGGTTAAATTTACTGGCCGAAAACGGTAATCTGCAGCAAGAGCACATCCACTTGCAGGCTCAAGTGCAAAAGTTACAGGCCTTAGAGGCAGAGAATCACGAGCTTCGCAAGTTATTGCAAACCGTTGGTAAAGAGAAAGACTCTTTCTCTGAAGCCAGACTCATTCATGTCGATGCAGATCCCTTTAGCCAACAAATTGTTTTGAACAAAGGCAAAAACGATGCCATTACCTTAGGGCAGCCGGTGATTGATGCGCAAGGTTTAGTGGGTGTGGTTTTGGCGTTGAATGATAAAACTTCCCGCGTGTTACTGTTAACTGATAAAGGATTTGCCGTTCCGGTGCAATCCGTGCGAAGTGGTGAACGAGCCATCGCCACCGGAAGTGGATTTGGTTCTGAGCTGCGATTAAATTATGTGCCACGGACTGCAGATTTTGTCGAAGGGGATCAACTTGTCACTTCAGGGATCGGCGGAAAATTTCCTGCGGGATTCCCAGTGGGGGTGATCACGTCTATTCAGCACGATCCCAGTACGCGCTTTACCTTAATTGGCGTGCGTCCCAGTGCCAAATTAGGTCAATTACGACATGTGCTGTTTGTTAAAAGAGATTATGTGCCTTCCACTGACTCTACCTTTGCTCTGGCAAAATCTAAAGAATTAAAAAAGACAATGGAAGCTAAGCCGGAAACACCGTTAGAAGTGGTTGCCAAAACCCCTACGGCAGTTGAGGCCCCACCAAAAGCTTTGACATTGCCAGCACCCTATTCAATGCCAGTGCAAGATATCGCTAAGACTCAAACGTCTAAACCCGAAGCCGTTGCGCTAGCACCAGAAAATAATGAAACAGAGTTCAACCCTGACCTTCCGCCAGGACCTGAATACGATAGTGAGGAAGAATAAATGGGACGTATTCTAAAATGGTGGTTATTTGTTCTTGTGGGTTTCTATCTATGTGGTGTTTTAACCTGCTTACCACTGATACAAGCTGCTGAATGGTATCGCCCTTTATGGGTATTGCTGTTCGTGATTTACTGCCAGCTCAGCCAACCGCAACTTTTTAATCCGATTATTGCTTGGTTTATGGGATTGTTACTGGACGTTTTGCTGGGAACGCATTTAGGCGAACAGGCCTTAATTTTATCCATGGTGAGTTATATAACTTTGCTGTTGCGGCCCAAGTTTCTCCAGCGCCCTTTTTGGCAACAAATGGGCAAAGTGTTTTGGTTAGTGTGTTTAGCACAAATTCTCAACCTTTGGTTTCACGCGCTTGACGGACAAAACCCGCAAACCTTACTTTACTGGATGGGTTCAGTCACTAGTTGCTTGATTTGGCCAGTATTTTTTATGTTTGCGCATGTCCTTTGCCACGTCTTAGCGGTTCCAGCTTACGCCACGCGAAGAATCTGATGCCCTCCTGCTACGCCCACTTTGTGGGCTACAGGACAAGCTAAAAACCTTCATCTCCCGTATAATGATCCAATATATAAAGTGTGGGAGGCTGTGCTGTGTCTGAAGAAATTCTCATCAATGTGAGCCCTCGCGAGACTCGGGTCGCCATCGTTGAGAATGGGGTATTACAGGAAATATTGGTTGAGCGAACTAACAGAAGAGGTTTGGTCGGCAATATTTACATGGGAACGGTCGCAAGGGTGCTCCCTGGAATGCAAGCCGCTTTCGTCGAAATGGGGCTTGAGCGAGCCGCTTTTTTGCATGTTTCGGATATGGTTTCTGAAAATGAAGAATATCTACAACCTGCGCAAACCCCTGTTAGCGAAGAATCCATCACAGAGCTCTTACGAGAAGGGCAAACTATCGCCGTTCAAGTTATTAAAGATCCCATCGGTAGCAAGGGGGCTCGTCTAACCACGCGTATTTCGCTGCCGTCACGATACCTCGTGTTTATGCCAGAGATGAATCACATTGGCGTCTCGCAGCGCATCGAAGATGAAACAGAAAGAGAAAGGCTAAAAAATTGTATTGAACACATTTTGCCAGAAGATAAAGAGGGTGGTTACATTATCAGAACTGCCGCTGAGGGCGCACAAGAACCGGAACTTCGCTCTAATCAAATTTATTTAGCCAAACTTTGGGAATCGATTCAACGAAAAATGCAAAATGCGCAAAGTGGCATGATCATTCACGAAGATTTGCCCTTGTTTTTACGTGGCTTACGAGATTACATCACCACGCAAACCGAAAGAGTTCGGATTGACGATCTCAACTGCTTTGAACGTGCTAAATCTTTTATCGATGATTTTGTGCCAACAATGACTGGCAAGGTTGAATTTTATACCGGGGAGCGCCCTTTATTTGATTTATATGGCATCGAAGAAGAAATTCAAAAATCGCTACATCGCAAGGTACAATTAAAATCAGGTGGTCATTTGATTATTGATCAAACTGAAGCTATGACAACGATTGATGTAAATACGGGCGCTTTTGTTGGTAGCCGTAATTTAGAAGAAACCATCTTTAAAACCAACTTGGAAGCTGCGACAGCAATTGCTAGACAGTTAAGGGTTCGTAACTTAGGTGGTATTATCATCATCGACTTTATCGACATGACCGATGAAGAACACAAACGACAAGTGTTACGCGCGCTTGAAAAAGCTTTGGCAAGAGATCACACCAAAAACAATATTAGCGAAGTGTCATCACTGGGTTTAGTCGAGATGACACGCAAAAGAACCCGTGAAAGCCTAGAGCACGTTCTCTGTGAAACATGTGCTGTGTGTGCAGGTCGCGGTACCATAAAGACGACTGAAACGGTTTGTAATGAAATTTTTCGAGAAGTTTTGCGTGCAGCTCGTGCTTATGATGCTAAAAGCTATTTAGTGCTGGCTTCGCAAGAGGTGGTTGATAGAATGCTTGATGAGGAATCATCCAGCGTGGGTCAGCTAGAGCTTGAAATTGGGAAATCTATTACGTTTCAGGTTGAGAGCCTTTATACTCAAGAATTATTCGATGTGGTGTTGATGTGACGTTTTATCGACTCTACAAAATCACGGGTTGGGTTTGCATTAGTTTAGCAATAATGTTTACCCTTTTGCGAACGCTCTTACCGCTGTATAGCCCGACACAAGAAGAATTTAATACCTTATTACAAGCAAAGTTGCCTTATCCTGTTACGACAAAAACAGTCGCCTTAACATGGGAAGGCTTTCATCCGGTGATGGCTTTATCGGATGTCACGATTCGGCAATCCCCAGATGCTTCTGAATTTATTCATGCTGATAAGCTTAAGCTAGTGCTTAGTATCAAGCATCTGTTCGTCGGTCGGGTGCAGCTATCTGATCTTATCGTGGACGGTGCTAAGTTAAGTATTGATTATCGTGAAAATGATAGGGTATCGCTCGTTGAAATACCCGACCTCTATGTTGATTTGAATGATCCTGGCAGCAATATACCCATCGATAGGTTGCACATTACTCATAGTCAGATCCAACTACAACACGCACAACAAAGCGTTACCTTGACCGATGTAGCTATTGATGCCGATTTAAAAACACAACTGAAAGTACACATTCATGCCAAGGTGCAAGGCAACACAGGAGCAACCTTAGACGCTAATCTCGAAACTTCGTTGTTAAAGCCCTCTGCCATCAAGGCTTATGTGCATTGGGTAGGCGATGAATTACAGACAATGATGACATTGCAGCCTGTTAACTTACCCTTTGCTGGTATCAAGGGTCACTTTGATGTGCAAACCTGGATCCATTGGCAACCTAACCATCTGCAAGTAACGGCTAATATGTCTTTATCAGATGTTGAGGTGATGACACACCAAAAGCAAAAAGTGGTAATTCCACAGTTGAGTGGCCTATTTGATATCAAGCATCAAAATGGCGATTGGCGTATTAGCTTAGAACAAGGTTCGGCTGAAAACACCAAAGAGATCGCATTCGCTTTGTATAATGAGCCTTGTCAGGACGGTCAGTGTTGGCAGTTTAAAGGTCGACACCTTCCTCTTAAGCCCTTTCATGACATTGCGCAATTGTTCGATGCAAGGTTAGCCCTCTATGAAGCTGTTGGTGAAGTAGACTACGTTAATCTGACCCTTGATCAAGCAAAAAAGCCGACGCTGATTGAAATGGTGTTTAGCGATGTGGGAATTTTTAAACCTACCCATGGTGGTATTGCTGGTATGACTGGGGCATTGGTGTTTGGTGAGCAGCAAGGTGCCCTGCAACTGAAAAGTCCTCGTTTTAATATTCATTATCCAGACTGGTATTCGCAGGTGTTACCTTTCACCGATGTGTATGCTGATTTTTATTATACTCGTCAGGATCAAGGCTTTGACTTGATGGCTGATCATGTTGAGGCACAACTGGGCCAAACGCCGATAGAAGGCAGTGCCGCATTACATTTTGGGGCAATCGATCAGTTACCAGAGGTTGAGATGCAATGGCACGTCGGTAATATTACAACTACCCAAGTGCTAGCGCTTTTACCTAAAGTGATGGATCTTGATTTGCTTGAGTGGCTAAATGAAGCGCTCACTGCCGGAGAGCTGACAGAAACTCATTTCGTATTTCGTGGCAATTTAGCCGATTTCCCTTTTGACAAACAGGAGGGGATTTTTGAAATTTCTACACAAATTGACAAAGCAAGCTTAGATTATACCCCAGGATGGCCAGAACTAAATGATCTTAAAGCGCATCTGTTATTTCGCAATCGTTCGCTTTTGATCACAGCAGAGCATGCTCTTATTGAGGGAGGAGAACTGCACAAAGCAGATGCAGTGATCCCTGATCTACTGAGTCCATTACCAGCTTTAAAAATTGATACAAAAATTAAAAGTACCTTAGAGAATGGCCTGGCGATCATTCAAAAAAGTCCTCTTAAAGACACGCTGGGGAAAGAATTGTCTGCCTTAAAGCTTGAGGGGGCGATGGGTTTGTCATTGGGGTTAGATGTTCCCTTAAGCAGCGGATCTCCCGATGGCGTTAAAGTGAATGGGGTCATTGCGCTCAACGAAGCGCTAGTCAAAGTACCTGAATGGGCAATTGAGATCCCTCATGTGGCAGGCGAAGTGTCATTTACCGAAAATGCACTCACATCTAATAAATTATCAGGTTTTCTTTTAGAGTCTCCTGCTGAGTTTCAAATTGCGACTATCCCTTCGGACTATGGTGCTGAGCTCAATATTAATGCTTCGGGTAAAATCGTTGCCGATCGTTTACTGAATTGGTTAAAAGTGCCTGAATTTAAACAACTCAGTGGCGATACCGATTACCAAGCTCAGCTGATGATTACAACTACAGAAAATGCCAAGCAAGTGAATTTAACGGTTACTTCTGATCTTAAAGGCTTAAGCCTAGAGGCACCACACCCTTTAGCAAAACAAGCAACTGATGTTAGGCCGAGTGAATGTAAAATTAATTTTGATCCGAATGCTTTAACGCGCATTTCCTTTAAATATGGCGATAGTTTGAATGTGGCTTATAGTATTTTACATGAGAAGTCGGCGTGGCGTCTGATGGGCGGGCATATCCACCTCGGTGAGAGTCGCTTAGCGAAATATCGAGAAGATGGTATTTTGCTATTAGATGGTGAAATTAGCGAACTAGACGTTGAAAAATGGTCACTGTTTGCCAAGCAAACAGGTCTTGGTTTGCCAGCAGATAAACCAACCCTTGAGCCCCTTATTGAACTGGCGATTGGCAATTTTAAGCTAATGGGTGAAGAGTTCTCAAAAGTGGGGCTAGAAGCAGAATGGGAAAATAATTTTAAACGGTTTAACGTCGCATTTGATGGCCCATCACTAAAGGGGCATATGATTTTACCGCAAGATGAAGCACAAGATATCACGATTGATTTGCAAAAACTCGTTTTAATGAACAATAGCCAAGTGTCTAGTTTTTGGGAAAATCAAGAGCAAACACAAAAGAAGCAACCCATCGATATTAAAATTAAAGAATTAAATATCGATAATAAATCATTGAATGACGTTCAAGCACGATTAGTCCCAACGGCAAAAGGCTACGACTTTAATCCTGTCAAAGTGAAGCTGAAAGACACTAACATTGAGTTAAGTGGCGAATGGAATTACCTTACTGATAAAAAAGTTTCTGCACGTGGTACTGTGAAAACACCCAATATTGGTGAAGCGTTACAAGCGCTGGGTAAAGAAGGAACGCTCAAGGGCGCCAATGGCACGGTTGACTTTGCCTTAGAATGGGAGGGAACACCTGCTAAAATTGACTATCCCACCTTAGGAGGGCAGGCCTCACTGTCATTGCGACAAGGTTATGTACAAGGCGTCAATCCAGGCATTGGACGAATTTTAAGTCTGTTAAATCTCGATAATGTGAAACGAAGACTTAAGTTAGATTTTGGTGATGTGACCAAAAGTGGCTTTGCCTTTGATGAGTTGACGGGTAAGTTCCAATTTGGCAAAGGCAAAGTTAGCACCAATAAACTCATTTTGAACGGCCCTTCGGCCAAAATTGAAGCTTTTGGGCAAGCGGATTTATTGAGCCAGGGCTTAAGTGGCGAGATGGTGGTGATGCCCGATGTGACCGGTAGTTTACCCGTCGCGGCAGCCATTGCATCAGCAAATCCAGCGATTGGGGCAGCCGTATGGGTGGCTGATAAGATGTTTGGCAATAAAATCCAAGAAATAAACCGTTTTCGATATCAGTTGTTGGGTTCTTGGCAGTCACCGCAAGTGAAAGAAATCCCAATGGTATCTATTCCGAGTAGAGGTTAATTGATATGACAGTAATAGCCGCCATACAAATGGCATCTACCAAAGACGTTGAGCGTAATGTGGAACTGGCTTGCCATGGCATAGAAGAAGCAGCATCAGCGGGTGCTAAATTAGTGGTGTTACCCGAAGAATTTATTTCACTATTACTGACCTTAGAAGAAAAATTGCAAATAGCAGAACCCTATTTAGAGGGCCCCATTCAACAAGCATTAGCCCATGCCGCTAAAAAAAATAACATTTGGCTGGTAGGGGGCACTTTGCCACTACAGACGCCTTCAAAGAAAAAAGTCTATTCCAGCTCATTAGTTTGGAATAATAAAGGTGATTGTGTTGCTCGCTATAACAAAATTCATTTATTTGATGTGACAGTAGAGCAGGGTGAATCTTACTGTGAATCAGAGCGAGTGTTAGGCGGCGACGCGGTTTGTGTGCTTGACACGCCGTTTGGGAAAATGGGGGTAGCGATTTGTTATGATTTGCGCTTCCCTGAATTATTTCGCTTAATGATGTTAAATGGCGTTGAAATCATGGTGTTGCCATCGGCTTTCACCGAGAATACGGGAAAAGCCCACTGGGAAGTGTTATTAAGGGCCAGAGCCATTGAAAATCAGTGTTATGTGGTTGCCCCCGATCAGGTGGCCATGCGCCTAAGTGGTCATAAAACGTTTGGTCATTCCATGATTATTGGTCCCTGGGGCAATATCTTGGCCAGTGCCACCGACAAGCCAGCCATGATCACGGCCGAAATCGATATTGAAAAATTAAAAACCATTCGTAAGCAGTTTCCTGCTGTGTCACATTATCGTCCATTTTTAATGAAAGAATTAGCCAAAAAAAGTGAAGAGGTGAATTGATGAATGCGTTTGATTTAGCCTTTGCACAACTGTTGACTCCCAGTGGGTTATCAGAAACCGATTTAGAGCGGGTATTGGGCCAGCTCTTGGGCCATCGGATTGACAGTGGCGATCTGTATTTCCAAAATGTTCGTCAAGAATCTTTTATGCTCGAAGATGGCATTGTGAAAGAGGGCAATTTTAATCTTGACCATGGCGTAGGCGTGCGAGCCATTAGTGGTGAGAAAACCGGTTTTGCCTATTCTGACGATATTATTCTGCCTGCCTTAGAACAAGCCGTTGAAGCAGCACGCTGTATTGCGGCAACGGGCAAAACTCAAGCCATTCAAGCTTGGGATAAAAGGCGATTAATCACGCCGTTATACACCGCACAAAGCCCGCTGGATGGGATGGCCACGCCCGATAAGATTGCGTTATTACGTGAAATTGACAGCTATGCCAGAAAGTGTGACCCACGCATTACGCAAGTGATTGTGAGTTTGAGTGGCGTGTTTGAAACCATTTTGATCGTTGGCAGTGATGGCACCTTACAAGCCGATGCGCGTCCCTTAGTGAGATTAAACGTAACAGTGATAGCCCAACAAAATGGCCGTCGAGAAACCGGATCAAGCGGTGGCGGTGGTCGAACCACTTATGATTTCTTTATGGAAGATGAACGCGCTTTTAAATATGCCAGAGAAGCGGTGCGACAAGCGTTAATTAACTTAGAAGCCGTTGAAGCGCCAGCGGGTGCCATGACGGTGGTGTTGGGGCCAGGTTGGCCGGGCGTGTTATTGCATGAAGCGGTGGGACATGGTTTAGAAGGCGACTTTAACCGCAAAGGCAGTTCCACTTTTAGTGGCAGAATTGGTGAGCGCGTGGCATCGCCACTTTGCACCGTGGTAGATGATGGCACCATTCCCAATCGCCGTGGTTCGTTAACGGTGGATGATGAAGGCACGCCAACCCAAAGAACCGTGTTAATTGAGAACGGTATTTTGAAAGGGTATTTACAAGACAAGATGAACGCCAATTTAATGGGCGTGGCATCGACCGGTAACGGCCGACGCCAATCGTATTCTCATATTCCCATGCCACGCATGACCAACACCTTCATGTTGCCAGGCCCCCATGAGCCAGGCGAAATTATTGCATCTGTTGAAAAAGGGCTTTATGCCGTTAACTTTGGCGGTGGCTCGGTTGATATTACCTCGGGCAAATTTGTGTTCTCAGCCAATGAAGCTTATCTGATTGAAAATGGTAAAGTCACGCGGCCGGTTAAAGGCGCTACCTTAATTGGTAATGGGCCAGATGTGATGCAAAAAATTGTGATGGTGGGGAATGACCTTGCGTTAGATGAAGGCGTGGGTGTGTGTGGTAAAGAGGGCCAAAGTGTGCCGGTTGGCGTGGGCCAGCCGACTTTGCGAGTAGATGATTTAACCGTTGGCGGAACAAAAAACTAAGAGGGCAGAATGAGTAGAACGTTGCCAGTAGAGTTGCCAGATTTTGTTGATGAACACCAATACCAACAGATTGTTGTGGATATGTTAGCCATTGCTAAAGAATTAGGCGCAAGCGGTGCCGAAGTGGGCTTAAATAGCTCAGTGGGTTTGAACGTGAGTGTTCGCAAGAGCGATGTAGAAACTTTAGAGTTTAACCGCGACAAAGTCATTGGTGTAACCGTTTACTGCGGCCAATGCAAAGGCGCCGCCAGCACCACTGATATTAGCCGTGAATCCATCAGAAGCACGGTGACTGCTGCAATTAATCTTGCCAAATTAACCGAGCCCGATCCCTTTGCGGGGCTGGCGGATAAAAACGATTTGGCAACCGAGCTTAAGCCCTTAGATTTATATCATCCATGGGATATTGGCGTTGAGCAGGCCATTGCTTTAGCTAAGCAATGTGAAAAAGCGGCAATGTCACATGATAAAAAAATCGTCAACAGCGAAGGCGCCACGGTGAGCACAGCACAAGCTTATCATGTGTATGGCAACAGCCATGGCTTTTTAGGGTTTTATCCCACCAGTCGCCACAGTTTGTCATGCTCTGTTATCGCACAAGATCATAACGGCATGGAGCGGGATTATCAATATACCTTGTCACGTAAATCGCATGAACTGGAAGCCGCGCAAAAAATTGGCACAGAATCAGCCGCACGCGCTTTGGCACGCTTAAGTGCCAAAAAATTACCGACACAACGCTTACCAGTGATTTTTGATGCATCGATTGCATCCGGCATTTTAAGCCATTTTATTAACGCCATTTCAGGCGGTCGGTTGTTTCGTAAAACCACCTTTTTGCTCGATTCTTTAGATCAACAAATTTTCCCTGATTATGTGCAGATTTTTGAACGTCCGCACTTGTTAGCCGGATTAGGCAGTGCGCCGTTTGATGGCGATGGGGTAAGAACCGCCGATAAAGATATCGTGAAAGATGGCATTGTGAAAAGTTACATTCTAAGTGCTTACTCAGCCAAAAAGCTGGGCATGCAAAATACCGGAAATGCCGGCGGCGTGCATAATCTTTTTATTAAAACCGGCAATGACGATTTAAAAGATTTATTCCAACGCATGGGCCGAGGGCTTTATATTACCGAGTTAATGGGACAAGGCATTAATTTGGTGACGGGCGATTATTCGCGCGGTGCCGCCGGTTTTTATATCGAAAATGGCGAAATACAATATCCCGTTCATGAAGTGACCATTGCCAGCAATTTAAAACAAATGTTCCAAAATCTGGTGGCGGTGGGCAAAGATGTGGACAGGCGCTCTAGCATTCAGACGGGATCATTATTGATTGATGATATGATGTTAGCCGGATCATGATGCATTATGCATCATGATCCGGCTAATCCTGCGTAGCCTTGGCGGCAGGAAGGTGTGTAGGGCTAAGCAAAGGGATTTGCTAATGAACGATTTTGAACCACCTAAAGAAAACATTTCAAGAAAAGCAGTAGAGCAAATGGAAAAGCTTGAAAAGCAAGAAGAGCTTAAAACCTCGAATGCAGCAGGTGCCATCATGGTTTGCTGGTTTATCAGCTTTGTGGTTTTCGTTTTTTATCTGATGATTAGAGGGATTTTAAATCCAAAGTACACAACGAATTTTGATGGTTTCTATTTAACCTTTCCAGCTGCTTTTGCTCTTTACTTTCTTTACAAGAAATATTCAAAAATACAAACTCAACAAACAGATGATCTGTCTGTTTCCATTGTCCCTCGCCTTATTTCCTTTTTAATCAGTATGGGATGTGTGGCCATGTTGATTATTGGTTGTGTTATTCAATATACAGCAGGCATGAGTAACATCAATCAGATACGCCAACTGAGCCATTATAAAGAAATTAACGCAGTGGTGGTGTCTAATGTGAAAGAAATTGTAAAGGCTCCTTATTTTAGAGGAGTCTCTACAATGGTAGTTCGATTTAACATCAATCACACTGATTTTACACCAACGATCAGGCGAGAATTTGAGCCCTATTCTCGTCCATTTCAAGATAAGTATACCGATCCCCATTTTAACTGGCCAAACCATCAACCTGGCGAGTCGATTAACCTTTATGTGAACCCTACCAATGTGCACGATCATATTTTGCTAGGCAAACATGAGTATTTTACGACCCTGTTATATGATTGCGCGCCTCTTTTATTAATCATCGTGGGGTTGGGTGGGATCCTCTATAGCATCCGAAAACGTGATAGATAATCTTTCGCTTTGTCGTGTCTATTTTCATAATAACGAAATTCAAAGCATTGATTGATGCGATGCGAATTCCCACCTCCTCCTAATGATTGGAGCGCTAAGTGTTGAACTGCCCCCCATTCAGGATGTCTCAAATAAGGTTGTGCACAAATCATGAATACTCAACAAACATGTTGTTTGTGGGATGTTTAGAATATGCGATATACAGACATATTTAAAGCAATCGTAAAAAAGGGCATTTATTAGAAATTGCTGAAAAGAAAGGGGGCAAGGATCCCGACGATCGTAGTTACCCGTATTCCAAAAAGATTGTTCATCGGGATACTTGATCCCTTTCATTTCTGACGTTATTACTGAGCGTTAAGCATCAACACGTTGGTTATTAGGAAGATCACAACATAAGTTGCAAAGTAAAGGCATCGAGTTTAAATTGTTTAGGCACAGCCGCTTTAAGATAGGTTCCTTTAGAGGATTCGTGTATTAAGACTTGTTCTTTATTTAAATCGGTTTCAGCTATATAAAAATAAACAGCATCAGGCATCATATCGACTAAGCCCGCCATGTTCGAATGACTCAGTCCGTGTTGTTTACCCACCAAATAAACACACTTACGTATGCCTTTGGTTTGCAGTTGTGCGCGTGCATTTTTTTGGATTTGGTAGTTAGAGAATTTTAATCGGTCACAAGTATCACCTAAATTATTGACCTGTAATGTTGTTGTGGCTTCCCAACCACTTTATGCAGAAGATGAAGAAGGTTTTGGGATGTGGCCAATTTTCCTTGAAGCTGGTCATATTGATTTGCTTAAGGTGAATGGTGTGATGCCTGATGAAATTAAAAATCGTGATTTAAAACATTTAATTAAAACACACGCAGAAGGGGGCAATGTAGAGGCTTTAGAAATCCTCATCCCATATGCCAAAAAGCAAGGTCTATCGCTTGTATTTGGTGAGGGTGAGCTGAATCTAGCGAATTTGGACAAAAAGCAAACCGTTGCTGTTGTTCAACTGCTAGATAACTTAACCAGCGCTACTAAAAGACCCGCTTCAGTGGTTTCAAGTTATCAAAGAAAGCCCTCAGCGGCGAACGCGGATGTTGAACGTGAAGAGCCTGAAGAAAAAGTCAAAAAGGGGCCTAAAAAGCAATAACCTTATTGTCTAGGTAACGCAGTACTCGAGGTGGAAGCACACATTGCTGCTTCACTCGAGTTCTGTGGAGGGATCTCTTCTATAAAGTGATTTTTAGCTGTTCGACTATTTTTGTTCACAACATAGTCAAAGCAAAGTAGGGTGTCTCCAGCTTTGTTGGTTTCTTTAACAACAGGATACATTCTAAATTGACCACCCACGGTGGCTAGAATTTTCGCCACAAACGTTAATTGGCCATTATCTAATCTCATCAATTTAAAGCCTTGTTGATCCCTTTTGGTGCATTGCCTGGGGGAATCGAATAACTTTGCAAATCTTTCTCTAATTTCAAGTGAGCATGCGTCATTATTGGCACTTGCTTGTGGGGTCATGCAAACAAAGAATCTATTTGCCAGGTTAGAGAGCATTTGCATTGGCCTGATAGTATAATTTTTAAATCGGTCACTAAAACCCAATACTTGTCCTTGAGTTTGCGTTGGTAAATCATTGTCATTTGATAGTGGGCTAGTTTTTCTTGTTTTTTGCTTTACCTTCTGTGTCTCGAGTTCCTTTCGATATAAATGCGAATTACTGACAGCAGGTAGCTCTACAGAGGGTTCTAATAATATGGGCGCAGGGGTTGCAGAAGCTTTTGGTTGTTTTGCTTTAACGGTTTGTCTTTGTTCAGCCACGTTTAATAGTGCCACCGCGTTTGCTTGAATCTCATCAACATTTTGTTTGGCTTGAATAACGGCATTAACAAAGCGTTCAACTTCTTCAATAGGGTGTTCATATAAGTTGTTGGTTTTTTGATGATCATCGATATCGATGGTGATCTCATTCTTTTTACATAATTTATTCAGTTCATTCTTAAATGTTCTATTTTTAAAAAGATCTGCAAAAGTTAATGTTAAAGTTAAAGCATCCGCCTCTCTCTTAAAATCAATGTCATGCTGTTTAAAACGTTTGGTTAAATGATTAAATTGATCCCAGTGAACTTTTTTGAGCTTTTGTGTTTTTGCTTTAATGGAATCATATTGTTCATAGATCTCATTTGTAAATGGGTATTTGTCTTTTAATGCTTGCAGCATGATAAAAGCAGGAAGCACATCCGTAAATGGACTATTATCCCAATCTATTAATTGTTCAAATATTTTCTTGAGCGAACTGCTAGCCACTTGCATGCAATATTCGGGAACCTGTCGTCTGGTAGTTAAGGGATTGTGGTATATGTCAATGGCTTTCCAGAAACATGAAACAGCATCGATAGGATTACCTGAGGAGATCAGAAACTCTCCTAAAGCCACATACATTTGAATAAGCGGTGTGGCTGTATCTTGACTATATGAAAACTCATTAAACAAGGCGCTAAAATTTAAATCAAATGGTAAGGCTTTGGATTTGTAAAACCAAAAAATGACAGCATATAATTTTAATTGTACTTGTTCTAATACAATAGGAAAATCATAAAATACGTCATTTTTAATATTGACAAATTTTCGCAAATACTCAATATTTAAATTGACTTGTTGAATTTGCTTCTCAAGCTCTTGATTTTGCTCTACAGTTCTAGGGGTATTCCTTATGGTGTTGACACTGAGAGCATTAAGGTAATAGAACAATTTGCTTGCCATACAATATCTTTGAAGGAACTTGATATACGTTCGTAATTCTTTGTTAGGTTCATAGCCACCTGGCTGATCTTTCAATACGTTACTTAACCTGTTTTCTAAAGTTCCATGTAAATTTCTTACCAGAATTAAACCTTTGATAGCAAATTCAAAATCGCCACAATACATTTGAAAGCATCTTGGATTTTTTATGAGGGTAAGAAAGTGTTCAAGATTGATAAAGATCAGCTCATGAATTTCTTTTTTTGTGTCCTTTTTTAGCACTTCGCTAACAAATTTTAAATATTGTTCAATTTCGCCTATAAATCGTTGTTCAAGCTGCGCAAACTGATTATGATCCGTGGTTTCGGGTGGGTTTATTTCCAATATGGGCATCATTTTAAAAAATAATACAAATTCTTGCTGAATTTGTTTAATACTAGCAATAGCCTGCTGGTGGCGTTGGATAATGTCTAAATTACCTATCATACAATGAATCTGCTTATCAATGAGGTTTAATTTTTGGCAAGCCACTATACCAACAGTGAATGATACTTTTCTAGGTGATTTAGAAGGCTGGTGCTATTTAACGGATAATGAATAAAAGTATAAAAAAGGATTTATACTTTTTAGCGAGAAAGAGTTAAAAAGAAAGGGGCAGATATTCCGATGCCCCTTTGATCTTACCGCTTCCAATATCCTAGTAACCTTATAAAATCCCGATAAACACCGGTTGCCAAGGCGGTTGCAAATACCGCAATGAACGCTGCCTGCAATTTTCCTTCGTAACCAATGCTAGGGGAGATAGCTTCTGCCAATACCCAGGCGGCAGTGAAGGCGAAGAGGTGTAGTTGTAGTTTGGTCATATCATTACTCCTTATAAATCCCCCCTTGCACATGCTGCGCATGATGCAAGTGTCCCCTTTACAAAAGTGGGCATTGATTCGCTTCGCTCATCGAAGTTTACCCCAACTGAGTGGGTATTTATCGTGAGCGCGCATGCGCGAACATATTGCCCACTTTGTAAAGGGGGCCGCTCATTAAGCAGAGCAAAATGAGCGGGGGATTACTTGCTATAAAGATCATGCAAATTATCAATCCCCTGCGCCATGATAATACCGCCAACGGCAAATCCTAAACCAATTGGTCCACCTGTCACTAACCCGACTAATAATCCTGAAACGATGGCACCAAAGTGAAATTTTTCACTACTAATATCCTGTAACGCTTCATCGTTAATAATTAACATTTTAAACTCCTATGAATTCACTATTTCAATATAGGCTTGATTCACAATGATGAAGAAAAATACTGCGCCCAATCGTTATAACAAAATTCGTTGTGTTCCAGTGGTGGGGTTTGGTAGCCGCATCTGACGAGTTGGCATTAGTGGTTGGTCATTTGTAACTCCTATTTTTTAATATCACCTCCCCCCATAACGTCACTGTGTTCCTTATGGGGGGCTAGCAAATTCGACCGCTTCCGCGGTTGGGAATTTATGTCAGCTACGCTGGCATTTTTAATCATAGCGGCGGGGTGTAGTCTGAATGCTTCAACTAGGTATCATATTTTGCATGATATCTTGGATAACTATCTTCAGCTAGAATACCAATATTTTAAGCAAACATAGGTATCCAACAATGGAAAATGGCCCAAGACTCCAACCTGATTTTGATAACCTGTCATTTCGTGAGCTGTATACTGTTTTCATCAAAGCTGTAGAAAATCGTGATAGCGAATGTATTGCTGAATGCATTAAAAGAGACGGTTTTAACTTAAATCCCTGTCATTTTGAAACGGTAGCCATGCATTTTGCCTATAAAAATGATCTTGCCGCTTGTGAGTATTTAGAGCGCTTCAAAGGGTGCATGCCCCACGAATTTATCTGCGGCGCGTTATTAGGAGGTCACACTGACTTAATTAAGTACTATTTAAAAAAACATGATCTCAGATATAGCATAGGACTCTGTTTAGACTATGCAAAGATGATCAATAAAACGGAACAATTGCAAAAATGTTGGTATCGTGATCAGCTTGTTAGTTTTTTTGAGATAGAGCTTAGCATACCAGATTTCGGTTCGCTCTCTCTAATGTATAAAGCACGATACACCGATGAATCTTCTGATGATCTTGTTAAAAAATATCCTGATAGTGCTGTATTAGTGTATGTTATTAGAAATGAAGAAAAAAATCTTCTAGATTATTTAGCGCAAAAAAATTCAATTAGGGAATGGAATCAAGCATTAATCATATCGCTCACATTAGCTAATTCAACTATTGAGAGTCTAATCTTACCTCATATAGTAAAGATTAATGCGCGCCATGTAAGTGCTGCAATGGTGAATGGAGATATAAAAAAATTAAAACTCTATTTCAACCAGTGCACTTTATCAGATGAAGAAATTATTGAGATGCTGAATCATGCAGCACCAGAAGATTTTAGATCAAGTGAGTTTTTAATAGAAAAATTAAGGGACAACCAAAGAGAGCATTATGCAAAGGCTTGTGTGCGAGCACGTTCGGCTGGATTTTTTTATGTTGCGAATTATTTATACAATCGCATGTTAGCATGCCAATTACCAAAACAAAGCGATCTTGTGAAAAAAACTAGTGCCAATGTGCCACCTAAAGCAACCATTGTTGAAGTGAAGACAGAAGAAACACCAACATCTAAATTAGAAGAACTCATTCAGATTCAAACAGATTCAATCTTTGAGCTTGAAAAGAGGGGTGATTATGAAAAGGATTTTGGTGAAGTTAAAATTAATTCAAATAATTTAAATATGCTTTTGGACAGAATGCTGTTCATATTAGAGCAAAATCAAATAATAACATTAAATCGTATAAAAGATCATGTATTTATCTCTGAGAATGAACCAGCATACAAAATTTTAAAAGATTTACTGCTTAATCACAATTGGCTTAATCGCAGTAATTTTGTAACAAGTAACGCCAAGTTAGTTACAAGTTCTAAATCAACTCGAGTGCCATTAAAAAAATTCTATGAATTTTATGATGAATTTAATGAAAAATTGAAGCAACTAAAAAACCATCAATCATTACAGGTTCCATCTTTGTTAGTTCCAACTGAAGCGAATAATAACGCGCAAGTAATCCAAGCGGAAAGAGCTCAAGCGGTGGAACCGACAAAAATGACCGAAACGGTTGATACAGTTCAAAAGACAAAAACAATCAATACTTCTGCAAAAAGCGGGGTTCGAGAGAGTTATCATAATTCGAATTTGTCATCTTCTTACACGCCAACTTTTAATAAGAAGACCAAAAAAGGAGCAAAAAATGTCAAGCCAAATCGTGTCGGAACGAGTCAGTTATCTACTGTGAAACCAAAGGTAAGGCAAGAACAACATAAAGTTAAAGCAAGTGTGCAACAACAAGCCCCCCTGCCTGCGCAGGATAAAGTCAACTTTTTACCCGTTCGTGATATCGATTACACATCAATGCTACGTAATGAAAATATGCCATTTGCAAAACAGCAAAAATCATCACAACAATCTGCCTACTTTGATCCGCTGAGTGAGTTAATGCAGCATTATAAAGAAACACAACGAGCTTTAAATAATGTTACTGATGGCGTGCTAGTTCATGATTTAGCTATTATCGATTTACTGTTTAAAATCAATCGAGATTTAAATGACGATAAATTTTCCACCATGTTCATTCATGGGATACACCATTATATAATGAAGCGTTCATCTCAACATTCTAATGCAGTTTCTTTTGTTAATGAGTGCTTTCAATTTGGTAGTAAAGAAGTACTAAGTACTTTTTCAAGAGATTTTCACGTATTTATTCGCTATATACGTGATATGGGTAATACTGAAACTTCACCATCTGCTCGATTAGATCTCATTCGTGAACTCTTTAAACTACAACCAATCTGTTATCAATTATGTCAAAGCCAGGATGCAAACATTCAACGTGTGGGTCGCCATGCGTTGAGTGGCATTATGATGATGATTGGTGAGCAAGTTCAACAATTAAAAGATACCGAAATTGATAAAAATCTTGCCCAATTACCTGTGTACAAAGTGCTAAATGAATATCGGTTGTACCGAAATGTGCGTCATGGAACTGAGTACTTGAAACAAGTGAAAGATATCACTTTACACATGGAACGAGATGACTGGGAAAAGCAATTAGATACTATGCTCGCACGCTTTACAGAGTATTATAGCCAATCGTTTGTCGATATGTTAAATCTCTGCGAGATCGAAAGTAAGCTGAGTAAAATGCACTTATAAGGGCAACCCTATCGGTTTCAGCTGCTTAGTACCCTGATAAAATCAAGATTATTAGCCATGGCAGTTGCAATATCTCAATGCTGGCGGCTGGAACAAAGGGGGCAAGTACCCCGATACCCCAGGTTATCCACGTAACCCCATTCATTGCTATCATCAGTTCCGCGCACGCGATGACAGATTATAAGCAGCAGAAGCTGCGATATTCGCTAGCCCCCGTCGTCGTGCTAAAGCGCTATGCTGGGCAAGCCGAGGTTATGATCGTTTACGGCCTATCATGTTAATCATGTCACTGCGTTCGTTATAGGCTGCGCCAAAAACGTTCAATGTAGATATTATCTGTGCAGCGGCCTTTGCCTGTCATACTGACTTTAATATCCCATTCTTTCAAAAAATCGATCCAATCATCGCTGGTAAACTGGCAACCTTGATCGCTATTGATGATTTCGGCAAAATATACTATATTCCCAATCAACACATACGCAATGAATACCGACAAAGGCAAGCACCAAAATGTCGATAAATTTGTGCCTTGTGTTGTGGTTGGTTACATGAGGATCTTCCAATTTTGAGAAGTGTTTCAGAAAATCAGCTGTTAACATGCCGTTTATCTTTAATAAGACGAAATATGTATTGTCTAATAAGGAAAGCTTTCCAGCATTGATCTTTTCGCCATTACAGCTTTCATCTGCTACTGAAATCTTAATGGATCTCTATGACACAATACATGCAGATGATATAAAAGCCATCGGCAGACGAAGAAAAAATAGTAGATAAATTACTGACACATGAAGCAAAACTTGGCAATTATTTAGATCGCTATGTAAACAAAGATAAATTAAAAGATATATTGGACCATCAAAAAAGTACTTTCAAATACCTAATTGGTTAATACTTTTAGAGAATATGTAGAGCCAAATCTATGATGTTAAGGTTTCTTAAATCGATAATCATATTCAAATTGGATGGGTTCATCGCTAGGTGTTTTACAGCTATCATTATTTGAGGTTGAAAAAGGTGAAGATGATGTTTGCATCACATCTTTAGGGGAAGAACTATAATAGCGATTTAACTCAGATAATTGATCAATAATACTGTTGCTTCTTGATACATCTTCCTGTGACTTTCTTAAATTTTTGGTTAAAACCATTTGTTTTCCTTGCAATGACACAACTTGTCTTCTTAACACTTCATTTCTTATTTCCAAAGTTCCAATTTGCTGTTGCGTTTCTTGTAAAGATAATTGCAGGGATTCAATTTTTTGAGCATTTAATTGATTTTCTCTTTCACTAGACTCTTTTAACGCAATCACCTTTTTTCTTAGCGCCAAAATCGATGCTGGTGATTCAAAATGTTCAATGGATTCACTGCTGTTAAATTTATTAATGACTCTCCTCCAAATCGGAACTGATTCAGAGGTGCTTCTTTTTCTATTATCTAATGAGCTTTGCTTTGTAGGGCAATGTGGATGTATCAATGATTTTAAGATACATTCAACATCTAAAATATACTGCTCATCACGTGATGATAAATGTATATTTGAACCACTTATTATCAATTGATATAAAATTTTGGTCTCTTTCTGATAATTATGTTCATGGGTAAATGAATGTTGTATGCTATTTTCGACAAATTGAATGATTCTGTTTGCTAATCCTTTAAAAGGCAAAATTGCATTTTTCGTATCCATGTAGGTATCTGTAATTGAATATAATGCCATTAAGTGGCTATAGTGATGAACAATTTTTGAAATGTTGGCAATAATAGTAAAAGATAATGTTTCTGACTTATAATTTTCTAAAATTTGTAACAAATTACAAAGACATAGTGTTAATTGGTAAATTCGAGACTTGGTTACATCGCTACTTTCATTTTCTTGAACATTTTCAGTGTTTTCACCATCCTCGCTAAGACATAATAAACCAGGCACTCTAGATATCCAAAATAGCCCTTCTGATTCAATTGGAAAATATAGCGATTTTGAGATTTTAAGCTGAGGTAAAATTTCTTTAATAGATTGGTCTAAAGTTGTTTTTAATTGAGGGTTTTTGCATTGAGGCAATACGTCTTCAATTGATTTGACAACACTATTATAGAAATTTTCGAATAGTCTTTTTATATCTATCATTGAAGTTAGTGCGTTCAAAGAATAATCATGAAGTGATACAACCGATTGTAATGAGTATTTAACTTAAATGCTAATGATTATAATAATTATGCTAGAAATAGAACATACTGATGTTGAGTTCAACCCATAACGCAAAGGTTTTGAGGGCAGCACTATTTAAATATTTGAACCCCCACTGCAAACTCATGATTTAGCTTACTTCTGTGCAAGTAAACCAGTGCAATAGCCCTGTATTGGCCTCTTATTAAGGAACTAACCAATATTTCGCTTAGTCTACATATTATAGTGAAGGTACTAGGCTATGTGCGGAGAGCTTTATGGTGGATATCCGCTATTTAAATATTATTTCTCACCTCAGCGGTGTTACTTGGTACGAAGTGTACGGTATTGATAATCAAATTTGCTCAGGTACAATGACGCAGCGAGAAGCGATTAAGTTGCAACAAAGACTGGATCCCAATCTGCAAGCATTTGTGACACTGTCTCACAGTGAACCTGGAAAATATCGTGTTCGTGTAGCTTACGATGGCTTGGAGAAAATCATTGAAAACAAGCAAGAGCTTTATCGAGAAAATCTAGCACAAGTAGTAATGCGATCGAATGACCCGCCTAAAGAAAGAATTGCTCTTGGTGCCATTTCATCATTAGAACAGTGGTACTCTTTGAGAAATACGCGATCAAAATCTGCGATTCAGCCAGAATATGATAGGATTATGCAAGAACTGCACTATATTGAAAAGCTCAATCTTCATTCGGAGATTGAAAAAGCACGTGTCTTTGAATGCCTTAGTAAAAATAAGGTATTTAATTATATTCTTCAAGATATGGAATCAAAAGGAATTGATTTTGCTGTGGTGAGAGCAGGACAATCCAGGTTAGATCGCGCTAGAGCGCGGCAACAGCGTGTAGAGCAGCCAATACCACTACCATTGCAAGTGAATAAGCGAAGCGTTGTCTCAAATGCAATTGAGACTATGAATGAGTGGGTTAGAATGAGGGGTATCAGACCAAAGAGTAATCTCATGCGTGAGTATAACAGGATAATCAAAGAGCTTGAAGATATTCAAAGTCTACATTTACGTCCAGATATTGAAGAAGCACGAGTATTTGATAGTATTAATAATAATGCCTCATTTGCAGTAGAGATTCTGCAGATGATGAAAATAAAAGGATTTGATTTTGAAATCAGTAAAGAAAGCAAAGCGAGTGCAGAAAGGGTAGAACAACGAAGACGAAAACCAATAAGAATTCCAGCTGCACAAGCTAATGTAGAAAAAGATTATCTGGTTCTAAAAACTGCGATGACTACTTTATTAATAAAAGATATACACAAAGAATATCATCATATACGCGAAGAGAATGATGGCTTAAAGTGGGTAAAAATGCATGCCAAAAAAGTTGGTGACTTCCTATCGGGAAATAAAAGGGGTAAACGTAATAAGCAAATATATGAATTGACTAGACAATTTAGACAGATTAATAATCTTAAAATCTCTTCATATGATAAGGCAAAAAAAGCGTACTTGGTTCTTTTTAATCTCGAGCAAGAAATATTACAAGATGAGAAGAATCACTTTTCCTCGTCTTTGCAACAATTATGTGCGCAGTATAAGGATGAGATTATTAAAGTATTAGGCAAAGATGCTCAAAAAATGCTAAACGAACTGGATGAATCGTTCACCATTGCAGCTAGTGAGAATGCGACAAGACCGCCCCCCAGAATCGAGTAGTGCACTTAGTGACAAGTTAAACCTTCTTGCGCTTGCGGTTCTCCATCTTTTGTGTAAGGTGTACGACGCGTGTTTTGGATAACATATCTCGAAAGGCTAATTTATCCTTGTCAAATAAACACCAGATTAAGCCTATCCTGCCGGCAGCATGCTGTTCCGACAAAAAATCTATTTAAGGCTGTTCGCCAAGTTAAAGGGGATAAGTCGTTTGGGATATCATCTGCAGTAACGTTATCTAAATCAACAAGATTTTTTTCTTCGATGGATGGGTTTGATTGGCTGCGCGCTTCATGAATAGGTTCCTCTGGTGTACTGGTTTAAAATAAACTTCAATGGCAACAATATGCCAACCCAATACCCCGTTCTTTTCCATGAAACTAAATGTTGTACACCAGACCTCGAACTTTCCTAGCGAGAAGAGTTTATGTAACAATGAATGATACTACAATCATTTTATTTCACAATAAAATCCCTTTTCTATCTAATAAAGGGCAATAAATATCCGATAAAGCAATGGAGTCAAACCTGCAGGCAATACTTTTGGCACTTATTTATAGGGTATTTCATATGCTTCCCCGATACCCCAGGTTACCCACGTAACCCCATTCATTGCTATCATCAGTTCCGCGCACGCGATGACAGATTATAAGCAGCTGAAGCTGCGATATTTGCTAGCGCCCGTAGTCGCGCTAAAGCGCTATGCTGGGCAAGCCGGGGTTATGGTCGTTTACGGCCGTTACCCGGGCGAGAATGAAAGAATGCTCATCAGGATAATTGCCCCTTTTACACATGGGCAACAGAAATACAACAATGGAACTAGGTCGTGAAACTAATTGCATATTGATATTGTCTATCTGTAAATTCAATAGGATTGTTGCGATATGATTGGAGATCTTCCACCCAGAAAGAAACTGCTTCATCCTGAACAAGATGAGGCGAAATTAAAGAACGAAGCGATAAAAACATCGAACTTTGTTGGCGCAATTATGGTTTGCTGGTTTATCGCCCTTTTATTGTTCTTTGCTTATCTGGCCACCATGATGCTATTGAATGAAAAATTCACCACTGAAATTTATGGGTTCTATTTAACCTTTCCAGCCGCTTTTGCTTTGTATTACTTATATCTCGCTTATTTAAAATATAAAAACCGCAAAAATTATAACCCTAATGAAATATGTCAGCCTGCGGTTTCAATCGCATCAAAGCTATTTTCGCTATGCGCCACACTTGGCTTTATTTTATTTTTCATTATGGGTTGTGTTATTCAATATACTTTTGGCTTGGAAAATATTCATAATTTGGTCAAATTCAGTCAATATCAAAAAACACCTGGTGAAGTGATTTCCAGTAAGACTGAAATTACTGCGTTGAATAGGGTGCATGATATTATTAAAGTTCGTTTTCAATTTAACAATAAACAATATGAGCCCACCTTAAAACGAGAATACATTTTCTTACGAAGACATTCTCTTCAACGGCCTAAATTTGTACCGGGTGAAATGATGAGTGTTTATGTTAACCCACAGAATGTGCCAGATTATATTTTTATAGGAAAGATCGATTATTTTGGCAGGTTAATATATGACTTTGCGCCCGTGATATTCATCATCATAGGTTTAACAGGTATAGGATATAAAATTAAGAAAAGGGGTCAAAATGGCCTTTGAATATATGAAAGGGGCCAAGGATCCCGACGATCGTAGTTACCCGTATTCCAAAAAGATTGTTCATCGGGATACTTCCTTTCATTTATGACGTTATTACTGAGCCTTAAGCATCAACACGTTGGTTATTAGGAAGATCACAACATAAGTTGCAAAGTAAAGGCATCGAGTTTAAATTGTTTAGGCACAGTTGCTTTAAGGTAGGTTCCTTTAGGGGATTCGTGTATTAAGACTTGTTCTTTGTTTAAATCGGTTTCAGATATATCAAAATAAACAGCATCAGGCATCATATCGACTAAACCCGCCATGTTCAAGCGACTCAGTCCGTGTTGTTTACCCACCAAACAAACACACTTACGTATGCCTTTGGTTTGCAGTTGTGCGCGTGCATTTTTTTGGATTTGGTAGTTAGCAAATTTTAATCGGTTATTAATATCTTGTAACTTTTCAACCTTTAATGTTGTCGTTGCTTCCGATTCACCACAAATAATGGGCACACCTGCCTCTATGAGTGTTCTTGCAAACGCTTGTAATTCGATGGGTATGACGCCATATTCAAATAGTTTCGGCATGCATCTAAGATTAACAGCTTTATCTATTCTCGCTTGATGCGTTTTTGCCACATTTTCTAACACAACAGCAATATTCATTTGTCTTAAAAGATGAGCATTATTTGATATCAGATTCTGGGCTGCAGTTTCAGAATGACTTTCGCCCAGTACTATTGTTGAAATTGTATTATCTTCTAAAGAAGCTAGAAAAGTGTTTTGTAATGATTGGCCTTCTTTATAAGGTATTTTCGGTTTTGAGTTAGTTCTGAGCAAGGTATTATAATAATGGGTAATGGATACTTTGTTTTTTAACGCTTTATGTAGCAACTCAATTTCATCATTATTTGTCATAAAGTAAATTTTCATGACAAGTTCGTTCTCAAATAAAGAGGTATTTTCAGCCCATTCCATCGCGCGTTTAAAAGCCCGATGCTCTGTCACGGTTAAATGGATGCTGATTACATCAGCGCTTTCAGCAAATAGATACTGTTTACCATCATAAATAAGCTCAAGCAGCGCTAATCGACTAAAAATATCAATCAAAGCCTGTTTGGTGGCTTCTGGTTCATTTGTTTGGAATTCAATAATCATATCAAGAAAATTTATGAGTGAGTCACAGATTAGGTATTCTAGCTAAATACAAACAATAAAACAACAAAGTAGAGTGGATATGCACCATGTCCTTGATGTATGTGGTCGCGCAATAGGCATATCAGTATGAATCCATGCTTTGACCATATAATTAACCAAATTCGCATGGAAAACAAAGCTTAGCGTAGAAGGAGGAGAGTATATTTTTACTTCCTCTCCTCAATCTTCGTTATTCTGTTATGCCCTTAAAAGATCTTAAAGATATTCCCGTATTATCTTACGAAGATGATCTGCATAAAATAAGGAGTAGGAGTATATATACTTGTGGCGCAAATGTTAAGTAGGATGTCCCCTAGTCCATCAAACGGGGTGTCCAAGTGCTAATCCCCCATTAAAAGAACATGCTTTTAAGCCTCTTCAGGGGTCTTGCACCTCCACAAATGTAGTCAGCCCTTAAATCTTTATTGCTTTTTTCTTCTTCGAGCCTAGCATTTAGCTTTGCTCTTTCAAACTGACTTACTAGCGTGCTTTGGCCATGAATATCAATATGTGCACCAGCTTGGGGCACATAGTTTAGGATTAGCTGCGCTACGCCTAAGGGAACATGCTCCTTAAGGGTATGATACGCTTGATAGCTGCCAAATCTTAAATCATTAATATAATGATAAAAGCTTGGGTCTAGCAAATACTCTTTACGCAGGTCTTCATAGTGCAAATGCTCTTTACGCAGTAAACCGTGCTGGAAAAGCAATTTTAGCATTTCTGGCCTTCTTGATATATCGCCATAAAAATAACCGTGAAATTCATCTGGCATAGGAACACCCACACGTGCAAAATTGTTTCTTATAGTTGGGTTTTCTAACATCATGGCAACTATGTCTACTCTTGAATATTTAAGTGCCTTTTTAAAAGCCTTTCTTCCAAGTGATTCTATCTCTTCTTGAGCAGCGTTAGATTCTAAGAGCAAAGCGACAACTTCTACTCTGTCAAACCAAACCGCTTGAAGCAAAGTGTATTCAATATCCAATTCTTCATCTAATGCTAAAAACATAGCTACAACTTCTTTTTGACCCTTTATAGCTGCCAGATAAAAAGTTCTATCATGATCAAATGGTATATCATATTCTAAAAGCTTAGCCGTAAGATTAGTATTGACCGACGCTGCACAATGCAATTCTTCCAGGTTATAGCTATGTCCAAATAATTTAGTCCATAAGATATAAAAAGGGTTCGAAGGATCTATTAACCCAAGCGCTTCATGTAATACTTTTTTTTGCGCTTCAGTAAATTGATTATATTGATCTGGACCTATTAGCATTTAGCTCCTCTTATTGAATATTTAAAGTAATGCATTAAATTGATAAAATTATATATCAAGGTTCATGAACACAGAAAAACAAACAGCTGTGCGGCAAATTGGAAACGATGAAAAAATAAAGCATTATTTTGCTATAAAAATCTTATCCAAAAAATAAAATAAAGCATAAGAAAAGAAAACGCCTAAACGGTGCATGGCCACTCTACTTTATTGATTGTGAGCCTTCGGCAAGTGTACATGATTTGAATTTTCTGATGGTTTAAGCTGATCAGGTTGTTTAATTATAAGGGGATCAATCAATGAAGCAAAACTTTAAACCCTCTCTTGAAGAAGCAAAAAGTCTTATCACATTCCAACGACGACATTTGCAGGATAAACCATTCAAAATGGGTGAGAGTGTTCCATTGCCCTGATAATGGATCCACTCTTACCTAAATCACAGTCAAAGCCGATATCAGACAGATGTTAATACAAATACGCAACAGCAGAATCGCGCTTATCTTTTTATTGAGCATGACAGCGGGTGCGGTTGATACCATTGGCTTTCTGGCATTAGGCGGGCTTTTTGCCGCTCACATCACGGGAAATATCGTTATTTTGGGTGCTCATTTTGTCACGGGGAAATTTAGCCAAACAGGCCCACTACTGGCTGTACCTGTTTTTATGATTGTTCTTGGTGTGATGGCACTGATTGCCGGTCGAATGGAAAAAGCAAGGATCGCTTTGTTAATGCCATTGCTCTTTTTACAATGGCTGTTATTAACTGTGTCTCTTATTTTAACAATAACATTAGGCCCATTTACTGATATGAATGGATTCAGTGCGGTGAGTACCGGCATGCTGGTAGTTTCAGCGATGGCGGCGCAAAGTGCTACGGTTAAACTTGCTATGAACAAAGCACCCTCAACGGTGGCCATGACAAACAATGTCACGCAATTGGCTTTAGATCTGGCTCGGTTAGCGCATCAACGTCAAGCGAGTGTTGATGAAATTAGGGTTGCTAAAGATCAAGCAAGAGAATCGTCGACCGCAATTTTTGGATTTATCATAGGTTGTGGATTGGGAGCTATCTTACAAGTGAGATTTGATTTAATGGCTCTACTTCTGCCTGTGTGTCTTTCCTTTGTTACATTGCTATTAAAGTACGGATCCCATCGGCTGTAGTTACCAAGGCGAAATTCGTACCGCCCAGGCTGGTGCTACTTATATGCTCGGTTTTTCTGTTTTTGATTGAGATAATGCAAGTGCGTCTTGGTCGCTATCTTTCAATATCCCTTTCAATTGACCCCTTTCACTTTTACGCGGCTATACACTTAAAATATTGAACTAATCTACCATTTTGCGACCTAAACAAATAAAGCCGTATGTTGAGGTGTCTTGATGCCTGATAGATTAAATCCAGGCTCTGTTATCGTTGATTTAATTCAGATATTACAAAATTCAAAGCCTCAAGCAGCACAAGTAGCTTCATTATTAAGCACTTACAAGGACGATGCTGCTAAGCTACAAGCGTTACAGCATTGCTTGAAAGCATGGGGCATTGGATTTGAGGGTGATAAGAATGTCCAGGTACCAGAGCCCGCGTATTATCAAGATCTGCCTAGGGAATCATTTGGTACCTATTTCAACCATGCTATTTATGACAAAGTCTATGCGCTGTGCAAAATGGCTCATCAATTTGAACGAAATGGCCTGAGATTAGGATCGCTCACTTTCTCGCCGATGGTATGTTATTAAGAACTATTGCGTTAATGATATCGCGAACTGCGCTTTCCATTTTTCCAATAATGCCAAATTCACGCCGCTACCGCCACACAAAATAACCACCACATTTTTAAATTGTTGTAGGATTTCGCGTTTTTCATACACCACAGCCAAAGCAGCACCGCAAGCAGGTTCCACTAAAAAGCGGTGATCATTTGCGAAATTAAGGCACGCGCTGACCGCTTCTTTGTCAGTGACAGTTTGCGGATAGGTTGGATGTTTTTGAGTCCAATCAAAGGCGCGTTGACAGATCTGTTTAGCACCTAAAGTCGTGGCGATGGTATTAATGGTTTCTAGTCGAACACGCTGTTTTTCTTTAACTGCGCGGGCAAGCGATGCGGCGCCTTCTGTTTCAGCGGTAATCATCACCACATCTTCCCAAGTTTGTGCATGTAAACCCTGCACTAATCCTGAATACAAGCCACCGCCGCCCACTGAAACAACAATGGCATCAGGTTTAATCATCTGGTCTTTCAATTCTTCTATAATTGGCATATAGCCTTGCCAGATAATCGGATTATCGAAAGGCGGGATATAAGCATAGCCTTCTTTGCTGGCCAGTTCTTTAGCCTTGGCATCGGCTGCATCCCAATTTTCACCTTCAATTATCACGGTGGCTTTTTCAGCTTCTAACCTTTTAACCATGATGTCAGGTGTTGTTCCAGGTACAATCACTTTTGCCGGGATTTTCAATGCTTGGCTCGCATAAGCAACTGCAAGACCGGCATTGCCACCAGAAGATGAGACAAAGCCCGGTACTTTTTCATTGGCATAATGAAGACATAATGCACCGATACCGCGGTCTTTGAAGGAACCGCTGGGTTGTAGCATTTCGCATTTAAGATAAATATGACGCCCACTCATCTCACTCAAGGTGTGCGAGCGAATGAGTGGGGTGGCAATAGACAGTTTTCTCATGACTCTTCTTTAAAAATCTTAAAGTTGCTGAATCGACTTAAGCCTACTGCATTAAACAAACCTTGCACATTTTCGTTCACTTTCACTTTAACTTTGCTACCAATAGTAGGTTTAACGGGTGCTTTAGGAGTTAAAGCAGCCTCTTGAGCCAGTAAGAAGGCTTCTGCATTTTTGGCGCGCTGATCACCCGCCATACTTGCCTCGTGAAACCATTTTAAAGCCAGCTGGTTATTTTTTGGCAAACCTTGACCATGGTAGTAATGCCATCCCAGTGCATATTGAGCTTCACTTGAGCCGGCATTAGCGGCACGCTGATACCATTCATTACTCAGGTCCATATTTTGTGGCACTTTATCACCTTGCTCATACAGATTAGCAAGATAGAGCATCGCTTTAACACTATTTTGCTGAGCTGCCTGCGTCACAACAGCCAACTCTTCTGGGTTCGCTTGCTGATGTACTTCAATCTTTTGGATACCATGTTGTAGTTCCGCTAAGCGTTGTTTTGCTGTAGTGGGTGTTTTTTTTGCTATATCAGGACTGGTCAATTGAGTGAGTTTTTCTTGCAAGATATCAACGTCATCATTGGTTAGGTTGGCTTGTCTTGATTCTAAAAACAAATTAATTGCAGCTTGATTATTGGGCTTTGTGCCAAGACCCAATAAGTTCATCCAAGCTAGATAAGATTGCGATAATTGATGATTTTTTTCAGCCGCTTTGGTCAACCAGTAAATTGCTTTGGCATCATCCTGCGCGATATGCTCACCTTGCATGTATTCTATTGCTAATTGATATTGAGCGATAGGATGACCTTTTTCAGCCGCTTGTTTTAGGGTCAGAACCGCTTGTTTACGTGTTTCGTCATGCTTTAACTCGATAAGAGCGATTTTATATTCTTCACTACCAGGCCAGGATACATTAGCGAGGGGATCCTTGTTTGTTGGATGGTTATCATCAATATTTTTCGCATGATTTAAGCCATTCTTAACAGCCTGTTGATACCAATTTAAAGAAGCGGATTTGTCACGAGTTACACCAATGCCTGTTTGATAGCAAAGTGCTAAAAGAAATTGCGCTTCTGCATGGTTTTGATTGGCTGCTAAAGTTGCATATTGAATCGCTTTGATGTAATCAGGCTCTGAACCTGACACACCCTTGCTATATAATTTTGCTAAGTTATATTGCGCATTTGCATCATTTAGCTCGGCTGCCTGTTGGCAAGATATGAGTGCTTTCTTAAATTTTTCGGCTTTGTATTGCGCGATACATTCTTTGATAGCGATGTTGGGATCTGATTTTTTAGCTACAGGAGGAATGGTCGCTTTTTTAGGTTTAGCTTTAGTCTTAGCCGTGCTCTTGCTGGCCACATTTGCTTTTGGTGCGGGTTGTTTTTGTCGCACAACACCATTTTGTTGTTGAGCTTTACGCTTAGTGACTAAGGAATATCGTTTAGGTGTCTTTTTAGTTGGTGCTTTTTCAGCTGTTTTATTTAACGATGGGGTTGCTTTAGTCACTGTTGTTTTTTGAGCTGCTTGGGTGAGTGGCAAGGGTCGGGAAAAGCCATTTTCTGCTGAATAATTTTCCAAGCTTGCTGATTTTTGCAGGTTTGCCGTTGTTCCCGCGATTGGCCAAGCAAGCAATAGTAAAGCTCCCATTCTTTTTAAAGTCATGATCCCTCTCCTTGGAATTTAGTATCTAACTTAAGTGTATATCAGTCTAATATATGTCACATCAAACAAGGGACATCTTGTATAATTAAATTGTAAAAGTTAATTAAAATAGTCCTGGATAACCCATTTGTGACAGTCATTGTGTTGGAAATCATTTGCCTGCTCTTGGCGTTAACTACAGCGCTGTTCTTCTATATAGCGATTCGTTTACGTGAACAATTGCGCTTGAGCCTTTTAAGGGAAGAGCGAGCTTATCAAGAATTGTTAGATTTTCCGGGTGTTAATCCTAACCCAGTATTGCGGGTCAATAAAATGGGGGTATTGCTTTATGCTAACCCATCCAGCAGCCCCATCACGATGGCTTGGGAAGCGTCATTAAATGAGAAACTACCAACGCAGTGGCGTGAAATAATTCGCCAAATCCTACAAGCAGATCGATCGCAAGAAATTGAGCTTAAGAGTGGAGATTCTATCTATTTATTGAATCTGGTACCTATCAATGGGGCTTATGTTAGCATTTTCGGTATGAATATTACGTCAAGAAAACTTATTGAGCAGGAATTAGAACAGCGTACAACAACTGATCCCCTAACAAAATTACCTAATCGCGTTATCTTTCATCAGAATTTAGCAATGGAAATTAATCATGCCAAGCTAAATAAGGTGAAAATGGCTATTTTTATCATTCGTTTAGATGATTATTTTGAGGTGCTTAATACCTACGGACAAGAAACGGCAGAGGCTTACGTGATTGGATTCAGCAATCGGTTACAGGCTTTCACCGTAAATGAGGGAACCATAGCTCGTATCAGCGAGAATGAATTTGGCATGATAAGTCCAGAGATCCGTGACCCTTCAACTGCTGCTTCCTACATACAGGCTCTGATAGAGATCGCAACAGAGCCATATCAGGTATTAAACCGTGATATTTTTACAAGTATTAGCGCTGGTATTTCGTTTTATCCCAATGATGGTGAGTCAGGCGATGTGTTGTCCAGAAATGCACAATTAGCTGTAAATCGCACTAGTAGTACTCGAAATCAATATGAGTTTTTTCAGCGCGGGATGATTGATCAATTGCAGATTAAACGCAATGTCATCACTGATTTGCATAAAGCCTTAGAGAATGATGAATTTATTTTATACTTTCAACCACAAGTCCAGTTGAAAAATCAACAAATGGTGGGTTGCGAAGCTTTAATCCGCTGGAATCATCCGGAAAAGGGATTTATTTCTCCATTCTTTTTTATGACTGCCGCAGAGGAAACGCATTTAATTTTACCCTTGGGTGAATGGGTGTTGCGCAGTGCTTGTAAACAAGCACAAGCCTGGATAATGGCAGGATATCCCTCAATTCAAGTTGCGGTCAATGTCTCAGCAAGACAATTGTTTCAAAGTGATCTGGTTTCTTTGGTGCGCCAGATTCTAAAAGAAACTCAAGTATCACCACAATCAATTGAAATTGAATTAACCGAAAGCGTCTTAGCCCAGGATATGTCAGCAGCGATTGAAATTATGAAGGGGTTAAAAGAATTAGGGGTAGGTATCGCGCTCGATGATTTTGGTACAGGATACTCCTCTTTGAGCTATCTTATGGAATTTCCAGTCGATAAGCTGAAGATCGATCGTTCTTTTATCAAAAGTATCAGTGAGAGAAAAGAAGGTCATGCTCTAACCCGGGGGATTATCGACCTTGGGCACAGTCTGCATCTTAAAGTGCTAGCAGAAGGGGTAGAGACTAAAGAGCAATTACATTACCTCAAACAAAGTAAGTGTGATTTAGTACAGGGTTACTACTATGCACAGCCACAACCCCCGCAACAGTTTGTAGAGTTCTTCAAAAAGCGTTGGGAAAGTTAGAAGAAGATCGCCTCAATTAGCTGCAATTTAACCGCAAGATTACTAAATATCAGTGCAAATGCACTTCTTTCACCCTCTGTACCCTTCTTTTTTCTATAGAGACGTGTGTAAGACGCTTCAAAACACTAAGCTAGATGACATAAGATATAAGCTAGCCCGTTCAAATAGTGTAGAAAAGGGGGACTTACATGGAAGAAGGACCAGTTTCAGACAGAGCCGATCAAGAAAATGCGCCAAGCAACAAATTTGATCTAAAAAGAGCGTTTCTAGCTGCTATAGCGCGCATACCTAAACCTAAAACAACCGTTGTGACAGCAACGGTACCTCAAGTTAAGGGGCGGGCAAGAAAAATACAACCGTCAGAGTGGCTACTCCCCGTAACCGATGATGAGTTTAATCAAGCAGAATCTCAACTAAAAGACAAGTCAGATGGCACCAAGTTAAATAAAAAGAAGACCAAATTTTCCTTCTCCTATATCAAAATTGGTGGTGTGGTGTATGCCTTGGCGAATGGCGAATATTTGGGAGAAGGTGCCTACGGTAAGGTTAAAATGGTTCAAGACAGAACAGGCCGATGCTTTGCAGTCAAGATTGAAGGTAAAGGAACCTATGCTGAGCAAGAGGCAGAAACGAACATAGCAAAGGCAGTGGGATATTTCCGTGGCCGAGCCGAGCGAAAACTCGATAAGACTACTGAATTTAAAGGCCATGAAATTAGTACTAAGATTTATACGGTAGTCGAACTCAGAAAAGGTAAAGAAATATTCCAGAACCTCTATTCCACCGTACTCACACCCGGGCAGCTCTATAAAGATGAAGATCTAAAAAGAAAGAAAAGGGCCTTAACAGAAGCGCAAAAGTTGATCATTGCTTATAAAAGCTGTGAAAGAACTAACGACTTACACCGACGTGGTATTATCCATGGTGACTTAAAGCCGGCTAACTTCATGGCAGCCGTTGATGGCAATCATATCGTTGTGGGATCAATTGACTTTGGATTTTCCTTTCGGCTTGATAAAGCTTCAGATCAACGAGTTATTGTTCATCCAGGTGCACCTAACGGTACTCCATTAAAGTATATGCCACCAGAGGTCAGAAGAGCACATGCCTCGTTAGAAAGCAGGCAAGATGCTGAATTTTCCTTTGCATCAGATATCTATTCCTTAGGTATTATGTTTCGTGACGATATCCAATTACCCAAAGAAGTTTATGAACAAATGTGTGCTGACAATGCCAATCAGCGTTGCAGTGTCACAGATGCTATGAAGAAAATCGTTGCTGAATTAGAGAAGATCCCAGAAAATCAGCGGGATCCTGAAATTACTAAAATCATTGAAGAAAGTAAACGAGGCGTTAGGCAAAAAGAGAAAGCAGAGCCACAAGAAAAAGATACTTTAGTGGCGCAATTGATGTCAGGTATGAGAGATCCACGTGAAACAGAGGGAGAAAGTCGTTCGATCAATTATACACTGGATGATTTTAAAGAAATTGCTCATATAATTTATGCAAAGTTAAAACCAGAAGATTTCTATACCCAACTTTGTGATGCCTACCAAAAACTAGACAATATAGAAGATAAAAAAATATTTATCCATAATGCAGAATGTTTTATAAAAGAACTTATTGCTATGGATGTCAATCAAGATTTTAAAGTAGCAAATCAATTAGGTGTCGCTCAATTTTTAAGATTAAAAGAAACTGAAAATGACAATGAAGCCAAGGCGTTGTTTGATGCACTTAATCAGTCACTGCAACAAGCCTATAACAATGCCGATGCAAGAAAGGCAAAGCTTGATCAAGATACAAGAAGTTTTGAAAATGTGACTGATGGTGAAATTGACATTCAAGATTACTTAAAAAACCAACTTGCTCAATCCAGAGTGGCTGGAATTGGTTCACGAGTGAATAAGATCTTCGGTGGCAAAATCGTTGCTATTGATACTCATGAATTTAAGAAACATGCTAATGCATTTGCTCATGATTTAAGAGAACAGCAAATAGCATTACTTAAGCAACTACATGCTTCTGACTACTATGGTAAAAAATCTCTAGATAGGCCTTGGGAAACTGCTGCCTACCAGAAGATTGTAGATCTGAATAATAAAATATCAGCTATGGCGCAGCAGGATATTTTAGCAGCGACGAGCAAATCTCACCAAAAAAGAATATTTGAATTCTACTTTAATGTAGTAGAGCAAAGTGTTGAGCTAGGTGATTTTGCGACTGCTAGTACTCTTTTTTCAATGCTTGAAGCAGGAAATGTCGGAAGACTAGAATATTTAAAAGAGCAAAGACATTTAACAAGGAGATATGAGAAGTGTAGAACGTTAATGTCAACTGCTAAAAATAATAAAAATCTGAGAGATGAATTTGAAAATAGGTTGGCAGCAGGTAAAGTGATGATCCCGCCACAGTCTATTGTGGCTGGCCAAAGCTTATTGAGCATTGAAGATACTATTCCAACAATCGTTAATAATAAAACAAACGAATTCAAATTATCTAGATTGGCAAATCAATTAATGGTCGCTTTTGAATCTCAAAGTAATTTGCTCTTACACGAAACAAAACCCTGTAAAACTGATCTTGTGTCTAGATTTTCGCAACCGATATTGGATGATGGTAATCTCTATCAGTTATCACTTAAAGTCCAAGGAAGAAAAGTAGACGATCAAACACCTGCGCCGCAGTTTGATCAAGCTGCTAGCAATCTCGCAGAGCAGCTAAAAACAAATGCCAGGGAAAGAGATCAAGAAACTGTGCGTGCCAATAAACTGATTGCCGACATTCAGCAGGCCAAAGTGACCATTGACGCGTTAGTGGTAGAAACAGCTGAATTAGCCGATCTAATGAACGCAAAACGATTATGTGATCTCATTGCCGCTGCCGCGGCGGATAAAAATAATAGTGTTAAGTTGGCAGTAAAGGTCAACCCTATTGATAAAAATAAAATAGAAAAAATTGCCAGAGCCATAGCTGCAAAACAACCTGCCCAGGAATCAGCGGTACCTGTCGTTGCTGAAGCTCCTGTCGCTGTTGCTATTGAAGTTCCTGCAGCTGCTGATGAAGTTCCTGTTGCGGTCGCTGATGAAGCTCCCGTTGCTGTTGCTATTGAAGTTCCTGCAGCTGCTGATGAAGTTCCTGTTGCGGTCGCTGATGAAGCTCCCGTTGCTGTTGCTATTGAAGTTCCTGCAGCTGCTGATGAAGTGCCTGTTGCAGTCGCTGAGGAAATCCCGGAAGCTGAGGTAATTCCTGCTGCTGCAGCTGCAAATGTGCCAGTCATTGAGCCCATAGAACGCCCTGCTGTGGCTGCAGCGCAATCAGACGAGGAAGCTGTGCTTCAAGCCAAATCTCAAGCCATGGAAATAGGATTTTTACAAGGAAATGAACATAGAGTATCAGCAACCCAAAACCTTGAAAATCTGTTAAAGCACTATGTGAAAGCGATAGTAGAAGCACAAAGTGAGGATCCTTTAGCTGTTCAAAAAGCCTTGCCAGTAGTGGCTGAATTAAATGAACAAATCCAACATCTAATTAACAGAGTGAACACAGCGACCCAATCTAAAAATGCACAAATCAAAGAAGCTGCTCAATCGGCTAAAGATAGCATGGAAGGCATGGTTGAGAAGTATCAAGATCTTAATAAACACTTGGATGCTAAGAATGAAGAACTTAGCATCGGTAAAAAGGTAAAACGTAAAGTTAAAAAATTAGCTAAAAAGGTGAAAAGGATTGCTCGAAAAGGGGAAAAAGCCAAAGTCAAACCAAAAGATACATTGGGTTATATCAATGCTCTAAGAGATGAAACACAAAAACGTACCCGAGGAATAAGCGCAATGTTGCCTGTTGAACCTCCGCAACGCCCTGTTGAACCTCAGCAGCGCCGAGTACGCTTTGCTAATGAAGTAGAAATAGTTGAACCTCAGCAGCCCCAAGCACGCTTTGCTGATGAAGTAGAAATAGTTGAACCTCAGCAAGGTCGAGAAGTCATTAGCGATGAAGAAGTCCAACTCGCAGTTGCTCCGTCGTCTGTTATAGAAGCTGTGGAGGTTCCTGTTGCACCAGGGCTAAGTTTGAGCAGAGCTGACATCCAAGAGGAAGCATTACCTGCATTGAAGCGCATGCAGAAACTATTGGAGGAACCTAAGTCTAAAGATCGTAACCAAATTGAGATCGATGCTATGAAAATGGGGGTAGGTATTTTAATGGCACTTTCTAAAGAGAAGAAGCCAAATACATTTGAGGATATTGTCAAACAGGCTTCCATTGTTACTGATGCTCATGATCCACAAGCACAAATACTTAAGGAAGCAGCTCGAACTATCATTGCGGTACTCATCCCTCCGAAAGCGCAATTATCAGATTTGAATGTCAGAACTGTTAAAATGCAAGAGAAAATTGACATTCTAAAACAAGCTAAACCAATGACAGAAAAGATTATAAGGAAAATTAAATTAAGAGAAGACATTATTAAACATATGAGAAAGCAGTTTGAGGAACTGGCAAAAAGTCCTAGTGCCACCGCTACTAACGTGGAACTAACGCAACCAGTTGAAACAACGCGAGCACAACCGGTCACCGCTGCTAAAAGAACCTCTTCTCGTCCAGGAATGAATGCGAACGCAGCATTACTAAAAAATTGTATCGATGAATTTCAAGAGATGATTGAGAACATTAATGATCCTAAATATAAAGTATTGTTTAAAGAAGGCGTAGATCCTAAGCGCACCATGCTATTAATTCTGTATGAATTAAGAGAAATTGATCCTAAAAATATCACTCATGAACAAATCAATTCCTTATATGACAAGGGTAAAAAATATTGGATAGAAGACAATCTTCAGCCTCACAAAGATAATCCATTAATTAAATTGAAGGATCAATTACCATCTACTCAAAGTCAAATAGGGGAAAGGCCAAACCCAAACCCGGTATAGAGGTCTAGACGATGCCGATAACATTACAACAATGGCAAGCTCTATCTGAAAACGACCGCAATGCCTTTTGGTTAAAATGTGAACAAAGTGATCCTATCGAGTTAAGCAATATCTGGAAAATAGAATGGCAGCTCGCTCATGATTACTTTGCACAGGACGAACATAAAAATCAGCTAAAAATGAATCATAAAGGGCAGGGAGCTTCAACACGTCATTCATTTATACAAATCGATGGCAAAGTGTATATGTTAGCCAGAAAGGACAAGCTTCTTGGTGAGGGTTCATTTGGCAAAGTTAAGCCTACCTATTTTAAAGATGACGAAGCAGATGTTTTAAATCAAAATGCTGAGCAATGTATTGTCAAGGTTATCAAGGCACAAGAAGCTGAAGATGAGGCAGCAGTGGCTAGGGAGGCTTATGCTTTAGAACAACTGGGTGAACTCTATGCCAAAGGCGAAAGAGATTTACCAAATGGGAAAAAGAAGTTCTATTTAGTCGCAAAACGTCATGAAGGCAAAGAACTATATGAGTTACTCATGCAGAATAAGTTAAATAA
Source organism: Candidatus Berkiella sp. (assembly GCA_050247135.1). Classification (GTDB taxonomy): domain Bacteria; phylum Pseudomonadota; class Gammaproteobacteria; order Berkiellales; family Berkiellaceae; genus Berkiella. The sequence continues at coordinate 109,749 of JBFWUT010000003.1, forward strand.
TGCAGAGTTGTTAATCATTGCCTATCAATGCTGTGAATTATTAGAACAGGCTCATCAAAAAGGTATTCTACACCTTGATTTAAAGCCTGAAAATATTCTTGTAGATATAAAAAATGGTGTCATTCAGGTCAAATTAATTGATTGGGGATTATCCGTCCCCATTCATGATACCCAAGAACAGGTCGAAGTTGATATTTGTGGAACACCTGGCTACATCTCTCCAGAAATTCTTAATGCTACTTCAAAGGCATCGGTAGCCTCAGATATATTTTCATTAGGTGCCATTTTCAGAAGTGACTTCCATTTTCCCTTAAGCGAATGTGAAAATATGCTGCATCATGATTCGAATAAGCGAATTAGTTTGCAAAAACAAAAAAGCAAGCTACTCACTGCGCTAGATAATCTTCTTGATGATGAAAAGACACCTTCGGTTCTTGAGTTTATTCATGAGAAAAGCAAAGTCATTCAACCAGTAAGCGAAGTGATTGCAGTGCCTGAGCTAGACAAGCCCTTCAATTGGAGATTAACAGTCATTAGCACCATTTTGAATACCTTAAAAGAATATCGTGTCAATGTTATACTAAATGCTGATGATAGGTGGCAATTGGATGCTCAATCGTTAGGGCATATTTTGAAAGAATTAGAAGCAATTCATACTAATATTGACCTTGATGACAATGAGAAGCTGACTGAATTTGATAAAGTATTAAAAAGAATTGAGCATACTTATTATGGTGCTATTAGAGTATTATTTCATGAGCAATGTGATAACTTAGCTTGGGAACGAGATTATAATACTGTTTTTGATGTTTTTGATAAAATGATTGCTTCATTTAATGAAGATGATAATGCCTTTTTTCAGGAACATGTTCAGCCTGCTATTGATGCATTTGACGATATCAATTCAAATTATTTGCTAGAGGCAGACGATAAATCTATTGCGTTCTACAAGGCAATGGTAGATTTACTGGATTCCTATTTGGAAAAAGTAGTTGAAGAACCTCGATATTTGCCAGTTATACGTGGATTAAATGAAGCTTTAGAAAAATTAAAAGTTATTGAAGAGCCAACGCTTGAAACAGATGCTGAAAGTGAAGTGGATGAGTTATTCGCGAGTTTTGGCATTCAGGTAGAGAAGAATGACGAGATCGACGATGCGGCGATTGATAAATTGATGAAGGAGATGGAGGCTGAATCGGAGCCCGAACCCGAACTTGATTATTCAAATGCAGTTTCGACACAAATGGATGAGTTCATAGAAGCGCTCATTGAATACAATCAAGTTCATTATAGTAATCAATTGTCAATCATTATTGAAAATCTGCAAACCAAAATGCAACGTATCTACTATCAACGTAATCCTAAACAATGTATTGAAGCGGTAATAGCTGAAAATGATGTGGCTATGGAAGATATAGATACAGCTGTATTTTTATTAGAACAACTTGAGCCTTGGCAGGTAAGCGCTACCAGACTTAAAGAACAAACCCAGGAATTTATTCAAGGCCAAGAACTATTAGAACAACTTCAATTAGATGAAGAACTTAAATTTTTAGAGCTAAAGCAAAACATTTTTGACTATGCCATATATCTTTTTAGACAAAAAGCTCATTTGCAAGATGATAAATCAGAATTCTACACAGCACTAATAAAATATATTAATAATCGAAAACGGATTGACAGTGAAAATGAGTCATTTTTGATAAGCTTACTGGGTTTGCAGACCCGTAAGGCAGATCAACAATACTATGCTGACATTATGGGCGATATTAGGGAAATATATCAGCAATTAGGTGCCGAATATCATATTGATTTGTCTCAGCTAGCAGATAAATTAGCCGGTCGAAAAGCGTTTTTTAAAGAGTTGGCTATTGAGCCCCCTGCAAGGCGGTTACCCAGTAGTCCTATTGTTGAATTTGATCTGAAAAGCTTATCTAAACTGTTAGCGGTTGATGAGGCATTTTTAAATAAACATGCTGTGATTAGATTGATATTAAAAGGGTTGCAGGAAAGCCTCGCCATTAAACGTGATTCCTCAGCTAGCATGTTAGTATTAGAAATGACAAAGTTAATACAAAAAATTGAATCATTGCCTGATGACATGCCACACCGTTCTAAGCTGGCTGTCATTAAATCCTATCTTGCTAATAAAGAGAATGAGCTCAAAGCTCAGCGTGCACTTGATCTGTTAAAGCAACTTGATGAAAATGTTTTAAAGATCTTTGCAGATATCACTACAAACTTACAGGAGCATGAATGGGCCAGTGCGGTATCATTAACACAACAAGATTTTGCCGTTAGAGCATTATCGCCGGCTGAAACTACCAACGTGGAACTATTACAGCGGGCAATTGATCTTCTTGCAAGTAAATATAGTGAAATTATAAATGATGATTCAATTAAATGGGATCGAAAACCCACAAAAGATGATTTGGCTGCAATCTCAAGTCAAATACAACACAAGCTCGCTTTGTATCAAGAAGGTTTGCTGAAAATAAATCCTGAACATGAATTGCGATTAATCTTAAAAAATACTTCACATAACCCACGGTTAACCCAATTGGCACAAAGTGTCGCTGAAGAGCTTGATTTTGAAATTGATTTTAGTGAGGCTAAAGTCCTTGAGCGAAATCCAGATGAGCTAGTGGAACTCAAAGTGGCCAATGCAAGGCGCGCTGAAGAGATTACACGTATTAAGCAGAGTTGGACCGCGTTAGCTGAAAAGCTCTGTGCTAAACCAAACCCTGATAAAAATGATTATCTCGTATTTTCGGAACAGCTTTTTAAAGAAACAATAGATCATTTAAGTAAATGGTATCAGGATGCAAATGCTGTACAACGTAAAAATTTGTCAGCCCATGTTATTCCTTCATTGGAACAGCATTTTGCTGCTGTTAAGGAAAAAGTCGTTAGTCATTATATTACATCGCAACAACAGAAAATCTTGGCCTTGAAAAATGAGCATGCAGATATTGCAGATAGTGAACATGAAGCCCAGCAATGCAAAAAAATGATTTGTAGAAAGCTTGAGTTACCTGAAAGTCCAGTTGTTCGACCTAACGTGCAATATCAAGAGTTAAAATTAGTCATTAAGCCCAGTGACATTGAGGAACAGATTGCGCTACTTAACCCGGTCACTGTTCAAAATAGAACAATTATTACCCAGGACGCCAACGCACTTGAAAAAGCACAACAACAAAAGTTATTGATGAATAAATCTCATAGCCAATCTCAACTTGATAAACTATTGCAGAAAATGAAACAGATTGATCTGGAATACTTAAAAGAGAGAAAGTCGTTGGATGATGCCTATCATCTGATCATTGCCTACGATCCTAAAGCCAAACGTTCAATTACATTTTATGCTCAAGAAGTTTTAAAGGCAAAAGAGGACGCTATTAAAAGTGAACAAGAACGTCTAAAAAATGTTGAAATAATAAAAGATGTATCCGATCAAATTAAAGAGGCACAACTAGCCAATATTGAGCTTGAAATTGATTTGGAAAATAAATTAGAACAAGCTAAGCAAGCGCAATTAATAGAACAAACCCATTTCCTTGAGCAAATGGATATCGTCATATCACCTTTATCTTTAGCTGATTCACCAATAGAACCTATTAGGATGGAACCTTTAGATGTCACTGTTCCAGCGCTAGATGCTACCCATTATCAACAGTTACCATTAACTGATTCTCTGCTACATATTCAAGAGCAGGTGCTTTTTCCTCAAGATGAAAATGCACTGCTGACTAGAGAGATCTATCAAGCACAACGTTCTTTACGTCACTATCATGCTGAATCTTTGGTGGATCAACATCGTGACAGCTTTGAATTCAGTGAGCAAGATAAACCTGTTTTGCAAAGGATAAAAGAAATAGCAGAGAAAGTGAAACTATTAAAACAACAGACAGCAACTAGGCAAGGACCTTCTTTACCAACTTTATTAAAAGAACTCAATGATCTTAAGTCAGAACACGCGGCTTTGCATAATCGTTTTAAAAGAAATATGGTAGAAATTGAAAAGAGTAAAAAGACAGAACGTCATCTTCTTAATAATGTGATGAATGATAAAATAACTCAAAGAAATACTACCCTCTCCCAATTCAAAGAAGCAGCTAAGGCATTAGATGCTGTGTTGGTTGATCCTGTTGCGGAATATCATGCAAAACAAAGACATCATGAGCATCTATTTGCCAGGAAATGGTTTAAAAGCCAAGCCAAGTCTGTTGGAAGGCGTATTTATGGTAAGGAACGGTCTCGAAGTAAACAATGTAAGTTTATAGAAGATGTCTTTTTAGGTATTCAGCAAGATGTCAAAGCATCTGATATTCTTTCGGTTAAAGAAAGAGCGATTATTGCTTATCAGTGTTTAGCACAAGTGCAAAGGGAAATTTTAGACGAACGAAATGTTTTTTCTTCCGATCTATTCAAGGTGTGTGAAAAGCAAATGCAAAAAATTGAGGATGTGTTACGCTCTTTGAAAGCAATTGAACCACCTGTTGTATCTAAACTGAATATGTCTGAAGAAGCCTTTATGAAAACCGTTTTTTATCAAAGAAGAAATGCTGCTGATCAGGAGTTGCCTCTTGAATTGCGAATAATCAATCATTGTAAAAAATATAATGCCATTCCCCAAACGAATATGCATTTTGGGCAGGGTGGTACACTAACGATGCTTGAGTCAAATATTCAACGTGAATTAGCTCAAATTCAGTATTTTGCTGAATTTGGTAGTCATGAGGTCCGGGTTGAGGCATTGAAGTTGTTAGCAAAACTCCATCAGAATGAAGATATGAAGCAATTTGAGGAAAAGTCTGCTGCTAGAATATCGCAAATGCAGCCTGTTGAAAAAAAGGTATCAGCAAACGTAGATTTACAAAAAATATCCAATAAGGATCGAAAACAATTGATTTCAGAGAAAGTGGCTTACCTTAAAAAGGAATACTTAGCGGATTTCGATAATGCTGGTCCAAGGCTGAATTAAAATCATTATCGTTCTTCGCCAAAACGATTATTTACTAACGTTTCAATCGCTGCTAAGGCATCGATTTCATCTTCACCTTCAATGGCGACATCTATCCATGAATGCTGACTTGCCGCGAGCATCATGACACCCATAATGCTTTTACCATTGACTGTTTTGCCATTACGCGAGATCTCAATATGGCTTGAAAAGCGTGAGGCAGTTTGCACAAACTTAGCTGCTGCTCGGGCATGCAGTCCAAGTTTATTGATAATTTGAATTTGTTTTTGCATCATTTAACAAAGGCTTATTCGATGACATCGACGATAGTGCTTTTGCGTGTTAATTTTATATTTTCCGCTTTCTTTCTAATATTGGCGCTTCTAATGCCACCATTAGCGACTTTCAGAATACGTTGTTCATGAAGTGGTTCAAAAATGCCATCTTTACCGCCATCGACTGCTTTTTTGGCTAAGGGTCCTAAGGCTAAATGGGGATAATTTAAAATGCGAAATAACATCGGTACATTGAGCCCGGTAATGACTCTAATGTTAAAACCTTGGTTTTGCAAACCTTGAGCAATGTTACTGGGAGTTGAGCCAAACATATCGGTGAGCACTAATACACCGCTGCCAGAATCTAATTTTCTTACTAATTGTGCGGCTTTTGCTAAAAGTAATTCGGGTTCGGGATCTCGACTGACGGAGAGATGTGTAGTGCATAAAGGTAGCTGGCCAAATGTGCCATGGGCAACGTTTAACAAGGCACCGCCGATGCCACTATGCGTAATGAGTAATATGCCAACGCTCATGATGTTTTTTGTAGATCTCTATGTCGAACTTGAACATTCATTTGCAATGTCTTTGCACGGTTTATCAACTGTTCAGTGATATAGACTGAACGATGCTGGCCACCTGTGCAGCCTATTCCCACGGTCAAGTAACTGCGATTATCTGCTTCGAACCGGGGGATCCAATTGTCTAGGAATCGAATAATATCTTCAACCATTTGTTCTACTTCAGGGTAGCTTTGTAAAAACTCAGCCACCTCACTATCAGTGCCGCCGAGGGATCTCAGGTGAGGTATCCAATAGGGGTTAGGCAAACAGCGTACATCAAAAATAAAATCAGCATCAGCTGGCATGCCATTCTTAAAGCCAAAGGATTGAATTAATAGTTGTAAGCGATTGCTGTGTTCTTTAGCAACGCGATCACGGATGATGCTGCATAATTGATGAGAAGATAATTGACTAGTATCAATGGTCATGTCTGCCATACTAGCCAATGGACTGAGTAGCACTCGTTCTTGTTCAATTGCTTCTTGTAAAGAAACCGTTTCGTTAGTCAAAGGATGTCGGCGTCTTGTTTCACTAAAGCGGCGCAATAAAATTTTGTGATCGGCATCTAGGTAAATAATGTCACAGAACCAGCCTGGTCTGCGTAGCTCAGAAATCACGTTTTTAAGCAACGCTACGTCCTCTGGCAAATTTCGTGCATCAATACTGACAGCAAGGCGTGGATGATCTTGGGAAAGTCTATCGATAACGCTGGGGAGAATGTCGACCGGCAAGTTATCGATACAATAAAAACCTAAGTCTTCTAACACATGAAGTGATATGGTCTTACCAGAACCAGAACGACCACTCACAATAACTAATCGCATTAACTCTTCGCCTTTTGCTAAATCTCCCCCGCGCTTTGCGCTTTCCCTCTTTACAAAGAGGGGAAATGGTTCGCTTCGCTCACTAAGATTCCTAGTTGCGAAGCAACTATTTTGCCCACTTTCGTAAAGGGGGCCGCGAGCAAGCTCGCGGGGGATTTAAGTTGTCAAAAATCGCTCAACTCTCTGCGATTTCGGCATAAACGCTAATTTTACCGCGGTTTCTATTAGGATAGCTACATTATGACTGCTTGCAATGGGCAGTGTGAGGGCAGGGATAGCAAGACCACCAACTAATTTGTTATCTAACTCAAGATCAAGCTTTTGAGGGGCGACTTTGTCAACGCTATTATCCAGCGTAATCATTAAATCTAATGTGATCTCATCAGCTAGGGCATCCTGGCTGAACAGCGAAAAAACATCAATGAGACCCAATGGTCGTACGCACAAGAGTCCTTTTTGCTCCTCTTGTGCTTTACCAATAAAGCCCAAAGCCGTACGGGAAAACACGGGACAATCATCAGCAATCAAACGATGGCCACGAGCTATTAAGGCCAAGGCATTTTCACTTTTACCCACACCAGGTGGTCCCATCAGCAACACACCCTTATCATGGATCTGCATTAAAACGCCGTGTAAGTTAAGCATTGGTCAAGATTTCATACAGTTCTTCACGAGACTTTGCATGACGTAAACCTTCACGCAAGGTATTTTGACGAAAAATATGAGCTAAAGAAGCCAAAAGCTCTAAGTGTGATTCATCTGTATCTGTGGGAACAAGCAAGGTAAAGATGAGATCCACTTTCATATCATCTTCAGCACCAAAATCAATGCCCTCTTTTAGCGATATAAAACATCCCATCGTTTGGTCAATGTTAAGACGTGTATGAGGGATCGCAACGCCATTGGAAATAGCCGTACTACCTAAACGCTCGCGACTAATAAGCCCATCAAAAATATCATGAGCACGAACTTGGATTAAATCAGTTGCCAGCGATTCGCTAACAATTTCCAACGTTTTCTTTTTACTTTGTGCACGTACGCTGTAGTGAGTTCGGTTTAAGGTTAAGATATCTTTAATATGAAGCATGTCACATTAAACCAAATCTTCGCGGTCGCCGTGGTTATTCATTTTCTCTTTGTGTTTAACCACTTGTCGGTCTAATTTGTCGACGAGTAAATCAATCGCGGCATACATATTTTCAGACTCAGACTCAGCAAAAATTTCACCACCTGCAAGATTGACTTTCGCTTCTGCCATTTGTTGAAATTTCTTATCAACGGTCAATGTGACATAGACATTGGTGATATTGGAAAAATGACGTTCAATTTTTTGTAATTTGTTTTGCACATAGTCACGAAGTGCTGGGGTAATTTCAACATGGTGTCCGGTTATATTAATTTGCATGTTATATCCTTATTAGTTTTATTAAATTAATTGTTTTCTTTCATTTGAGGGTGCAATGTTCATGGATTCACGATATTTTGCCACTGTTCTTCTTGCGACAGGAATGCCGAGATCGGCAAGCATTTTAGCTAATTTACTATCGCTTAGCGGTTTTTGTCGGCTTTCAGCAGATATCAATTTTTTAATCAAGGCACGAATAGCAGTAGCAGAGCATTCGCCACCTTTTTCAGTATTGACATGACTTGAGAAGAAATATTTTAATTCAAAAGTGCCACGAGGGGTGTGTAGAAATTTTTGAGTCGTCACACGTGAAATGGTTGATTCATGCAGTTCAAGCACTTTAGCGACATCATGCAGAATCAATGGCTTCATCGCTTCTTCACCGTGTTCTAAAAAATCTTGCTGTTGCTCAATAATACAGCTGGCCACTTTCAATAAGGTGTCGTTACGATTTTCAATACTTTTTAAAAACCAGCGTGCTTCTTGCAGTTGATTGCGCAAGTATTGATTATCCTGGCTGGAATCGGCTCGACGGATCATACCAGCGTAATGATCGTTGATTCTCAATTTGGGCATACATTCTGGATTTAACTCGACTACCCATTTTCCCTGTTTTTTAAAGGTGTAGACATCCGGGATCACATATTCTGCTGCTTTGGTACCAATGCCCATGCCTGGACGTGGATTGAGTGACTGAATACATTGGACTACTTCATGTAACTCGTCCATCGATAACCCAAGTCGTCGTTTCAGTGCCGCATAGTCTCGCTTACCTAATAGCTCCAGATGATGCATCACCAATTCTCGTGCTTTATCACGCCAAGGAATATCAGAGGGTAGATGTTCTAATTGTACTTTGAGCGATTCACTAATGTCTCTTGCACCTACGCCGAGCGGATCGAATTGCTGAATGCGGTGCAAGACGGCCTCCACTTCTTGGGTATTAACATCAATGGAATCTTGAACCGTTGCTTTGATATCGGCGATATCACAAGTTAAAAACCCATCTTCGTTAATGGAGTCTATTAATGCCGCAGCAATGAGCTGGTCGCTTTCAGTAAAGGGGGTAAGCTCCATTTGCCAGAGGAGGTGATCTCGTAATGTAACGGGAACACTATTGAGAGTTTCTAACTCATTTCCTAGTGACTCATGGAACTGGGCTTCGCGTTTAGGTCCCAATCTGACTTCCCAGGTGAACTCTTCGCCGTTGGGATCGGGCTCAGCATAAAAATTCAGTGCACTGTCTTCTTCACTGGTCTCCTCTTGCGCGGCTGCGTCTTGAGGAGACGCTTCTTGATCTTGGATTTCTAACATGGGGTTAGCTTCCAAAGCAGATTGAATTTCTGTTTGCAGATCAATTGCAGACAGTTGTAGCAATCGGATGGCTTGTTGCAATTGGGGCGTCATCGTTAGCTGATGGCCAATTTTGAGTTGTAATGATGGTTTCACACAACCACTCCCTAGTATTAGTGCATCGCAACAAAAAGAGGTGTCTATTAATAATAATAGCAAATACCTATTTAGATTCTGGCAGGAACGTGACTACAGTGTAAAGGCTTCCCCGAGATAAACTTTGCGCACTTGTTGGTTGCTGAGGATACTTTGCGGAGAGCCGCTCGCAATCACTTGTCCTTCGCTGACAATGGTCGCATGGCTGCAAATATTCAGCGTTTCACGGACATTATGATCGGTAATCAAAATACCAATCCCTTTTTGGGCAAGCAGAGAAATTTGATGTTTAATATCATTCACCGAAATAGGATCGACACCGGCAAATGGCTCATCAAGTAAGATAAATTTGGGATCACAAGCAAGCGCCCTAGCAATCTCAACCCGGCGTCTTTCACCACCTGATAAACTGATCCCCAGAGTATCTCTCACATGAGTGAGATGAAATTCATTGAGCAAGGTATCCAGCCTTTCTAACCGAGCTGTTTTACTCAAGTGAGCCTGGGTTTCTAGGATGGCTAGAATATTATCTCTAACAGATAATTTTCGAAATACAGAAGCTTCTTGGGGTAAATAGCCAATGCCACTTCGTGCTCGAACATGCATCGGACTATGGGTCACATCAGCCGTGTTTAAAAAAACTTGTCCACCATCACATGGGATCAATCCGACAATCATATAAAAACAGGTGGTTTTACCTGCACCGTTAGGACCCAACAGCCCTACGACTTCACCTGATTTCACTTCAAGCGAAACATCTTTGACAATGATGCGCTTTTTATAGGATTTCTTCAGATTTTTGACGATCAAGATATTATTCATGGAATTATGCGCGCGGGTGAATCGTGATGATAGGGCGTTCATCGCTTTGCTTGGTAGCATTAATAATCTGTTTGTCTAACTGATAACTTAGCACGGGGCCCTTAAATTTATCTTGTACATGCTCTAGCGTGGCAGAACCTTCCAGAACAAGTAGTTGTTTATCTGGATAATAATAGATGGTTTTTGCAGTGGCGTAAACGGGATGAGGGTCATTTTGTCTTTTCCCTGTGAAAGTAGCCGGTGTGCCGACGGCAGTAATGACAGTTAAACGGCCTTTGAGGTCCTTTTTGATGGTCAAGCGTGTTGCGTGTACTTCATGCGTTCCTTGGGTAAGGATCACGTTGCCAAGGTGGACAGCTTCTTGTTTGGCCTGATCAAAGGAAGCGCTATCCGCTTGAATTTGAATCGGGGTTTTAGGATCAATTTTAATGGGAGCAGGAGCGCACTCTGCTTGTGTATAGCAAAGGTATAACGCTACGAAAATCAGTTGCTTAAGCTTGTGGTGTTGCATAAAAGGTCTTCACCTGATTTAACAATTCAACCGTTTCACGATTCAGATCTGCTCGCATGCCTTGCCCTTCAATCGTTAATCCAGGCGCATAGACAGTTACTTTATCATCAGTTTCGGCACTTGGGTTAGGTTCTTTGGGGAAAAAAAGTAAAGAGTGGGTTTTGAGTTCCCAAAAACTATCTGTTTTAGGATTGACTTGTTTAACAGAGACTTCTTCTGTGAGTTTTAACTTGTCGATTTGTGCCCCCATTTTGCTTTGATAACCTTCACCCCTTATGCCAAAAACGGTTAGTGAGTTACCATTGTCTTGATGAATAATTAAGCGGGGGGCAACCATCTGGGTTATGGTTTGTCCTTTGTGGTGCTGCCAAGAGTCCATTTCAACAACTTGGATTAGTTTACCATTCTTATCAAAACGGTGTGCACTAATGCCTTTCATTGCCTCTTCTACAATAGCAATATTTTCCACGTTGGGTTGATGGGGCGAGACAGGGGAAGGACTCAAAAAAACAAAAAGTAAAATAACAGCCAAACCAAGACAGGCGAATACTAAGATGCGATAAGGAGAGTGAATATGAAATTTGAACACGAAAGTCCTTACAGCACGCCGGCACGTAAGAGATCATGCATATTCAGTGCACCCGTCAATTGACGATTTTTGTCGATGACGAACAGACCATTAATTTTATGGGTTTCCATAATGCGCAGTGCTTCTGCTGCCAGTAAGCCTTTTTCAATCACTCGGCCACCAGCAGTCATGACTTCTTTAATGGGGGTGGTATTGATATTGATATTGTGATCAAGCGCACGACGTAAATCACCATCTGTGAATAAACCAATATGACGATGATTTTCATCAACAATTGCAGTCATGCCTAATCGACAGCGTGTCATTTCAATGAGTGCTTCTTTAATAGAAGCATTTTGCATCACAATCGGAATGTCTTTTCCTTTGTGCATGATATCGTCAATTTTAAGCAATAAGCGTCGGCCTAAACGTCCACCGGGGTGAGAAAGAGCAAAATCTTCGGCACTAAAACCACGAGCATCTAGTAATGCAACTGCAATTGCATCACCCATCACTAATGTGACGGTGGTGCTTGAGGTGGGAGCTAAGCCCAAAGCGCAGGCTTCTTTATCGACGTGGATGTTAATCGTCACATTAGCACAATGAGCTAATGTGGATTGCTCATTACCAGTGAGAGCAACCAGAGGTACGCCTAATCGTTTAATCAGCGGCAAAATAGTAATAATTTCTTCGGTTTCACCAGAGTTTGAAATAGCAATCACCGTATCATTGCTTGTAATCATGCCCATATCACCGTGGCTGGCTTCAGCGGGGTGAACAAAAATAGAGGGACTGCCAGTGCTGGCTAGGGTTGCGGCAATTTTACGACCGATAAGACCGGACTTACCCATACCGATGACCACAATTCGGCCTTTACTTTGAACGCAGTGCAACAAAAGATTGCAAGCTTTCGCAAAATGGGAGTCGATTCGGTCTGCCAGGGCCGTAACAGCCTGTGCTTCGGTCAAGACGACTCTACGTCCTTGAACGATAAAGGATTGTTCTGTGGTGAGGGGCTGTTCTACTATCATAAATCGATTCTTATTATATAATCAGCTGCCTTACAAAGACGCAACAAGTTTAAGGTTACTATAACATCAATTAACTTTATTCTGCAGATGAGTTTGCTAATTCAGTTATGTTTTTCTGACTATCTTCTATAATTGGAATACTTGCTAACAAAGTTTAGAAAAGGGAATGCCTATTAGTTGTATTTAGTTGTGTTAAAATTTACATTCCAAACAAAGTATAGGCACTGCATAAAAAATCATGACAGGCAGCGGACTAAATACAGTCGAAATTCGCAACCTCTCATTTGGGTGGGGAACTCGTGTTATTTTTGATAACGTGAGTATTGACGTGCCCGATGGGAAAATCACTGCCATTATGGGGCCAAGCGGTAGTGGTAAAACAACCTTATTACGTCTGATTGGAGGGCAGTTATTGCCTCAAGCTGGAAGCATCCTGTTCAATGGAGCCAATATTCCAGAACTTGATAGGACGCAGCTCTACCTTGCTAGAAAACAAATGGGCATGCTTTTTCAAAGTGGTGCTTTATTTTCTGATTTGTCTGTCTTTGAGAATGTGGCTTTTCCGCTGCGCGAACATACGCGACTCTCAGACGAGCTGATTCGAGATATCGTCTTGATGAAGCTAGAAGCGGTTGGGCTGCGGGGTGCCAGAGATCTGATGCCCAGTGAACTATCCGGCGGAATGCAACGTCGTGCTGCGTTGGCCAGAACGATTGCCCTCGATCCCAATCTACTAATGTTCGATGAGCCTTTTGCAGGACAAGATCCTATTTCCATGGGGATCTTAGTCAAATTGATCCGCTTATTAAATGACGCCTTAGGGGTGACCAGTATTATTGTTTCTCACGATGTTCCAGAGACTTGCAGCATTGCAGATTATGTTTATGTGATTGCCGATGGCAAAGTGATTGGGCATGGGTCGCCAGAGAGTATTAAAAACAGTGATTCGAAATGGGTACGGCAATTTATGCAAGGGTTACCAGACGGTCCGGTGCCTTTTCATTATCCTGCTGTTGATTATCAGCAAGATCTGGTTGGAGGATAAACCCCGTGTTGTCTGCCATACAAAAGTTAGGAAAAACAGGCATAGACCTGTGTGGCGATGCAGGCAAGACCACCCTGTTTTTGTTGCATGCGCTCATTGCGAAGCCAAAGCTGAAGGGTTTTAAATTATTAATACCCCAGCTTTACATGGTTGGCGTCCTATCCATGATCATTATCATCGTTTCGGGTTTATTTATCGGAATGGTGTTGGGATTACAGGGTTATACCATTTTAGTTAAATTTGGTGCTGAACAAGCACTCGGCCAGCTCATCGCTTTGAGCATGGTAAGAGAGCTCGGTCCGGTAGTGGGGGCATTACTATTTGCAGGCCGCGCAGGCTCTGCTATCACTGCTGAGATTGCTTTGATGAAAATTACTGAGCAGTTATCCTGCATGGAAATGTTGGGGGTTGATCCATTGCGACGAATTGTCGCTCCGCGCTTTTGGGCGGGTCAGATTTCGTTACCCATTCTAAGCTTAATATTCACCGCCGTGGCTATTTATGGAGGGTACATGGTCGGTGTGCAATGGTTGGGGGTGGACGAGGGGTCCTTTTGGTCCAACATGCGAAGCGCTGTAGAATTTCGTGAAGACATTGTAAACGGCATCATTAAAAGTGTGGTCTTTGGCACTTTAGTTACCTGGATCGCGGTCTATCAGGGCTACACTTGCCCCCCGACTGCTGAAGGGATTGGTAAAGCCACGACCCGCACGGTAGTATTCTCGTCTTTGGCGGTATTAGGAATGGATTTTTTCCTTACCGCCATCATGTTTGGAGGGTTTAACTAATGCAGAAACGGACGATAGAAATCGCCGTTGGGGTGTTTTTCCTGTTGGGAATTCTAGCCTTTGTCATGCTGGCGTTGCAAGTTAGCGGAATTAGTAAAGTATACAATCTGAAAGAGGGTTATAAGATCACCGCCGATTTTGAAAATATTGGTGGGCTAAAGCCTCGAGCCCGTGTCACGATTGCGGGGGTTGCCGTTGGGCGAGTCGTTGCCATTAACTATGATCCGAAAGATTTCGTTGCTCGGGTTTCCATTGTCATGGATAGTAAAGTGAACAATATCCCAGATGACACGACGGCCAGTATTTTAACTTCGGGATTATTAGGTGATAATTACATTGGTTTAACGCCCGGATTTAGTGAAAAATTCTATAAAGAAGGTTCCCATATCCCTGTTGAAAATACGAGCAAGGCTGTGGTGCTAGAAGAACTGATATCAAAATTTTTATCTAGCCAAGCAAGTGGCTTAAAATAGCTTCAAAGGAGCATTATGCGCAAGGCTGTACGTCATTTCCTTTTTGTTGTTTTGGTTGTTTTTGGTTTCAGTCAATTGGCTGTAGCCGAAGAACAACCGGATGTCATGCTGCAGCGCGTCACTCAAGAGATGATCACGGCTCTACGTCAGCATGATAAGGCTTTACAACAAAAACCCGAGAAAATTTACGACATTATTGAAACCATTCTCGTTCCCCACATCGACTGGATGGCAATGTCTCGTTGGGTAGTGGGTCGTTCTGCTTGGCAAAATGCGTCCGAAGATCAAAGAAAACGTTTTGTTGTCCAATTCAAAGAATTACTGATACGCACCTATGCGAGCACTTTGCGCGCTTATAATAATCAGACCATCAAATATTTGCCTATTCGTGGGGGCACACAGAATAAACAGCGTGTGCAAGTAGCCAGTTTGATTAAAGAACCTGGTCGTGAGCCTATCCGAGTGACTTATCGACTGGTTAACCAGGGTTCTCAGTGGCAAGTGTACGACATTAGCATTGAGGGCGTTAGCTTGCTCAAAGGATTTCAATCGCAATTTGAAACTGAAATTCAACAAAATGGCTTAGACCAACTCATCATTAATTTACGTGAGCATAATGAAAAACCTCTTCAGTGAAAAAGATATCGAAGTCAATTTTCTTGATAACGAGTTATTGATCAAAGGACCATTGACGCAAGAGACTGTCTCAGTGGCGTTGTCCTCTAGTCAACCACTGATCCCAAGCGGTCAATCTTTTACGCTTAACTTAAGCGGGGTCAATGCTTGTGACAGCGCAAGCCTTGCTTTTGTCACTGCACTGATGCGAATAAGCCTCGCTAAGAAAACCAAAATCCAGTTATCACATATGCCAAAAGAAATGATCGATTTGGCTACTGTCAGCGGGCTCAACGGCTTTTTACCTTTACAGAATAAGTAGACCATGTACATACTTTATTGTTTGCTTTTATGGTTATTGGTTTACTTTTTGCCTGGACTAGCGCTGTTTCCTCGCCTCATTTGTTCTCCCTATACGACCTTTGCATTACCCATTGTGAGTGTGGGAATTATTTACTCAGTCACTTCCTTGTTAATAGTCACTGGGTTGTTAGTCACACCTGTCGTGATCGTCATGGCGCTGGCTTTTGGTATTGTTGGTATTGCCAGAATGCGAGCGGCAATTTCACACAATTGGTTGTGGACTAAAAGCGATGCATTGATTTACGGCATTCATGCCGTGGTGTTATTGCCTTATTTTATCAAATTAGGAACGCATGGATTTGATAGGGGTGATGAAATCTATAGCTGGAATTTTTGGGCTATCCAGCATTACTTTTTAGAAACCATCGACTTCTCACATACAGGTGCCCCTTATCCGCAATTGTTTCCAAAGTTATTGGCCTTTTGCTACCACCTAGTGGGTAATATTGATCTGCAATTACCGGTTAAAGCAACCCTCATTATTTTTCCTTGGACCATGCTTTGTGCGATAGCGATGGTTTGGCGCGCGAGGATTGGTCAGCTTAATGGCGTTTATGGCTTAGTGCTGGTTTATGTATTGTGGGGAGTAAAACTAGGGCAATTCTTCGATGATGGTTACGCAGATCCCGTGATGACGAGTGCGTTGATTGTCTCGATGGCACTGTTTTGGCAAAGCCAGCAAAAAACACTGCTGATGAGTTTCCCTGCCAACCTCCATCTCAATGCCACCTTCTTGGCTGGATTGAGTGTGCTGTGTGCCATGGTTGCCGCTCATACGAAGCAGCCAGCGTTGTTGTATACCATGTTTTCTTTACCCTTGCTGTTATGGCAGCACCGCCATTGGCGATGGCTGGCCATTTTATCTGTGGTGGCAGGGCTTTATTGGGTATTAGGTGAGGGACGCCAGTTCCATCAAAACAAAGGTGTTATTTGGTTGTCGTTAGCTAATCGCGATATGTTTGCGCAGCTTGGCTACTCTATCAACAAGTATTTTATTCAGCAGCCTTTGTTATTTTTGCTCTTTTTTGTTGCTTGGTGGACCAGTCGTCGCGATAGGACCCTTGCGCAACTCACTTTGCTTTTTATGATCCCCAGTCTTTTCTGCTGGTTTCTTTTCGGGGCTTATCAATTGCGTTTAGGGCAGCATCTCATTGCAGGTGCTTTTTTCCTGTTAGCAGCAGGTGGCTTTCATGTCGAATCGCGCTTGTTCAGTGGACGCTTATGGCGCCGTTGGTTAAGTTGGTATCAGCTCAAGCAAAAACAATTATTAGTGGCTGTTTTGGGGCTGAGTGTTTGTATTAGTGCCTTGCTATTTGTGCGAGAAGTCTGGTTAGTGAAAGGGGGTATCAGTCTCTATGCAGGTGGGCGGCAAAGCTTGCATCGCTATTTTGGTAAAGACACAGACTATGTCTATCACACCATTTATTCAGATCCGGAAGTATTACTTTGGGTTCCTTCACGCTATTTATACGGTTTATTTTACAAACATACTAAGCTGACAACCCCTGATTATTTATATTATGGCACTTATAACTATGCAACATTGATAGATGAATTGCAGCGCAAACAACCGGATTATGTCTTTACTGTCAGTCAAGACATTATTGACGGGCCAGGATCTCAATTGTTAGCTGAAGTAGTGAGCCAATGTCCTGCCGCTTTTTCTCAGGTTGCGGGTCCTTATAACAGATTTAGTTTTGTTACTTATAAAGTTGATAAAAATGCTTTGAGTCGTGACTCCTGTCTACTGGCTTTAGTCGATCAGCAGCCTTTTGAGTACGCTAAGTTGGCAGAAGTCCAATAGTTCCTAGAATTAACGCGCCAACTCGGTTAATATTTGTGGCCAATAATGAATGAAGTCAAATCAATGCATCCAGATGAAATAAAAAAAATGATTCAAAGTAACCTGCCGAACTCAACTGTCGAAGTCACAGGAGATGGTAGGCACTTTGAAGCAATTGTGGTGTGTGATCTGTTTGAAGGAATGGGGTTACTGGCCAGACAACGCGCGGTTTATGGCACGTTAGGTGACAACATTCACAATGGCAATATTCACGCTTTATCCATTAAAGCCAAAACACCCAGTGAATGGGAAGTTGAAAAAAAGTAATACGGAAACCTCATGGATAAACATTTAATTAGCGGGGGAAACCCTCTTCTAGGCGAAGTGAGAATTTCGGGCGCTAAAAATAGCGTGTTACCGATTCTTGCAGGATGTCTGCTCACCGAAAAATTAGTTACCATCAAAAATGTTCCTCATTTAAATGACGTGACCACCATTATGAAACTGCTAGGTCAAATGGGGGTTAATCTAACCATTTCTGAAGGTCTGACAATCGAGATCGACGCAAGCCAAGTTAACAATCAAAACGCACCGTATGAACTGGTTCGTACGATGCGTGCATCCATTTTAGTACTAGGCCCTTTACTTTCAAAATACGGAAAGGCAACCGTTTCTTTGCCAGGGGGCTGTGCTATTGGTCCGCGTCCAGTGGACTTTCATGTCGAAGGGCTGCGTAGAATGGGCGCAGAGATTGCAGTAGAGAATGGTTACATTCAGGCAAGTGTCAAAGGACGTTTGCAAGGCGCACACTTAAAATTTGACATTGTCTCTGTAACTGGCACAGAAAACTTGATGATGGCAGCCGTATTAGCCAAAGGCACGACCATTATTGATAACGCTGCGCGTGAACCAGAAGTACAAGATCTCGCCAATTTTCTGAATACACTCGGTGCTAAAATTGAAGGCCATGGTTCAAAAACTATCGTGATCGAGGGGGTGGAAAGTTTATCTGGCGGTTCCTATACCGTCCTACCGGATCGCGTTGAAACAGGCACGTATTTGGTAGCGGCTGCCATGACTGGTGGCAAAATTATCACCAAAGCAACTCGTGGTAGCTTGTTACAATCCGTTTTAGATAAATTACAAGAAGCCGGTGCGCACATTAGCACAGGAGACGATTGGATCAGCCTTGATATGCGAGGTAATCGTCCTAGAGCAGTTGATATTTGCACAGAACCTTTTCCAGGGTTCCCTACTGATATGCAAGCACAGTTTATGGCGTTAAACACGATTGCTGAAGGCCGAGGAGTATTGACTGAAACCGTTTTTGAAAATCGCTTTATGCATGCACATGAATTACGTCGCATGGGAGCAAACATTCAATTAAACGGCAACACCGCCATTATTGAGGGCGTACCACATCTAACAGCGGCACCAGTGATGGCAACGGACTTGCGTGCTTCAGCGAGTTTGGTATTGGCAGGCTTGGTAGCCAAAGGGACAACCATTGTCGATAGAATTTATCATATCGACAGGGGCTACGAGTGCATTGAAGAGAAATTAGCACAACTAGGGGCTTCTATTAAGCGAGTTGCTGCCTGATTTCATGTAGGGGCCGACCACTGTGTCGGCCTGTCTCAAATACGAGTATCACATGACACTACTTTCTAATCCGGATCATTTTCCCGATAACGAATCCCACTTCCTAATCGATGGTGAAGTAGGGCACCTAGAACTGCTCACGACCTCCCCAGAAAATCAATCCAATGGTGTGGCTGTCATTTGCCATCCTCATCCTTTGCATCAAGGCACCATGACCAATAAAGTGGTGCATACGTTATCGCGTGCTTTTCACAACAAACATCTTCATACGGTGCGTTTTAACTTTCGAGGTGTTGGCAAAAGTGAAGGCACTTTTGGCAACTCGATTGGTGAAATAGCTGATCTTTTGTCGGTGTTGCAATGGGTGAACAGAATCTTAGGAAAGCCTAATGTATGGCTAGCCGGATTTTCTTTTGGTGCTTATATTGCGGCTATGGGGGCGGCAAAACAGGGTTGCAAGCAACTTTTTAGCATTGCTCCAGCGGTGAACCATCAACCCTATGCTGAACTACCCTCAATAGATTGTCCCTGGACCATTATTCAAGGCGAACAAGACGAGGTGATAGCACCAGAACTTGTTTATGAGTGGTACCAGAGGGTGCAAAAACCGAATATGCAATTAATCAAACTGCCAGAAACCTCACATTTTTTTCACGGAAAACTAGTAATATTGCGAAATTTAGTGGAACAACACTTCGTTCAACCATGATGAAAACACCCCTAGCTTTGTATCGTGAGAAAATTCAATCTGGTCTTTTGGTTGATGACTCGTTCCAAGGCGAAATTGTGCTGCTATTCGAAAAACTCTTTCACGAGATGGTTGCATCGCAAAAACCCTTGGCACGTTTTAAAAACGCTTTTTGTCAGCGGTTAAAATTAAAGCAAAAACCTGTGCGGGGTATTTATTTATGGGGCACTGTGGGGCGCGGTAAAACTGTGCTCATGGACATGTTTTTCCATTTACTGCCCTTTGCGCAAAAAGAACGCTTTCACTTTCACCGATTTATGCAACATGTTCACCAGCAATTAAAAACAATGCAAGGCGAGAGCGAGCCTTTATACTTGGTTGCTAAGGCTTTTAAAACGCGCACCAACATTATCTGTTTTGATGAATTTTATGTCACTGATATTGCCGATGCCATGATATTGGCAGAATTGTTCCGACATTTATTTGCGCTGGGTGTCACACTCGTTGCGACCAGCAATATCAAACCAGATGATCTCTATCCAAATGGGTTACAACGCGATAAATTCATTCCCACCATTTCACTCATTAAAGAAAATACCCTGGTCATCGCGATGGATGGCAATACCGATTATCGCATGCAATATTTGGCACATACTCAACTTTACCAATATCCAGCTGATGATATAGCAGAGCAAAATCTCATGACCTATTTTCAAAAACTGGCAGCTGAGGAAGGTTTGAAAGATAAAAAGTTACGCATTGTCGATAGAGACATTCTCAGCAAATGGTGCGCTGAAAATATTGTCTGGTTTGATTTTAACGTATTATGTGGCGGTCCGCGCAGTACCTTAGATTACATTCAAATTGCGCGTGATTTCAAAACCGTTTTATTAAGTCATGTCGCCTTGATGAATGAAGCGAATGAGGACGTTGCAAGGCGTTTTATTGCGCTGGTTGATGAATTTTATGATCACAAGGTGACGTTGATAGTTTCGGCTCATGAGCCCCTGAGCCAGCTTTATCAGGGGAAGCGCCATGCCACCGATTTCCAGAGAACAATTAGCAGGCTAACTGAAATGCAGTCGCTGGACTATTTGCAACAGCGCCATTTGCCGTAACCATCTTGCAATGCACAATGCCATGTTTTAGTATCCATTTCTTTGTTTGTAAAATTTCTTACTTTAAAAAGGGAGTCAAAAGATGAGGGAGTTAGTGCTAACTGAATCGCAACAAGTGAGTGGTGGTGATTCGGACCATCAGTGTGATGAACACGATCACGAGCATGAGCATGAACGTGAACATGAACATGACAATAAAAATCGCACTTTTGACTTTTCCGATTGGTTTTAATCTCGAGAGTATTAAGTAGTTTAGAGGTATAAGAATGCGTGAACTTACATTAAGAGAAGTCTGTGCTGTTTCAGGCGGCGAAATCGAAGCCAATGAACCATCTCTGCAAGGGACATTTTGGGGAACTTTCATGTATTCTTCAGGATTTGCGGCTGGGATATTTTGGTCTCCCGTGATGCCTTTCGTGATGGCCATAGCAGCCTTAGGTTCTGTTTTAGGGACCGGCTTAACAACGCTGGTGACCGGTACAGCAAGAGGCGCTGTCTATGCAGGAACAAGTGCTTATTCCCTAGTCTCTAAAGAGTAAGTTGTCCAAATAAAGAGGGCGCTTGTAATATAAGCGCTCTCTTTCTCCTCTTCGTATTGTAAATGCAAATAATTATCATTAATATTGAACCATGCCATTCACAACGTGCCACTAAGGCTAAACATTTTGCTAACTTTAAATTCGCTCCCGATTGGTCAGCCTGTACGTGTGATACGGTTTTTACAGCAATCCGCTGGATTTCGGCATAAATTATTGGCTATGGGCCTTACACCGGGTGTTATCATAACGGTTATCCGCGTGGCACCTTTAGGGGATCCCATTCAAGTTAAACTGCGCGGCTATACGCTCAGTTTACGTAAAAAAGAATGCCAACAGATAGAAGTTGAGGCTATTCATGGTTCGTCCCAGCAATGCGTCCCTTCCCACACAACTTCGCAAAACGGTTGCGCTTGTCGGCAATCCGAACTGCGGTAAAACAACACTCTTTAATGCTCTGACAGGATCTTCTCAACGCGTTGGTAATTGGTCTGGTGTGACTGTCGAGCGTAAGACTGGCTTGTGCACAATCGACACGCAAGAAATTGAAATTGTCGATTTACCTGGCACTTATACCTTGACTCGTTTTGACGAAGAAGGTCCACAAGATGAAAGCATCACCAGTGAATTCTTGCAAAATGATGACTACTCTCTTGTGCTGAATGTGGTTGATGCACTCAGCCTTGAGCGAAATCTGTATTTGACTTTGCAATGCCTTGAGCAAAACAAACCGGTGGTAGTGGCGTTAAATCGTATGGATCTCGCCAAAAATGCAGGAAAAACGCTCTGCATTAAAACGTTGGCCGTTCATTTAGGATGTCCTGTGATCCCCGTCGTTGCCCGTCAAGGACAAGGACTTGAGTCTTTAAAATCATCGCTGATTAAACCACATTGCCCACTTTCGCATCATAAAATAGCTTATCCCACACTAATTGAACAAGCCTTGAGCAGAGTCATTGAAGAATATGCAAAGCAAGGTTTGAAGCCACCACCGCGTTATCAAATATTACGCTGGCTTGAAGGCGAGGCACCTGATGCCTTGTGTGCACAGCAAGTCGCTCTACTTAAAGAGAGTATTACCAGCAGTACAGGGCATACGCCAGATGTATTGATTGCTAAAGCACGTTATGACTTTATTGAAATCCTGCTAGAAAAGGCTACGCATACCGCCTTGCCTAATACCAACAAATCATCGATCTCAAATTTCTTAGATAAAATAGCATGTCATCGACTATGGGGTTTGCCGTGCTTTTTAGCAGTGATGTATGGGCTATTCTTCTTTGCTATTAATATTGGGGGAGCTTTTCAAGATTTTTTTGAAATGACTTCCGACGCTTTATTTGTCGAAGGGGCGGCGCATCTATTATCGAGTATCAATACTCCTCATTGGTTAATGGCACTTGTAGTATCTGGGCTCGGTAAAGGGATTAGTACCGTTCTTACCTTTGTGCCAGTGATTGGCGCCATGTTTTTTGCGCTTGCCTTCTTAGAAGATTGTGGTTACATGGCCAGAGCCGCTTTTGTGATGGATAAGCTGATGCAAGCGCTTGGTTTACCCGGGAAGTCGTTTGTGCCAATGATTATTGGCTTTGGCTGTAATGTGCCAGCCATCATGGGGATGCGAACCCTAGATAACAAACGTGATCGTATATTAGCTGTGATGATGAGCCCATTTATGTCTTGTGGCGCAAGACTCGCTATTTTTACGGTTTTTGTTGCTGCCTTCTTTCCTATCGGTGGACCCAATATTGTTTTCTTGCTGTACCTGATTGGTATAGCAATGGCGATCTTAACGGGATTGTTATTGAAAAAAACAGTGCTCAAAGGAGAAGCAACCCCCCTCGTCTTAGAAATTCCAGCATACCAATGGCCTCATTGGCAATCTCTTTGGCTATTGTGCTGGCACCGGTTGCGACGCTTTGTATTGAATGCAGGTAAGCTTATCCTGCCTGTTTGCATCATTATTGGCGTTTTGAACCACATTGATTACCATGGGAAATGGTTAGAAGAGCCTTCGCAGCAGACTTCTTTGCTGGCGATTGCAGGCAAAAAGATGGTGCCCGTATTTGCGCCGCTTGGGATCGAGGAAGAAAATTGGCCAGCTGTAGTCGGGCTGTTAACAGGCGTTTTAGCCAAAGAAGTCGTGATTGGGACTTTAAACTCGCTTTATATTGACCCACAAACCCAAGAAAACAAGGATTTTCATTTAACAGAACATCTAGAAATGGCTGTTGCCAGTATTGGAGAAAATCTTTGGGCGTTAGGTAATGCATGGCAAAATCCCGTTAAGGCCAAATCTCCAGAAGCAACGATGCATCATCATGCTTATGGCGAAATGGTTAAGCGGTTTAACGGTAAAGCCAATGCTTTTGCCTATTTGTTATTCGTGCTACTTTATTTTCCCTGTATCTCAGCGACCGCAGCGATGCTGCGCGAAGTACAGAAGGGATGGACGATCTTTTCAATTTGTTGGACGACAGGTTTAGCTTATGGGATGGCCGTATTCTATTACCAAACAGCGACCTTAGCGCTACATCCTGGACAAACTATTGCTTGGGTCGGTGGGTTATTCTGCGTTGGAACAGCTGCTTATCTTGGTATTCGTCACTTTGGACAAGGATTGTTGTGGCGCCAAGTACCTACGCCCATTGTGATGACTCGATAAAAAAAAGGCCGACATTGTCGGCCTTTTTTTGACGCAGCAATTAGCTAGCCATTTCTTTGAGTTGCTTCAAAGGAAGCACTTTAACACGGCGACTAGCAGGTTTAGCTTTGAACATCATGGTTTCGCCAGTGAAAGGATTAACTCCTTGGCGAGCCTTAGTAGCAGGCTTTTTAACCACTTTGATCTTTAACATACCAGGCCAAGAGAAAATTTCTGGGCCTTGCTTTTGCAAATGAGCATCGATAATTCTAGCAATCGTATCAAGCACAGAAACGACTTCTTTTCTAGCAATCCCTGTTTGTGCAGAAATGGTAGAAACGAATTCCGATTTTGTGAAGGGTTTACGACCAACTGAAATGGGTCCTGAAGCTTTTGCTGAACCCGAACCTGCTTTCTTAGCAGTTGCGCGTTTGATAGCACGTTTAGCAGCTTTAGGGGCAGCTTTACGTTTTTTAGCCATAGGACTCTTCTTTGCAGAAGCTTTTTTGGTTTTAGCTGATTTTTTGCGTGCAGCCATGTTCTCTCCTTAGTCACATACCTACAATTTAACGCTATAACGATAGCATATTCATTGATAAATGCTAGCGTTGATTTCTAGAAACCTAGCGCTCTTGCTAACAGGGTCACCGGGTGGGTGACACGAATAGCGGAATTTGATTCTCTCATTTGTTGTTGAATATGCAAAGCACATCCGACGTTAGATGTAGCAATAAAGTTTGCGGGTTTATCTTTTAGCTCAGATAAGAGGTTATTTAATAAGGATTTAGCAATCTCAGGATGATCAAGCATATACGTGCCTGCGGCACCACAGCAATGTGGCGATTTAATTGTTTGGCAAACTAATTCAGGAATACGGGCCAGCATTTGTAAGGGAGCAAAAGGGGTTTTTAGTACGTTCCTTAAAGTGCAGGGCGTATGTAAAAACACATTGAGTGGCAATGGCTTAAGCGTTAACTGTGGCCATTCCACCTTTTGAATGAAATCGACGATATCAGTCACTTTCTCTGCAAATAATGACCACTTCTCATGTTGAGTAGCAAGTGAACTAAAATTTTTGTCGTATTCACCTAAAACAGCACTGCAACCCGTTGCGATAGTAATGATGGCGCTGGCTTGCTCTAGCTGGGGCAAAAAAGCATTGAGATTTTCTTCCGCAAGGGCTAACGCTTGGGGTAATTCTCCCGCGTGTAAGGCGATAGCACCGCAACAGCTTTGTTTGGTTGGTAGCTGTACTTCATAGCCTAGGTGCTGCAAAACATAAATACTCGCCAAAACGGTTTCTTGATCGCACCAGTTACTCATACAACCAGTAAAAAATAAGACGGTACCTTGTTTTTTGCCGAGGGCTGGATAGAGCGATTGCCAGGCAATTGGCTTTGGTACGGTAGGCAATAACTGGTTTAGAGAGCCTAAACCAAGCATTTTAGGGAGCCCCAATGTGGTTGCTAGTTGGCGCAAACCGATTTTTTGTAATGACCATATCATGAGTTGCAGCAATTGTTGCGTTGAGGGGTGTTTTACCATCCAAGACATTAAGCGGGTTGTAAAAGGAGGTGGGGCTAGTTTTTCTGCTTTTTTTGTCGAGTGCAGTAATGAACGACCATGGGTGAGTAGCTCACCATATTCAACATGCGCTGGGCAAACACGTTCACAAGCCCGGCATCCTAGGCATTGATCGATATGCTGCTTGCCATGCTTATCCAGTTTAAGTTGCTCTTTTGCGTAGGCTTGAAACAACGCAATTCTGCCTCTTGGGGATTCGTTTTCGTCTTGAGTGAGCTCGTAAGTAGGGCAATGTGGAAGGCAAAGCGCGCACTTTACACACTGACTGGCTAAGCGGTTAACTTCATCTTTGAGGTTCATGACTTGTTTTCGCAGGTTTTATATCCTGAGTCAAGTTGCTATACTCCGGACTCGTTAGATGGGATGTTAATGTGTTTTATCAAAGACATGTCTTTTTCTGTACCAATTTGAGAGCCAGCGGCAAACAATGCTGTGCGGCGGCAGACGCTGAGAAGCTTCGAGAATATGCTAAGCAACAAATGAAGAAACGTGGGCTTCATGGCCCAGGTATTCATCGTATCAATTCGAGTGGTTGCTTGGGTCGTTGTGAAGAAGGTCCGGTGTTAGTCGTCTACCCTGAAGGGGTTTGGTATAGTTACAGAACTTACAATGATATTGATGAAATCATTGAAAAACATCTCATTAAGGGGGAAATTGTTGCCCATTTGAGGCTGCCAGACACCCCATTTACAGGTGAATCTACAAAAACACCCTAAAGTCATTGTCTCGAGATAGCTGGTTTTGTATAATTCGCCAACTTTAACTAAGATGTTTTTCCCCAGGGAGTCAGGTTGCATGAGAACCTATACCGCTAAAGAAGATGATATTAAGCGTGATTGGCTTATCATCGATGCTAAAGATATACCAATTGGCCGCCTTGCATCGTGCGTGGCTTCGATTTTACGCGGTAAAAATAAGACTATTTTTACCCCACATGTTGATACCGGTGATGCAGTGATTGTTATCAATGCTGCGGAAATTAAGGCAACCGGCAAGAAAGAAAAAACTAAAACCTACCATCGCCACTCCGGCTTCATTGGTGGAATAAAGTCAATTACCTTAGAAAAGTTGCGTGAATCACAGCCAGAGCGCATTATTCAGTTGGCGGTAAAAAACATGCTGCCCAAAGGGCCTTTAGGCAGAAAGATGGCTAAGAAATTGTGGATTTATGCGGGTTCCGAACATCCACATCAAGCACAACAACCGAAAGAACACATCATTAACTGTTAATCAACATCGAGTAGAGCATGGCAACAGCACAACAACAAAATTATGGAACCGGGCGACGCAAAACCTGCCGCGCTCGTGTTTATTTGAAAAAAGGCACTGGCAAAATCACGATTAATGACAGAACCTTAGAAGAGTATTTTGGTGGCCGTAAAGCCGCTCATATGATTGTGAGACAACCCTTAGAAGTGTTGGGTGTGACAAGTCGTTTTGATATCAATGTGAACGTCGCTGGTAGTGGCCCTATGGGACAAGCTGGCGCTATTCGCCATGGTATTACTCGCGCATTAATTCAATATGACGAAGAAGGCGCAACCGGCTCTGAAGGTACTTCAGGTGGTGCGCAATCTTTCCGTCAGATGTTGCGTAAAGCGGGTTATGTCACACGCGATTCCAGAGAAGTCGAACGTAAAAAGGTTGGTTTCAGAAAAGCGCGTAAAGTGGAACAGTACTCCAAACGATAAGCGAAGTTCCGAAATACGAAAAAAGGCGGTTTTATACCGCCTTTTTTTTGCCGCCTCGAAATCACCCCGCTCGTTTCACTCGCCGCCCCCTTTTATACAAAGGGGGCTATAGAACGTTCTCTTAACATCGCGTAGCGATAAATATCTCCCTTTGAATAAAAGGGAGAGGGCCGAAGGCCAGAGGGATTTTAAGCGCAGAAGATTTAGGGGGATATTGAGCCCAACACTCTCTCCACCGTTTCCACAATCGCTTGCGTCTGACTATCGATTTCAATATTAATCAAATCGCCTTCGACAGCTTCACCAAAGGTGGTGAGTTTTAAGGTTTCAGGAATTAAATTAACGGTGAAAGCACCACGCTCCGGGAAAACGTCGCCTACCGTTAAACTCACTCCGTTTAAAGCGATATAGCCTTTGTGCAAGATAAATCGCATCCAACGCTTGTCGCAGGTGATTTCAAACACGCGTTGTTCGGGAGTGGGGGAGCGCATATTCGTAATGCGTGCAGTTCCCATGACATGGCCAGATAATAAATGTCCACCAATTTCATCGCCCATTTTCATGGATCGTTCAATATTCACCTTTTGTCCCACGCTGAGTTGGGCAAGGCTCGTGCGTTTAAGGGTATCTTCAATGGCCTCAAACAAAATGGTTTGATTTTCAATACTGACCACAGTTTGGCAGACGCCATTCACTGAAATGCTAGCGCCAGTTTCTAAATCAACGAGTATTTCAGGAGGTAGCGCAATTTTATAACGGGTTAAAGCGCTGGTGTGTGAAACCCAGGCTATTTTAGCCATAGCTTTAATAATACCGGTGAACATGTGTTTTTCCCTGTAGATAGTAGGGGAAGTATGCAAAAGTTTTTACCTAAAATCCACTCAGTTAAGCCGTGTAAGGTCTCCTAACCTGCATAAAATAATCCTGGTTGGGATCATTTAATTTAGAAAATAGACTACGATTGCATTAATGATCCCGTACGGAGATTAAAATAGGTGCTGGTATGATAAAAACAGCTTCATCTGCTAAGCAATTTGGCAATTTAATCAAAATGAATCGAAAAGCCCATCAACTCACGCAAAAAGAACTCGCAGGTGTCTGTGGGTGTGGGGTGAGATTTATTCAGGATCTTGAGAGAGGGAAAAAAAGTTGTGAACTGGGACTTTCTTTATGGGTCTTAACCATGCTTGGTATTCGCTTAGAAGCAAAAATCCCTCTGATGGCGGATGACATAGATGAACTCTAAACTCTATGTTTGCATATATAATGCATGGGTGGGGGTGCTGCTGCTTGATCGCAATCAGCAAATGACTTTTAGCTATCAAAAAGACGCTAAAAGAGCACTTTCGTTATCGATGCCGCTCAAAGAAAAAAACTTTGATGAGAAAAACTGTCGTAATTTTTTTCGTGGATATTTACCAGAAGACCGCAACAAGCTTGAAGCAATGAGTGCTGCTGTGGGATGTCATCCTAAACAGACTTTTGCTTTATTACAGAGTTATGGTAGAGAATGTAATGGGGCGATTTCATTTTGTAGTATTAACGAGTTAAAAGAGGAACCCCAAGATCCTCTGATTATTGCGCATCCCATCAAAAAATCGAAACTGGATTTCAAAGAAAGTGATAGCTTTGGCTTGTTCTCTGGAAAAGGTTCCAAAATTCCGGTATGTCTTATCGATGAACAAATTGCTTTGCCCGACCCCAAGAGCCCCAGCACACACTTTTTGAAACTGGGGACTGCCTCGAAAATCATCAATGAATATTTTTGTTTATGTGTAGCCAAAGTGTTAGGGATTGATTGCGTGACAGCTAAACTGTATTCATTGGTTAATGGTCCTGGTTTATTAGTTGAACGCTATGATAGAAAAATCATTAATTTTCATCACGTGCAATATGCTCATCAAGAAGATTTTTTACAAGCGTTAGGTTATTTCCCCTCTCATCAATATGAATGGGACAAGGGGCCTTCTTTAAAAGAATGTTTTGCCCTATTACAAAAAACGCTGATCCCAGCCGTGTCGAGATTACAACTGGTTAAGCGAGTGATGTTTAATTACTTGATTGGCAATAGCCAAGCACATGCCAAAAATATGTCGTTGCTATATTGTCATACCACAAAGCCAGTATTAGCTCCCTTTTATAGCCCCACTGCGACGAGTGATCATTCAGTTACCATGGCCATGAAGATCGGGGAGAGTGAAATATCAGAGAAGGTATCTTTGAATGATTGGCGACTATTTTGTCAAAGGATTGGCTTTTCATTTCCCATTTTTAAGCAAATGCTATATGAGTACTCAACAACGATAGTCGAACAGGCTTATGTTCAACAAGCATTATTGATTGAGCAAAAATGGGACAACAAAGAATTGGATAATATCATTAAGGCGCTGACTGCAAGAGCGGAGAAGATCAAGATCTTGCTCCGCTCTTAATCGATTTATACGTTATTGGATCTTTGCTAAGGAAGCTGCAATTTCTGATTTGCGACCTTTATCTTGAATTTCATAGCCTTTGCGGATAGGAGCATTTTTAGCAATTTCCAAGTGTCTTCTGCCAGCTTCATATTCGCCATTATCTACTAAGAAGTCGCCGTAATAATAATTTGAATCAATGCCTTTAGGATCGATTTTAATATAGGTTTCAAGGAACTTGCGTGCCTTCTTTTTATCACCAAAAGCCACTGGCCATCCAGGAACGCGTGCATACATGGCACCAATGACGCCAAATCCAAATCCGTTTTCAACGCGAGGCTGTTTAGTCAAAGCTTCCTCTAATAAGCCGCGTGCTTTTTTAACACGAGGTAATACGCCAATACCACCTTTGAGTTGCGCGAAGGAACTTAAAGCGGTTGCATACCAAACCATCACTTCCGGATCATTGGGATATTTGTTGTTGAGTGCATCCGCTTCACTAATGACTCTTTCTAAAGCCGCTAATTGTTGTTTACGGGGTGCTTCGTATTTGGCTTTTGCCCAATCTGTGCGTAGTTTGACAATTTCTTCATGGGGAGCGGCAAGGGCATGCCAGGCAAAAATACACAGAGAAAATGAAAGAAATAATTGGGTAGCTCGCTTAGCAAAAGACATAGTTAGCTCCTAGGTTTGAAACTCTACACAGCTCAAAAAAGCACTATAGAGCTTTCATATTCTAGGGGCAATAGTAGCGCACTTGCGCTTGAGCTTGTTCAATTTGGGTGATTAATTCAGCGCTGCGATAAGGACCAATTTCAACCATTTGCTCGTTCTTCACTGCAACATATGATAGCGCTCTATTGAGCATAGCTTGATAAAAGGTGCATTTATCTTGGCGAGAATCAAGGTAGTCATTGGACAATGACCAGCCAACGCGTTCATCGACATTTTCATAGCGTCGTAAATTGGCTTGTGATGAAAATGGACCATTTTCTAATTGCTGTAATTGCTGGATTTCACCAGGGCGTAAATCAGACGTTGGTTTTTGCTCGCTTTTGCTAAAGCTAGAATAGTGAAAGGTTTGAACCGAATCACAATCTTTACTCAAAATACTTTCTAGGGTGGTTTGACCATCCTTTTTGCAAGCATAAAGAGTCGTGTCAGCATAGAGTACAGAGGGTAAAAAACTGAACAAAAACGCAGTTATTGTGAGGCGCAGCATGACCTACCTCGGACTTTTGTTATTATTATATAGCTAACAAACTAACAGAATAGATATAAAGACACAATAGTCCCATTGGGCTAGGGGCAGGCTCTAGGAGAAAAGGAGTACTTTGACGGCAATCACACTGGCGGCCATCCCCGCAAGTTCGACCAATAAGCCCGTTGCAAGGGCGTGACGAATCCGCCGAATTTGTACAGCACCAAAATAAACTGCTAACACATAGAAGGTAGTCTCGGTCGATCCCATCATGGTGCTTACAAGATAGCCAGCGTAGCTATCCGGACCTAAAGCAGGATTGTTCAAGATGTCTGTTAAAATTCCTAAACTGCCCGAACCTGATAATGGGCGCATGAAGACCATGGGAAGTGCTTCAGCGGGGATCCCAAGTGGAGCGGTAAAGGGCGCAATCGCATGGGTGATGATCCCTAGCGCACCACTGGCTCTTAACATCGCAATGGCAAATAACATTGCCACTATATAGGGGAGAATTTTAATGGCTAATTCAAATCCTCCTTTAGCACCTTCGATAAAAGTAGCGTAGATATCGAGTCGCTTAAGAAGTCCATAAGTGAAAATGACAACAATAAAACTGGGAATGATCCAGGGTGAGAATACCCTGCCCCATATAAGTGTCACGGGGACTAGGGCAATGATACCCACCAACGCTAACAGACTCACCCAAGTAGGATAGGAAGCGATAGGGGCAGTGCTTTCTGTTTGCGGTATTGTGCTTAACGTGGCTTTAGGTGTGCGTGTAAATCGCTGTAATAATTTGGCGCAGAGTATGGCCATCGCAGTAGAACAGAGGGTTGCAATTAATGTGGTTGTAACAATTCCAGCTGCATCGTGCGAGCCTGCACTGGCACGCAAAGCAATGACTTTGGTGGGGATCAAGGTGATGCAAGCCGTATTCAGTGCTAGAAACAACACCATGGCATTGGTTGCGGTGCCAGGATGCGGATTGAGTTTGTCTAATTCCTGCATGGCTTTTAAGCCAAAGGGTGTTGCGGCGTTGCCCATGCCCAAGACATTGGCAGAAAGATTCATGATCATGGCACCAAAAGCAGGGTGGTTTGCAGGGATCTCCGGGAAAAGCGGCTTTAGTAAAGGGTAAATAAGTTTGCCAAGTATTGAGACGAAACCGCCTTCCTCTAAAATGCGCATGAGACCTAAAAATAAGCAAAGTACTCCAACTAATCCAATAGCCAGCGTTACGGCATCAGTGGTGGCGTGCAGCAGTTGTTGTGTTAGGGCATGCATGGGTGAATCTGGGGTTACGGGGTTAGTCTGCCACTGCCATTGGTGCCAGGCACTTGTAAAATAGGCTATGAGGATAATGAGGAAAAAGACCCAATTCATAAATCGCGAGCTTATTTAAAAACGAGTACACTGCCAGCAGTATAACGCAGAACTTCCACGGTCGTCCCGACAACTAGTTAGCTCGTAAAGCAACTTATCGTTGCATTGAAAGGATCTGTGTTAGCATTATTTTCGCATGCAGACCTGCGTAAAATTATGATAGTATTTGCCGCCAACTCTTATAACAAATAAATAACCGATTTTCCGTCCGGGGGACGCGTGAATGAGTGAAGACAAGGTAGATACAGGTCGACGGCGGTTTCTAACTGCTGCTACAACCGTGATCGGAGGGGTAGGCGTTGCCTATGCCGCAACACCCTTTATATGCTCTTGGTTTCCAAGTGCAAAGGCCCAAGCAATGGGCGCGCCAGTCAAAATAGATGTCAGTAAGCTTGAGCTAGGTGCACAGTTGACTGTTGAATGGCGGGGTCAGCCCATATGGGTTATCCATCGTACTGATCAGATGGTAGATAAGTTGAAAAGTCTAGACGGCCTCTTGCGCGATCCAGAGTCGTTGGTTGATCAGCAACCTAAATATGCGCAAAACGAATATCGTTCTATCAAGCCTGCTTACCTTGTACTAGTTGGAATCTGTACACACTTAGGTTGTGTACCCATGTATAGACCAGACGTGGGAAGCCTTGATCCCAGTTGGCCCGGTGGCTTCTTTTGTCCATGCCATGGTTCACGATTTGACTTGGCTGGCCGCGTATTCAAAGGAGTACCTGCGCCGACCAATTTAGTTGTGCCACCCTACTACTATGAAAGCGATAGCGTGATTGTCGTTGGTGAAGATAAAAAGGCAGCATAGATGAAAAAAGATACGGCACAAGGTTCTGGCTTAATGGGATGGATTGATGCACGGTTCCCTGCCACCAAGATGTGGAATGAACATGCTGCAAACTACTATGCCCCGAAAAATTTTAACATCCTCTATTTCTTTGGCGCACTTTCCTTACTAGTGTTGGTGAACCAATTATTAACGGGTATTTGGTTGGCGATGTTTTACAAGCCTTCTGCCGCTGAAGCCTTTGGTTCTGTTGAATACATCATGCGTGATGTGCCTCAAGGTTGGATCATCCGATATTTACATTCAACAGGCGCTTCATTCTTTTTTATCGTTGTTTATTTGCATATGTTTCGTGGCATTATTTATGGCTCCTATAAAAAGCCAAGGGAGCTGATTTGGCTCATTGGCATGGCCATTTATATTTGTTTAATGGCCGAAGCTTTTATGGGTTATTTATTACCTTGGGGGCAAATGTCATTTTGGGGCGCCAAAGTGATCACCTCGCTTTTTGAAGCGATCCCTGGGATTGGGCCTGGAATTGTGGAATGGATGCGAGGCGATTATAACGTATCCGATGCGACATTAAATCGTTTCTTCGCACTACATGTTATTGCCGTGCCTCTAGTCTTCTTATTGCTAGTCTGGATGCACATCCTAGCTTTGCATGAAGTAGGTTCCAATAACCCAGATGGTGTCGAAATTAAAAATAAAAAAGATGAAAATGGCATCCCGCTAGATGGCATCCGTTTCCATCCTTACTACACGGTTAAAGATCTTTTTGGAGCTGGCGTATTCCTCATTATCTTTACGGCGGTGGTGTTTTTTGCGCCAGACTTTGGTGGCTTTTTCCTTGAAGCGCCTAATTTTGAACCAGCCAACCCCATGAAAACGCCTGAGCATATCGCTCCTGTCTGGTACATGACGCCCTTTTACGCCATTTTGCGAGCTATTCCTGATAAGCTCGGTGGTGTTATAGCGATGTTTAGCGCTGTACTGATTCCGTGCTTCTTGCCATGGCTAGATCGCGGTCTCGTCAGATCTATCCGCTATCGAGGGGTATTATACAAAATCATGCTACTCATGTTCGTGGTGAGTTTTGTTTCTTTAGGGTATCTGGGGTTGAAACCACCTAGCCCTGCAAGAATGATTGCCGCGCAAATCTTTTCCGTATTGTATTTTGCCTTTTTCTTATTGATGCCTATTTATACGAAGTTGGATAAAACTAAACCTGTTCCCGAGAGAGTTACTTGGCGATGAAAGCAAATAAGATTTACTGGATTCTAGTTGTAAGCTTATTAATCATTGCACCGATGAGACTGGCCTTCGGCTCAAGCGAAGGGGCACATCTAGATAAGTGCAAAAACGAGCTTTGTAATAAAGCATCCCTGCAGCGTGGGGCCAATCTTTATGTCAACTATTGTGGTGGGTGTCATTCGCTACAATTTGTTCGATACAAAGAGTTGGCAAGAGATCTGGGGATCGTCGATAAAAAAGGCAATGTGCTTGAAAAATTAGTGCAAGCTAATTTGAACTTCACCAGCGATAAGATTAATGATCCTATTTTGGTGGCGACACCCAAAAAAGATGCACAGCAATGGTTCGGCGTAGCGCCGCCAGATCTATCATTGGTTGCTAGATCACGCGGTAGAGATTGGCTTTACACTTACTTTCGATCTTTTTATGAAGATCCCAAAAAACCTTGGGGTATGAACAATGTTGTTTTCCCCGATGTCGGTATGCCGAACGTATTGCAAGCATTGCAAGGAACACAAGTCGCTGTGTATAAAACAATCACTGCGATGGATGATAAGGGGCAACCCTACGATAAGAAAGTTATCGATCATTTAGAACTGAAGAAAGCCGGCAGCATGAATGAGAAAGAATTTGATCAGGCTGTCACGGACTTGGTGAACTTTTTAGAGTACGTTGGAGAGCCCCACAAGTTGAAGCGAGAGCGCTTGGGCGGTTGGGTATTGTTATTTTTAGTCGTTTTTACTTTGTTCGCATATTTACTGAAGCGTGAATATTGGAAAGACATTCATTAAGTCGTTTTTGATTTGGGAGCAAAATCATGGCAGTTGTGGCAAATAAGCGCTCGGTCATGACATTGTATTCTGGTTCGGTGGACCCTTACAGTCACCGAGCAAGAATTGTGTTAGCGGAAAAGGGTGTTACATTTGACCTTTACGAAATTGACGTGGAATCACAGGTTGATGCGTTAGTTGAGATCAACCCGTACAATACTGTTCCCACATTGGTTGATAGAGATCTTGTCCTTTATGAATCCGAAATCATCATGGAGTATCTTGATGAAAGGTTCCCGCATCCTCCTTTGATGCCAGTCTATCCCGTGGCAAGAGCGCGTAGCCGTTTGATGCTTCACCGCGTTAATCGGGATTGGTATGTGCTGATGAACAAATTGCTACAAAAAAACCAAGATCTTACGGTTTTAGAGGAAACACGAAAAGCATTAAAAGAAAGTATTATTTCTGTTTCACCGATGTTTAAAGAAATGCCGTACTTTTTGAGCGAAGAATTTTCACTCGTAGACTGTGCGATTGCACCGCTTTTATGGCGTTTAAAAGCAATGCAAATTACCTTGCCCCCTGAAGCTAAATCAGTACAAGAGTATGCTAAGCGTTTGTTTGACCGTGAAGCTTTTCAAGTAAGCTTGACAGATTCTGAACGTGCACTCGGAGAGTAGAGAATGGTCTCAAGTCGTCCTTACTTATTACGGGCATTTTATGATTGGATTGTGGATAATCATGCAACGCCCTATATAGTAGTTAATGCTGATCATCCAGGCGCAGAAGTTCCTCGTGAATATGTTGAAAATGGCCGAATTGTTTTGAACATCTCCCCTGACGCTGTGCGTTCATTATCATTAGCAAATGATCATGTTGGCTTCAATGCTCGTTTTGCTGGTGTCGCTTACGATATTTATATTCCTATGCGAGCAGTTACCGCAATTTATGCTAAAGAAAATGGTCGCGGTATGGTGTTCAAAGACGACGAAGATGATGAATTCCCACGAGGCCCAGAAGACGATGATTCCTCAGCTTCTGGCTCAGGTGGAAAGGGCAAAAAAGGGAATGGTCGTCCTAAACTGACAGTGGTTAAGTAGAACAAAGAGCTAACGCACGAGGCGTCAGCTCTTTAAGCCACAACAATCTCATCAAATTTCACATCGAGCGCGGTTATAGCTGACTGCTTTTCAAATAGCACTGCATCGATTGATTTGGCTGTGAGCATGGCAACGGCATATGTGCAAAATAAACCGGCACAATAACCGATATAAATAGCTTCACCCATCACAACCGCAATAGGAAGCCCAATGATTCCTCCAAGAACCGTATTGCTAACAACAAAGCTGGTATTGTAGCCACCGGTGTCGAGTCCGCCATGAATAAACGAAAGTTCTTGTTGGTTTAGTTCGCGCATTTGTGTAACTCCTAAGCACTTTGCCACGAGATAATTGATGATTAGTGAAGTGATGTCAACGAGAAGTTACACGGAAATACGGTATAAGGTTGGCTTGCTGAATTGTATAACCCATGTAATAATGTGCCCTTTTTATAATTGAAGCAGCCAACACATGCTAATTGCCTTTATTCAAGCAGAAAGAGAAAAGCTCAATTTTTCTAATACAAACCAAGTTGATCTCTTTCTTTCAAACAAACTTCGGGCTTATTTATTGCAAGCATATGAGGCTGGCAAGTTAGCGCTTTTGTGTGATGATAAACCGTCGTTACCTATGGTACACATTTTGGCAATGCAAGGATTGCTTCGTTGTATTGATGTATTACGTGACTTTATCTCTTTCGATCATATTCTGGATAAACAAGATAGAAATTATTTTCATTATCTGATAGCAATGAAAAAATATGCTATTGCCAATAAAATGATTGAAAGATGGAAATCAACTGGAGATCTTGTCCAGTTGTCGAGCATGATAGGCCGCAATAGGATACAAATACTCAGATTATTAGCAAATGCAGTGAAGGAATATGATAAAGAAGCGATGACTTTGCTGCAATCTATTTTGATGGATAGCAAATCAAAATATCAAGAGCCAAGTTCAGGACTCGAATATGCTGCACAAATGAAAGCACTTGCTTTAGTTAAAGCTGCATTCAAATCATGCAAGGAGAAATGTCAACCTTTGTTGGCAAAACTAAAGCGGCGGATCAATAAATTATACAAAAGGGCCAATCCAATTAAGGAGTTAGTGAACGCTGACAAAGGCATAAGTTCCTGTGTAGGTAATAAGTTAAATACACATTATGCTGAATTAGCTGAATTAACGGCAGAATTAGAAAAGTTGCAAAAACAAACGCCCGTTGACCAAGAAGCTGCACAAAAATGGGCTCTTTTTAGCCAATGCTTATCGCAATTTAAAGGATTTTTGGGCGAAAAGAGCTATAAAAAACTCAGCCATTCTGATGCTCATATGAAAATATTGCGCACGATGCGCTAACCTCTGAGCGGGTCGCCCTGAAATTACACACAGTGTCATTTTGACTAACAAATGCCGATAAAAAGGTTTTGGGGTAATAAAGTGACATCATGAAGCCTGGCGAAACTTACGCGAAATTATTTGACCATTCGCACAAATTGGCAACTGCTTATCTCAAGGGGTTTCAAACATTATTGCAGAGCCAGCAAGTTGTTTATGATAACTTACGAGAGATCGCGCTAGTTAGTCGCAAAATTTTTGATTGGCAACGTAGTCATCAATCATCCCAGCTTCTTATGCAAGAAGAAATATCGCTGTTCAAAGATTACTATCAGCTCTACTTGCACTTATTTGAAAAGTTGTTAGATAAGAATATCCCTCCCTTTATTGAACCTAGCGCTGAAGATAAGCGTTTTAAATCACCCTATTGGAATGATAATTTTTGGTTTTATAGTTGCCAGCAGAGCTTTTTATTATTCTCAAAGCATATGACGGAATATATTCAAAATAATCCGTTAGAAAATGAAAAAATTAATGAGCAGGTATTGTTTTTTTCAAAACAGTTTCTTAATGCGTTATCGCCAAGTAATTATTTACTGACTAATCCAGAAGTTTATCTGAAGACCATTGAACAGGGTGGCGCAAACTTGTTTCATGGTTTTGAGCAGATGTTAACTGATTTGCAGCAAGGGCAAGGTTATTTTATTCCTTTGATGGTAGATATTAATGCATTTGGCGTAGGCAAAAATCTGGCGATGACGCCAGGAAAAATTGTTTTTAAAAACAAAGTCATTGAACTCATTCAATACTCACCTTCAACTGAAAAAGTATATGAAATACCTTTATTGATTGTACCCCCTTGGATTAATAAATATTACATTCTTGATTTGCGGCCTGAGAACTCATTAGTAAAGTGGTTGGTTGATAAAGGTCATACTGTTTTCATGATCTCTTGGGTGAATCCTGATGAGAGCTATAAGGATGTCTCTTTTGAAGACTACATGTTAATGGGGCTTCTTCCCGCTATTGAAACCATTAATAAGATTACACAAGTCAATAAGATTAATGCATTGGGGTTTTGTATAGGTGGAACCTTATTAGCCATTACGATCGCATATCTGCATGCAAAAGGTGTCCGTCACATAAATAGCGCCACCTTTTTGGCGACTTTATTAGATTTTGAAAGGCCGGGTGATCTCGGTTTAATGGTAGATGAGTCACAACTATCCTTACTCAAGCATACCATAGGCATAAAAGGCTACTTAGATGGTCGATTACTCATGGGCATTTTTAATTCATTGCGAGCTAATGAATTGTTCTGGCCTTATTTTATTAATAATTATTTACTCGGTAAGCCTCCTTATGCGTTTGATTTGCTCTATTGGAATCAAGATCCTTCAAATTTACCGGCCAAGATGGCTTGTGAATATTTAGAAGATCTTTACCTTGATAACCGCTTAGTGAAGGAGTCATTGAGTTGGGACTCTGTGACATTGTCACTGAGTAAGATTGATATTCCTTGTTATTTTTTGGCAACTGAGCGCGATCATATTGCACCCTGGATAGCTTCATTTAATGGCGCCAAAAGAGTGAAGGGCGATCTGACTTTCGTTTTAGGAGGCTCAGGTCATATAGCAGGTATTATCAATCCACCTAAGAGCTCCAAGTATGGTTATCACATAGGGCATGAGGATGCCAAAAGCTTTCCCACGGCAGCTTCATGGCTTTATGCAGCAACCAGGCAGGAAGGGTCATGGTGGGTTCATTGGCAGCAGTGGCTGAGTCAGCTTTCTGGAGAATTTATTAATGCGCGGCTGTTAAAGCAAGACCTGCCAAATGCCCCAGGCGAAAACGTGAAGAAAAAAATCAATAAAAGCTAAAAAACTAACAATCCTTTTTAAAATTATGATAACTTGTGCCGCATGAAAGATTCAGAAAAAATCATTTGCGGTAGCTTGACGGTAGCCTTGATGGCGTATTGTGTAGCTCATCAGGTTGATCCTGTTGTTGCCGTTGCCACACTAACGAAATCAGCTGTTGATACTGCCGTACAAGGTATTCAATTTGGTTGGAATATCGTTAAAATCGCTGCCAAATCCACCGCCATTATCGGTGGAGGATATTTGGCAGTGAAATCCGCAATTGAATTAGCGAAAGTCTCTGAAAATAAATTACAACAACTTCAAGCTCATGTCGCTGCTCGAGCTATGGGGGTTTTTGGAGATGACAGGGATTATCAAGAGGAAGAATTATCAGAAAGCGAAGAGCTTGAGAGTGAATATTCCTATGAAAATGACGCTGCTGAATCAGATGATGACTTTGAAGAAAGCAGCGAAAATCATCAAAGTGAGGATGAGCATTTTACCACGGAACCTGAAGATGCACTTAACGACGAAGAAATAAGAGGGCTATTAGCGGATCAAAAACGTGTGGTTTTCTTGCACGGTGCCATAAAACTTTCCACGCTTACAGCTGTAAAAAGTGTGATGAAAGGGCCGTATCGGCTACGGCCTCGAGCTTAAAAGTTGAATTTTCTAAGATTGGTTAAAGCTTTTTCGGCAGGAAAGAACTGTTTCGCTTTTCGACCAGCTGCTTGCAAAGTGCCAATAATTTGCTCGTTAGACACCGTGGTGGGAACGGTCACTTGTAACTGATGAGTCGTCGTATTAAAGGCTAATTGATGAGGTTGAATGTTAATTTTTCCCAAGGTCTCGGTGATTGCATTCACACACTTTTGACACATTAAAGGTTCAACTTCGAAGGTCACGGTTTTTGTTTCTTCTTCAGGACGTTGAAGACCATAAGCATAATGCATAATATATTCCCCAGTTTGCTAGCCAATATAAAATTTAGTGTATTCTATATTGGCTAGCATGGGATTTCCAGATGCTTAAGCAAAAAGTTGCTGGTGGGTTGTTAACTCATTTTTCATGTTTTTCAAGGCCATATTATCAAGCAATTGGTCGATCTCAAGGCGCATATAGGCAGGATTCTCTTGCTCAACAAACTCACCACCAGCACCTTCAGGGGTGGCGTGGTGAAGAACATGTTGTTTGGCAACCTGAATAATGTCAGACATCATTGGTTTTTTTGATTTTAAATTCAAATTCGCGACATTCTCTGGTACCGAAGCAATTTCTTCCGGAAATTTCCAGAGCGTTAAAATTGCTTTACCTAATTTAGGGTGTAAAAGCGCAATAGTCTGATCTAAGGTCTCTAATTTATTAAGGTATTCAGGTGTTTGATCTGCAAAGGTTAGCATTGGCAATTTGCCGACCTCGTGAAGGAGTCCGCCAAGCATAACTTCTTCTGGTGGAAATAGTCTTAGCGACTTGGCTAGGACATAAGAACTGGCTGCTACTTGACCACTGTGATCCCATACAAACTGCATGCGCTCTTCTATAGGTTTGTGTTTGGCAATAAATAGCTGCTTAAGTGCAAGTCCCATTGAGACATAGGTCACGAAGCGAATTCCCAAGCGATTCACGGCTGAATCAAGACTGGCAATTGAAACAGAACCTCGCATGATGGGGCTATTAGCAATGCTCATAATTCGCACAGCGAGAGCAGGATCTTGGCCAATTGTTCGACACAACCTATTGACAGTCACATCGGGATCTTCACTGATTTTCTGCAGCTCAATGAAGATATTAGGTTGTGACGGTAATTGAATTTTATTTTCTCTAACTGATTGTAAAATATGATGATAAAGGGCATTTACTTGTTCATTTTCGGTCATGACATACTCTCTTACACCGTGAGAAACTCATGTTACAAAGGATACAGTCGACACTAAAGACATTTCGCTTTAAACGAAAGAAATCCAGTACGATTCAGAACATAGCTATAGATGTTTAGCGCTAAGGCCGATGATTAATTAAGCGATCCTTTTTTACACTGTATAAAGATACCGGGAGTGAGTTTATGCGTCTTAAAGATAAAGTTGCGATTATCACGGGTTCAGCTAGTGGGATAGGCAAAGCAATTGCCCACACCTATGCGACTGAGGGCGCAAAGGTTGTTATAGCTGATTTAGATGCCGGTCAAGCAGAAGCAACAGCAAAAAACTTTCGTGATAATGGCTTAGAGGCTATTGCTGTCGCAATGGACGTGACAAATGAACAACAAGTCAATGCAGGCGTCGATAAAGTGATAAAAACCTATGATTACGTTGATATTTTGGTGAGCAATGCAGGTATTCAGCATATTTCACCCATTGATGAGTTACAATTGGCAGACTGGAAAAAAATGCTTGCTATTCATTTAGATGGAGCGTTCCTAACCACCAAAGCCTGTTTAAAATATATGTACCAACGTGGCAAAGGTGGCAGCATTATTTACATGGGTTCAGTTCACTCCAAAGAAGCTTCTGTGTTAAAAGCACCTTATGTGACAGCTAAACATGGCTTAGTAGGTTTATGTAAGACAGTTGCTAAAGAAGGTATTAAACATGGGGTGCGTGCGAATGTAATTTGTCCAGGATTTGTGAGAACCCCATTAGTAGCGAAGCAAATACCTGAGCAAGCAAAAGATCTTGGTATCAGCGAAGAAGATGTAATAAAGAAGGTCATGTTAAAAGATACTATTGATGGTGAATTCACAACCGTTGAAGATGTAGCACAAATAGCTTTGTTATTTGCTTCATTCGATTCTAATGCGTTATCAGGTCAATCATTACTCGTAAGTCATGGTTGGTATATGCAATAAAAGGGATTTGCCATGATAGTCAAACCACATCCGTATGATTGTGTGATTTATTTGCTGCAAGGAGGTGGGGCGCTGGGTGCATACCAGGTTGGGGTTTGTGAGAGTCTCATTAATCATCATTGCGCTCCAGATTGGCTGATTGGCACTTCGATTGGTGGTATTAATGCGGCTATACTTGCGGGCAATAAACCCGAGGATAGAATTGACAAGTTAAAAGCATTTTGGCAAAAAATATCAACACCTTCCTTACCTGATATTTTTCCAATAACAAAAAGATGGCATAAATGGCAAAATTTGCTCTCATCAGAAAATGCGATCCTTTTTGGTCAAAATGGATTTTTTAAGCTGCGTATGGGCAACCCCTTTATCCAATATGGCAGTCCTGACAATGTGAGCTTTTATGACACTAGTATTTTGCGAGCTACATTAGAAGAATTCATCGATTTTGAGCTGATCAATCAACAGAAAGTAAGGTTAACACTTGGAGCAGTTTGCGTCGAGGACGGGGAATTTATTCATTTTGATAATACCGAGAGAGTAATAGGTCCTGAACATATTATGGCTGCCAGTGCTCTGCCTCCTGGATTCCCAGCGGTTAAAATTGGCGAAAAGCATTACTGGGATGGAGGACTGAGTTGTAATACCCCTCTGAAAATCATTTTTGAAGAAAAGGTTCCTAGAAAACTATTGTGTTTTATGGTTGATTTGTTTGCCAGGACAGCAGAGTGGCCTACCACGATGATGGATGTTTTGAAAAGGAAAAAGGACCTTGAATTTGCAAGCCAATATCAGGAAATATTAAAGTATTTTTTTGAGATGCACCGTTTGCGTCATATCATACGTCAAATAACCGAAGGTAAAGATAAAATCTGTTACGACGATGTCTCGCTTGGGCATCCTTGCGCACTTAATATCATTCGTTTTCATTATCGTGATACTGATGCGGACCTGTGGACCAAAGATTTTGAATTTTCACAAAAATCGATTCAGCAACGTCGCCTCGCCGGCATTGATGATGTGAAAAAATTATTTGATGATCCTCTGCCGCTTGAAGTGATCCCAGATGATAGTGGTTTTACATTACATAATTTTTGAGAGGTTAACATGAAATCATCAGAGGTCATTGAAAAGGCTTTTGCAATGCCATTAACGAGCCCATCTTATCCAAGAGGACCTTATCGATTTATTGATCGTGAATTTATGGTTATCACTTATGAAACAGACATGGATCTGCTAAAGGAAGTGGTGCCAGAACCTTTAGAAGTAACTGATCCTATCGTCAAGTTTGAATTCATTCGGATGCCAGATTCGACAGGTTTTGGTGATTACTGTGAGTCGGGTCAAGTGATCCCAGTTTCATATAAAGGTAAAAAAGGCGGGTACGTGCATTCCATGTTTTTAGATGACGAAGCTCCGATTGCTGCTGGTCGCGAAATATGGGGATTTCCTAAAAAACTAGCTCAACCAAGTTTGAAAGTGACCAGCGAGACATTGGTAGGTCAATTAAATTATGAAAATATATCAGTTGCAACTGCAACCATGGGATATAAATATCACACTTTAGATATCAATAAAGTAAAA
This sequence comes from Candidatus Berkiella sp., assembly GCA_050247135.1. Taxonomy (GTDB): domain Bacteria; phylum Pseudomonadota; class Gammaproteobacteria; order Berkiellales; family Berkiellaceae; genus Berkiella. The sequence continues at coordinate 153,619 of JBFWUT010000003.1, forward strand.
GAATCATTGATGGTGCCTAATTACTTGTTAAAAATTATTCCAGATGTCGATGGAAGTGTTAGGATATGCGAGCTTGTTGAATACTACTTGGCTGATCTAACCGTTAAAGGTGCTTGGACGGGTGATGGCGCATTGCAATTGACTTCACACGCTATGGCACCAGTAGCACTACTTCCAGTTCGTAAGGTCTTATCAGCGACCCATATCCTGACCGATCTCACTTTACCTTATGGCAGAGTCGTACATAACTACTTAGGTTAACAATTATTTCTGGACGGGTATCGCTGGTGAGTGGGATAACTCTATGACTTTTTCATTGGTATACCCTCCACTTGGATTGTGATCGGTATACAATATCGTTGCATTGGGTAACTCTTCGCGAATAAGCTCTTTAACTAATTTTGCATAATTACCGATAGCAGATGTTGGTTCATCCATAATAAGACATTCTGGTTGTTGCAATAGAGCACGAATAATGGCAAGTCTTTGCTTCTCACCTGGACTAAATACTTGATCCCAATTTTTTTTCACGGTATTTAATTGATTGATAATATCTTTTTTAATTTTGAGTTTATTGAGCCATTTAGAGATTTTTGCAATCTGCTTTAATGAATAATTTTTTGGATAATAGGGGTAAGTAAGATTTTCCAATAAAGTTGACGCATGCTGAAAAAAATAGGGAGTTTGGGGGATAAAAACAGTTTTTTTAGGTAATTTTATTTTGCCTGAAAAGTGGGGGTTAATGCCTGCAAATGTTTTAAGTAGTGTTGACTTGCCAGCTCCTGAAGGTGCAGAGAGGAGATAGGTTCGACCTGGTTCAATTTTGATGTTCTGATTGTGTAAAACATTGCTATTGCTTAGATAAATGCTGCCTTTAAACTCAAGATTATTGGTTTCTTTGATATATTCTTTGAGTTTTTTTTGCTTCTCACGCCATTTGTTGGTTTCTTTTTCAAATAGTTTGATATTGTTGTAGGCGTGTGTAAAAGAAATCATTTTGTCGTGGTGTTCAGCGAAGCCATTGACAAATCCTAATACCTTTCCGAAATGAGTTGAGATTGCAAAAAAGCTGTTTCTATCTAGAGCAAATGTGGTCATGCCGCTCATTAGACCTGGAATGCAGACTAACGCACCAAGAGGATATGACACCAGTTCTCCAAATTTTTTAATAAATTTCCGCATAGATTTATATTTGAATCTATCTGCTCTGGTATCATATTTTTTGTTACTTAACTTTTGTAAATACTGAGATTCAAATCTTCCGCCGTTTAACATGGCGATTGATTCTGAGCTGTTGTCACAATAATGAAGATGCGCTTGTTGCTCAAGATAAAGCTTGTTTTCTTTGCGGCTTAACTCCTGAATAGGACTTGTAAATTTTTTTAAAATCGCTAATGAAATCCCACCATAGATTATTGCCAGTAACGGGAGATAACAAGGAATGGTAAAACCAGTAAGAATTTGCAACCCAGGTGATAGGTAAAATAGCTGGTAAATAGAAACGCTTGCGCCAACAAATCCAGTTAGGACTGTTGTGGAAGTTTCTATTAAATTAACCGTAAATTGTCGAATATTTTTTGATAAAACTTCAATGTTTACTTTGGTAGATTTTCTCTTGTTTTGATCATGTATTTTGACACCATGAAATGTCTTTTTTCTAAAATAGAGATCGAGGTAGTCGGCATTCATTTGTTTTGCAATTCGGTTGCTTAAGGCATTGGCGCAAAATGAACTTAAGGCATCGCACATCGAGTCAAGGGGAAGATATAGCCCGAACAGGAGTAAAGTTGGCGCAATCATATTGGTTAAGATGAGTTCTTGGGCATTGAAAAGGCTAAACCAGGTGGTACCAACATCACTTAACCAGATTATTAGCAAGGCCCGAATGATGCAAAGCGAAATGATAGCAACTAATAGAAGAAGATTTTCAACGTTTTCCTTTTTAAAGTTGAGGTAGGGTTGAAGCAGGCGAATGATATCCGCTCCTCTTTCGGTGGCTTCGCTTAATAAGGTTTTACACCGATTAAAAGGGATAAAGAACATCTTATGAGTGTTAAAAATTAAATGAGCACATTATCACTAAATGAGATACTAAGACTATGGTGAAGTTGCTTTTTCAGTTAGAGTACATTATTAACGCCCTCACTATACGAAAAGCGAGGGCGTGCGCAGCTAGCTTTTAACTTGTTCGAGAAGAGTGGGTTGTTCGTTTGTAAAGTCGACCCAAGGGTTGGTACCCAGCATTTTGGCTGTGTCACTTTCGGCTTCATAGTGCATTTGCCATATTTTGGGACCGTGGATGTAGGCAACACAAATGCCATCTTTAGCGTCCATAAATGCTCCGTGAGGCGTGAGGCCAGGGTAACTTAAGCGCCAACCTGGGCCCTTGCTGGTCACTTTGCTCATGGTCAGTTTCGCCACGGTGTTATCTTTTAATAAAAAGAACCAGGTCCATGGCCCACCCGAGACTAACGTCATGACTTCATCGACGCCAGTACCATTTTTTGCAAAGTTAACATGCAGTTTGCCAAATTTGTTTTGTGCGTCAATGCGATCTTGTTCATCCATTGCCTTGAGATCATAAATTTTGGGGTAGGGTGGAACATCTTCTTCTTGTGAAGACAGACTGCCGCCGTTTTCCATGACAGGTTTGCGACCTGCTTGGCGAATTTGCTTGAGTAATGCTTTGCGATTCAGTTCAAATATCGACAATATTTGTTCTTTTTGCCAAGGGCTTAGTGCCTTTGTTCTAGAGATATTGAGTATGGTGTTGGCCTTTTCAGGGATAATCACTTCGTCCAGATGAACTCCGACGGTATGTAAAACGTTGTTGATCTGTTTTAAGTCGACAGCGCTTTCTCTGCCATCGCTAAATGAAAGTGTTGCGGGTGGATTATATTTAGAAGACTTTGCGATGCAAGTTGTGCATGTACCGATGATTGCGGCACACGCAACGCCCAAAACGAGTTTTCTTATTAACATAATTGAGGACATCCATCAATATGGGGGGATGATGGATGTTACGACAAATATCGTATGGAAGAAAACCAGCTCACTCGATACGTTTTAATAAGAGACAATAAGGACATCCATCTATTCAGTCCTCGTTATCCTTTGTACAAAACTGTGCCTAAGGCAAAAGGGTATAAAAGCTTTGAGTGAGCATTAGTTAAAACTGTATTTTGAAGCTAATGAAGATTTTTGGGGGTGTTATATTTTTATAAATAACAATTTTTCGCAGCATTAATGCCTTTAGGACGTCGTTCTTTATTTTTGTCACCGAAGTCGGCAAGGATAAGCGTATGCCCGATGGCATGGAAGAAGTATTTCTCAAGATGTTTGACCATATCGAGCCATCCATTGCTGCTTAAATGCAAGCGGTTGAGGATAGGTGCGAGATGTTGTGGGATGGCACCGCGTTTACCTTCGCGCAAAGCGCGTCCTGTCTCATCGATGAGTTGTAAATAGTCTGAGAGTTTAAAATCGATGTGAGGTGCGTCGTTGGCAGCAGAGGATTTCCCATTGGCAAAGGCCATGAGGCTTTTAGGCTGTTTAAACTGGTCGCACAGTTTCG
>JBFWUT010000004.1:0-154017 GCA_050247135.1 Candidatus Berkiella sp.
CACCATGCAGGTCGTCTCATCCATCACAATGACTGCGCCGCTACCTAACATGGATCCCGCTTTAGAAATCGAGTCATAATCCATATTCAGTTGCATCATGATGTCACCTGGTAATACAGGTACTGATGAGCCTCCTGGGATAACCGCTTTTAATTTACGGTTATCTTTCACACCGCCAGCTAAAGCTAATAATTCGCTAAATGGTGTCCCTAGGGGAATTTCATAATTGCCCGGTTTATTCACATGACCTGAAACACAGAATATTTTGCAACCCCCATTGTTGGGCAGACCAAGATCTAAAAACCATTGTCCACCTTTTTGCAAAATCACTGGCACAGAGGCAAAACTTTCTGTGTTATTAATGGTCGTCGGTTTGCCAAATACACCAAAGTTCGCTGGGAATGGCGGTTTGAAACGCGGTTGCCCTTTCTTGCCTTCTAATGATTCCATTAGGGCAGTCTCTTCGCCACAGATATAAGCCCCAGCGCCATAAACGTTATGCAATTCAAAATCAACACCAGAGCCGAGGATATTCTCACCAATAAACCCTTTTTCACGCGCTTCTTTTAAAGCTTGTTCAACTCTGTCATAAGGTTCATTAAATTCACCACGCACATAGTTATATCCAACCGTAGCGCCCATGATGTAACCGGCAATCGCCATGCCTTCAATCAATTGATGGGGGTTATAACGCAGAATATCTCTGTCTTTAAAAGTACCAGGCTCACCTTCATCGGAATTACAGACCACATATTTTTGGCCAGGTTTGCTGCGGGGTACAAAACTCCACTTCAAACCGGTAGGAAAGCCTGCGCCCCCACGGCCACGTAGCGCAGACGTTTTGAGCTCTGCAATCAGATTTTCTGGCGGCGTTTGTTCACGCAAAATCTTTTGCCACACTTCATAACCACCCACACTCAAATAGGCCTCTAAAGACCAAGGTGTTTGGTGAGAGAGCGTGCGAAAACAAATTTGGTTCAAGCTTTTGACAGTCATTGGCTACTCCAACGATGCTAAGATTTTGTCAATTTTTTCAGGCGTTAGATTTTCGTGATATTGACGTCCAATTTGCATCATGGGAGCAACACCACAGGCTGCCAAACATTCCACGTGCTTTAAGGTGAACTTGCCATCTTTTGTCGTTTCACCCAACTTAATGCCTAATTTGGTTTGTAAGTAGTCCACAATTTGCTCAGAGCCTCTGAGCATGCAAGAAATGTTGGTGCATACACAAATTTTATGTTTGCCAACAGGCTTTAACTCAAACATTGAATAAAAAGTCGCTACCTCATAAACCGCAATTTTTGGCATCCCTAGATAAGCCGCAACGGCATCCATCAATTCTGTCGTGAGATAGCCCCCGTTTTCATCTTGTACCATGGTCAAAGCGGCAATCACCCCGGCTTGTCGTTGCTCGGGCGGATATTTCTTTAACCACTCATCAATTTGGCCACGCACTTTTTGTGATAGCACATCAGGGGATGCTATTTTTTTGGTAATCTCATTCATTAACGATCAATCTCCCCAAAAACAATATCTTGGGTTCCGATAATAGCCACCACATCCGCGATCATATGGCCTTTGGCCATTTCCTCGATCGACGCCAAATGGGGAAAACCAGCAGCACGAACTTTAACGCGATAAGGTTTATTGGCACCATCTGACACTAAATACACCCCAAATTCTCCTTTAGGGTGTTCAATGGCAGCATACGCCTCACCTTCTGGTACACAATAGCCTTCAGTGAATAATTTAAAATGGTGGATTAACGATTCCATGCCCTCTTTCATCTCTTCGCGACTGGGCGGAATAATTTTATGGTCATCAATAATCACAGGACCTGGATTCTTTCTTAACCATTCAACACATTGGCGAATAATGCGATTGGACTGGCGCATTTCTTCAATGCGCACACAATATCTGTCGTAGCAATCACCTTCTTTGCCAATTGGAATATCAAAATCCATATTGGCATAAGCGGCATAAGGCTGCTTCTTCCGTAGATCCCAGGCAACCCCTGAACCTCGCAGCATCGGGCCACTAAAACCTAATTGCAGGGCGCGCTCTTTGCTCACGACGCCAATTCCGACGGTGCGTTGTTTCCAAATGCGGTTATCGGTTAATAAAGTTTCGTATTCATCTACACAGGTAGGGAATCTTTCTGTAAATGCCCAAATAAAATCCAGTAAGGATCCTTCTCTGTCTTCATTTAATTTTTTAACCGCTTTTTCAGAATGCCACATCGATGGTTTATATTGAGGCATTTGATTAGGCAGGTCGCGATAAACACCACCTGGGCGATAATAGGTAGCATGCATTCTGGCGCCGCTGACTGCTTCATAGCAGTCCATCAGATCTTCTCTTTCACGAAATGCGTACAAGAAAACGGTCATCGCGCCAATATCTAGCGCATGTGCGCCAAGCCACATTAAGTGATTTAAAACACGGGTGATTTCATCAAACATGGTGCGGATATAAAGGGCACGCACCGGTGGTGTAATGCCGAGTAATTTCTCAATCGCTAGCACATAGCCATGCTCATTACACATCATGGAAACGTAATCAAGACGATCCATGTAGCCTATGCTTTGATTATAAGGTTTGTTTTCAGCCAATTTTTCTGTGGCACGGTGTAATAGACCTACGTGCGGATCGGCTCGTTGGATCACTTCCCCGTCTAATTCTAAAATCAGGCGCAATACACCATGCGCCGCAGGATGCTGCGGTCCAAAGTTCATTGTGTAGTTTTTAATTTCAGGCATGTGTGCCACCTTGTGAGTCTGGCTCTATTTCATCGAAACTTTTACGGATCACTTTAGGCACTAAGGTCCGGGGTACAATATCGACGGGCTCATATATCACGCGCTGCTCTTTAGCGTCGTATCGCACTTCGACATTGCCAGAGAGCGGGAAATCTTTTCTAAAAGGATGACCGACGAAGCCATAATCAGTTAATAAGCGTCGTAAATCGGGATGATTACTAAACAAAATGCCATAAAGATCGAAAGCTTCTCTTTCGTACCAAGTTGCCGAATTCCAAACGCCAACCACAGAATCAATCATGGGTTTTTCATCTGGTACAAAGGCTTTGACACGCACTCGATGATTTAAGCTAATGGACAATAAGTGATAAACCACAGCAAAACGAGGCTTGGTCCACTCGCTATGGGGAATGACTTTTGAAATCGGGCGCACCGCTCGCTCAAAGCCTTTTGCGGTAGCCGTCGTGGTCTCCCATTCGCTAATGCCGTAATGCAGATAATCTACGCCACACAAATCCATCAGCTGTTCAAAGCGGCATTCTGGGTGTGTTTTGAGCGTGTCGCAAGTTTTAACAATATCAGCTGCTTTTACTTCAAGGGTAAGTTCGCCAACGTCCAGGGTAAGATTTTCAAGCGAAGAACCTAATATAGCCGGTAATTGTTCTGCTAATTGGGTAAGGCTCTTCATGCTTGCACCCGCGAGATGGTATTGTTGCGACGAATTTTATTTTGCAGTTGCAATATGCCATAGAGTAAGGCTTCCGCCGTAGGTGGGCAGCCAGGAACATAGACATCCACCGGCACAATGCGATCGCAGCCTCTTACCACTGAAAATGAATAATGGTAGTAACCACCCCCATTGGCGCAAGATCCCATCGAGATCACCCAACGTGGTTCAGGCATTTGATCGTAAACTTTGCGCAAAGCAGGTGCCATTTTGTTACATAAGGTTCCTGCCACGATCATCACATCGCTTTGTCTGGGCGATGGACGAAAGACAATGCCAAAGCGGTCAAGATCATAACGAGAGGCGCCCGCATGCATCATTTCTACAGCGCAACACGCTAAGCCAAAAGTCATTGGCCACATGGAACCTGTTCTGGCCCAGTTGATTAATTTATCTAATGAGGTTGTGACAAAACCTTGTTTGAGTGCGCCTGCTATTCCCATTCCAGTGCCCCTTTCTTCCACTCATAGATAAAGCCGATTAATAAAAGCCCCAAGAAGATCCCCATAGCGATGATGGGTGTCCATGACAGTTCTTTGAAAATCACAGCCCAAGGAAATAAAAAGGCCACTTCCAGATCAAAAATAATAAAGAGAATAGCAACGAGGTAAAAACGCACATCAAACTTCAGTCGTGCATTTTCAAATGGCGCAAACCCGCATTCGTATTGCGATAGCTTCTCAGGATCGGGTTTTGAAGTCGAAATAAGTGCCCCAAGCGCAATGAGCAATGTACCCAAACCTAGAGCCAATCCCATAAAGATGAGAACCGGAAGGTAATTTTCTAACACTTTTTAGAACCCTTACCCAAAAAATTGTGAGCCTAAAGATAGATGCTACAGTCCTCAAAGAGGAACCACAACAGAGATTTGGTGCCGAAGGCCGGACTCGAACCGGCATAGCTTGCGCCGCTGCCCCCTCAAGACAGTGTGTCTACCAATTTCACCACTTCGGCTTTGTTAATTTGGGCTTATTCTGGAATGCCACCCTCTGCAGGCGTGCTTGGTTTTGCTGGCACGGCATGTTCGGGCACAACAACCGTTGGCGGTCGATGCGTTTTATTGATCCAGAAAGCTAAAAACAAGTTCAATATAAAAAAGATGGCCGCTAATGTGCCTGTGGCTCGGCTCATGAAACCACCTGAGCCCTGACTACCGAACACGGTTTGTGAGGCACCACTACCAAAAGCGGCCCCAGCCTGCGCCCCTTTACCTTGCTGCATGAGGATCAACCCAATAAGCATCAGCGCAATGAGGACGTGGAAAACTAACATTATCTCATACATGATTATTTATTCGACTCACAAATTGCCAAAAATTCTGTCGCCTGCAACGATGCGCCACCCACTAATGCGCCATCAATATCCGGCATTGCAAACAATGCCGCTGCATTTGAGGCCTTAACACTACCGCCATATAAAATAGGTAGGCGCTCGGCAACCGACGAATCATACCCGCCGACCGTCTCTCGAAGCAAGTGATGAACTGCTTGTGCCTGCTCTGGTGTGGCAGTTAATCCGGTTCCTATGGCCCAAATAGGCTCATAAGCTAATAAAGCCCCTTCAAATGCCATGGCACCATGCCTAGTTATTACAGCCTGTAACTGACTTACAACTACAGCACTGGTCTGTTCTGCTAAACGCTGTGCATGGGTTTCTCCCACACACAAAACGGGAATCAAGCCCGCGGTCTTGGCTGCAAAGAATTTATCTGCAATATCAGCATCTGACTCTTTATTAAAGTCACGGCGTTCAGAGTGCCCAACAATCACATACCGGCAACCTTGCTCTAGTAACATCGCAGCAGAAATCTGTCCGGTATAGGCGCCATTGGGAAAAGCACTCACATCTTGGGCACCCAACTTAATTCTAGGATTGGATTTTAACAACTCTGCAACTTGCGATAAATATACAAAAGGTGGACAAATCACAGCAGTGTCAGGAAGGTCCTTGTGCGAAAACGCCTGAAAAAAATCGGCAACACTCTGACGGGTGCCATTCATTTTCCAGTTGCCAATCACATAACGTTGTCGATTTGCTTGCATAGTCATACTTATCGATTGTGGGTAAATCCTAAAAGCGGGTGAATATTAACTGAGTTACGTGCGCAAGTGAAGGGCATGATCTTAAGGGCACCTATATGAGGTAATCGGCTACATTACTTCTCAGGAACCCAAATAGATGCGACCTATACTCATACTCCCCTCAAATTGATTGAATAAAAATGAAAGAAAATCAGTCTAAACAGTAATAAGTCTGTGTAATTGCGCCTGCTTGTCATGGGGTGATGTATGCCAAACCTAAACGATAAAAACGAACTTGACGCTTATATCAACGATCTCATCCTCAATCGCCAAGATCACCAAAATGATGATCCCCTTGAAATGGTTGGTGCACTCATTTATGCCATTCAATCAAGAGAATATTTTAATATCGATTTTAGTTATTTTTTAAAAAATGTATCTCTGTCTGAGAAAAAACAAATTAAGGCCATCATTGAACGCTCCCCTGGCAGCAACCCTGATCAACAACGCCTATTTAGTAGGCTCATTGAAGGACTCCCCAAAGACAAAATAGCCAAACGCAATGGTGAACGAAGAGGCATAGAGCGTGGTCAAAAAGTTCAAAGTAACACGGAATTCCTAAATGGTGCCCAAGAAGAATTCGCAGCTCTTAAACGAAAGCTCGGTGATGAATTAAAAAAGAAAGTACCGAATATCGAAACCGTCCAACAACTACAGATAAAAATTTATGATCTCCAAGAGAGAGTAGAGGAATTAACAAAAGACCTTGATACTCAGAAAAAAGCCAGACAAGTTAGCCTAAACGTAATTGACTCCTCCGAACAAACCCAACAAAAGCTAACCTTCATTGCACAGAAGCTGCAAGCTCTCAATGATATGCAAGTAGTCGATCCTCAGAGCTTAAAGCAAATTCAAGACGACTTATCAACTAATCGCTACGCTTACAGCCATATTCCGCAAATCAGACAAAAAGCACAAGAAGTGTTATTACAGATCCGAGATATTCGCGATCAAAATTTCACGCCCGACAAAATGGAACATCTCTCTATTTTAGAAACACTCAAGCATCATAAGCAATGGGGAGATAACTCAAAGTATGACGATCAAAAATTTGGCCAGTTCACGGCTGAGCATATTAAAGACTTTTATGTGATGCATCGTAAAGAAGAGCAAGAGCAACCAAAGAATGATGTTAAAATACATGTGAGTATTAACCCCGATGATGCCAACGATGCCATGGAGGTAATGCAGTCACTGGCTACATCCGAAAAATATGCCGGCCTCATCCATGAATATAAAATAGCCGATATTGATTATATCAAAGGGAGAAATCAAGCTAATGAAAACAGCCTAAGCACTAAACTCACTGATATTTTAAAAGACGTCCAAGGTGTCGATATTCAAGCGTTGGTGAAAGAGCTAAAAGATAAATACCCGGATGTCGATCCCATCATCGAACGCTTAAAAGGCCAAGTGCCAGAAGAGCAAAAAGCCAGTGTTGAAAACGCGCTAAAACAAGTAGCTAGTAATGAACTTGGTGCAATAATCAGTGGCGAACGAATTTTAAATGAAGCTCTGTTTACAGTCTATTTTAACCAAAACATCGATCCCGCTCTCTTAAAAGAATTTATCCAGGATGTCAACGATGAAATGAATAAGAAAGGTATTAGAGCTGGCAATATCGCGAAAACTGATGTCGGTGTGGGTGCTTTTTGTGGGGTCACGATTGACCATATCGTTGACCCCAGTACAGGACAACGCAAATATCTTGAAGGCAGCAAGCCGGAAGATGTCGAAAGAAGACAGAAAGCACTGAGAGATAATACGCTAACCCGTGAACTCGTTCCTCAGATCTCGCCTCAAGTAGCCTTAAGAAAAATGGGTGGCCATCAAGATGACAAAGATGGCAATGGCATGAGCGCCCTCACTGCTAAAGGATTATCTGAAATACCCCTGGAGCAACGCATTGCTTTTGCAGGTCAACTGGTGCTAGAGCGCTATAAGCAAACTAACAATGTCAATTTAGTTTATCGTAACCCAGACATGTATGCTAAATGGGTTGTTAAAGAAACCATGAATGAGATCAAGTTTCCGATTGACCCCTCACAAAAAGCAGCATTCTTCAACTTGGTTGAAAAAGCCATTGGCACGCCACCTGATAATGATGCTAAAGAACAATTAAAGCAGTTTTTTAGTGATGAACAAAAGAACCGCCAAGTCACACAAATGTTAGCGCCATTTTACAAACAATACATGGATAACGTAAAACGAGAATTCCACGAACAAAACAAAGATAAATATCCCAACAAGCTGGAATATAACGACGAGCTTGGCAAGCGAATGAATGAGGCCAAAAAACAATTTTTAGGCCATGTTTCCTTCCCCTTTGTAGAGTCACTGGTCTTTGAACTCGAAGAAAAAGATGGCTTCACGCCAGAAAAGAAAGGTAAATTAGCTGCAGGCTTTAGAACGTTGCGAGAAGGTGGGATCATGAGCCCCCTACTCACTGCGTTAGACAAAAGCTATACCGGCGAACAAGAATATCAACCTCCAAAATTGGAAGACAATACTATCTACCAAGCCTTCGAAATTTATGAAAATGGGAATCGTGAATATCTGGGCGTTAAAAATCAACATGAAACAGCGATGGAACCTGTTAGAGCCAGAGCAACAGAGCTATACAAAATAGTTAATAAAATTGCTTCTAGTTACCCCAAAGACAGTGACCAAAAAGCTCTCTTGGAACGCATGGCAGGCTCCATTGAAAATCTTAAAACCGAATTAGATCATAAACTATTAAGAGGTGAAAGGATCACTGCGCAAGATGTAGAGCGTGTTAGTGGCATGTTTGATGTGGTGATGAAGAACGTGAAGGATCTGCTCAACAATCCTGACCTTCGCGGTGAAAACCCCTTACACGAAGCGGTTAGAACGGGCAACAAAGAGCTAACTGAAGTCTTATTAAAAGCAGGATGTGATCCCAGAATAGAAACCACGCACTATAAACGTGGGTTCTTAGGCGCCATTAAGGATGCCATGAATGGCAAACCAAAAGACTTTTTTAAAAATTTAACGAATCCCCCCAAACGCTCTGTCACACAGCTCGCACAACACTTAGGACAGGAAGAGTTACTAGAAACCTTACGAAATAAAGAGCTGGAATTGAACAACCCACCGACAGAAGAAGTACAAAAATTACTGGATACACTCCAGCCGCCAAAAGATGTGAATGTCAATCAGCAAGTTGATGTTAACCCGAAAGGAAATGTCTTTCAAATCCATCGAGTGGAAGACAATTCCCCAAGAAAAATCAGTGATTTTGTGGCTGGTTGGACCAAGCATCTCAAGGATATGATTAATGAAATGGATAAACGTTATAACGATAAACAAACCAATAGAGACATTTATTCCTTGAAACGCGTACTCAATTATCTTGAGGCTAGACCTAACCTAGATCCCACTAACAAGCCCGACTTAGAGGGCTTGCGAACTATCATTCAACGGATCAGAGGTGAAGCAGAGGTCATTCCCTTTAGAATTGAAAAATTGCTTACGGACCTAGAAGTAGGGTTTGTTCTGCCACCTGAAAAACCTAAAGCTCAAAACTTGGTTGGCGAGGAAACCCCGTTTGTTGCAGGGTGGAGGGAGCATGTCAGCAACATGATGGAGAATGGGTTTGAACCAAAACACATGGCAGAAGAGATCCTAAGTTGCCTGCAACGTAATCCTGCAATGACACCAGATAACATATCCAAGTTAGAGGTTGTCTTTGATAGGATCAAAAACTCTACGGATAATGGCAAAAATATCAAGCCTGAACTGAAAGAGGTGATCGATGGGATAAGGGCCGGTGAAAAACCCATAGAAAAGGTTCAATTAAAGCGATAAAAACAGCAAATTTGCATTGAGAAACAGGACTTTTACACAGTATAATTGCCCATTTGCAAGAAAAAGAATGCTAAATTATAAACATAACCCTAGGTAAAGATCTCTATGCAACAGTTGCCTATTGACCTAAAATCACATAGTTCGGTTGTACTTGCCGATAAAGTGCGCCATATTTGCGCTCCTCTTTTTCAACACTTTAATGTTAATTTGTTTTATTTTATTAAGTCCTATTACAGCGGAGCCAAAAAGGGTAAACGACTGCTACTATCTTCAGACGCTAACTGGGTTGATGATTATTTTCAAGCCAAACACTACCAATATGAACTGGTTAGCTACCCAAAAGTTTTACAAGATAAAACCTTTGTTGCCAGCATTTGGGAAGGCTGCAGTTCAAATCATGATTCCTGTAAAATGGGTTTACTGACACAAAAGAAATACCATGTGTCTCACCTGTTTTATCTGACCTGGGTATACGATGACTATATTGAAGTGTATGTCTTTGGCATTAAAGAAGGCCAAGATCATGTGCCACAACAGTTATTGTTCAACATGGATATTTTTCAACACTTTTGCCATTACTTTAATGACATTGGCCAAAATTTGATCAAACAAGCCAGCAAAGATGCGTTTGATGTTCCGATCTCTGACTCCAATAATTACTCAAACCCGCACTATCTTGATGTTACAGTAAAGCAAAAACAAGCCATGCTGGATAAGATGCCTATTGATAAAGTGTATTTAAAGGGTAAGTATCAAAATGTTTATCTCACTATCGAAGAAGCAAAAACTATTGCGCTAGCTTGCCAAACTTTGCAATATGCTGAAATCGCTGAGGTTTTATCAGTTTCTGTGCACACCATAAAATATCGCATTAATAGCATCCGCAAAAAATGCCATGCAAAAAATAAACATGCACTAATTCAACTATTTATTGAAGAGGATTTCGTCACGCTGCTCAAACAAGCACTTAAGTGACTTTGGCGATATCCGAAACAACCTGCGCAATATCATTGGCAATTTGTTCGATCCGGTCTTTGTCCTCACCTTCTACCATCACCCGCACCAAAGGCTCAGTGCCAGAAGGGCGTAGTAGAATACGACCATGCTCAGCCAATGCTTTTTGCGCCTGAATGCAGGCGTCTTGTACCCGTTGGTTATCAACGACTTGTTGACCATTTCGCACCGGCACATTCAACAGTATTTGCGCACACTTCACCATGCCCTTCTTCAACTCATGCAAAGATTGATGGCTGCGGCAAATTTCACCCAACACTTGTAATGCAGAAACAATACCATCACCTGTTGAGGTTTTATTTAAGCAAATAATATGGCCTGATCCCTCACCACCTAGACACCAGCCCTTTTGCATGAGGGCATCCATCACATAGCGATCACCCACTTTGGTACGGGTAAAGGGAATATTGAGATCTTTGAGTGCATTTTCAAGCCCAAGGTTACTCATTTGGGTTCCCACTACCCCACCATTTAATTCACCTTTTGCTGCATAGGCTTTGGCAATGATAAATAGCAGTTCATCTCCATCAACCACTTCGCCTTTATGATCGACAAAAATCACCCGATCACCATCACCATCAAAGGCAATCCCTAGCTCTGCTTTATGTTCTAATACAGCTTCTTGTAACGAAGCAGGATGAGTAGAGCCACAGTTTTCATTAATATTAAAACCATCTGGTTCTTTGTGAATACTAATGACTTGTGCGCCTAATTCTGTAAAGATATGTGGTGCAACATGGTAGGTGGCGCCATTAGCACAATCCAAAACCAGTTTAATTCCTCTTAAATCATATTTTTGCAAAAAAGTACTTTTACAAAATTCAATATAACGAGCTGCCGCATCACTGCGAATTTTTGCGCGGCCAATTTGTCTTGGTTCCACAGTAGTCATGCTTTGGGTTAAAAAGCCTTCAATTTTACTTTCAATCGTATCAGGCAGTTTCTTGCCATCAGAGCTAAAAAATTTAATGCCATTATCATAATAAGGGTTATGCGAAGCACTCACGACGACACCTACTTGTGCACCTAATGAACGCGTTAAGTAGGCAATCCCTGGTGTTGGCATAGGACCTAATAAATAAACATCAAGACCTGAGGCAATTAATCCCGCTTCTAAAGCAGCCGCTAACATATACCCTGAAATGCGCGTGTCTTTACCAATCAGCACTGTGCCTTTGCCATCTTGAGCTAAGACTTGTCCAACGGCCCATCCTAATTTTAAAGCAAACTCTGCGGTAATGGGGGGAACTCCCGTTCGACCACGAATACCGTCGGTTCCAAAATATTTACGCTGCTGTGACACTTAAATTCTCCTTGCAGTGAGGTTGGACCGCTTTTAACACCGCAAGTGCATCGAAGGTCGCAGCAACATCGTGCACACGCACAATAGCAGCGCCTTGCAACAGCGCAATCAGCGCAGCACTCAGACTTGCAGGTAAGCGAAGCTCTGCGGGCCTATTTAATAAAGCCCCAAACATGCTTTTGCGGGAAATACCAACCAGTAGCGGGCAACCTAGTGATTTAAAAAAAGATAAGTTGCCCAATAAAGTTAAATTATGTTCCAAGGTTTTACCAAAGCCAAAACCCGGATCAAGCCAAATATTTTTGCGTGACAATCCATGGGCTTCACAAGCATTAATTCTGGCGACAAAAAAATCATAAATTTCTTGTAAGATATTTTCGTACTGTGGCTTATGTTGCATAGATTCAGGGGTGCCCTGCATATGCATTAAGCACACTTTTACGGGCTGGTTAGCGACAACGTTTAACGTGTCTTCATTTTGCAGAGCATTGACATCGTTGATAATGGAGGCGCCTAAACGAATGGCTTCTTTCATGACCTGTGCATGACGGGTATCGACTGAGACGGGGGTTGCGGTTTCTTTTACCAATTTTTCTATCACTGGCAACACACGATCACATTCTTCTTGAATACTGATAGGTTGTGCACCAGGCCTGGTCGACTCACCACCAACATCGATAATATCTGCGCCTTCGGAAATTAATTGCAAGGCATGTTCGAATGCCGCCGTGTGTGAATGATGAAAACCCCCATCATAAAATGAATCGGGGGTCACATTCAGGATGCCCATGATTTGTGGATAAGCGAACAATCTAACAACTCCTTAACAGTAAACGGTAAGTCTAATGAGACTTAGCCGTATCACCTTCATCTAGATTGCGCTTTTCCGTGGTCGTATCTTTCGCAGATACAGTCGTCTCATTGGAAACTGGCGTTGCATTCGGGGGCTCTTTACCACTGGTAGAGGTCCAATCCCTAGGTTCACGAGGCGTACGTCCTGCCATGAGATCCGATAGCTGCTCTGTATCGATCGTTTCATACTTGAGCAATGCTTCAGCCATTTTATGTAAAATACTTTCTTTCTCAACCAGAATCGCTTTTGCCTTTTCATAGTTACGATCAATGATAAGACGAATTTCTTCATCAATCACACTAGCCGTAGTGCTAGCAACTTCTTTGCGCGTTCCTACGCTATGGCCTAAGAAAATTTCACCATCATCTTCGCTATAGGTTAATGGACCTAAGCGTTCTGATAAACCCCATTTAGTAACCATGTTGCGTGCAATTTCGGTAGCCCGCTTAATATCATTGGATGCACCGGTTGTAACGCTGTCAGCACCAAAAATAAGTTCTTCAGCAATACGACCACCAAACAAGCTGGTGATTTGACCTTCCAATCGCTTCTTAGAATAACTGTATCTGTCTTCTTCCGGTAAAAACATGGTGAGCCCCAAGGCAGCACCACGAGGGATAATGGAGACTTTATACACAGGATCGTGCTCTGGCACCGTTAAGCCCACAATGGCGTGGCCCGCTTCATGATAAGCAGTTAATTTACGTTCACTTTCGTTCATTACCATGCTGTGACGTTCAACACCCATAATAATTTTATCTTTAGCGCGCTCCATTTCTTCCATGTCGACAAAACGCTTATTGAAACGTGCAGCAGATAAAGCCGCTTCATTGACTAAATTCGCTAAATCGGCACCAGAGAAGCCAGGCGTTCCTCTGGCAATCACTTTCGGTTCAACGTCGTCGCCCATGGGCACCTTACGTAAATGAACTTTTAGAATTTGTTCGCGACCGCGCACATCAGGTAACCCCACCACCACTTGGCGATCAAAACGACCTGGGCGCAATAAGGCTTTATCAAGTACGTCGGGACGGTTGGTTGCTGCAATAACAATAACACCTTCGTTGCCTTCAAAGCCGTCCATTTCAACTAATAATTGGTTCAGTGTTTGCTCGCGTTCATCATGACCGCCACCAAGACCTGCCCCACGATGGCGACCCACCGCGTCAATTTCATCGATGAATATAATGCAAGGAGCGTGTTTTTTGGCTTGTTCAAACATGTCGCGCACACGAGATGCACCCACACCGACAAACATTTCAACGAAATCTGAGCCCGAAATGGTAAAGAAGGGCGCTTTCGCTTCACCTGCAATCGCTTTTGCTAATAAAGTCTTACCCGTACCAGGTTGACCTACCATGAGTACACCGCGTGGAATGCGTCCACCTAAGCGTTGGAATTTTTCTGGGTCTTTTAAGAATTCGACTAATTCTTTGACTTCTTCTTTGGCTTCATCGACACCTGCCACATCGGCAAAGGTCACTTTGACTTGATCTTCACCCAGTAATCTTGCGCGGCTTTTACCAAAGGTCATGGCACCACGGCCACCACCGCCTTGCATTTGGCGCATAAAGTACATCCAGACCCCGATAAATAAAATAATCGGGAACCAGCTAATGAAGATGCTCATTAATAAACTTTGTTGTTCAGGTGCTTTGCCAACCACTGTGACTTTGTTTTTAATCAGCTCTGGCAAAATATAATCATCTTGCAATGGCATATAAGTGACAAAATTATCATCGTTACGGGTCGCACCACGAATTTGGCGGTTATCGATCGTAACGGATTTCACTTCGCCTTGTTTGACTTGATCAACAAATTGGGAATACGGAATCTTAGTTACCTGTGCATGTCTTGGTCCGAAGTTGCTAAATACAGACATCAAGATGACGGCAATAATTAGCCATAATACTAAGTTTTTTACCATGTCATTCAAGCAGCAACCCCTTCCATTATCGGTGAAATGCGTGACCTATCACGATTTTGCCAACGCCTATTTTGATTTTAATGCAGAGTACAGAACGAATCCATTTAAGTTAAATATACAACAAAATGCTCTACTACGAAAACTCTTACATACTATTATTATAGTAGCCTCGTGCCAAGACATATAGCTCTCGTGAAGCAGATCGAGAGGCATCCGGCTTTCGTATGTTAACTTGCTTAAAGTGTTTCCGTACTGTCCTAATGAAGAGATCAAAGCCTTCGCCTTGAAATATCTTGAAAAGAAGGCCGCCACCTGACTTTAGATGATCTTTAGCGAACTCAAAAGCCAACTCAGCAAGCTCCATGACGCGGGGTTGATCGACATCAATAATCCCGCTGATATTGGGTGACATATCAGAAACCACCCAATCAATTGGCTGTCCTTTGACTTCCGCCTCTAAAGCATCCAGTGTGGCTTGCTCTGTAAAATCACCTTGTAGCATAGTGACGCCCGAAATAGGTTCCATTTCCAAGATATCTAGCGCAATAAGCTTGCCTTTAGCACCGATGATTTTTGCCAGAACTTGAGACCATCCCCCAGGAGCTGCTCCCAAATCGACGATACTCATACCCTGGCGGAATAGCTTGTCTTGTTCTTGGATTTCTAAGATTTTATAGCTCGCACGTGAGCGGTAACCCTGCTGTTGGGCTTTTTTAACGTAGGGATCATTAAGGTGCCTTTCGATCCAGGATTTGCCGTGTTTCGTACGAGATACCATTGTGCAGGGCCATTGACTCGGTTAGAATGCGTTAGTTGTTCTGCATTCTAAAGTAAAATCATAAAAATGTTAACGCGTCCTTTTCTAAAAACACTCGCCACCAAGGCTCACTCCCTGCGCCCGACCGTGATTATTGGCAACAAAGGCCTTACTGAGAATGTACACAATGAGATTGAAGCTGCCTTACTAGCCCATGAGCTGGTTAAAATTCGCGTCAATGCAGCCACCCGTGAAGACCGGCAACTGATGGTCAACGAGATTATCAGCCAGCATGAGAGCGCCATGGTACAGCAAATTGGTCATATTTTAGTCATCTATCGCCAAAAACCCGAATAAATGCCCCCCCTGTTTTTTTACTCAATAAGTTACCAACTATAATTTATTAAAGTTATTTCTCCAAATCATGCGGGAACAGGGTATGTCAGGCCACAATACTCGCGCCATTGCACTCACCTTGGGCATCATTCTTTTGGGCGCCATTGGCGGCACTATTTTTTATCAGAGGACATCCAAACCTCCTGCGGATGCCAACATCGCCACGGTCACCGTCGCTCAACCTATCAAACAAGAAATCACCGAATGGGATGAATACACGGGCCGCTTCGAAGCAGATGAACGAATTGACGTTCGCGCAAGGGTGGGAGGTTACTTAGAATCCGTACATTTCACCGATGGTGAGATCGTCAAAAAAGATCAACTGTTGTTTGTCATCGATCCCCGCCCCTATCAAGCCGCACTTAATCAAGCTCAAGCTGCTATTGTCGCCGCCCAAACTAAAGCTGACTACGCAGCGAATGAATTTAAGCGAAGCTCGAACTTGGTAAAATCAGGCAGTGTCTCACAAGGAGACTTTGACGAAAAAAGACAACAACAAGAACAAACCATTGCAGATGTTCAGGCAGCCAAAGCTGCTGCCGAACGCGCCCGACTGGATTTGGAATTTACCAAAATTACAGCCCCTATCTCTGGAAAAATCAGTAATAAAAAAGTCAGTGAAGGTAATCTCATTACAGGGGGCAATCAAAATGCCACCTTGCTTGCAACGATCGTAAGTTTGGATCCCATTCATTTTTATTTTGATATTGATGAGCAAAATTATCTTAAATACGTTCGCATGGCTAAAGGTTATCTTAATCCAGTTAAAGAAAATAGAGAGCCCGTATTCGTCGCATTAATGGACGACAAAGCCTTCAATCGCAAGGGCTATATGGATTTCATAGATAATCGCATTGATGAAAGTACCGGCACACTGCGTGGTCGCGCTTTATTTGAAAATCCCGATTTTGTATTACTCCCCGGCCTGTTTGGACGGATTAAAATTATGGGTCAAGAACCCTATTCCGGGATCTTAATTAATGATGAAGCCATCATGACAGATCAATCACGCAAATATGTCTTTGTAGTAGATAGTGAAGGTGTTGTCAGCACACGCACAGTTACATTAGGCCCAATTATCGATGGAAAACGCGTGATCAGAGAAGGACTGCAAGGAAATGAATGGATCATCACTAAGGGAATACAACGCGCTCGTGATGGCGCTAAAGTGAATGTGAAAAAATGAAATTTGCACATTTTTTCGTTGAAAGACCTATTTTTGCCACAGTGCTTTCTATCATAATCGTCTTGATGGGAGCTCTATCCTATTATGCCTTACCTGTTGCTCAATATCCTGAAATTGTGCCACCAACCATTGTAGTGCGGGCTTCTTATCCTGGTGCAAATGCTGAAACCATAGCAGCCACTGTGGCAACTCCTTTAGAGCAAGAAATCAACGGCGTAGAAAATATGCTGTATATGTCCTCACAATCCACCAGTGATGGAAACATGTCCCTGACGCTCACCTTTAAATTAGGAACAGATTTAAACGATGCTCAAGTCTTAGTCCAAAACCGTGTTTCGATTGCCAGTGCCAAACTCCCAGAAGAAGTGCGACGACTCGGAATAACCACTCGCAAAAGCTCCCCCGATCTGATGATGGTGGTGCATCTTTTATCTCCTGATCAAACCTATGATCAACTTTACATTAGTAACTATGCTATTTTGCGTATCAAAGATGTTTTAGCTCGGCTTGACGGGGTTGGTGATATCACCATCTTTGGTGCTAGAGAATATAGCTTGAGAGTGTGGCTAGACCCTGACAGATTAGCAACTTATGCGCTCACTGCAAACGAAGTCGTCGATTCTCTTCGTGAACAGAATGTTCAAGTCTCTGGAGGCTCATTAGGCAATCCACCAACCGATGGCAGCAACGCTTTTCAATATGTGGTGAGTACTCAAGGACGCTTTGACGACATTGAGCAATTTAGAAATATCATTATTAAATCAAGCCTTGAAGGAAGGATCGCAAGACTTCGTGATGTTGCCAGAGTAGAGCTTGGTGCAAAAGAATATTCGACCAATAGCTACATGGACAATAAAGCCGCAGTCGCTATTGCTATTTTTCAACGTCCAGGAACCAACGCTCTGGAAGCAGCAAAAGATATTCAAAAAACCATGGAACGCTTAAAAGAGGATTTTCCAAAAGGATTAAGTTATACCATCGTTTACAATCCGACTGAATTCATTGCAGAATCGGTCACTGCTGTCATCCATACACTATTTGAAGCAACAGCATTAGTGGTACTAGTAGTACTGATTTTTTTGCAATCTTGGCGCACCGCGATTATTCCGATTGCAGCCATCCCTGTGTCACTGATTGGTACCTTTGCCGTGATGGGTGCTTTTGGCTTCTCCATCAATACCCTGACACTATTTGGTCTTGTGTTAGCCATTGGGATCGTGGTCGATGATGCAATTGTTGTGGTCGAAAACATCGAACGTCACATAGCCACCGGCTTATCGCCCAAAGAAGCAGCACACAAAACCATGGATGAAGTAGGTACTGCGCTCATTGCCATAGCGCTAGTATTAAGTGCGGTATTCATTCCCACGGCGTTTATTCCGGGGATCTCAGGCCAGTTTTATAAACAATTTGCGCTCACCATTGCGACCTCAACCGTTATTTCTGCCTTTAATTCTTTAACTTTAAGCCCGGCACTTGGGGCGCTATTATTAAAACCTCATGATCCCAATCACCCCAAAAATAAAGCGCTTATTTACCGATTTGCTGAGAGCTTTGCATCGAAATTCAATCATTTTTTTGATGCCATGAGTGAACGCTATGCGAAAATTGTGGGGGGCGTTGTGAAACGTTGCTCTATCGTATTATTTCTTTATGCTGGCCTTATTGGTTTAACGTTATTCATGGCTAAGCATGTTCCTACCGGTTTTATCCCTGCTTTAGATCAAGGCTATGCAATTACGGTGGTGCAATTGCCAGACGGTGCCTCCTTAGGCAGAACCGACAAGGTCGTGCGTCGCGCCAGTCAAATTATTATGGAAACGCCAGGCATAGCACATGCCATCGCTTTTGCAGGATTTTCAGGAGCGACCTTTACCAATGCGCCCAATGCAGCAGCTATTTTTACCCGCTTTGACTCCTATCGTGAAAGAGCCAAACAAAATTTAAAAGCCCCAGAACTCATTGCTTCATTACAAAAACGGCTAAGCGAAATTGATGATGCATTTATTATCGTGGTAGCTCCTCCTTCCGTTCGAGGACTTGGGAGTTCAGGTGGTTTTAAAATGCAGTTGCAAGATACTGGCGGTAATGGCTTTCGCAACCTCTTAACATCTGCCAATTTTCTGATAGATGAAGCCAGGAAAGATAAGGAATTAACGGGTGTCTATACTACCTTCACCGCCAATACCCCACAAATTTATTTAGATATCGACCGAACCAAAGCCCGCATGTTAAACGTGTCCATCAGCAATATTTTTCAAACATTACAAGTATACTTAGGATCAGCGTATGTTAATGACTTTAACATTTTTGGCCGATCGTATCAGGTCACGGCGCAAGCAGACATGCCCTTTCGTTTATTGCCTGAACACATTACCCGTTTAAAAACCCGTAGTACTACAGGGGCTCTAGTCCCTCTAGGCAACTTGGTAAAAATTCGTGATATTACCAGTGCTGATTTAATACAGCGCTTTAATATGTATACCTCTGTTCCCATTAATGGCTCAGCAGCGCCAGGTTACAGTTCAGGTCAAGCACTCAACACCATGGAAAAACTTGCCAAAGAATATTTACCAGAAGGCACTAGCTTCGCTTGGACAGAGCTCGCCTATCAGCAAAAGCTCTCGAGTGGATCGGCCGCCATATTTTTTATTCTATCTGTCGTTTTTGTCTTTTTACTGCTCTCTGCTCAATATGAGAGCTGGAGTTTGCCGTTAGCGATTATATTAATCGTCCCGATGTGTGTTTTATGCGCTCTTTTAGGTATTAACCTGCGCGGTATGGATAATAACATTTTAACGCAAATTGGATTAGTGGTTCTAATTGGCCTTGCAGCCAAAAATGCGATTTTGATTGTTGAATTCGCCAGACAGCAAGAAGAAATTTACGGTAAAAATATGATAGAGGCTGTGATTGAGGCCTGCCGCTTACGACTGCGCCCTATCTTGATGACCTCATTCGCTTTTATTTTTGGCGTACTGCCCTTGGCGCTGGCGATTGGTGCTGGCGCAGAGATGCGCCAGTCTCTAGGAACTGCCGTGTTTAGCGGCATGTTAGGGGTGACTTTCTTTGGTTTATTCTTAACACCGGTTTTCTACGTGGTTATACGTAAAATCGTCTGCAAATTTGGAAAATAAAAATTGCGGCTTCCTCATGAGAAATTAGTTCTTGATTGCTTTTTCCACTATATGAATTATTTTATGTAATTGTTGTAATGGAATAAAATGCACGGTGCAACCTTCTATTACAGTTTTAGCAATGTAACCATTGGTAACCATAATTGCCGCTTTGGGTTGATAAGCTTGAATGAACGATCTGAATCCTTTAGAAACTGTAGGCTGTGAAATGTTACGGTATTTCACCTCAATTGGGATAAAATTATCTTCGTTTTTGTACAGCACAAAATCTACTTCCGCACCGGATTTAGTGCGCCAATAATGAATATCAAAATTCAGATAATGTTGTGTTTTAAATTTATAGATTTCTTGAAATACAAAACTCTCCACTAACATTCCCAAGTCAGTGCGCGTTGAAATATCTGAAAAATTTCGAAGGGCTATGTTCCTAAACCCATTATCTATGAAGTAATAAATAGGATTACTAGTGATTTCCGTGCGTTTGTTTCCAACAAAGGGTTTTATTTTGGCCACCACAAAAGTGTGCTCAAGAATTTCAAGATAATTTCTTATCATTGTCACACTCACTTTACAATCTGAAGCTAATTGATTGTAATTGACTAGTTGACCTGCACTATGCGCCAGCAACGAAATGAGGGTTTGAAAAATATCAGGATTACCGACTTTTAAAATTTCAATAATATCCTTTTGAATATAATTATTATAAATCTCACTTAATTGCATTTCTTTTTTCGACGATTTTAATACCTGAGGATAACAACCATACAATAGAATTTCTTCTAATGATTTCTCCATGCCCCATTCTTGATTGCTCAAAGGTAAAATGAGCGAAGTGAGCTGCCTACCGGTTAGAAATTCTTGAACTTTGCTTTTTATTTCAAGTTGAGAAGAACCTGTGGCGATATGCTTAATGGGTAATCCCAAATCAATAACTGCCTTCAATAATAATCCCGGATTTTCAATACGTTGGACTTCATCGATAAATATAATAGGTGATTTTAATGATAATTCGT
Organism: Candidatus Berkiella sp.; assembly: GCA_050247135.1. Classification (GTDB taxonomy): domain Bacteria; phylum Pseudomonadota; class Gammaproteobacteria; order Berkiellales; family Berkiellaceae; genus Berkiella. The sequence continues at coordinate 20,985 of JBFWUT010000004.1, forward strand.
CGATTGCCTGTGTGACAAATAGAGGGCTTGTTAGCCATTTTCTAATAGAGAGATAATCACAATTGAGATAAAGTAATTGCGTATATCTTTTTTTCTGTATTAACTCTTGAGCAAGGTGTTTACCAAGGGTTGTTTTACCCGATCTTCTAGGCCCAACAAGTATAGTCCACCATGGATCCCACTCCTTATCTAACAATTCTGTTAATTGGATCCTTTGGATAAACCCTTCTTGCGACACGATAGGACTAGAGGGCGCTTCCAGCCATGGATTTAACTGCTTGATTTCATTTAATAATTGCATATCCACGCAATAACCCTACTAAAATTACTCTAAGGTAATATTAGTAGGGTAGATACAATGGGCTTGATTGTCAAGAAATAGAAGGTAGGAAGTGCTCTTAAGCATAAAAATGTAGCTTTATTAGCCACAGCTGAAGCTTAAAAGGCGACACATAACGCGGTGTCATATAGCTTTAAGCGAGATAATTAACCTTATCGACTTCATATTCCACTTCACCGTTAGGCGTTTGCACGACTACAAGATCGCCTTCATTTTTACCAATCATGGCACGTGCGATCGGTGAATTCACAGAGATCATGCTCTGTTTAATATCCGCTTCATCATCACCCACAATTTTGTAAGAAACTTTTTCGTCTGAAGCTACATTGATCAGATTAACTGTGGTACCAAATACCACTCGACCATTTTTGGGAAGTTTGGTCACATCGATAATTTGCGCATTGGCTAATTTGCTTTCCACTTCAGAAATTCGGCCTTCTAAGAAAGATTGCTGCTCTTTAGCCGCGTGATATTCTGCATTTTCTTTGAGATCGCCATGACCTCTTGCTTCACTGATGGCTTCGATGATTCTGGGGCGCTCAACTGTTTTTAAACGGTTTAATTCTTCGCGTAGTTTCTGCGCTCCGAGCACGGTCATAGGAATTTTGTTCATTGTTCTTTCACTCTTAAATGTAAATCTTGGATTGGCGTAACACTAAGATTTTTTTGAAAAGCTAACGCCAACACCTGGGCTTTTGCACCAGATAAGGTTGTTGAGTAACATACTTTATGTTGAACAGCAGTACGGCGGATGGCATTTGAATCCGCAATAGCCTGTCGACCATCCGTGGTGTTTATAATGAAATCGATTTTATCATTTTTAATGGTATCCACAATATGAGGCCGCCCCTCATTCACCTTGCTGATCACTTCACAAGTAAGTCCAGCCGCTTTTAGTGCATTCGCTGTGCCCTGAGTTGCTAACAGCTTAAAGCCATGTTGAACCAGCTTTTGTGCGATAGGCACCATACCCGGTTTATCAGCATCTCTGACACTAATTAGCGCTTGGCCTTGACGTGTCATTTGTGGTGCTTGAGTGGCTAGCTCACTCTTTGCATAGGCTTGTTCAAAGGTATCACCTACCCCCATCACTTCACCCGTTGAACGCATTTCAGGCCCCAAAATAGGATCAACACCTGGGAACTTCTCAAAAGGGAAGACACTTTTCTTGACTGCGAAAAAGTCTGCGTGCAATTCTTTTAGTTGTTTTTGTGTACTAAGTGAAATCCCAACCATGCAACGTGCTGCGATTTTGGCCAATGAGCGACCAATCACTTTAGAGACAAAGGGTACCGTTCTGGCTGCTCGTGGGTTCACTTCTAAAACATAAATTTGCTGATCTTTAATCGCAAATTGCGCATTAATTAAACCAACCACACCCAATTCAAGCGCCATTTTACGCATTTGCTCACGAAGCTGATTTTGAATGTCTTCACTTAAACTGAAAGGAGGCAACGAACAAGCAGAGTCACCCGAATGCACTCCCGCTTGCTCAATATGTTCCATAATCCCACCAATTAGCACCTCTTCGCCATCGCTAATTGCATCGACATCCACTTCAGTCGCATCGTCTAAGAAACGATCGAGTAAAATAGGAGATCCTTTGAGAACAGACATCGTTCGTTGCATATAATCACTGAGTTCCTCATCGTTATACACAATTTCCATCGCTCGTCCACCAAGCACATAAGAGGGACGAACTATCACAGGGTAGCCAATGTCAGCAGCTACTTTACAGGCCTCATCTTTCGTGGAAGCCATACCATTAGGCGGCTGCAAAATCCCTAAGCGTTGGATCATCTGTTGGAAACGACCTCGATCTTCTGCTCTATCAATAGCATCAGGCGAAGTGCCAATAATAGGCACGCCGTTTGCTTCTAATTCATTGGCTAGTTTAAGTGGCGTTTGACCGCCAAATTGAACGATCACACCCTCTGGATTTTCCACATGCACTATTTCTAACACATCTTCTAAAGTGAGTGATTCAAAATACAAGCGATCAGACGTATCAAAATCGGTAGAGACGGTTTCAGGATTACAGTTGACCATGATGGTCTCAAAACCCTCTTCACGCATTGCCTGTGAGGCATGCACACAGCAATAATCAAATTCAATACCTTGACCAATCCGATTAGGGCCGCCACCTAACACCATTATTTTACGGTTTTGGGTTGGCAATGACTCGCACTCTTCTTCATAGGTCGAATATAGATAAGCTGTTGACACTGCAAATTCGGCAGCACAGCTATCAACCCGTTTAAATACCGGCCGTACACCTAGTTCCCACCGGCGCTTACGTAAGGTTTGCTCACTCACGCCTAATAAAAATGCTAAACGATGATCAGAAAACCCTTGGCGCTTTAATTTTCGCAATAGCGCCTTATCTAAGCTACCGAAATTAACGGAACGTAAGGTATTTTCAGTTAAGATTAAGTCTTCAATTTGGGCTAAGAACCAGAGATCAATACGAGTGAATTCGTGAATTTCATCGAGGCTAAAGCCAATCCGAAACGCATCACCGATAGCCCATAAACGTTGCCAAGTTGGCCGTTGCAGCAGTTGACGAATTTCGCTCTTAACATCGGCTTTATTTAAATCAAAAATCGATTCTAATCCATAAAAACCAACTTCTAATCCTCGGATCGCTTTTTGTAAAGATTCTTGGAATGTGCGACCAATCGCCATCACCTCACCGACAGATTTCATTTGGGTCGTGAGCAAGTTATCAGCCTGGGGGAATTTTTCAAAATTAAAGCGCGGAATTTTAGTGACGACATAATCGATGGTGGGCTCAAATGAAGCCGGCGTTAACTTGCCAGTCATTTCATTTGCCAATTCATCGAGTGTATAACCGACCGCCAATTTGGCAGCAATTTTTGCAATAGGAAAACCTGTCGCTTTGGAGGCTAATGCTGACGATCTTGAAACGCGCGGATTCATTTCAATCACATTCAATTCGCCATTGTGTGGGTTGACAGCGAATTGTACATTCGAGCCACCTGTTTCAACGCCAATTTTACGTAACACCGCAATCGAGGCATCGCGCATAAGTTGATATTCTTTGTCTGTTAAGGTTTGCGCAGGGGCCACTGTGATTGAGTCGCCGGTATGCACACCCATAGGATCAATATTTTCAATCGAGCAGACAATGATGCAATTATCTTTTTTATCTCGCACCACTTCCATTTCGTATTCTTTCCAACCAATAATCGATTGCTCAATCAATAATTCGTTGGTCGGTGATAAACTTAAACCCCGTTTACAGATCTCTTCGAATTCTTCCATGTGGTAAGCAATACCACCACCACTACCTCCCAAGGTAAATGAGGGGCGGATAATGGTTGGGAAACCCACCAAGGCCTGTGCGGCTTTAGCACTTTCTAAACAATGGGCGATGGCCGATTTAGGCATCGACAGACCAATTTCTTGCATGGCTTTACGGAACAGCTCGCGATCTTCGGCTTTATCAATGGCTTCTTGACTAGCCCCTATCAGCTCCACATTCCATTTTTTTAGTACACCAAGGCGCACCAAATCTAGAGCACAATTTAAAGCCGTTTGGCCGCCCATAGTAGGAAGCAGGGCATCTGGGCGCTCTTTCTCAATAATTTTTTCAACAATTTCAGGGCGGATGGGTTCGATATAAATCGCATCTGCCATTTGGGGATCAGTCATAATGGTGGCAGGATTAGAATTGACTAAGATCACACGGAAACCATCTTCACGCAGCGCTTTACACGCTTGTGCACCCGAATAATCAAACTCGCAACCCTGACCAATGATAATCGGGCCTGCGCCAATGACCAATATGCTTTTAATGTCTGTTCTTTTTGGCATGATTACACAACTTCTGTTGCAGGGTTTAACACAGTGCTTTGTTTAGCTTGATGATTTTTCATCATCACAATAAATTCAGCAAATAGCCCTCTGACATCATTAGGACCTGGGCCTGCTTCGGGGTGCCCTTGAAAACCAAAGGCGGGCTTAGAACGATGTTTAATCCCTTGAATGGTGCCATCAAACAGCGAACGATGAGTGACTTCAATACAATCGGGCAAACCCCTATCGTCGACAGCAAAGCCGTGGTTTTGACTGGTGATCATCACGGCCTCTGAATGGAACGCTTTCACTGGGTGATTACCACCGTGATGCCCTAATTTCATTTTGTGTGTTTTAGCGTTAAGCGCCAAGGCTAACAATTGATGCCCTAAACAAATGCCAAATAAAGGCACATTTTTTTCCAATAACAACTTGATGGCTAAAATGGCATAGTCACAAGCTTGCGGATCCCCTGGACCATTTGATAGAAAGACGCCATCCGGGTTTAAAGCTAACACTTCACTTGCTGGCGTTTGTGCAGGAACAACAGAAACCTTGCAACCCACATCCTGTAAGCAACGTAAAATGGTTTTCTTAATGCCAAAATCGTATGCGACCACATGGAAACGCGCATCGGCGTTATCGTTTGGCAGTGGCTTCTTTGGCCATAAGCCTCCCTCACTCCACTGATAAGGTATTTTACAGGAAACTTCTTTAGCTAAATCCAGCCCATTTAATCCTGAAAACTCACGTGCAATGGCAAACGCTTTTTGAATACCCGCTTCATTAATTTCTTTAGCTGTATATATGCACCCTTTTAAGGCACCTTGAATACGAATAAGACGTGTTAATCGCCGCGTATCGATATCGGTGATGCCGATCACTTTTTGCTCTTTCATAAAAGCATCAAGCGTTGTTTGCATACGCCAGTTACTGGGTAACAGAGGAAGTTGTCGTACGATAAGACCTTTAGCGTAAATATGATTTGATTCGCAATCATCGGTATTGATACCAACATTGCCGATATGAGGATAAGTTAAGGTAATTAATTGGCCAGCATAGGAAGGATCCGTGATAATTTCTTGGTAACCGGTCATCGCAGTATTGAAGACCACTTCACCTACTGCATAACTCTCTGATTGACCCAAGTAACCAAAAGCTATTCCTTCAAATAGCGAACCATCTTCAAGTGCAAGCAGAGCAGATTGAGGCACCTAGCCCTCCAGTGGGTTTTATTTTTCGTTGGCACAAAATAGCGGAAGTATATGGGAGATTTACTTAAAAATCAATACTTAAAGACAAGATGACTTATTATAATGACTAATTGAGAAAAAGGGCTCTATGAGCCCCTTTTTTCCACCCTAAATCCGACGTGGACTCGCTCCTCTGGTGGAGAGACTCGAGCTATTTGATAGGCTTTCTTTTCAATTCCCTTTCTTTGTGCCTCATCTGGAAATTCTGTTTCATCCAGGTAAGGCGTACAGTTTGCAACCAAGGCTGCTGCCATAAATCGCACAGCTAATTCTTCATCTTTTGCTGCTACCACTTTGAGTGATTTATTTCCTGAAGCGGCATACACTGCTTTAGCCATAGCAACCAATTCTTCAGAAACTTCGTCCTGATTTTCTGCTGTGATTTGTGCTTTTTCAACCATCATTTCCCTAGAATAAACATTATCACTGACTTTTCTTTCCCGAAATATAATATCAGGAAGATCAGGCTTATTGTGCCGAGTGACATGATAACGATAATAGCTATGATTCAATGATTCAGGTCGATGATGTTCTGCTTCCACTTCTTTGATCTCTAATCGAGATCCCCGTAGATTTTCCACAAAATGCTCATTAATCTGCGTCATTGACTCACGCGGTTTGACACTTCTAACAGGAGCCGCTCTCTCAACGGGTAATTCCCTTGAGGCACTTAAAAGCGGGGATTCTTCAAACTCAGAAGAAATTCGCTGAGCAGGCGTTCTACGGTTGACCTTTTGAGTATTGAGCGCTTCTTCAACCCGTCTTCGTGTCGCCAATGGCAAACCTTCTGCGTTTTTTAATTGACGCAAAATATACAATACTGCTCTTTTATCTTCCTGTAGTGCTTGGTTATCACTATCTGCTCCAAGCTCCAAATTTAACATCGATAACTCTTGGCAAAAAAAGTGGGCTAGTTTCTGCATCGCATCGTTATCTGCTTTTCTAATTGCATTTTTTCGCAGCAAGGTATAATAGTGTTGGCATAACGGACTTTTTACAGCTTGACTTCGATTGTGAAGATAAGCATTCATCAGCTGTACGGTATGATGTTTAATGCCATATTTCTTTTTAATGGGTGTGGTTTTGCTTTTTGAGACTTCATAGTCTCTTTCATCAGGATAGGCTTTTTTTGAAATTTTTCTCGCTATCCAGCTGCCGACCACCCCCCCTGCGATACCCAAAATAATAGCACCACCAACTGCCCCAAGCGTTCCCCCCACAGCAGTCCCAATGCCTGGGAAAACAACCGTACCCAATACAGCACCTAATGCTGCACCGGCGGCGATACCACCTAACACTGTCAGGCTCGATTTGACACGTCTACCAGATAATAAATCTTTTGTTCCATAGTAAATATTGTGCAAAAGTTTGCGTAAACCTTTTCTGGTCGGGCCATGCAACGCAGCACTTTGCAGGGTAGAAATAGCAGCCACTTTATCAAGATTGCCTAGTGCGACCCCGGCTTCCACCATTTCTAAGATATCATCTTCTTTTTTCTTGGATTGATGAGGAGGGGTGACCTGTGATTTCACTTCCATCCATTGTAGTAGATCAGCCACAATCCTTTTGTCGTTTTCTTCCCCAGTATCTTCTGTGACTTCATCATAACGACGGGGATATTGGCCAAGCTTTTTGACTTCAAATACAGGCTTTACCATGATGGGCTCCTCTACCTAATACCCCTATGACAATAAGAGTAGGTAAAAAATTCCATCACCCAAATGGTGTAGTTTAACGTATTTGTAAGAACTATTACCGCTTGGGTTTGGCATCGGGTGCACCTTTTGGCACATCCCAAGGTTTTGAGGAACGATGTTTTTCTTGGCTGGAGTTTTCTACCTCGGCATCGGGCTCATCATCAATCATCAACTTGTCATTGATGTATAATTTGATCCCTTTTTCTTGGAAAGCCTGCGCGTATTCTGCACATTTTTCTTTTTCCACTTCTTTGGCTAATTCTGCCCATCTACCCATTCCTTCTGAATGCAATTTTAACTCAGTACCGGCAGGATGAAATCTTAATTGGGTTTGCAAAGCAACGTCGAGCAATTTAGCAAGTACTAGCTTCGCATCTGCAGGGTCTTTAATCTTTGACATATCAACACTGAAACTACTTTTGTTACCTTCGTTGCCGTCACCATCTGGCTCTTTTTTTGTTGTGATATTGGCTTTGACAACTGAACCATCTTTTAAATAAACCAGATCAAACTCGAGGACTTCCTTAGCGTCGCCTAAGTTTCTAACTTCTTTTTGAGGCACAATCCCAACGCTGCCAATGTTTAATTTATCTTTATTGTCATTTAAAAAATCTTTTAGCTGCCAGGATTCTGGGCCATTCTGAATGCTTAGCTCATCATACTTAACAACTAGGTCTATAAGATCTTCTTGTCGGGAACCGGGCATATCAACCTCTTAAATATGATCTGTCTTCTTTATTTTTATGCCTACAATAGTGGGAATGCAACGAGTGCATTCCCACACGATTTATTGACCTGGCGTGGGGATCTCTGGCGCTGTAGGAACTGGCACGGGTGGTTCGGGAACAGGCGGCTCAGCAGGTGGTAAAGGTGCAGGTTCCGGTTGTGGCACTGGCGCAGGCGCAGGTTCTGGCACAGGTGCAGGTTCCGGTTGTGGCACTGGCGCAGGCACAGGTTCTGGCACTGGCGCAGGTTCCGGTTGTGGCACTGGCGCAGGCACAGGTTCTGGCACAGGCGCAGGTTCCGGTTGTGGTATAGGTGCGGGTTCCGGTTGCGGTACCATTGCGTCTTTTGCTGATTGAGGGATCTCACGCATCGGAGAGCCCCCTTCTACCGTTGGTTTCTCAGGCGCTGGTGGCACTTCCATGCGATCGCTTGTTTCTGACTCTGGTTTTGCCACGGGTGGTCCTTGAATGGTTCTAGGTGCCATATCTTCTTTGGGTGCTTCGAGGACTTTAGGCTCTTCTTTAGGTGGCTCGGTCAGCTGAGGCGCTTCTGATTCGGGGGCGTTTTCTGGTTTAGGCGCTTCATCAGGTAATGCTGGCTCAGGAGGGCCTTGTACTTCTTTTTGCTCAGCTGTGGGCGCTTCCTCTGCTTTAGGTGCTTCCTCTGCTTTAGGTGCTTCCTCTGCTTTAGGTGCTTCTTCTGCTTTAGGTGCTTCCTCTGCTTTAGGTGCTTCTTCTGCTTTAGGTGCTTCTTCTGCTTTAGGTGCTTCCTCTGCTTTAGGTGCTTCTTCTGCTTTAGGTGCTTCCTCTGCTTTAGGTGCTTCCTCTGCTTTAGGTGCTTCCTCTGCTTTAGGTGCTTCCTCTGCTTTAGGTGCTTCCTCTGCTTTAGGTGCTTCTTCAGCCTTGGGCGCATCCTCTGCTTTTGACTCATCTTCTTTGGGAGCCTCTTTGTTTTGTACTTCAGGCTCTTTCGGTAAAGTCACTTCAACAGGTTTCTCGTCTGTTGCCGGTAAAGAAACCGGTTTGACTTCAGGTGCAACGGTGACTGTTTCAACAACCGCGGGTGTTTCTGGTTTCAATGTATCTAACACTTTTTGATCTAAAGGCTTACCCGGATCAGCTGCTAATTTCTTTTCTTGCTCGGCAAACGGTACAACAGGAGGTGCAGGCGTATTTTGTACGACAACGGGCGTGTCCATCGCTTTTTCGGGTGGTTGTTCTACCTTTTGGCTACTACCCGCAACACTCGCAGCACTTGGCGCAACTTGCGCTACATTTTCAATGGGTGCTTGTTTTATGACATCTTGCTTTAACGCTACATTAGCTTGAGCCACAGGTTGTGATTGCACAAAGGCCGTGGCAGGGACAGCGGTGACTGCAGCAACAAATTGACGATTATGATAAGTCACGGGACGTTGTGGTTGCGCATAAAATTCTGACACTACATTTTGTCTGACCGCCATATTACTCATGTTCACACGCATGAAATATTCGCGGCTACTGGAGTAAGCCGGTCTATAGACATCGCCAGGCCCTAGTGGGAACCAAGCCACTTGAGATTTTGGCGTACCAATAAAAGCCACTAAAGCAGGGGCATAGACTGCTCTTGCGGTTCGTGGACCTGGCACCCAGTACCATCTGGTACTGACATAAACCCAACGTCCATAATGAAATGGCGCAAATCCCCAAGGCTGACGATCAATCCACGTCCAACCCCAAGGTTCAATCCATGCCCAATGTCCTTCACGATAGGGTACCCAGCTTGATGCGACGCGCGGTTGCCACATATAGCCATAACGGCTATTTTTTACCCATGTGCCATGCGCATCCAAATCTTCATAACCAATCACTTCAGGTGATACATATTTTACCGTTGTTATTTTGGAGGCAGTGCGCTTGGCGCAGAAGCGATCAAAACTATCTTCTTGACGTGTCACGCGTTGCGACTTTAATGAAGTACCTGTAAAACGAAACTGTTGTTTATTACCTATTCTATAAGCCACATCTTTTCCATAAGCGATAGCCTTGCCGTTTTTAACACCCACAATAGTCGCTTTCCCCTCAGGCTCAACAATAATGCTATAACTGCCAGGTTCTTTAACAACAAAAGCCAGGTTCGGCGTGTCTACTTCAAAGGAATGGTAAGGGGGATTTGCGCGAACGTTTAATTGAATACGTCCTTGCGTGAGTTTAAATTGAGTGATTTTCTCTTTAAGATTTAAAATGCGCAAACTGGTATTAGACGCAATAAACAATTTAGCGCCAGATAATTGTAATTCTGCACGCGCTTGTTCATGCGAGAATAATCTATCCCCTACAACCAGCGGTCTATTTAGGCTTGCATTCACCCAGCGGTTTTCACCCGCAGGTGAGAAGATCAGCTCGCCGTTAACATAACTGAGTCTTGCTACTCTAGAAGGAGAATCAGCTAACGCTGATTGAATGATCGATAAAAAAGATATACCAATGGCGAAAACCAAGCGCACAATGAGGGGAAACCTGTTCATAACATGATCCTATTTCACTTGCATCTACACTACAACAAGCCTGATATGAGATATGAATAATATCGGTTTTCACTGGTGGAACTTGAAAATATCAACAACCCCTCTTGCGGCTTTAGAACTTTTTATTGCACTAAAGGGTTACATCATTAAACTCTAGAGGTTTCCAGCTGGCGACAAACGTAAAGATGAGAAAAATGCATTAAAAAGCGCAGTCTTTTCATTAGAAATGCGATCTGCAGATAAATCTGCCGTAGAATTAGAACAACACGGTGCTTTTGACCTGCCTTGACTATTTAAACCCCAACACATCCGCCATGCTATAAAGCCCAGATTGTTTATCTGCAAGCCATTTTGCTGCAGTCAATGCGCCAGTCGCAAACGCTTGGCGACTCGAAGCTTTATGGGTAATTTCAACTCGCTCACCGCTTGAAGCAAATAACGCGGTATGATCGCCCACAATATCACCACCACGAATGGTCGAGAAGCCAATGGTTTGGCGATCGCGTTCTCCCGTGTTACCGTATCTATCAAACTTAGCGACTTGTTTGAAGTCACGACCTAAAGTTTGTGCTATCACTTCTCCCATCTTAAGCGCAGTACCTGAAGGCGCATCAATTTTATGACGATGATGCGCTTCGATAATTTCGATATCCACCGTATCACCCAAAACGGCTGCTGCTTTTTTCATCAATTCATAACAGAGATTGACGCCAATACTGGTATTAGGCGCAAACATGATTGGGATAACGCTGCTTGCTTCTTGGATACGATTTTTTTGCTCATCATTAAGGCCTGTGGTACCTATCACCATTTTTTTATGATTTTTTTTGCATAAGCTTAAGTGCTGCAAAGTAGAGGCGGGAATAGTAAAGTCAATTAACACATCAAATTGATCGATGACTTTATGAATATCATCAGATGGCTTGAGGTTTAGCGCTTGTATGCCTGCAATCAATCCAACATCGGTACTGACTAAAGGATTACCGTGGGTAACAGTTGCTGCAGTTAGCTTCATATCTGTGCGCAATACGATGCTTTGAACTAGCGCCTTGCCCATTCGACCACTGCACCCTGCAATTGCGACCCTTAGCATAATGTTCCCTCATAAATTAATGGTTTTTATCAATATACAAGAGAATACACCTTTTGACAAAAGCTATAAAAATGCGTATGTTTTTCAACTGATTTGAAAATATGGAATAGTCGTATGAGACCAGAAGATATCTTACCCGATGATCAAAACACCATCGTGCAAGGCGGCAAAGAACTGCGCAAAGGCAGTGTGGCGGCTTTTATGGCCAATGTTCGCATCTTACAAAATGACGCTCTTAAGGCTGAACAAGCAACAGCTAAAGCCCATTTAATGGAATTGATGCCGACGATGGAGGCATTGGGGTTTTTTGAGTTATTTGATATTAGGGATGAGAAGATTAAACGACTCATTGCCCGGTGAGCGAAGCGAACCAGCACCCCTCTTTGTATAAAAGAGGGGTCGCGAAGCGAGGGAGATTTTAAAACCTCATCTTCTCAAAAAAATCTTTTACTTTGCCAAACCACTTATTCACGCGCGGACTATTTTTATCCGCTGAATAATGTGTTTCGAATTCCCGTAACAGTTCTTTTTGTTTCTTATTTAAATCCACCGGAGTTTCGACAATCACGCGGCACAGTAAATCGCCTTGATGACGACCCCGAATGGGTTTAACCCCTTTGCCGGCAATCTTAAACACTTTGCCCGTTTGGGTTTCAGAAGGAATATGCAATTTCACCCGACCATCAAGCGTGGGCACCTCTAAATCACCGCCAAGTGCAGCCGTAATAAAACTAATGGGCACTTCGCAATACAAATGCTCGCCTTCCCGTTGGAAGATTGGATGCTCTTTGATATGTACTTCCACATACAAATCGCCAGCAATTCCTCCTTGCGGAGCAGCCTCACCTTCACCGTTTAAGCGAATGCGGTCGCCTTGATCAACTCCAGCTGGAATTTTAACTTGTAGTTTCTTTTCATCTTGTACACGACCTTGTCCACGACATGGTCGGCAAGGATCAGAAATAATCTGCCCTGAGCCATGACAGGTGGGACAGGTTTGTTGTAATGAGAAAAAGCCTTGCTGCATACGCACTTGACCATGGCCATGACAGCTATGGCAAGTAATAGGCTTGCTGCCTTTACTTGCGCCAGAACCATGACAGCTGTCACAAGCTACCCAGGTTGGCACTTGAATGGTGACGTTTGCACCCTTGACGGCATCTTCTAATGACATTTCCAAGGTATAACGTAAATCAGCCCCACGCGGTTGGCCACGTGAACGCCCCCCTGCAGCACCAAAAATATCGGCAAAAATATCGTTAAATATATCGCCAAAGCCGCCATGGCCCCCACCCATTCCATGTGAGCCATCAACACCTGCATGACCAAATTGATTGTATGCTTGGCGTTTTTGCGGATCCATTAAGACTTCATAAGCTTCAGTTGCTTTTTTAAATTTTTCCTCATCGCTTTTATTGCCTTTGGTGCGATCAGGATGGTATTTCATCGCCATACGCCGGTAAGCCTGTTTAATTTCGGCTTCAGAAGCGTTCTGTGAAACACCCAGTGTTTCGTAATAATCTTGTTTAGACATTAAGCAACCTATTTGAGCACAAATGCCCCTCTTCCAAAATAGCTTGAAAGAAGGGCTCTATTCAACCACATTCACAATGAATGAGGATTATCCTTCACTTTTTTTATCTTTGACTTCTTCAAACTCAGCATCAACAACATCGTCTTGCTTATGTGTACTGCCACCTTGTTGGTGAGCACCACCTGCATGAGCACCTGCACCCTCGCCACCTGGTTGACCTTGACCACTGCCATAAAGGCGTTGCGCCAGTTTAGCGGTAACTTCAGAGAGTTTTTCCGTTTTGGTTTCGAGTGCTCTTTTATCTTTGTTGTCTTTGTTTTTCAGTGCATCTTTCAAATCGCTAATAGCCGCTTCAATATCTGCGCGCTCTTTGGGATCTACTTTTTCACCCAATTCTTTTAGCGATTTTTCGGTTGCGTGTACTAAGCTATCCGCACTGTTACGCGCGCTCACGAGCTCTGCAAATTCTTTATCTTCTGCTGCATGCTCTTGAGCTTCATTAACCATATTGCGAATTTCATCATCACTTAAACCACTAGACGGTTTCACAATCATGGATTGCTCTTTACCAGTCGCTTTATCTTTTGCCGATACATGCAAAATACCATTCGCGTCGATATCAAAAGTCACTTCGATCTGTGGCATACCTCGTGGTGAAGGAGGAATGTTGGTCAAGTCAAACTGGCCCAAGAATTTATTAGCAGATGCTTGTTCCCGCTCACCTTGGAAAATACGCACAGTCACAGCGGTTTGATTATCATCTGCGGTAGAGAACACTTGGCTCTTCTTAGTTGGAACGGTGGTGTTCTTTTCAATCAGCTTGGTCATCACGCCACCCATGGTTTCAATCCCTAAGGAAAGCGGGGTCACGTCAAGTAAGAGAATGTCTTTCACATCACCGGATAATACTGCACCTTGAATAGCTGCGCCTACAGCAACTGCTTCATCAGGGTTCACGTCTTTACGGGGTGCTTGACCAAAGAAAGATTCCACTTGAGCCTGTACTTTGGGCATACGGGTTTGACCACCGACCAAAATAACGGCATTGATATCTTTGATGGATTTACCAGCATCTTTAAGCGCTAGTTTGCATGGCTCTAAAGTACGTTGAATTAAATCTTCCACTAACGATTCAAATTTCGCACGGGTTAAGCGAATGTTCATGTGCTTAGGACCCGATGCATCTGCCGTGATGTAAGGCAAGTTGATATCGGTTTGTTCACGAGTCGAGAGCTCAATTTTCGCTTTTTCAGCTGCTTCTTTTAAGCGCTGCAATGCCAGCGCATCTTTACGTAGATCGACGCCAGTATCTTTCTTAAATTCTTCAACTAAATAATTGATGATGCGATCATCAAAGTCTTCGCCCCCTAAGTGAGTGTCACCATTGGTGGCTAATACTTCAAACTGTTGCTCGCCGTCAATTGCGGCAATTTCAATAATCGAAACGTCAAAGGTACCGCCCCCTAAGTCGTAAACAGCAATGATAGTATCACCGGATTTTTTATCCATACCAAACGCCAATGCAGCAGCGGTAGGCTCGTTGATGATACGTTTAACCTCAAGACCTGCAATTTTACCCGCATCTTTAGTCGCTTGACGTTGTGAATCGTTAAAGTAAGCCGGAACGGTGATCACCGCTTCTGATACTTCATGCCCCAAATAGTCTTCTGCCGTCTTTTTCATTTTCGCTAATACCAGCGCAGAAATTTGCGGAGGCGCTATTTTTTCGTTATTACGGCCTTCTACCCATGCATCGCCGTTATCGGCTTTGACAATATTGTAAGCAATGTGAGTATCGCGCAGATTCGGATCATCGAATTTGCGACCAATTAAGCGTTTAACCGCATTGTAAGTAAATTTTGGATTGGTAACCGCTTGGCGTTTAGCGGTTTGCCCAACCAAGCGTTCGCCGTCTTCAGTGAAAGCCACAATAGATGGGGTAGTTCTATCACCTTCGCTATTTTCTATTACGCGGGGTTTACCATTTTCCATAATGGCAACGCAGGAGTTTGTGGTTCCCAAGTCGATGCCTATCACTACATTTTTCGCCATTACTTTTTCTCCAAACGTTCAAGACTAAAAAGGTTTCTCTATCAATATGTGGGCAAAATCGGTAAATTCAAGCCCTAACTCTGTTAATTTCAACAGTTTTTAACTCGCAGGGGCCTTAGAGACCACCACGCGCGCAGGCCGTAATAGACGCGTTTGGAGCATATACCCCTTTTGCACCACCGCCATAATACGATTTGGCTCAAGCTCGTTGGTTTCCTGCACGGAAATCGCTTCATGCACAGTAGGATTAAAGGCTTCCCCTACCGTTGGCTCAATCTGCTTAATGCCTTGTTTATCGAGTGCATTCATGAACACAGAATGCGTTAGTCTAATGCCTTCTACTAAATGATCAACCGTTATTGAATCGGTTTGGCTATGCGCTAATCCTTGGTCCAAGCTGTCTAGGACTTGCAGCATTTCGCCAGCAAAGCGTTCAATAGCAAATTTGCGGGCATTCTCAACTTCCTGCTCCGAGCGCCTTATTAAGTTTTGCAACTCAGCTTCTTTTCGAACTAAGCGCTCCCAATTGTCATCGGCCTTTTCTTGGGTTTCTTTCAAGGTTTTACTTAATACCTCGATTTGATCATGCAGTTCTTGATTGTCGTTAGGCGCAATCAACCTCTCTTCTTCCATCGGAAAATCTTCTTCAAAACGCGCCGAAGGTGCATCGTCACCGGGCTTATTTTTGTTTTCTGGCATTTCAACCTCCCTCTCAAACTAAACAGGTATATGGGGCCTAATGATCGGGTTTCAAGAGCGCTTCAAGAACTTTGGCGGTAATTTCAACCATTGGGATGACTTTGTCATAACGCATTCGGGTAGGCCCAATCACCCCCAGCACGCCTACGACTTCACCATCGATCTTATAACACGAAGTGATCACGCTACATTCACGGAAAGCATCATAACCGGATTCTTCACCAATAAACATCTGCACCCCATCGGTCTGCAAGCAGTGATCTAGTAGTTGCAGAATATGTTGCTTTTGCCTAAAAGCATCAAAGACACGCTCAATTTGAGTGATCCCACCAAAAGGCGTCACCAAATTTTGGTGGCCAGCTAAGTAGTATTCTTCTTGTTGTTTACAAGGTTTAAATGCCTGACTGGCCACATCAACCACTGATTTCATCAGGCTGTCCATCTGCAAGCGATCTTGACTCAATGCCTGCAATAATTCTTGGCGAGCAGCAAACAAATCCTTACCTACAAAATGTTGATTTAAAAAATTGCTCGCTTGGGTTAATTCAGAGGCTGTGTACTTTTGCTGAGTCACAATAATGCGGTTTTGTACTTCGCGGTCATTAAAGACCAACACAACCAATACCCGATAATCCCCCAACGGTAGAAATTCAACATGGCGCAGGATCTGCTGCTCACGATGCGGCATAGTCACAATGCCCACCATATGCGTTAATTCTGAAAGCACATTGGACGTGTTGGCGATGAGATTGTTAGTTGGTTGTGAGGGATCAAGCTGTTCCTCGACCATTTTCATATCTCGGGGATTTAAGGGATGGACCGACAACAAGCTATCGACGAAAAACCGGATCCCAGCGGTAGTAGGGATCCTGCCAGCTGAGGTATGCGGCGAAGCCAAATAGCCTTTTTCCTCTAGATCGCACAAAACTTTACGCACAGTAGCAGGGCTCAAGCTTGGAAAAGCCTCGCAAACAAGCGTTTTTGAGCCCACGGGCTGGCCATCTCGGATGTATAATTCAACAAGATGCTTTAACAGCAGCTGGGCACGTTCAGATATACTATGTGCAGTCATGTTTTAAAATGTGGCTATTCACGATTATTTGTTTGAAGGTTACCTAAATAGTGTCGTCCTTCATTTTAAATGGTTAGTCGCTAAAGATACAGTAGGAGAGCATTGATATGGCGCTGGCTTTTTCAACCATCGGCCTAATAGGCAAGCATGCCAATCCAGAGGTCCAAAGCACCCTCGCTTCTTTAGTGAGTTTCTTACAAGCTCAAAACCTTGAAGTCTTGATGGAAGAAACCTGCGCCAAATCGATGCCCTCTAACCTTCTCATGAAAGCTATACCACGAGACAAGTTAGGTACCTCATGTGATCTCATCGTCGTGGTGGGCGGTGATGGCAGCCTTTTGGATGCGGCTCGCACAGTGGCAGATCACGATGTCCCCGTTGTGGGAGTCAACCGCGGAAGGTTAGGATTTTTAACGGATATTTCCCCTCAGGCCTTATCTCAATCTCTAGAACCGATATTGCGAGGCCAATACCAAGAAGAACATCGATTTTTCTTAGAAATGCAATTGATGCGTCAAGGCGAAGTGATCAATAAGGGGATTGCACTCAATGATGTGGTGCTCTATTCCGGTGATATCGCCAGAATGATGGACTTTCAGGTCATCATCAATGATCAGTTTGTTTATCGTCAGCGCTCTGATGGACTCATTACCGCCACTCCTACAGGCTCTACCGCTTATGCCCTCTCAGGTGGCGGCCCTATTTTACATCCCTCATTAGAAGCGATGGTTTTGGTGCCCATGCATCCGCACACCTTAAGTTCACGCCCGATTGTGGTGGATAGCCAGGCTAAAATTGAATTGCATTTGATGCCTGATAATAACTTGAACCCTCGTCTGAGTTGTGATGGTCAAGTGCACTTTGATACTAAACCAGATGATAGAATCATCATCAAACGCAAAGCCAAAGAGCTACGCCTGTTGCATCCTACCGACTATGATTATTATTATACATTGCGTAATAAGTTGGGCTGGAGCGCCTAAATGCTGCAACATCTTTACATTAAAGACTTAAGCGTACTCGCTCATGCGGATATTCATTTTGCTTCTGGCATGACCGTGATCACCGGTGAAACCGGCGCTGGCAAAAGTATTTTACTCGACGCTTTAGCCCTGGCCATTGGCGAACGTGGTGATAGCCAGATGATCCGCCCTGGCAGCGACAAAGCTGAGATCGCAGCCACATTTGATGTCAGCAAACTTTCCGGTGCCATTTTATGGCTGAACGATCTCGATTTAACCTGTGATGACGACTCACATTGCATTATCCGTCGCATCTTATATAGCAATGGACGGTCCAAAGCTTTTATCAATGGCCGCCCTGTCACTACCGCCCAATTACGTTTACTGGGTGATTACTTGGTACAAATCCACGGACAACATCAGCATCAATTATTGTTAAAACCTCAAGAACAACTCCGGTTACTTGATGCTTTCGGTCAACATGATACCACGCTGAGTCAAGTCAAAACTGCTTTCCGGGAATATGAAGCACTGATTTTGCAACGCGAAGCGTTGTTAACAGCCAGTCGCACTTCAGAAGCGAAAATGGATTTACTGCATTATCAAATTGCGGAACTACAAAGCTTGCACCTTCGCGAACATGAACTGAAGCAATTAGATGAAGAGCATGACAAGTTAGCCCATTCCCGCACTTTTATTGAAACAACAGAACAAGCTCTAGCCTTGCTTGAAAATGCCGATGAAGGGAATGTCTTGCAATGGTTAGGTCAATTACAAATGGTTTTACGTCCTCTGGAGAACAAAAGCCAAGGGCTTAAGAACGCTTTTGAATGTATTGAAAATGCCAGCATTCAACTCAAAGAAGCCAGTGATGAACTCAATTCTTTTGTCAGTCAGTTAGAAGTTGATCCGGAACGACTCTATGAAGTAGAACAACGTTTAGAGCGTATTCATGAAATCGCACGCAAACATAAAGTTGAAGCCTCTCAGCTTTATTACCATTTTTGTCATTTACAAGAACAAGCGCTCCAATTTGCTAACCAAGAACAATTCTTGGCCAAAATTGATGAGAATATTGCGCTAGCCAAGCAACAATACCAACAGATTGCCAAAAAATTAACTAAAGCCCGAGAACAAGCCGCTAGGCAATTAGCATCAGAAATTACGACTTGTGTACAACAATTAGCTATGCCAGGAGCCGTATTCACTATCGACCTAATTGCTTATCACGATAATGAGCTACATGCTCACGGCAATGAAACTGTTTGCTTTGGCATTAGCGCTAACCCAGGCCACCCACCCCAACCCTTAAACAAAGTGGCCTCAGGTGGTGAGTTATCACGCATTAGCTTGGCATTGCAATTAGTGACTGCAAAGTATGTGGCAACGCCTTGCTTGGTGTTTGATGAAGTCGATGTGGGGATCAGCGGTAAAGTAGGAGCTGTTGTCGGCAAATCATTACAGCGCTTAGCCCAATCTGCCCAAGTACTGTGTGTCACGCATTTACCGCAAGTAGCCGCTTGTGGTGAAAATCACCTGCAAGTGGTTAAACAGCGCTCAGAGAATAATACCGTAACGCAAATACACATGCTCAATGCCACTGCGCGCGTTGAGGCTATTGCGCAAATGCTTGGCGGCATGGATGTCACCACTCAAGCACGGGCCAATGCAAAACAATTACTTAAGCAAACAGAATTATTAGAAAACTAAAAGCAATAAAAAAAGAGGTACGATATCTCGTACCTCTTTCCCCTAACACTGAAGAACTGCTTTACTTACTGTAATGCTTATCTACATTTTTATGGATTTTGTCAGAGATCGTATCCAAAGTATCGCCAATCCCCTCTAACCCATCATTAATAACATCTTTCACTTTTTCCTCAGTGGGAACTTCACGTTCTTCTGAGGCGCCACCTGAAACGAGCAGTAATTCATTTTTGTTTAAGTTTTTCATCATTATTCTCCTGAGTGATCAATATTACGTTTTGTTTACTGTTTTTTGTTTTTTCTAGAAATTTTGCCGAAATCATCAAACTCATAATCGTGAAGTTCATTTAAGTTTTCTCGGCTGTAGTCGCGCCAATAACCTCCTTTGCGCTCCCTTTTTCTGTATTTTTTCATGATCGTTCTCCTATCTCATTACTGTAACTAATCATGCTTTTAGTACGCTTTATTATTTTTTGCCTTTTAAAGCATTTCCATTCTCATCAATCACTTCCTTAGCTTCTTCAGACTTGGCCTTGTCCTTCACTGGATACCAAGGAATACTGACATGAGTTGGGTCTACTTTTTCAACAGGTAGTAACTGCTTAAAATATTTTTTCATCGCATCCTCCTCTGTGTCATCTAACTACTAACCAAGACAGACTTTTAGCTTTGATTGAACATTTTGAACTTCTTCAATGCTCTCTGCTAAATTGATAGCAACATTTTTTTCAAATTCTGTTTCAACTTCCCCTTTTAGGGTCACCATTTGATTTTTAGTGATCACATGAAGTTTCATGGCAGACAACGCTGGTTCTTTTAAAAATAATGTTTTTACTTTGGTTGTGATCAGTGTATCAACCACCGCATCTTCAATCTTGCCTCCTGTTCTCTTTAAAGAACACTCAACCATTCTCGATGCATTCGCATTTAAAGCAATCACTACGGTCACAATGAATGCAGCCAATGCTATTTTTTTCATCGTCTGCTCCTTTTATTGTTATCGCCGAAGTTAAGAATAAATGCTGTTTATTTCTCAGTTTTATTTTTTTATTTTTCTCAAGCTCTGTCTTTAGGTTAGAACATTTCGCAATCCAAAAACAACCCTTTTTTTCTGGTTTTATTTTGTGAATAATATTTAAAATATCATACACAAAATAATTACATTGTCCTTTTGAAAGATTTTTTTGTAATTTTAAAATATTTTTGAAATAACCTGTTTCATCACATTTGAACCCAGGTATGATGCAAAAGTTGCTATTTTATTTATAATTGTAGGTATATAGGAAACTGAGAGTCATAAAAACCTCCAGGAAGAGCCTATAATGTTGAATTAATCAATTTACAATTGATTTCGAGGATTGAATAAATAACTTTGTTTTTCTTTGACAATTTCGCTCATGGCAACTTTCTCCTAAGCGATTTGTAATAACATTATGGCAAGCTTTTCTGTGATGATATTTCTTACTTAATTACACAGATTTACCACAACAATTGTGAACTATACACATTTTTGACTTAAATTACAACCCCAACAAGGTTAGCGCTGTTTGCACTCAGGCGGTGAAGATCGATAAATCTCTGTATTTTACAGGATTACTAGCATTTTAATTTATGGCTCTCAATGTTAGTAAGTTATTGACTGATGTGTTGCGTTTTTCATTAAGCTATCTTCAATTGCTCAATTTCAATCATTCATTTCGCTATTATGGAACCGATTGTAAAGCGTTTTAATCTCATCGGGCAACATCAGCTGCCAATGATGAACAAGCGAGGGATAAATTTAATATCGTCAAAGATGATGCTACGGGCGAGTTAGCCTTTGCATTCTTAACCCTTGACCGGCTCTTTTACAACGAAAGTGTATTAAGAATAATCCGCTTACGGTCAAAAAATGACAATCCGAATCATTCCCCCTATTACGCGCTACGAATGGCTGCAAATGAGATTTCACCGCTTGAAGATAACTCATCTAAAGAGTTCACAGATGACATGGAAATGGATGAACCCGCACCGGCAGCAAGGCGCTTACTAAGATAAATTTAAGTTATAAACGTTAATTATTCCTGACAATCGCGGCAGGTGCCATAAAGATATAAACAGTGTTCGGTAATGTTGAAGCCAAACTCTTTCGCGATGGCGATTTGCCGTTCTTCGATAATCTTATCGACAAACTCTTCGACGATGCCACACTTGATACAAACTAAATGATCGTGATGGTGTCCCGCATCAAGCTCGAACACGGCATGACCACCCGAGTCAAAATGATGACGGATCACTAAGCCCGCTGCTTCAAACTGGGTGAGCACGCGATATACGGTTGCTAGCCCCACATCGTCACCTGAATCTAACAGTTTCTTGTAGACTTCCTCGGCGCTGATATGGCGCTCTTTGGCATTCTCTAAAATGCTGAGAATTTTCAGCCGCGGCAAGGTGACTTTTAAACCTACCTTTTTTAGTTCCTTATCATCAAGTTTATCTTCTGACATTTAAAGGGGTCCCTCTTGATAACGTCTGCCAAGGCTACCACTTCCAAAGGCTTCATGCATCCTCACTAACTTGATAGCGCGCCGGGGAAATGTTAGCCTTGCAGCAATTATAGAGCCGCAATTTTTATATTAAGCTTACTAAGATAATACAATGAAAGTGCAACCCCGTACTCTACTACAATGTGCCTGTTGGTTACTTTTAAGCTTAAGCTTAAGTGCTTGCTTTATACGTCCTTATAAATATGATCTCATCCAAGGCAACCCGATTAGCCCAGAGTCTGTTGCTCTCGTACATGAGGGCATGAGCGAAGACGAAGTGCGCTTTGTGCTAGGCACCCCAATGCTGCACGATATTTTCCATATCAACCGCTGGGATTATATCTACATTGAAAAACCCAATAATGGCGAAGAAACGCGTCGTCATTTAGCCATTTATTTTGAGAATGGCCGTGTTGAAAAGATCACACAAGATCCTTTGCCCGAAGTGGCTTAAATTTCTTACGCTTTTGAGTCACCGCTCGTTGTTTTCTGGCCTGCATAGGGTCTTGGTGTAGCGGCCTATAGATTTCAACGCGATCGTTATCTTTTACCACTTCGTTAAGTGTTTTTTTCTCGCCAAAAATACCCACCGCAGCTAAATCGATTTCTGGATTTGCAGCTAAGAGTCCTGAGAGTTCAATTGCTTGTAATATTGTCGTGCCAACAGGGACAGACAAACTGACTACGTGCTGGTATTCGCTTTTCGCGAACACAACCTCAATCGTAAGCTTTTGCATAAATGTGGTGGGCTCGTTTGGTAAAAGATTCAACCATACTACTGGTCATTTGCTGGAAAAAAGGCCCCAGAGCAAAAGCTAATAATTTATTGTTGAATTCAAAAGAAAGTTTAAGAGTAACGCGGCTACCTTGATCCGCAATGGTTTGGAATTGCCATTGTCCTTCTAGATGTCGAAAAGGCCCGTGCAATAAACGCATTTCTACCCGCTCATGGGGCAATAAACGATTCACGGTAGTGAAAGATTTCACCAAAGCGCCTTTGGCAAAATGCACGGTGGCTTTGATTTCATCCATAGTGCGGCTTAAGACTTCGGTATTGGGACACCAAGGTAGGAATTGGGGGTACTGTTCGATATCGTTCACTAAATCGTACATCTGAGCACTGGTAAAAGGGACAAAGGCACTACGGATTATGCTAGTCATCGACTTTTGCCTCCCCTTATTCACTTAATTGGCTCTATTATAAGCGCTAATCGTTTATTTTTCGAAGCGCCCACGTATAATAACCGGTTATGAGTAAGAAAAAACCGACCAATGACAACTCGCGGATTGCTGAAAACCGCAAAGCCCGCCATGAATATGCCATCGAGGAATCCTTTGAAGCCGGTATTGTGCTGCAAGGCTGGGAAGTCAAAAGCCTAAGAGCCGGTAAAGGTGGTATCGCCGATAGCTATGTGATTATTAAAGGCGGAGAAGCTTGGTTGTTAAACTGCGTTATCACTCCCCTGTTGAGTGCATCAACACATGTCACTCCAGAAAATAGCCGTACCCGAAAGCTGTTATTGAATAAAAAAGAGCTTAAACGCTTAATTGGTGCAGTAGAGCGCAAGGGTTACACCATTGTGGCGCTGAATATGTACTGGAAAAACAGCTTTGTGAAAGTGCAGATCGCTATCGCCAAAGGTAAAAAGCTGCACGATAAACGCCAAACCCAGAAAGAAAAAGATTGGCAGCGGGAAAAGGCGAGAATATTAAGCGGGAAGCACTAAGAGCACAAAGGGTCAGGCTCCCTTGTGCTCTTCGCTATGCCGTTTTACTCAGACGGAAAATGAGATAACCCACTGGTGTCGCAACGACCAAACCGGCTAACGCACTAACCAATTCAATTAGTCCAAACATGACACCACCCGTAATCATGCTTTGAGTTGTGCCAGAATCAGTGGCCATTAGACTTAAAAATACAGCAGGAAATAAGCCTAATATTGCCCCACCGATAACACCGATACTCATTAATCTCTTTAAAAGCTTGCTCTGTTTGATGTCTTCAAACTTAAAGAGAATAATTGCAGCGGTTACTGAGAGTAAAACAACCCAGTAAGGTAAAGGTAATGCTATGGTACCGATAAGAGTTACCAGGTCCACTAATTGTGATATTGATTCTATTTTCATCGTTAAATCTCTACTGTTAAGAATAGTGAGAGTCTATATGAGTGAACGCTCACATTCAATGTGGCTTATCTGGAATTTGCTACCTTATGGCGGAGCTTTTTCTTACGTTACTGTCGCGTCTTCAATCCCAAGCCTACTTTAGTTTCAAAAAAAAAGGCCACTCAAAAGAGTGGCCTTTTTAGAAACTATGGGGCGGCGGGAATTCTTGCATCGCTTCGCAGTCCCTGCTGCACTTGCAAGCCTGCCTGCGCCTTCCATGGCTTCGGCGCTCGCCGGGAAAAAGCCGTGTTTTTTCTGAAGCCACTTCGTAAGCGAAATTATCTTCGCCATCCCTGGCGCAACAAAGGTGAGCTTTATTCACCCCAGCCCGGCCATCCTTGGCCGGGCGTTCGGCTTTAAAAATGCATGCATTTTTAAGCGCCTCACCCCGCGTCCCGCGGGTTCATTCCAACGACTTTACCAAATAAAAAAAGACCCTGAAGGGTCTTTTTTTATTTGGTGGAGGCGGCGGGAATTGAACCCGCGTCCGCACATGTTACGCCTAAGGATCTACATGCTTATCTAGACCATCGTTGTCGCCGGCTACAACCTGATCTAGCGGGGTTGCAACAAGCCATCTCTCTTTGTTTTAGGCTAACTGGCGAGAGCGGACAGTTAGACGGTCTTATGTAATCGACCCTCTATTCAGCCGCATAAGCACAGCTGGTAGAAGGAGAGCTTACGCGACTTTTTTGTCGGCAGCTCCATAGATGTTGTCGTTTGCATCTATAACAAGACAGTTAAGTTTTACGAGGATTAAACTGTATGCTCGACATGCCCCTTGGGTTTCGCGATCTGCGTCGAAGCCAGGTCGCCCCCAACTATCAATCTTATGCCGATTAGGTAAGAAAATCAATTCAAGATGCGTAACTGGCTGATAAATGGGCTGAAATTTATTTACAGGGCCCCCTCACCTTCCTCCACACCGCCTTATGCACATCATTTGCATAACCCGCCGCAAAAGTCGCAACAAGGGAAGCTTGAAGCTTCCCTTGATAACTAATTCCAGGAGAGATGGATTCTGCAACGACCCAACCACCGACCCACGCAAGTCGCAATAATTGCATGATATTCATATTATTCTCCCGGATGATAGAGATCGTGTAAATTATCGATGCCGCTTGCCATAATAATGCCGCCTGCAGCAAAGCCTAAACCAATTGGGCCACCTGTCACTAGCCCCACTACCAATCCTGAAATGATGGCACCAAAGTGAAATTTGCCACCACTGATTTCATGTAGCCCTTCCTGACTAATTGTTAGCATTGAAAACTCCATTCACTAATTGAATATAAAATTGATTGACGATGGTGCAGTAATAATTATTGGGGAAATCGAGTGATGGTTCTTTAACCCCACCTGAAACGAATTGGCTCTCTTCTTCCGTCATGTTTACTCCGATATTTTACATGCATTCTGTTCAACCCCTTCCGGGGTTGGAGTTTGGGGGGGCGTCATTCCCACCGTTGCGTCGCT
The DNA here is from genome assembly GCA_050247135.1 of Candidatus Berkiella sp. Lineage (GTDB taxonomy): Bacteria > Pseudomonadota > Gammaproteobacteria > Berkiellales > Berkiellaceae > Berkiella. The sequence goes on from JBFWUT010000004.1 coordinate 46,612, forward strand.
GCGCTCCTTACGGTGGGCTAGCAAATTCGACCGCTACAGCGGTCGGGAATTTATCGCTAAGGCGATTACAGCTCCTAAGCAGCGGGAGCTGCGTTATTTGCTAGCCCCTCGTGCAGGTGCTTTCTGCGTTAGCAGAACGCGCCGGAACGGGGGGTGAACACACCACCAACCTAGCGAGCCCCGGTAGGGGCGAAACTCATCAAATATTAAAACGATTATTCAACAAATTAATTAAAATCGGCGGCCTTTTATAAATCCCCTTCTCATGCCACGGTTTTGGCTTTTTACACTGCGGCGCTTTCTTTAAAGCTAATAAACCTTCTAATGGTAAAGCCAAATGAAAGCGCTGAAACTTCAGCAAACATAGTGGTGAAAAAGGATCTGGAAGGCCGCCTTCACATTCTAAAAATCCCAAGGCTAATAAACGCTTTAAAGCACGGTGCACTATTTCATGATCTAAATTAACGCAATAAGAAATTTGAGCGTAAGAAAAGGTGCAGGAAAGAGAATCGTCTGCATGAGTGGCAAACAATATCCAAAGTATTTTTTCAACTTCATTCAATTGTGTGTGACTGAATACAAATAACACTTCAGCCAGCGATATCCGTGCAGAACGCGTGAGTTGGCGTGCATCATTTAAGATGCGCGATAGCGAATAAGCTTGCATAGCAATACCGTCCTACCTATTAGTAAGCAAACAAAATTTTCCAAAAAACAGCGAGGTTGGGGCCGTTTAGGTGAAAAAATTGAGCTTAAAAATCAAATAGTTGATGAATCGCCGTGATGCGAGCTTTTTAACTGAGAAAGAATGTAATAAAATGCGTTTAGCCATGAGCTTAAACTCCCAAATAGTTTTGCTTGTGGTCAGTGGCTGTAGAGTGTTACTAGCACTTTACAGTCACGATTAGGTGTACATTATCAAAATTGATAATACATTGTAAATAGATTTTTTAAAGTCAAAAAATAGCCAAGTCTGCATTTTATGAAACACACTATCCAAGTTACTGTTCTTCTGGAAAACCGCTTTTGGATCGGTCTTTTTGAACGAAAAGATGACCAAGGGCATGCGGTTGCGCGTAAAATATTTGGTGCTGAGCCCACCGATGCTGAGCTTTACGAATTCGTGCTGACGCATTATGACGAGTTGAATTTTAGCACGCCTCAAGAATTTACCCTGGTGATTAAGCGAAAAAATCCTAAACGCATTAAGCGCGAAGTGCGCCGTGAAATGGAAAAAGCCAAAGACGGTTCACGCAACACCACATTGGCGCAAGACATGTTGCGCGAAGAACTTGAAAAAAACAAAAAACTGAAAAAAGTTGTTTCAAAGGCGCAAAAAGAAGCGCGTGAGAAAGAATTGTTTTTGAAGAAGCAAGCCAAGCGTAAAGAAAAACAAAAAGGACATTAAATCGCATGCGCCAATTTAATGCTTTAGTACCAGAGCTGTATTGTTCCCACTTTGAAACCAGCTTAAAGTTTTACACACAAGTGCTAGGCTTTTCTGTGGTTTACAGTCGTATTGATGAAAGATTTGCCTTTTTAGATCGCCAGGGTGCACAACTGATGATTGAACAACCCATCCCTGGCGCTCGTGCTTGGATCATGGGTGATATGCAACCGCCTTTGGGTAAAGGCATTAATTTTGAAATTAGCACAACAGATGTTGTTCAATTACATGAAAAATGCAAACACAATCAAGCGACCATTTATTTACCGCTAGAAGAAAAATGGTATGCCGCAGGAGATAACATGGTCGGAAATTTACAGTTTATTGTTTTAGATCCCGATGGTTATATGCTGCGTTTTGCCCAAGATTTAGGCGAAAAATGACATGACTGGCAACAATGCGCCCCTTTAAATGCTCACCTTCCACTTAACCCAGGTATCAGGCTTCAGATCCGCATACTGATTGTAATAAAATCCGAAATACGCTCCGGCTACTGCCCCAAACACACCAACGATGATTGGGCCCATTACGGGTTCGATTTCAACACCTGCCAGCGCCCCTATCATTCCACCTAGAAATGCACCGCCTACTGCGCTAAATACAGACTGATAGAAAATGGTATTCGTTGTCACGAATTCGTCTACGATAATGCCGCCGGAAATCATTTTTAAAGCGGATCCTTGCGAAATGATTTCCACTGCGGCTTTCCTTACCAGTTAAACCTCACCCCAATACTGCCTAAGTGGTATTTTTGTGGTTCTATTTCTACTTGCCAGCTACTGGTTGGTGCATGGGTAGGATAAACTGCTGAACCTAGCACAAAATCTGCGCTAGCCAGATAGAGCCATCGATATTCAGCAAAAAGACTGATGCATTCGTTGAGATTATAATCCAAACCTATCTTGATTTGGCCAGCAAAGGTCGAGGTTGTATCGTTGGTATTGCTGTTATAGTGGTTAATACCTGGCTCTGGCGGATTGGTTTGCGCAGCGTTTGCATCAGAGACTTTAACAATCGCACTACCAATACCTAAGCCAATATAGGGATGGACAAGAAGGGTGGTGTTATTAAATCCTAATACAGCGTTCGCAAGAAATACCGTTGTTCTCATGGGATAAGATACAGCAAAACTATGCTCTTCGAGTCTGTCGGTATTATTATTTAGCGTGCCATTAAATGAGCGCTTGTTCATAGCGAACGCTTCTAATTCAAGGGCAGGAGTTAATGTTAGCTGAGAACAAGTATTAAGACATACATCTTGACCACGATATCCAAGCTGTGCACCAAGGAATGCGACATTTTTACTATCCAACTGGCCAATAGCGTTCACTGCCAACGGACCACCATTAGCTTCAATAAAAAAGACTGTTCCATACTGGTTAGTATCGACATGAGTGGATGAACCAAACCCACCAAAAGCACCTACGTAGAAGTTGCCAGTACCTTGAGCATGGTTTGCAAAAGCCAGGGTGGGCAAAGCTAATAACCACAGGGAAGATGACAATCGAAATTTCATTCAAGCTCCTTTTGATGGACTTAAGTTATCAAAAAAAAGTATTATGATACGATATAGCTAAGTTCCAGCAAGCTATTCTACAGGTGAGGAATTCTACAACTAAGACACCAAACCACCCTATTGACAGCATACAGCTTAATCGCTGTTAAACGATAATAAGTTAAATCCGATGTATAATTCAAGAAATAAAGATAAAGCCCGACAGTACCAATGGTACTTAAACAGCAAAAAAGAAGCCCCCCCTTTTAAAGTTCCTGCGAACAAAAAGAAAATCCGTAATTGGCCCACAGTCATTAAAAGGCTTGAAAGTCTAAAAGAAAGACATCTTTTTAGCTCTGTCGAAGAAATGAAAACAAGGCTGGCTGATGGTCATTATTGTTACATGAAATTTTATATCGACCCTTTCTACAGACTGCTTAAAAGGAACCCGCCTCTTTGGTTTAAAAAATTGTTTATTGAAGCCTTATGCGATGTTTATGAAAATTGGCAATTTTACGCCAAGCAAATGAATGTTCCTTATTATTTGAAAGTATGGATTTTTGAACCCAATTTTACTCAGTCGCAAATTGTCTTAGCTGTCGAGAACAGAATAAAATGGTATGAAGAGTTATTTGGTATTGATGAAAGTAAGGTCCCCTTTCCCCATGAGTATACTGCTGATTGCACACAGAAATTTAGCTGGACTTTTGCTAACGAAATATATGCTGTAGAACAAGAGGATTTTTCTCCCAAAGCATGGGAACGATTCGTGAGCGAAAATAGAATATGGCCAACTAATCAATTTCAAGATGTCGAACCTGAAAAACCCCTTTTTCTGTTTCATGATGGTAATGTATGGGTAGGCGAAAAGATTAAAAATTGAAATTGCTCATATTATAAAGGCCAAAACCATAAAATGGCCGGTATGCCAAAGATGATAACAAGCAGCTCCAGAGGAAGCCCCAAGCGAGCATAATCAAAGAATTGATACCCACCTGGCCCCATTACCATGGTGTTATTTTGGTGAGCAACGGGGGTTAGAAAGGAACAAGAGGCCCCTACCGCAACCGCCATTAAAAAGGGATCGGGATTCACTGAAGAAGCTTCTGCTATTTTAAATGCGATGGGCGCCATAATGATGGCTGTGGCTGCATTATTCATAAGATCCGATAAAGTCATGGTAATCATCAAAATGGCTGTTAAGGCAATTAGCGGAGAGTAATGCCCTGAAATGCCGACAAAGGCATTCGAGATCAGATCAGCGGTTCCTGTGGTTTCAATTGCGCCCCCCACAGGAATGATTGCCGCAAGTAGTAAAAGCACTGACCAGTCAATACTACGGTATATATTGTAGACAGGTATTGCTTTGAGAATAATGAGCGTCAACACTGCCGTTAAAAATGAAACGGAAATCGGTAATATTTGCAGTGCAGCAACAATAACAGAAGCAATAAAAACCAGAAGCGGTAATAGTTTTTTTTGCGATAGACCAATTTTTATGTCTCGCTCTGCCAAGGGCAAGAAACCTAAGTCAACAATAATTTCTCGAAAGGTTTCAACAGGGCCTTGCAGCAAAACCACATCACCTGGCAAAAAGCGAATGTCATGTAACTTTTGTCGAAAGGATATCCCTTTGCGGGAAAGCGCTAATAAATTGATTTTATAGCGTGTGCGCAATTTGAGCATGGCAGATGATTGCCCCTGCACGTATGCACCCGGTGGCACCACAGCCTCCATGGTCATTATTTCATTATTACCTAGTTCTTTAGTCGAGATCGGCTTTTCACCTGATAACGTGAACTTGGTAGCATCCAATAATTTTTCTAGATTGTCATGGGATGAGGCAATAATGAGGATATCATTAGAGCAAATGATATCGCTTTTTTTATACATAAATGTTTTAGTGCCGCGATGGATAATCGCCACCAAATCAAAATCAATTTTTAGTTTTTCAAAGAAATCCTTTATGGTCATCTTATCGAATGGCGAATCTTTGGGAATTATAACTTCTGTCATGTAATCATGAATTTGAAATAAATCTTCCGCATTGTCACTTGCTTTACGGACTGGCACCAATCTCCAACCTATCAACGAAATAAACAAGACGCCAATAAATGCCACTATCAGCCCAACCGGACTAAAGTCAAACATATGATAAGGAGATCCTAAAACACTTTCCCGGTATTGCGAAATCAAGAGATTGGGTGGTGTTCCAATCGCTGTAATTAGCCCACCTAAAACAGAGCTAAACGCAATGGGCATTAATATAATGGAAGGCGATTTACCGCTTTTGGTAAATGCATGTATGGCTATTGGCATCATTAGCCCTAATGCACCCACATTATTCATAAATGCAGATAATGCGGCACTGATAGTGGTAAAAAAGCCTATTTGGAGCATATCGTTTTTAGACAATGATTCAATTTTTGCAGTGAAATAGTTCAGAATGCCAGACTGGGTGATAGCCCCTGTTAAAATCATCACGCAAGCCACCGTCACTACAGCAGAATTGCTAAATCCCGAAAATGCTTGCTCGAAAGGAACAATGCCCGTTAACAACGCCAACACCAGAGCAAACAAAGCCACGATGTCATAGCGCCAAGAGCTCCATATAAATAAGCTCAAAGTGGTAAGTAAGATAGCTAAAAGGATAACCTGTTGGTACATGAATGATCATCATTCGTTAGAGACTGTATACCAAAGTATAGATTTCTTTTGGAATTTAATTATTTGTTGGTGAGCTTACAACGTATAGCTGTTTTCAGCTAGTTGCTCCTTGATTTTCACGCATTGATTCTGGCTACTGTGATAATTTAACTTTCTTGTTAGCTGATTCCTTTTTATTCACTTTATCTTTCTTCTGATCGTCAACTGAAGCCGTATTATCATAAGTCACATTGACCTTTGTGCTGCCAACTTTGACAAAATTTTCATTAAGCCATTTGGCATCTTTAGGAGACATCCTCACGCAGCCGTGACTGGCATTATAATTGGGCACGCTATTGGAACCATGCATTGCATAACCTTGATAAAAAAACATGCAATAAGGCATCGGTGCGCCACCTTTGCCTACAGGGAAAATTTTCGATTTGCAATTGGATCCTCTTTTCTCGTAAACGGTGAAAGTGCCAGTGGCCGTTTTGCATTTTTTGCCAATATCTGGACAAAAGCTTTTGCCTCCTGAAATATGACCTGAATTCACGAGGGAGCCCTCTGAATCATAAGCGCCCCAAGTACCATGCGTTAAGTTAATCTTAACAATGTTTTTTTCTGCAATTTTTTCAGGGGGTGCAACAAAGACATGTTTTGGTTCGGTATTTTTGTAATTATGCTTCTTGGGCCAACGGTGATAATACACTTTGTAACAAACATTACTGTATGGATCACAATGCCATCGAAAGTATTGTCTGGGGCGACCGTGTTCGCGATATTCGTAGTGATCCTGATAATCACCATAATTGACATCATCGTCATAATAGGCGTTTGCTGGAAAACTGTGCACAGACAGCACAGAACTTAATAACATGACTATATATTTTTTCAAAATAAACCCCATCAATGCAATTACTCTGATGAGTGAGACAAAGAAAGTTTTAAAAAGTTCCCTAAGAGAAGGAAGGCAATGTCACTTAAAAAGCGATCAGTTGTTTTTTCTGGAGGCTTTAAAAAGGCTTTATTATTTTTTCATTCGAAGATATCTATTGCACCATGATTTAAAAATTAGAGGTAGTAGTTCATCGATTACAATAGAATATTTTATCTATTCTTCGGTGTATCCAACCTATTATCATGATCATCCCGAATATTTGCTATGCCATCATGGTCTTTATCCCCATAATCACGATTATTATTGTGCCGATCATTTTTATTTCTGATGCCATCATGATCTCTATCACCATTAGGACCATTGCTATTAATTCGATCCCGATAATTCGGAATACCATCGCGGTCCCTATCGCCATATGGATGATAAGCGACTGCGCTAGGGCTAATGCTTGAAGCTGCGAAGAACGCTGCTAGGATCATTGCATAATATTTCATATAAACTCTCCTCGATCTTCCCGAATGCGTTAAAATTCAATGGTTTATTTTTACATAATGTCTATATGATATAGACTTGGTGTCTATTTTTAAGTTCCTTAATACGTGTATATGGAACCCATTTCTTTAATGGTCAAAGCCGTTTATAATAGGTGCTTTTCCATAAGAGAGTGCGTTATGCAATTATTCCTTCTCACCCCTTTTAATCCCAAATGGCCCATATCACAATTTACAAAATTTGAAAGCATTATTGTTCGCGCCTTATCCGAAGCAAAAGCACGTAATTTAGTAAAGCGTGTTACCTTTAATGCTGATCTCAATAAAATCGGGCAACAAGTCCATAACCCATGGCAAAACCGCTCTTTTTCTCGATGCGAAGTATACCAAGGCACTGAATTTACTAAAGCGGGCAAAGAAGAAGTGCTAACTCCACTAAAGTTGCGCGATTATTTCTTACAATTAAAAAAATAATGCGACTAACGTTAATAGGATTTTCTTTTTATTTTATTTATATAAGAAGAGGGCAACAGCAATAATACTATAAACAGCAAGTAGTTGTGCTCCTTTATACCAAGTAGATTCTCCAATTTCAGTTGCTTGAGTTAAGATATAAGAAGCTAAAACCACCATTAAGATTTCACCTTTGCCAAAAATGAGATCCATCTGGGTTAAGGGCAAAACGTAACTTAAGACAACTAGTAGAGGTGCCACAAATAACGCGATTTGCACCCCGCTGCCAATCGCAATCACCATGCTTAAATCTAAGCGATTTTTCATTGCCATCACAATTGCGGTGCTATGCTCTGCTGCATTACCCACGATGGCAACAACAATGACACCCACAAAGGCATTAGACATCCCCATTGCTTGAGCAGCCAAAGTTACTGATCCGACTAAAATCTCACTCATCCATGCAATCATGGCTGCCGAGAGCACCAAAGCCATGATCGAAAATTTAAGACTCCACTGCGAGCCACGCTCTGGTTCATGGCTATCGGTTTTTCCACCTCTATGGGTATACAAGGTAAACACTAGCGATAGTGCATAGGTGGTAATCAGAATAATCGATATAGTCAAACTCAAATGACTCATCGTTTTATCAGTAACCCATTTCATACCTAATGCATAGAACGCAGCAGGAATAATTAAAGCCACAGCAGCGATGGAAAAATCAATTGCTTGCGATTTTGCACCTTGCACATTGAATTGTTGCACCGGATGTTTTATGCCCCCAACGAGCAATGAAATGCCTAAAACTAAAAGTACATTGCCTATTAACGAGCCTATTAATGAGGCTTTGACAATATCAATTTGTCCGGCTTTTAACGCTATTAAAGCAATAATAAACTCTGCTGCATTGCCGAAAGTTGCATTCAATAAACCACCGAATGCTTCCCCCATATGAGCCGCAAGACCTTCGGTAGCACGTCCCAATAAAGCGGCAAGTGGGATAATCGCTAAACAAGCACTCATAAAGATAAACGTATGTTTTTCAGGTTGCGCATGTTCTAAATAAATGGCGGCCAACACAAAGGGCAAAAGCCAGTTTAAAGACGGTCTGAGCCATTGTTTAACCAAGCTTCACCTTGCTTTGCTGAGAATGAATTATAATATTCAATAGCATAGTCACTGTTGTCCAAAATGCATACTTTTGTTTACAAACTAACATTGATAAGCGGAATATCATGCCATTAGCAGGGACTCGATTTACTCATTTTTTACTCAGTAAGTATTTAGCACTATTAATAGCGCTGTTGACTCTGTTGCTCTCATTTCCGCTGATGAATGACCAATCTTTCGGCAAAGTTATATTTGCGTTCTTTTTTTTCTTTATTCTGCTTGGTATGTTCTACGGTTTGAAAGGAAACCATCGTATAGTTCTTTTTATGCTCATCGGCACTATTGTTTTATGTATGAGTATTGCTGAAATTCGATACCATCAAATTTATGTGTGGAATAAAATATTGTCTATTTTATTTAATGTTTATGCTATAACACTATTTTGCAAAGATATATACACCAGAAAACAAATCACATCTGACATTTTAATTGGCTCTCTCTGCGTTTATTTGTTAATCGGCATTTGTTTTGCGCAGTTATACATGGTTATACAAGCATTCAGCTCGCATGCGCTAATCCATACCATAAACACGCTACCTATATACAATCAAGAAGATTTTTACTATTTTAGTTTTATTACATTAGCCACTGTTGGTTTTGGCGATATTCTAGCCCACACTCCTTTTTCAAAAAGCGTGGTAATGATTGAAGGACAAGTTGGTATTTTTTATATCGCAATTATGGTCGCTCGTCTTGTTTCAGCATTTAATACCAAAAAGACAATCTCCTAAAATGACATTTTCGAACAGATACTGTAAGCTTTAGCCGCTGCATTGTGAAATGTGTGTATATGACGCTGACTTCTCTTACCATTTTCAACCAACAGTTTTTTTTACCACAAACTAATGGCCTCATACAGTGTAAGTACTAATTAGTCCTGATATCAGCAAAGAGTTGAACCATAAAAATAGGTAGCGGGTTAATAACACAGCTACGCGCTTCCTCAAATGGATTAAAATCTATAATGATGTCCAACCACTCAGAGGAAAACCAACGCCATGAAAACAGAAAACATAATTAGAATAAGTATATGCATGCTTTGCTTAGCTTTTGCTGGCCACGCTGTTGCAACTGAAAACTCTATCAATCTTGCCTCATTAATGTCCGACAGTAATAAAGCTGAAAGTGCAGACAACAAGGCGATGACTGACGAGCAACTCGCTGATAAAGTGAGAGCTGCTTTCGTTAAAGAAAAGCTGTACGGTAAAGATAAATTTGCAGATATGGGATTGCATGTGACTGCCAAAAAGGGCGTGGTTACCCTAAGTGGTAAGGTTGCAACCAAAGCGGACATAGACAAAGCAGTAAAGATTGCCCGTTCAGTTGATCAAGTTAAAAATGTGAAATCGTCCATTGACATTAAAAAAGTCAAAAAATAATCTTTTTGCGCATCGCTTTCTGGCGATGCGCAAAACCCTCTTGTTAGCTGTTGCCTGATAGCATAGAATATGCCTCCTACTAGTTCTAACCTATTTGCATAATGTTTGATCTATACAGTTTAAATAACCGCATCTATTTTGAAAGTGCCACTAACTACCCTCACGATTTCCGTGGGGTTAAATGGACCAGCGTTGAATCCCAATTTGTCCGCTTCAAAGTTTTATGTGAAATGGCTAATGATATATTTAGCAGCAATATCCTTGATGTAGGTTGCGGTTTAGGGCATCTCATTGATTACTTAAAAAATCACCACTTCACTGGGATCTATAAAGGGATCGACATTGTTGACCAAATGGTTGTCTTGGCACGAAAACGCCATCCTACCTTTCACTTTGAAACTAATGATATTGATTCGATTCTTGAAAATAAGCATGACTACGTTTTAGCCAGTGGGATCTTTGCTTTAACGCCGCCTGATTATGTTAAAGAGCTGATCCCCGTCTTATTTGCTCGTGCAATTAAAGGGCTTGCTTTTAACTGCTTAAGCTCACGTTCACAAGAAAAAGAAGAAGGTATGTATTACCAAATCCCTGGAGATATTTTTCATTTCTGCAAAAAGCTGACTCATAAAGTTAAGCTGCGTGAAGACTACCTGAGCCACGACTTTACCATCTATATGCAAAAGTAAGCCCTACATTACTTTTCGCAGCGGCCATAACCGCCTGTTCGAGTGGTATATACACTTTTGATATTGTCTAAATTCTATAGAATGCCTATCTACAATCCTACAAAAGTTAGTTAAATTATCATTTGGAGCTGAAATGTATTATTTAGGAGCAATGGTAGCGGCAACAGGGGTGTATTTTGCATTTCAGACTTATTCTAAACGCACAGCCAACCCACAGCCTTTCACTGGGCCAGCAAGTAGCTTAACTCCTATCAGCGGTGAAGCTAACGCGGATCCCTTAGTTCATGTTGAGTTTTATCAATATCTGCATACGGTATTGCAGGGTTTTAACCATACGAACGAAGGATTTTTGTTGCCTGGAACCTTTGAGGATTTTAAACGCCAGCTGCAAATTGCCCCGCTTGAGGCATTATATGATCCTCGTTTTAACGCAGATAAGCTTTACGATGCCCTTAAAGCCAATTCACCAACAGAGGATCTTAGTAAACATATTAAAGGATTAAGTGCATCTGGCTTGAATCAACATGCTGAGATTTTACATAATTTGGTTCATTTAGGTTGCATCTTGCATCAAGATAATCAGGGATGTGAGGATGTCATCGCTGAGATCTTAACACCCTTCTTTTTGCCTATATTAGGGAAGAAGGAGCCTATTCTATTAACAGACTACCTAACAGTTAAATACAGCATTTTGACATTAGTGAAAAGTGATTATTTTAAATCACCCTATTGCGACGCCACCTCAGCCTCTAGATTATGCAGGTGAGGACTTACTCATTTTATTGGCAACATGATGGCGAATCTCACCCATGCGCGCTTGGTCGCTTGGATAGGGGTTCATAGCAGACTGCATATAACTGTGAAATCGGGTTAACAATCCTTGATTAGCTGATTCTTGTTTTTCTCTGGCGTTTAATGAATCACGCTCCTTCGCGAGGAATTGACTTGTTGGGGCTGCTAATTTTTTTCGCCAAACATCATCTAACAATGATGAATTGATGAGTTTTTTTTGCTTTTTTCGATACGAAATATTTTCCAGCAGAATAGCTTTTATTTTTTCCAACGTGGCAGGGATTTTTAGTGATCTTAAAGATTTAAGATATAATCCAACTTGTTTTGCGTCGAGAAAACTCAACATCCTAAGGGTACTTAATTTTCTGTTTTGAGAAACTAGACTTTTAGTCGACATCCCTTCAACGTCATTCGTTAACTCAACGCCTATGATATCAGCAGCAGACTCCATATTTTCCCGATATTTTAATAGCAACGCTAAATTTGTAGGGATCAAAAAAAATAATCCTGTTGTCAACATTAAAAGTGGCAACGTAGTAGCCAATGTGAACGAGTTGGCAGCAAAGCACAGTGCGGTCAACATAGCTGATAACAGGATTGTGGCAGTTAGCGCTAAGCCAAAGAATTGAATGAAGATATAATACATATCATTGGCAACTTTATGGCCCAACTCGTGAGCTATCGTCCCACGCACAACTCGCGCGTTTAAGCCACCCATGCCAAAAGAACGCAAAAAACCGGCAGTCAATATGATTTGGCCATTTTTAAATATGCCAAAATGATATTGGGCGTTAATATGAGTTTCGTTATTTTGAAAACCTATTCTAGGTTCAACGACACCGGCTTTTTTAGATAATTCAGCGACTTCCTTTTTGATAAATGCGATTTTTTCTGCGCTAATATCAAATGAGTCGATTGGCTTGAGCTTATCAAAATAGATAGGCATGAGATCTAACACAGCTGATAACGTGATTAATCCTGTTATGGCAGGTAATAATGCAGTTAATAGCGCTTCTTGAGTAAAAAACTGGCTCGCCAAAAAGGTGAGCAATGGAACGCCTGTTGCCAATGCAATTAACCACAAACTCAACCCCATGATAAGTAACTGAGCAAATAGGAGGCTTGTTTGTCGTTTGTGAATGTCCTTGATCTGACCGTCGATAAGGGTGGGGAGGAAGTTAGCATAACTAAAAAATGACATGTTAAACCTGGTACAACGATTTAATTACCTGGAGTCTAACAGTCAGTTTGAGTAAGAACAACATGCCATAAAGGACATCCATTTTTAGGCGAACAAAATCGTCCAATTAAGGACAGCCATTTTTAGGGAAACAAAATGGATGTCCTCTGCGAACAAATGGATGTCCTCTGGATATACACTGTTCTTGCCATATAAATTCTATAGAATGCTTGATTGCCCCTTCCCAAGAAGTTAGATATCTAAAAGAGGTTGATATGTTTCCTTATCTCATGACAGGCGCAGCCATCGCAGGTGGCATATATTTTACTTATCAAAATTGCTGCAAAAGACGTACCTCTCGTTCTCATGCGCTATATCATTTTACGGTTGAGGCTTCTGCCAACCCTTTTGACTTTAGTAACACACCCTCATATGTTGGGATCGGCAAACTAGTTAGCATCGGCACTCTCTATAACGCCATTCATGAAACATTGATATTTTTTCAAGATGAAAGTTATTTAAAAGAGGTAGGCATTTTTAGGTTATCTGGTGATCTTAATAAAGCTAAAAGTACTCATACGCTCATGAGAAAAATGACACTGACATATCTTAATACGACTGATACAAATCACGTAATCAGTACTCTTAAATTAGCACTCGAGGAAGCTTTTGTTGCCTCTCGTTTTCTCACAATAGAACTAAGTAAGCTACCCTCAAAGCCTGTGGGCTCTCGTTTTAAAGATCATATCCAATACCTATTGGATATGGGCAAAACCAAAGAAGCCTTCATTTTACACAATCTCCTTTATCTTCTTTCTCGCGTTTATGCGTTTAGGGCAGATAATAAAATGGGTTGCCAAAAAGGTGATGTTTCCAACATTGCAACTGTTATGTCACCTGCTTTCATGAAATTACTAGGAATGCCAGAGGCAGCAAGTTTGACTGATCCCTCCTACGCTAGCAATAAAGCAGCAGTGTCTCGGATGATAGATCAACTGATTGTTGATCCTCAATTTGCTAAACCGTTTCATGAGTGTGTATCACGCCAAGTAGCCAGTTCCCATTTTAGACCTAGGTAGATCATATATTGGAACTGTGATTTAATGGCTTAAAGCAGCTACATTAGTTGTTAGACTAATTTTAGTAATTTCTTTGATTAGCAACAAAGGGAGCAAAAATCATGCTTACCTCGATTCTTAAAGAGAGCGATGACGATGTAGCTGACACTTTACTCGCACAAGAGATCCAAGCACTTGATCTCAGTAAGCATGATGGCGCACTAGTGGCTCCCATTCCATTGCGCGCTTCGGGCTCTTTACCCGTCCTTAATGAAAAATCAGCAGCACCTCATATAGATTCTGCTAGTATCCATCTAGAAGGCGATTACCAACAAGCTGTTTTTTTATTTACCGATCTCAAAAACTTCACAACGATTTCACAAAAGATGCGACCCCAAGAATTAGTCGAAATATTGAATCCCATTTACAGCACCTTTCAAAGTATCATTGATAAATATGGCACACCCGTTGGTATTACAACTGTTAAATGGGAAAGTGACTGTCTTATGCTCTGTGGCAGTAGAAACGAAAGTCTAGAAAATGCTAAAAATCAAGTTAAAGCCATGCTATACATTGCTCATTCATTTTCCCAATTTGTATTTACTTATAATAAGCAAGTGACTGGCCACTCATTTGATTTCTGTTTTGGCATACATGTGGGACCTGCCAGTAAAACACAAGTCCGTTTAAAAAATTCAGGGATGGATCCAAATATACAAATTGATTGGTTTGGTGAAACGGTTAATAAAGCCTCAAGAATGGAATCGTCGAGTCATCCTTATCAAGCACAAGTGACTGAAGATGTTTATGTTCTGGCCAAAAAATATTTTGAATTTACAGAAGCGCACCCACGAACTATAAAATCCTATGGTGAAGTATTAACAAGATTTATTATTAGCCCTATCTCAACCTCGCTTAAACACTCAGCTGAAGCTTCATCAAGCTCGGAACTCCCTCGCAAACCCATGCCGGCTAGTTCGACCGAAAATAATGCACAACGCACCTCAAGTGCCAGCATTACCCCGCTTTTTGTAAGAGGTTCTTCACGATCACAGCCCAAGTTATCGCAAGATGATTCGTCCGCAACTTTCTCTTCACCTGTGCCCAGGTTTATAAAGAGCCCACAAGCAGATCCGATGGTTAAAATCATCAGTGAGTGTCATCACGCTGTATTTCTGTTTGCTGACATTAAAGGCTTCACACTCCTTTCAAAAAGGATGTCATCTTGTGAGCTCGTTCAACAGTTAGATCCTATTTATGCTGCCTTTGAAAAGATTATCATCCTCCACGGGGCACCTGTAGGAATTAAAATTGTCAAGTGGGCAGGTGATTGCATCATGCTTTGTGGTCACACAGATGAAGAAACGGATGAGCAAATAAATAAGCAAGCGAGCACGATGCTTTATATCGGATATTTATTATCTCAATTCATGTCTAGCTATAATAAAAAAATGGAAACACAGACAATAGATTTTAGATTTGGCATTAGTATTGGCAGAGCTACGCAAATACGGCTGCGTATCAAAGAGGCCAATGGTAAAATCCGAGAGTCTTTTGATTGGTTTGGCGAAGCGGTAAGCAAAGCATCTCGAATGGAAGCATCAAGCCACCCTAATCAAGTACAAGTCACCAAAGAGCTTTTTGAGATGACCAAGGGCAATTTCACCTTTACAGAGCCACTTGTGCGACAGATTAAATCTCATGGTGAAATAACAACCCGATTTTTATATGGTCCCCGTAGAAAATTTTCGAATGCTCAAACTCAAGGTAATGAGGAACAAGACTGCTCCACTGCTAGCAAAGAAACCTCTCGTAAACTGTTGGGTTCTTCTCGAAGTTCTTCTTCGAATAAATAGTGCAGAGATTGGGTATTTAGAAACATGCTTATGCCATTATCTGCGCAATAGCATAAGCATTTTGAAAGATGTCTCCTAGACTTTTATTGCCCAGGTTTAGCCTTATACATGTCAAGATCCTTTGTGCCGGTAAAACGCACCGACTTGTTTTCTAAACTGGTATAAATCATATATACTGGGTCTAATTGATCTTGCTCAGGTTGCACCACTGGTTCTTGGAAAGCAATTTCCTCTTTTCCATTTTCGGTGATGTAATAGCATTTTGCTTGTTCTGTGGCATAATCTGCATCAGGCTTTTCAACAGTATAATAGACAGCTTTGCCGTAAGGAGCGGCATCCGAGTCTGTGCCATTTTCTTTTTGCTCCATTTGGCGCATAGCTTGGTGATGTTCTGTCAGTTCGAAAAAATGATCTTTGAACAAGCTATTGAGCTCTGACATTGTTAATCTTTTAGTCACGTTTTCGTCAGTCGTGTCGTTCATTAATGCAGAAGCTTTGGCATATTTCAAACCTTTGAGATCAGCAGATACTGCGAATGATGAATGATCTTCAAAAATAAAATCTGTACCGCATTTGTCCAAAAACCACTGGATCCCTTTCTTCATTTGGCTAGGCATAGGTTTATAATGACCACTATTATTTGAGAGGGTAATCAAAGTACCATTCGAAAAATAAGCATGACCTGTAGCGATAACAGGTAATCCCGCAACAATGTGTGAGTGATTTTTACCCATGTTTGCCTTGTCTGCATATAATCTGCCATCCGGTAGCAGACCATAAATATATTCTCCCCATAAGGACATACCCTGTTCATCAAAGAATTGACCTTCGTTGACAGTTACCAATAGTTTCTTCCGCTTGTTTTGATCAAGATATTTTTTATTGACGAATGATTCTGCAATAGCTTCTGCATTGAATACTGGCTGCAAAGCGATAACCCCATTTTGTGCTGCTAATGCAGGGGTTTTGGCTAAACTCATCAATAATCTATCTTCGTTGCTAAAAAGACTATCTGCGATTACAGCTGACTTTTGGCGCATCATGTTCACTACGCCATAACTCTCAATCGGCGATTTTAATTTGGCGGATAATAATTCCCATTCTTTCTCAGAGAGTTCATCAGGATAAAATGGTTTGTGGCCTTCAGATTGGAATTCTGAAGTTGTTGGTTTTAAAACTGACATGTGATATTTCCCCCGAAATAATTCATTTAAATTACTTTTAAATTAATCTACTTGATTCTGTCAGGAAATATCTATCAAAACGTGATGAACGGAATCATAATGGCGACCAGGTAACAGCTATAGAGATTAATATTACCTACACGTATTTTACAAGCAAGAGCATATGCTGCTCTTGTTGAGTCATTTATTTGTAGATGCAAACAATCAAAAGACTTTTAGTCTCTGAAAATGACTCCTTGAGCAATTTGTGATTCCAAAAAACCTCAACTTTATGTATCATTCATCTAGCTGATTTCTTGTATTTACGCTGTGTTCTTGGGGAAAAGCGTGCATAAACTACTTATCGAAAACGTTGCTGTGGCGCTTGGAAAAAATCCCACGCTCTTAGACGATATTGAGCTTCGCAAACTCTGTATTTTGATTGACTGGACTTTGGCTCTTTTAACCCAGGCACCTCATACTCCCCTCCTGCAACGCGACATCGCTCTTATGGAAGATTTTACAGGCACGCTTGCAAGAATTATACAAGCCGATGGCTTCGTCGAGCTCAACGAGCAGAATCCAAACTCCGAAAAGATGGATGATATGTTTAGACGCTTAGGACATCAGCTTGGTTTTTCAGATGACATGATGGATGATATTGATACTGGCTTTATATCTGATTATGAGACTGCTTTAACGAAAGATGGGCTATTCTATACCAACTCTCTTAAGTACAAATCGAAGTTAACAGAACCTGAAAAACAAGCACTAAATAATATCACACAACAACTATTTCAGCAGTTTCTGTTTTTACGCAAAAGTGAACACTCGCTTTTTGAATTTAATGCCAATGAATGCGCTATTAGCATCAATCATTTTTTTGACTTTATGCCTTCTAATCTTACCACTTTAGAAAAAGCTAACTTTTGCTTAACGTTGTTAAATCATCTAGTGTCTTTCCAGAAAAACTTCAAACGCTCTATTTCTGAATCGAGTCTACACAGCCTTTGTACCCTTCTTGAGAATTTGCAGCCCGCTTTACCTGCCTCTAAAGACATTGAACAGGGACTCACTGAACTCATTACACAAACTAAAAGATCCCCTATCGTGGATGGACTTCGTCAAATATTAACTCGGTATCTTATGCGTTTTCCTAACCTCCGGGGATGGGAAAATTTTGATAATTTTCAGTCACAACCTATCGACCGGGTTATTTTGCTCGGTTATCAAGATATTGCGGATGAAGAGATCATTCGTGTCGTGAATTTGATGTATCGCAAACATCCGAACGAGAATATTGTTGTCACCTTCAACCCTGAAGATGTTTTAAGAATGAATAATCCCTTTACTTTGCAAGTGATTGGTCACGGTACGATTGAAGGTCCAAATACGATTAACTCCAATTTGGGCCCCTTTAGAGGCGATGCCCGAGTTACTGGCAAACAAGTCGCTGAACTAGTGAACAAGTGCCCTCATGTCGAACATCTACGTTTATACTCTTGTTTTTCTGGGAAATTAAATTACAACAATCGTCAGAGACTGACTGAAAAACAACGGCCTCATCATGCTAACGCTCATATCAGACGCAAGTTAAATATGATGCTTGATGGCAACCTAACGCCTGAGAATAGCCCTTTTGTTGAGTATGCTCCTGCGGTAAGTTGTTGGAATGCAATTAACAAAGCAGGACGTAATATTCGTATGACGGTATCCCCTGGTATTTTTGAACCAGAAGAAGCCCTAGGTTGTATGGTTTGGAAAGAATCTAGTTGTGACGAAGATTTGGCAAAGGGCATTAAAGACATTTGTGTGACCACGACAAGTGCCGCAAGTTATTTGCCACAACGCGATTCAAAGATGAAACCAGCTACTATGCAGCTTATTTGCTCCGAATTGGAAAATATTAAAATCACTACCATCCAACCACATTTATTTTAACGTGGGTTTTGGTTTGCTTTTAGGGCCTTGTGGCGTTGTAATGCGTACTTCTTTTATGCCATGATGATCAGGGTTTGATCTGCTCGATGATTTCCAAACCATCCTCCCAAGGCTTTGCTCTGGTTCAATAATGCCTGGCGATACTGTCATGCTAATTTCACGCCCTTTTTTATCAATAGCATTCCAACAATGTACTGCAACGGATGTATCAACGAATGGACTATTAGCATCTGTCAAGTCACTCGTACTCTCCATTGTAAAGGTTCTACTGATTTCAGATGTGGCATACTTCTCTTTAGGGACCAGCGGGTATTTCTTTAACTCGGCATCATCTCTTAGTAAACCTGTAAAACAGCCCGTTATTCTTAAGTGGTTTACCTGAGAACACTCATTCACCAGCACGGCCAATTTTTGTCCTGTTGTAGCGGCGGATCCTCGATAAGGCCCTAAATTAGCATTCAGGGTTTTTTCACCTTCTAAACTACCATGCCCTACCACGTTGAGGGTAAATTGGGCACCTAATGCTTTATTATACTGATCAATAATTTTTATATCTTCTGGTTTATAAGTGACAATAATATTTTCATTGGGGTGTTTTAGCAGTATCACTTCTAACGACCTCATTGATTCTTCGTTGGCTAAGTCTTCACCACTAATCAGAATGACTCTATCAACCGGTTTTTTTTGTTTTTCTATTTCAGCAAAATTCGACATGGTTTGAAATTTGCAATCGGGATAGCTTGGGTGATTGATGCGCGGATCACTAAATACTATGACTTGTGGAAACTTAAACAGCAACTCTGAGAGTGCCTCACCCATTTTTGATTTTAGCTTATCCTTTGAATCACGAGGTGTAATTGTTTTCATTAGTTCAGAAATTAATTGTGCAGCTTGTATATCCGCTACATTATTTACATCTAAATATTTAATTAATGGCTTCATTTTATCATATAACGCCAACATCGTTCCTTGTGAAAATTCAATATTTTGTGCTGCCTTAATAGCTTTAAAACCATTCATTATTCGAAGGTAGAATATGATGAGCTTGGCCGCATGGTTTGCTGCTAGTTTATTAGTATGAGATAAAGTATCCAAATTAATGATATCCAGGACCTTGTTTTCGGAGTCATAAGCAAAATATTCATTTCGTTTTGCTGTGAACAATTTTTTACTTTTGAGCATTTCATATTGCTCGTTCAAATTTTTGGTTATATTTTCAACAATGACATCCTTTGTAAAAGGGGAATATTGTAAATCGGGTGACTCCGTGTGTACTAATCCCTTTTTGCTTAATATGCTTATATAGTCACTAATGAAACCCGTATCAATCTCTCCTTTCTCAAGGTTTAAACACTGTGCAAGGGAATCAAACATGTCGTCCATTTCTTCTGAATCAGGTTTTGGCTTATCTAAATCTACAAAAGACTGACTATCTTGGGTCAGTGCGGTTACGATACCTTTCCTGAGTTTATCGACTTCATCTTGGGGTAAATCGACCTTGTTTAAGTAAGGGGTATTTTGCTTTTGAGAGAGCGCTAACGCCCAATCAACCAAAATGCAATATTTTCTTTTTTCTAGTAATGACAATTTGCTGGGATCTTTACCCAAATCTCTTAATACATCTTCGATTAACAGGTGCGCCATACATGACCTTAAAATTAAGGTTCCCTATATGTAAGACATAAAAATCGCCAAATAGTTCGTATCTATATAACTACATGATTTTATTGAATAATTTTGACAAGAAGATAACAAAGTCACTAATAAGTTACTTTACTTTTAATCAGATTATTTCCTGACATTTTCTTGCTGTTGGTTATTGAGGTATGGTAAGGTTGAGAAGTTTTATGGCAGAAAATAGTCTCATTTAAAGCCATAGCACTTTGTCATACAAAATGAAGATCTTAAGTTTTATCTAAAACTTTGCTTCGTTGTTTTATCCTCAACTCAAAAAATAAATACTTTTTTAAAAAAGCTATTTTCAAATTTCTATAGCAATAATGATTTTGAATATTCTTTTCGTCTATTTAAAAGGAGGTTTATATGGTCGATATTATTCAAGCTATTGTTGACGGTGATTTAGCCGCTGTCAAAACAGCTTTATCTCAAGGTTCGGATCCTAATACCTTAGGCCGCGATGGCTTAAGAGCAATTCATTATTCAGGTATGTATAATCAGCCTGCTATTTTTGCAGAACTGGTTAAAGCAGGGGCTACTGTTGATGCTAAAGAATATCATAATCAAACCGCGCTATATTATGCCGCTAGAGCCGGAGCTTCTACCGATTTTATTGTGCAAATAGCAAAAGCCGGTGCTGATCTCAACAACCAAAACAAAATCGGCCAAACGGCTATGCACGTTGCGGCACGATTAGGTAAGGTTGAAGCTTTACAAGGATTATTAAAAAGCGGGGCAAATCCTAATATTAAAGATATCGTGGGTAAAACACCGCTGTTAGATGCGGTTAAAACGAATCACCCCGAAGACATTTTATTACTCAAAGCGTTTGGCGCCAGCAGTACTATCGCAGATAATTACGGCGTCACGGCTTTAAGTGCTGGCCAACAATCGACTAACGAACAGATCCGAGATCTATTTGAATTGGCTGTTCTTGATAGGCTGCAAATTCCTGCTAACAATGCCTTATTCGTTGCGACCGTGACGCATGACATTGACGGAATGAAAGCTGCTTTAGCTAGTGGAATTTCCGCTAATTCAATAAATTCATTTATAATGACACCTATGCACTTTGCTGCGTTAAACGGTTTTAGTGATGAAATCACCTTATTAAAGGAAAACGGTGGAAGTATTATTAGAACAGATGGAGATGGTGTGCAGGCTATTCATTTTGCAGCCATGACCCATCAAACCAGCGCTTTAACAACCTTGCTAGATTTGGGTGCTGCTATTAATGCGGTAGATAAGCAAGGCAATACGCCTCTTCATTATGCGGCACAATTCACTGATGAACCTGCATTTATCCAAAAATTACTGGACGCGGGTGCATCAATTGATACAAAAAATATTGCCGGTGAAACACCCCTGCATTTAGCTGCGGCTGATGGGAACCTAGAGACGGTTAAGTTCTTAGTGGCACATCATGCTAATGTGAACGCTGTCGATCAACAAGGAGAAACGCCGTTACAAGAAGCGGTTAAAACCAAACATGCTGATGTGGCGACCTTTTTATCGAGCCAAAATCCGGCTAAATCTGAAGGTCATGAGTTGACGCTTGATCTTAAACCGGAAAGTGTTGAAAGCAAGTTGACGGTTAAAGATGTGTTGAGCTCAGAAAATTCGCTTGAAGGTTTAGGCGAGAATGAAACTCATACTCATGCTGAACCTGCAGAAGCGGCTGTTTCTCACTCGGTTTATAACCAAGTACTTGAACAACCTGTTGTTCATGTTGATGCCATTCTTTAATTGAGTTGTTAGCTGGGGTTGAATCAGCCCCAGCTAACCTATTTAGGCATTTTGATTAGCTTACGGTGCTTTGAGTTTAGTCAACACTTCTTTAATGGTTGGGTCTTGTTTAGCCAGTGCCGAACTTGCCCAAAAGTAAGCCTGCATCGGAATAAAGTGCGGATCTTGACTCGTAACATCTTGATGCTTTTTAGCATAGTCCACTAATTTAACAATATATTTTTCATCTCCAGTTGCAAAATATCCAACCCAACAAAAATCCATGATAGCTGCTTGAAAATCTAATTCCTTACGGGTCTTTATGGTATCTAAAAACTGAGTATCCTTTATTTTGTTTAATAGATCACGATTCGATTCAACTTCAAATTGATATTTCTGAGTGATTTCATTCGCTTCTTTGTTAAACCCGGCTCCAATTAAACTTTTATAGAAAATGGTTTTTTGATAGACATCAAAAGTTCCAAAATCGTTCACAATTTTTGAGCTAAATTCGGGATGTTTATGCAAAACCAACGTTGAGTAAATAAGCACCTTTGCCACCGCATAGGGATCTTGCGTTGTTTGTATATTTTTAAAAGTTTCCGATGATTTAATAAAATGTGTATAAGTTGGATCTTTATAAAAGGTTTCTATTTTATTATCAGCTATGGCAGAAAGTGGTAACCACAACATAACGACCAATAATATTTTAGACATATACTGCTTGATTTTCATAAAACTACCTAGATATTTGATTATTAAAAAGCGACGATTTTCTGCTGGAAATAACTTTTCTCTTTTCCAGCATCCAAATCACTTGTGCGCAGGCCATTGCTGCCAATAAGTGCTTGATTCCATGGCCACTTATATACCCATTCCATTGATAAACTATCCCATCAAATCCTTCGAATACTTTTGCTAACAGGTACCAAACGGCTACCATCAATAGCATCCAACCATGCGAATATCTTGGTGTATACAAGATCATCAGTAAGGGGATCAGCATTAAAGGTAACAATTGCACCAAAATGTAGGGGCGCATATCGCCTGCCCCAGATGTTTCAGTGACATACCAGTAGATAACAGCAGCAATGCTATAAACCACCATCGGTATGAAACTGATTGCAGCTAATTTGGTTGATATACGCTCTGCTAACACTGCGCTGAAAAGGCAAATAAAAGAAAATGTAATGGGTAAACGATCCCATACTAAGCGATAGTTATCGGGATCTAGATGATAATAAGTTGAGCCAAAAGTGGTCAGGGACACTCCTATAAAAAAGCCAACCCAAGCGAATCGCTCTATTTTGCTCTCTATCACAAAATGACGGATACGAGTTAATCCCCACATCCCAAAAATCAGGAATGGCAGATTAGTCAACACATTTTCGGCATTTTGCAAACCGAACCATGAACATTGATTGGCAAAATCGTTGTAACCCTTTATTTGGGGAATGGGCCCATGAATAAATAAGGCGATAGTAACCATGCTCACCAATAGCAACAGCAAGGTGCCTCGGTATTGGTTAAAAAACGCAGACATAGTGAACTCCAGGTTGCAAATACTTAACTGCTGCTACTTTCTCATAAAAGGATTGTTTTTTTCTACTTATTTAACTAAAGTATCAATATGATCTACTCAGAGTATTGAAATGTAATACTTATGCATGAAACCAAAGCACTTGTACATACACTTAAAAAATGTCTTAAGCAAAACAACCTGCAATATAAGGATGTAGCAAAGCATTTAAATTTAAGCGAAGCTTCTGTGAAACGACTGTTCAGCCAGGAAGATATTTCGCTACAACGGCTAGAGCAAATTTTGTCATTAATGAATATGCGGCTCCTGGATTTATTCGAGCTTTTAAATAAACAAGAAACTTATATATCGCAGCTAACGCCGGAACAAGAAAAAACACTCATTCAAAATCCCAAATTGTTGCTGACTATCTTTTTGCTGCTTAATGGTTGGCTTTTAGAGCAAATATTACACACTTTTGCCATTGATAAATTTGAAATGACTCAATTGCTAGCCAAATTAGACAAGCTTAAACTGATCGAACTGTTACCTTTCAACAAAGTCAAACTGCTCACAGCGAATAATTTCTCTTGGCAAAAAAATGGCCCTGTTCAAACCTTTTTCGAACAGCAAGTATTAACTGATTATTTGAAAGATAAATTTAGCACTGCTGACTCAAAATTAGTTTTTCTAGCAGGAACCTATTCAGATAGTTCGATCCAGAGAATTAAAGTGCTTATGGATGAGCTTGCCTTGAAAATGAATGAAATGATGCAGCAAGATTTGAAGCTGCCTTTAGAAAAGCGCTTTGGTGTTGGAGTTCTTTTAGCGGTGCGCAAATGGGAACTGGCTATTATCTCAAAGATGAGAAAGCGCATTTAGCGCTTTCTTATTATTCATACATTGGATACCGACCCCAGTGTCCGCGATATCGCTGACGCTGATGCCATGGTACATATTCTTCTTCATCGTAATTCGTCATCCGTTGTGACAATGAGGTAGAATATTTTTCCACGGGTAATTGTTTCATACTTTCCGCTATTTTAGAAAAGTCTGGTAACTCAGCACCACCGGCTTGACCACTTCTGAAATGTTTATTTTCGACATATTGAAAAACAACGCTACCTTTGTTGTTCGCACTCTTTTTGATGCGGCAAATATTATTTTTAACGCGCGAATTTTGTACATCAAATTGCATAAATCGAATTAACAAATCAGATCTGTCTGGCGATAGACTTTCAATATCGACAATATCAACGCCCTTTTTACCTTTTAAATCTTTTGCAATTCTATTGGGGTCATTTTTATCTGTCACATAAGTGATGATAACAGAGGAATAGCCATTTCGATTTTGTGTTTTATATTCAGCGGCAAGGGAGTTCCCTTTGGCTTTTTCGCTGACTTTATAATAGCGGAAACCATCGAAGTTGAGTTCATTGGGGCCAACAGCATAACTGGCGGTCGCTAATTGGCACAAAAGGATTGCAAATGCTGTTCTATTCATAATTCATGCTTCACGATAATAAACGTAGTTATTTAATCGACCATAAATGCAGAGTTCTTTAACAGCCATGGAGTGGTTTATATACACGATTTATAAAGGACATCCATTTTTGACTTACATAGGACGACTTACATAGGACAGCCATTTTTGCTTAGAGGACAGCCATTTTCACTTTTCCAGCATTGCACCAACGTGAGCAGCGACTGATTCTGGTAAGGCCCTCAAGTGGTATCCACCTTCTAGGGTTGAAATGACTCTACCAGCAGCATATTTGGTAGCAATATTACAAACCGCTTTGGTAATGTAAGCATAATCTGATGCTTCTAACGATAAATTGGCCAATGGATCTAATCGGTGTGCATCAAATCCTGCTGAAATGAAAAGACACTCTGGTTGGAAGCTATCTAAAATAGGCACTAACTCTGAATCAACTCTTTGACGGAATTCCTCTCCTGTCGTGTCAGCGCGTAGTGGACGTAAATGAATGTGCTTAGGCTTGCCCTCTAAGGAAGCTCCAGGATAAAAAGGATGCTGGAAGCTAGACCAAAAACAAACACGAGGCTCATTGGTAAACATCGTTTCTGTTCCATTGCCATGATGGACGTCAAAATCAATAATGGCTATGCGTTTGCAGCCATATTTTGCTAAAGCGTGAGCTGCCCCTACAGCTACATTATTGAAAAAGCAAAACCCCATGGCTGTATCGGGCTCTGCATGGTGTCCTGGTGGCCTGACTAAGCAAAATTGTTTGGATGTCCTGTCGTTCGTTTTACTAAAAGCCAAGTCAACAGCGGCAATCTGTGCACCGGCGGCATGTAATGCCGCTGATAAGGTATAAGGGTTCATTGCTGTATCGGGGTCAAGGTGAACGTAACCCTCTTTAGGTGAAACAGCGAAAATACTTTCTATATAGTGTATGGGATGAACACGCTGTAATTGTTCCTTGGTTGCACGTGGAGCCTCTTGCCAATCGAGTTCTTTAGCCCATGGCGCTTGCTTGAGCGTTCCTGCTATCGCTTCCAATCGCGCGGGACTTTCTGGATGTCCTGCGCCCATTTCGTGTTTTAAACAATCTGGATGTGTCAATATCGTTACTGGCATAGGACATCCATATTAATTAACCACGACCAAACCGGGTAAATGCTTTCGATAACAACGAATTAGCATTGTTACGACCCGCTACTTGCTTTTGGCTTTGTTCTTGATAAGTTTGTTTTAAACTGACTAACAATTCTCTCGCTTGATATGCCGTCAAAACAGGCTCACGATTGTTGACTGCCGGCTTACGTTTGACGCGTCTAACATCTTTAACAATTCCTTGGTTAAGAGCCTCGATATGACGACGTAAATTCTCAAAAATCACATTTCCACGAAGTGGAACATAGTCAGGGTGAACAGGGAATGCTCGGGCCATGACAACAGGCTCAACGGCTTCCATTTGGGGTGCAGCTCGCGGGACAGCCATACCACCCTGCTGAGCAAAGGGGTTCGCTTGCATCGCTGGGACCGCTTGCATCGCTGGGACCGCTTGCATCGCTGGGACAGCCATTCCATCTCCGACCTGATGTTCTTGAGCCACCGGGACAGCAGCATTGGCCTGCGCTTGCGCTCTGCGCCTAGCCCTTGGCGCTCTGGGCGCTCGTGGCGGCCGTGGGGCTTGCATTTCACCTAAAAACCCTGGGACATCCACATCTGCTAAATAGCTAATCGCCTTTGCAGCAGCTTGCTTTCTCACTTCTCTTTTTGTATCCGATTTAGAAAATAATTCTATGATGGGTAGCAAATTAGACAATCTCAGTGCGCTTAATAAAGCATATTTATATTCATCATGAGCTGTTGAGCCATCTTCCTTATGTTCATCTATTTGATCACGAATGAAAAGCAATAACTGTTTCAAAGCTTGTACGTCTTGAGCTTTCAAACCTGCCAGAGCTGCCACAGCATCGACGCCTTGCTCTATATCAACCTCATAATTATAAATTTGCGGATTTTCATCAATGATTCTAGCCACATCAGCATCACTAAAGACATAAGCTGTATTTGAGTGCTCTAAATTTCTATCGGCTACTTCGCGAATCACCTCTTTGGCTAGATTGTGACCAAAACCACCACCAAACCATCCTCCAAAACAACCGGCAAAGATGGTTCCGGCAATGGTTCCTAAGAATGGCACTGCTTGATTAGTAAAATAGGAAATCAGGGTGGGTTGGAGGATAAATAAGGCGGCACCGCCCCCAGCACCCGCAAGGGACACCGTTAAGCAGATAGCGCTTCTGACGCGTTTGTGATCGTAATAAATATCTGCAATGCTTCCTGCCATTTCCATAACAGTATTGGTTGTCACAGACTGTTGCACTAATCCAGCAACCCATTGGAGCACATTCATCGCTATCTCCTTGTCGATAAATTTCCCGAGCATCTTAACTCATTTTGTTCGAGGACATCCATTTTAAATAAACCTAGGACAGCCATTTGTTTTAATTGAAATCAGTACTCTTATGGTTTATATTACACATATCGCAGCAATGAGGTCGCGTATGACAATTCCACGCTCTCAACAAATTGATCTAAGCAAAACTTCTTACTATCACTGCATGACACGATGCGTTCGTCGTTCTTACTTGTGCGGCTACGATAGCGAAACACAGCGTGACTATTCGCATCGAAAAGAGTGGATAGTTTCTAAAATAAAGCATCTGGCAAATATTTTTGCTATTCATATTTGCGCCTACGCTATCATGAGCAATCATTACCACCTTGTTCTTTTTGTAAATGAGAAGCAAGCTGATAGCTGGGATCAACAAGATATTATTACTAGATGGCATGCGCTTTTTCCAACTGACGCCAAATCCATTACCACTTATTCAAAAAAAGAGGCAGAAATTAAAATAGAACAATGGCGCCATCGCTTAATGGATATTAGCTGGTTTATGCGTTGTTTAAATGAGCCTATCGCGCGCTATTCGAATAAAGAAGACGAAAAGAAAGGACGGTTTTGGGAAGGGCGCTTTAAATCGCAAGCCCTGCTTGATGAAGGAGCTTTATTAAGTGCCATGGTGTATGTTGATTTAAATCCAATTCGATCACAAATCGCACAAACACCTGAAGAATCTGATTTTACTTCCATCCAGGAAAGGTTAAAGACATTTGCTAAACACTTGAAAAATCAGAGTGCCAGCTTGGCCCCACAGCCACAAAGTCTTGTCCCTTTTGCTGATTTGCACATCGCTGATGATATCAATCCAATCATTGATTTTAAATTATTAGATTATTTTGAATTAGTTGAATCTACCGGACGAATGATACATCAGGACAAGAAGGGAATCATACCCAACGACCTTGCGCCACTGTTGTTACGTTTAGGTCTAGATGCCAAATATTGGTTACAAAGTGTAAAGCATTTACAAACCCGCTTTTCATATGCGATTGGCCATAATGATCTTTTAGCGAGTTTCAAATCTGCCTACTCTCATCACAGTCCTAAAGGCACTCATGCGGCGAATCAATTTTATCTGTAAAATTAATTTTTTAATTTGATTTTAGTTGATAGATTTTTGTCTAAAGAAGAGTCTTTACTACTATTTTCTTTGGCAGATATTTTTTTAACATGGTTAAAATATGGTGATAATGCCTTTTGAGGCATATTTTTACTCAATAGTTCCACGTTTTTATTTTTAGGATTTTCGTTATCAACTTTATTTTCTTTTGTTGTTTCAGGAACTATTTTGGTAACCAACGACAAAATTGATATGCCCACCATAAGGGCTAATAGTAATTCTATATTTGCTGCAAATAACTTTATTGTTGTTTCTAATGCAGTAAAACTATTCACCGTTAAGGCAGATGTAGCTACTTGTGTTTTTGATGATATTAACAAGATATTCAAAGGCAAAGCGAGCATCATCATAGGTATCGATAATATCAATGTGGTTGAAATTCCCAAGAAGAATATTAGTAATAAAAAAATACTTAATCCCCCCATAGCAAAGGCCAGAGGCGCAGCAATTTCTCTAAATTCTTCAGTACCGTCATTCTTTTTCATAACATTACCAGTTCGATAGTTAACTCTTTTTGTAGCAAACTATTCTAACCAGTCCAACGAAGAGTTAAAAGTGTACTGCCTCGATAAATCAGGAAAATGGATGTCCTTTTATGAGGTAAAAAGTAAAAAGAAAGGATGGATGTCCTCTGAGCTATTCATTTCCAAAGGTAAATGCATAAGCCTCTAACCCCGGGGCACTTATGCGAATTTCGAGTATACCTGCTTGCGCTTTTGGCAAGTTAACCAGCTCGTATAGCTGATGTTCTTTTATTTCTATCTCTTTTTGTGGCTGTCCTTCAAGCAATACGGTAATAGAAATCGGCTTGGATGTCCTATTGCCCATCACTAAGAATACTTGCTTTGCTTTGAAATGATAACGCAGCGCCGTATTGGCACCTTGAGAAACAATTCTTTCATTTTCTAATTTCCAATCGCCTTGCAATGCCCAGTGATGCAAAGCTAGCGTTGCTGGAAAATCGTAAGATCGTGAAGCGTCTTTAACGATACTTCCACTCGCAAAATGCTCTTGTCGCTCATAGCCTAAATAAGTTTCTGGTGATTGATCATAAAGATACCTGGCATCGCGCTCTGCATTGGTAGGCTCTTTATCAACACCCAAAAGTGCTTGGATATTATGTTCGGTTATCTCATAAGCCCCTTCACCAAAATGGGTATAAACAATATTGCCATTCTTATCAATCAAGTAATGCGCCGGCCAATAGCGATTGGAAAATGCTTGCCAAGTGCTCAATTGGTTGTCTATTGCTACCGGGTAAGTGATCCCAAATCTTGTGATTGCGCCTTCAACATTACTAATGTCTTTCTCAAACTCGAATTCGGGGGAATGAACCCCAATAATCACCAAACCTTTATCGCGATATTTTTTATCCCACGCTATGATATAAGGCAGTGTGCGAATACAATTAATACAAGAGTAAGTCCAAAAATCAATCAAGACGACTTTACCTTTTAATTGCTTCATAGTCAGCGGTGGAGAGTTTAACCATGCCTCTATCCCTTCAAATTCCGGAGCTTGGTACGTAAAACTCAATGGATGAATAAGTGTTTGTGACTCAACTTTTGTGATACCTGAATCTTTTTGGGGAATGAAACGCCCTAGGTCCATCCCAGTTGCAATATAAATGACCGAAACTAAAATCAACACGCCGAGAACCTTTCTCACAATGGAGGTATATTTAACTAAACCTCCCCAGCTCGTTAATACCGCCCTTCCCGTTAAGGTGATAAGCAACATGGGAATGGCAGCTCCTAAAGAAAAGGCTAATACCATTAATGCACTACCTAAATGACTTTCTTGGCGTATAATTTGCACTAGTGCTGCGGCGAGAATGGGCCCCGCACAAGGTGTCCAGACCAAGCCAATTAAACTTCCTATTAATAGGCCACTAAAAAAGCCCTTTTGTGACGAGCTGGTTAACGCTAAACTTTTATTGGCAAGCCCTGAGGTTATTCTGCTAAACCATTCAGACAAACGATTCGAAATAAGCATAATCCCTAGCAAAAACAATATAACCAGAGAAAATTGCTTAATCAGATTTAAATCTATCCCAGTGACTTTGATTAACGCTGCAGAGCCTAAAGCAAAAAAAGTAAAGGACAAGATGAAACCTAGGATAATGCCATAAGGTCTTAGCTTACCAACATCCACTGCCGCGCTGAGTACTAATGGCAAAATAGGTAAGATACAAGGGGAAGCAATGAGTGCTAAACCTTCTAAAAACGCAAGACTGATTTCAACAAAACTTAATTGCATTCTTCATCCCTTATCTTTTGATATCGAATATGGATGTCCTTTTATCATCGTTTAAATCAAATAGCGATGTCCTTTCTATTCCTTTTCTATTGGTTTCCCATTAAGTCAGTTGAGATTGTGGTCAAAATCGACTTTGTTGCTGTTATCAATATAAATGAGATTGTCATTGATGTTTTTGTGGCAAACATAAATGATATTCGAATTTTGATCAGCATATTTGGTGGGTATTGCCATACAGGAACCAAATACACTGCGAATAGTATTATCCATCCGCTTAGCATATTTATCGTTTAGCAATGGATTGGCAACGACATTAAATATCGCATACCCCTCCGGTTTTATTCGAGAAGCCATCAGTTCATAGTATTCTTTTGTGAGTAGATGCGTTGGCACTGAAAGCCTATTGCTGAAAGTATCTATAATGATTACATCGTACTTTTTAGAGTTAACCAAAAGAAACTGACGCGCATCTTGTATAACAACTTGCCCCTGTATTTTTTCAAGAAAGTGTTTTTTTACAAGATCAGGCAATTCGGGGTCTACATCAACATAGGTAAAATGATTATCATGCGCGCCTTGTGCGCTGATAGTGAATCCTCCAGCACCCAATACCAAAATTTCTTTGTTAGTTAATTTAAGATCATCAAATAGGATGCGTTTTATAAGCTCAATATAAGGAAATGCTTTTTTCTCAGTATTAAGATATGAAGAGCCCGAGCGATTAATCATGAGAACTTTACCATGTGTGTTATAATACTCTTCATTATCTTCAACTGAATAGTTTCCATAGTTATTACTCATAATAAAAGCAGCTTTGCCAAAATCAATATTCACAGCAATAACAATGAAGGAACAAAAAAACAGCAACAAAATTGGAGTAAGGAGTAACTCTCGCAAATTTAAAAATATAACCAAAATGAATAGTAAACAGAAATTCACAAAAACGGTTTGAGCCACCCCAAAATAGTGCATCAAAATAAGAGTTGTCAGGACTGAACCTAAAAATGAACCTATGGTACTAACATGTAAAACATTGCCCCCAATCAGCCCAACCTTATCTTGATTTTTATGCAAATGCATTGTAATCGGGACTGTTTGTCCTAAAAGATAAACCAGTGGTGCCGTGATACATAGCAAATAGATTAACAAGCCACCCATTAAAGTAGCATTAAACAACTTCTTGTAAACTAAAAAATAGATATCAATAAAGGGATACGATAAACCAATCCCAAGCAACACAGCAGCAATACAAAAATTTCGGGTAAGAACCGGTATGAAATGCTCATCAACTTTCCCGCCTTGACGATAGCCGTAGGCAAGAAACAAAAGGAATACACCAATAATTAAGCTGGTGACCGTCACGCTATTACCCACAAAAGGGATCATTTGCCGCAAAGTCAAAATTTCAAGCGAAATGGTGACAAACCCTTCAATGAGAATAATAACGTAGAGTAAGAATAGAGGGAGATAAATAGAATGATTTTGGGATTGTGGTGAGTTTGTGTCGCTGCTCATGTTGACGAAATCATTACCCAAGCTCTGTGCCTTACTTATTTAGGGGCGAATTGAAGTTACCGCTCATCTGCACACTCAGTTTAGCTTATGCGATGGCTGTCCTCTCTCCGATAATCTTCCTTTTTAAATGGATGTCCTGTGAATCTCGTGTGAATCTCGTGAATCTTTGGATGTCCTCTGATGAAACTGTAAAAAAATCCAACTTGATGAGGCCAGATTTTGACAAAAGTGCCATCTATAGCCTGAAATGAGTATATCTTTTGTATCAAGCTTTCTTAAGTTGCATCACATACACCATAATAAGGGCCGAACGATGTTCAAACGCATTTTGCTCCCTTTTGATGACAGCAAAGCTGCTCGGCTGGCATTAAAGCAGGCTATCGACATCTGTGTTGTTCATAATGCAAAGTTACTGGTTGTTCATGCCATCGATTACATTGCATTAAGTGCTGGCGTCGAAGGCATCGACACTGAGACTGTTCATGATGAAATCAAGCGTGCTGGCGAAAAAGTATTAGATAAAGCACTCAAAGCAGCAACTAAGCGTAAAGTGAAGGTTGAAGCTCAGTTAATTGAATCCCTTAAGCTAAATACCAACATTGAAACGTTAGTTGTTAAAGCCGCTAAAAACTGGCGCGCCGATTTGGTTGTCGTTGGCATGAATAAAAAGGATGTCCTCAAGAAATTATTTTTAGGCAGTCACTCTGAAAAACTCATTCATAAAATTTCAAGCCCTGTCTTATTAGTCAAAACTCAATGAGCGATATACTCTTTTTTATCTTTGTGGGATTTTTTGCGCAACTCATCGACGGCGCATTGGGGCTCGCTTATGGCATCATTAGTATGACTGTCCTTTTAGGAATGGGTGTCCCGCCGATGGCGGCCAGTGCGTTATAATCAATCTTTGCTTAAAGAAATGAATTAAGATAGGTGATGCAATTTGTACCGCGGCACAAACTGCATCATTATGTGATGAGTCTTAATCTAGACCGTTTTGCTTTAGAAATTTGTCAATTTCCTGCTCAACACGATCTTTTTGATATCCATATCTCTTTTGTAATAAGCCACCAAGCTCTTCCCTGCTGCCTTTCATTTGAGCAACTTCATTGTCGGTAAAGTTTCCCCATTGTTTTCTGACTTTACCCTTGAGTTCATGCCAATTACCTTTCACAATATCTTCGTTCATACAAACCTCCGAACCTTAGTTTGTTGTCACTTTAATTTTAACATCATTCATCACGTCTTTTACGCCTTCAACACCTTTAGCCAATTTTACGGCATTTTCGGATTGCGTTTGATTATCTGCGGTACCGGTTAAGTGTACAACGCCATCTTTTGTTTCTACGCTAATAGTGAAAGCGCTCACATCCGCATCACCAAATAATTTCTCTTTCAGAAAAGCCGATTTCACATTAGCCGTAATGCTAGTGTCAGAGGGAGCCTCAGTTTTCGCTTCTGTACTAACGTAAGTACTTTGAGCGCCGCTGGTTGTACCTGAAGCATCACCTGATGAGCTCAAATCAGCCCAAGCATTGGTAAATGATGCGGCGGAAAAAATAGTCACAATTAATGCGGTTTTTTTCATAGCGTTCTCCTCTTAGTCAATTAACATCAAGCTTTCCAATCTGGTACTTTTGGATCCGTTGGCACGGGTTCTTGAACAGGCACCGGCGGCTCTAGTGGTTTTGTCGGTGGTGGTGCGGTGGGATCAACGGGTTTTTCAGGTTCAGTGGGAACCGGTGGTTTTTCAGGATCTTGCGGCAACGGTTTTTCCGGATCATGTGGCGTCTTGATAGTCGCTCTAAAATAGGGTGCCGTATAATTGACGTTACTCTCGCAGCTCTTTGGCACACTTCTCACTCTTTGCATTCATTCACCCATCCAATCAATAACTATTGAATACTATAGTTAAAGAATGCTTGACTGACTCCTATATTCACCAATTAACAGTAAATTAACAGTAAATTAATACTTTATGACTGTTAATTTACCTGTAAATCCTCTATCGTGCATAAACTACTAAAATCTCTTCCCATTGTGTTGTATATGCTGGGGAAACATTTTCTCGTAGTGATTTTCCTACTTTATTCAATCCACACACAGCAAATTTCAGCATTTGATTACCATATTTGTGATTAATGTGATCCAGCGCATTCATTAAGGCAGGATTATTCATTTTTAGGGGATCAATAAACAAATCTGATTGCGCACTGGTCGTTTGGGTTAACCCTACCAACATGGTACCGGCTTTTTTATATTTAAACCCCTCTCTAAAAATAGTTTTCAATCCCTGTGACGCCATTTGCAGAATCAACATAGTATTATTGGTTTCTTTAATGAACGGTAGCGTAATTGAATTCGCGTATTGACTATCGGTTTTGTTAAAAGGATTGGTACGGATAAACACCATTAGCGCTTGTGCATAAGACTGCTGTTCACGCAATTTTTCCGCTGCCCGAGTAGCAAAATAACCTACCGCTTGGCGCAAATCATCAAAGGTTTCAATCGGTTTGCCAAATGAGCGAGAAACCATAATATTTTGCCGTGGGCTTGGTTGTTCCAAATGAAAACAAGATATGCCCTGCAATTCCAACGATGTTCTAGCTATCATGATATTCAAATTCTTTTTAAGTAAGCGGTGATCATAATTAGCCAGATCAAAAGCGGTTTGCATGCCCATGCTCTGCAACTTAATGCTCCAATTGCGACCAATACCCCAGATCTCGCCAATAGGCACTCTTTTTAACATCGCGAAAATATGCTCTTGATCTCTAAACTGATAAACTCCTTCTAGCAATGGATATTTTTTAGCAAAATAATTAGCCACTTTCGCTAAGGTTTTCGTCGGACCAATACCAATCGAGACCGGTAATTTTAAACCGCGCAGCATATTAGCACGAATTGTTTTAGCATAATCAGTTAAATTCCAGCTCTGAAAACCTTTTAATCCCAAAAATATTTCATCAATCGAATAAATTTCAAAATCAGGCGAATACTCTTGCAACAAACACATCACGCGCCGCGACATATCGCCATAGAGCGTAAAATTAGAGGAATACACCAGCACCTTATGCTTGCGTACTAAATCTCTGCGCTGAAAAATGGGATCCCCCATTTTAAAACCAATGGCTTTGGCCTCGTTCGAGCGCGCCACCACGCAGCCATCGTTGTTGGATAACACCACCACCGGTTTGCCCTCTAAGCGCGGATCAAAGGCGCGCTCGCAGGAAACATAAAAGTTATTACAGTCAATAAGAGCAAACATTGTATATACCAATAAATTGAATAACGTACATTATTCAAAAATATAGGTGAAAAGCCCTTTTTGATCAACTTTTAAACTTTAAGTGCTGCAAATAATCCCGGTTGAACATAACTCTAGTATTTATTGCGTAAGTTAAATGCCTTAAAATGGAGAGATAATGCTCATTTCTCGGGTGATAGGGGGAAATACGCGTGAAAAAGGGTCCAGAAGTTGATTTCATCGATTATTTTGCACAGATCAAAGCAGGCCGAGCTAACAAGAAAAGCATCCAAGAACATGCCGCTATTTTTGCCCACGACTTAAAACAACAACAGTTAGCGCTGCTTCGCCAAGTCGAAGATGGAGATTTATTAAAAGACTACGCTAAGGACTTTCCAAATAAAGCAAATTATCCTCTTTCAAAAATGGCTGCATTCGGTAGCAAAATATCAGATATGATCGCCAGCGATATTTTAACATGCCACTCTGAAAAAGAAATGGAACAAGTGGTGTTGTTTTATGCATTAGCAGCACAGGAAGCTATCAAAGCAAAAGATTTTCAATCAGCTCAGCAGATACTGGCTGGTTTTACCATAGGGGCTGTCGATAGGTTAAACATTAATTTTAAATCATCAGCCGCAATAATAGGTGAAGTGAGTGCAGCATTAGACAATAGAAAAAACTATGAAAACTATAATGCTTTATTAAACAGTGCTACAAAAGATGAAACCGTTGTTCCTATGCTCACAGTCATTCAAAGAAATTTAGCAGGACTTGCAGGAGCACAGGGACTTGCAGACGGTGGCAATATAGAAAATCAAATGAAGCCCTTTGAGGAAATGCAATCTTATGTGAGACGAGCCAACCCCGAACCCCAACGTTCGAATTTGCTTAGCAAATTAGAGCAACCCAAGATAACTTCAGATGTTGCTTGGTTCAGTGGCGATACTGAACAACCAAGACCCGACACAACAGATGGCCGATCTCGTGCGATAAGAGCAACTGGTGATAATAGTAAAATCAATTTTGGATCCGATCAAGCCAAGCAAAGTAACCAAGCAGTTGACGGCTATTTACAACAGCAGCGAGCGCAGCAAGCACAACAAAAAGAACCCGTGCAAATAGCAAACGCTGAGCCTAACAACCCTATTGCGAGAATCCTCTCCGGACGGGATGAAAACAATAGCAAAATGACCACCGCACAATATGCGGAACTAGCAGCTAACGTTTACAAACAGGTTACACCTAGCCAAGTTATAGACGGGATCTCTGCTGCGATCGCACATAATCCTAAAGACACCGCCGCTATTTTACATAATGCCCGATTATTTATTAACGAATCCATTAAAGCGGGTGAAAACCAAGCGCATTTTAAAGAATTGACTGATTATTTAACAGCGAAAAACCCTCCCATTGCAGAAATAAATCCGAACTCTCTAGTGGGTAAATTTGTTGCTCTTACCACAGTACGTGATGCAGATCCTCCAGAAGTAAAAGACGCAAAAAGCAGGATAGTGAAGGAAGCGCGCGATGCCGCACCTGCTAGAGGCAATCAACCAAGGCAAATAGGGTCTTTTGCGCCTTTCAAACACGAAAACCCTATCCAACAAATACTTTCTGGTTGGGCTCAAAACAAACCAGACGAAATGAGCGCTGAAAATTATTCTAGTTTTGCAGCAAAAATTTATAGCAAATTTACTCCAATGCAAGTTATGGACAGCATTGCTGATATGATTGCTAAAAACCCCAATGATGCTGCTAATATTTTGCATAATGCCGCATTATTTATTAAAGAGTCCATTAAAGCTGATCCAAACCAACAGCGATTCAAAGCGTTGAACGATTATTTAACATCAAACCCTCTCCCAGCAGCTAATACAATCCCCCCCGATTCTTTAATAAGTAAATTTGTTGCTCTCACTACTGCTAAGACAGAAGATCGTCGAGAAGTGCAAGAAGCAAAACAAGCGCTTGCTATCGCTGCACGCAGTGCAGGGAAATCTGTAAAAGCAGTTAATTTAAAACCAGACAGAATACTAAGCGAAGAAAATGCAAAGCATTTAACCAACGCTGAAGATTATATCACGCAGCAACTTACAAAAAGGGCAGTTAAATTTTCTGATAAGGGCTTTTCTGAACAAGCAAAAAAAATGGCACATGATTTAACCATTCACGCCATGGCGCAAATGGTTAAAATTAACCCAACAGAATTATATAATCAAGTATGGTCAAAAGAAAAATCAGAACATAAGAGTGAAAACTTAAATGCTTTAATCAGTGATTTTAACCGTATAAAGGAAATGGTATGTTCTGACATTGTCCGCGCCAACAACCCTGAACACCAGCAAAATGTTTATAACTTCTATATTAAAGTATTCAATGAATGTGTAGCAAATAAGGATCTTAATACGGCCATGGCAATTCATTCTGCTTTTGAATCGACACCGCTAAGTCGGTTAAAAGTACTCGCAAGAAATGCACAAAAAGCGGGCGGAGCGGAATATCAACAATTTTTAGAAAATCGAGAAATATTCTCTACCGATAATAATTTTAAAAACTTACGAACAGCTGAAAAATCAGCAATCATTCCAGTGGCAGCGACGTTTACCAAAGACTTGACATTTGCTGAAGATGGTAACCCAGAAACCATAACTGCTGCAAATGGAGTGGAACACCAAAACTTAGAGCGAGAAGCTATTTTAGGCACCGCCATTACTAATTTTCAAAGTAAACAAGAATTAGCTAGAGCGGCATTGCAAAATAATCCAGCGTTTCATTCAGATATCGGAAGACGTCTACGTCAAATCCACTTAACCGACAATGAAGCTTATAAAGCTTCCTTAAATACAAACCCAAGACCTATGGAAGGTCAGCCAGCACCGAAACCGTTTGCGGGTATCACTGAACAATCACAAAAGGATTACTTTGCAGAATCGCTTAACAATCAACTAGCAGCGAGAGAAGCGGCGATACAACCAAAAATTAAAGCATTAGCGGATGTTGTTCAAGCTTTTAGCAACTCTGATCCTACGAGTCCTAATTATAAAGATGCTGGCGAGTTTGTCCAAATAGGCATTAATCAATTAATCAAAGCGAAAAATGCCTTACAAGAAGCTATTAACACACTAGATCCTGATGCAGAGCAACTAGCCAAATACGGTAAAATCATGGGCGCTGTCCAAGCCGAAATTAACAATGCGAATAGAGCGTTAGCTAATGCCGCACCACAGCTTAATGTGGATCCAGGGCCCACCCGAAAACGTGCCAACACGCTCGACGGTGTCGCTCTAATGGAACCGATTGAAAGACTAGCTAATAATAAAGATAAAGAAGAAGAAAATGAAATTCCCCTGCGCGTGCGCAGACCTAGGAAAGAACCGATTGGGGATGATTTAGGACCAAACGACAAAGGTAAAGGGCGCGCTGATCCCCAAGCCGGTGATCCAGATGATGTTGTTGCACTTCGTACCAATCAAGAAGACGAAGCCAAAGAAAACTATATTGACGAAGTCTATCAAGCATTAGTGGAAGCCGGTGAAATTAATCCAGAGGCACATGCAGAGCCTTCTCCACCTCCCCTTCCGCCAAGAGAGTCTGTCCCAGACCAATTTCGTGATAATAATAACAAAGAACGCCGAATCAGGTTAAAAGATAATTCAGCCGAAAAACAAGTCCTACTACAAGCCTTTAATGTAGCAGGTTTTGAACATAAACCTGCAGTTAGCGAAACGCTACGGATACAAAAAATAAGAGGACTTAGCGATAGTGACTATGTTGAAAGAAGAAGCAAATACTGTGGCATTCATCCTCAAAACCCAAACGATGCTTCCGATATCAAAAATGCACTTACTGAAGCTGGAATAGCTTTTGAAGTTAAACAAGATAAAAAGCGTGGATCCTATATTAGAATAGACAGTGAGAAGCTCAGTGGTAAAGATGGCCAAACACTGGGTGCAAAAATGCGCGAACTTCGAGAACAACGCATCGCGCCGCCTGTGGTACCACCTGTAGCACCACCATCTGCACCGCCGCCTCTTCCAGAAAAACCACACGTGCATACACCTGAGCGACAAATGCTGCAAAAAGCCTTGAAAACGGCATTTCGTCATGCACCTTATGTGCATGATACGCAAGATGGTATCCATTGCGCTTTTAATAAGCGCGACCAAACCAGTATCGCCGCAATTAAAGAAGCGCTGGACAAAGCTGGGATCCGTTTTACTACCCGAGAAACCAATCAGCACGGTATTCAATTTAGGATCAGGCACAGCGAATTAAAAAATAAACCTGAAGGTTACGCCGAAGAACTGGGCGAGCTTATCAAAGCCACCCGGCACCAACATCAAGTGGCACCCCGATCATTGAATCAAGAAGATCAGGCTGCACAAAAAGCCATTGAAAAAGCAGCCGCTGCCAATCAAAGAGCAGCTGCAGCTGAACAAAAAGCGGTTGGATTGGAGAAAAAGGCTGTCGAAGCTGAGAAAAAAGCCGTTGAAGCCGAGAAAAAAGCCGAGCATGCGAAAGTGGAAACAGCGGCAGCCAAAACCATTGCTGATTTATTCGGCTCCGCCAAACCGACATCCAATGGCCCAACACATCCTGCCGGCACGTTAAGCTCAATGTTAAAGTCCGCACCGCTTCCCAGCAGTATAGAAGTCGGTAATAATGGAATGGGAGAGCGTCGCCGTGCTGTGGTTCAACGCACAGCGCAAGCCGATATGCCAAAAGCCTCAGCACCTAAAGAAAAAACGGTCGATCCGTTAATAACTCAACGCAATGTGAATATCAACAGAGCCAGAGGGTTTTGGCAAGAAATAGATAAGCAATCCAAGCAAAGTACAGAAAGCGCACCCACTCAAAAACCTGGCAAAAAATAATACAGAGTTAGTCTTTTTTGCCCCTGCCTAATCTAATCTTGCTCAACAGATTAGCCAGGTCTTCGAATAAAGATACGGGTTCGTTGTTATGCTCCTCTACATCCAATAATTTCTTGGCGCTGAGCACTTTTAAGGAAGGGACGATATGTTTTTTGAGTTGATCGCTAAAATGATCATACTGATAAGCCTTAACCATATCTGCAGCCGAAAAATTGTTGTTTGCCCGCAAGGTTAAATCGGCACCATATTCCAAAAGACTTGTTAAGGCTTGCAACTTAATTTCATCCGGAATATCAGCTGAAACTAAATAATGCACTGGGGTGGCATCATTTTCATCTCGTGCATTCACATTCGCACCCGATATCAATAAAGTCTCAATGCACTCTAAGTAGTTCCTGGTTTCTTTTTCTGTGATAGGGGTTGGGCGTTGATCTTTGCCACCTTGTCTTTGTCCAAAGGAACAAGCAATATGTAACGGACTTTGCTTTTTATGATTGACAAGATTCACCTTCGCCTTGCCCAAAACAGCCAACAGGGTTAATGTTTGCGTGGCACCTGTGAGAGCTGCAAATATCAATGGGGTATCACCATCGTCGTTCTGCGCATCCACATCCGGCTTTAGCTTTAATAACAATTGTAAATGTTCAAAGCGATTATAACGAGCGATAAAGTGGATAGCGCTGATGTTATAATCTTTAACGGCATCGACTTGGGTGGGCTTATTCAATAACTTAGCAAATAAATCAGGAGTGCAACAATACTTAGAGCTCATCACCGACGCGATTAAGGGTGTAACGTTCTCATCCTCTTTGCTGTGCATGGCTAGCAATTTAGGATGTGTCTGTATGATTGCCGCTGCCTGCCCCTCTAATCTCGCTGCATTCTCAGCTGTTTGCTCACCTGGATCGAGGCAATCGATGAGTCGCTGGAGTAATTGTTCGTTATTACCTAACATGTTTATACCAAAGTTGCAGTCTCAGTACTCGTGTGACCACAAATCTATAGAAGAGGTTCAAAATAAGTGCTTATACACAGTTTTTTAGCTTTTTTGTAGAGCCGCCAGTTTATCAATGATATCCATTGATTCATGCATAAAGGTATCGTCCATCCTTAAGCAGGGCACCTGGGTGCTGCCTGTGAGACTCACCATTTCCTGGTTAATTGCCTCATCTGACCAAGTATCCTTAACCTCAATCTCCATAGGATGTTCTGCTAAATAGTCCGTGACTCGCTGGCAGAAACGACACCCCTGCCCGATATAGAGGGTTAACTTTGGCTTTGTGCTCATTAGAATAAACCTTAAATGGTAGCTTTAATTAGGTGAATCTACTCAAAGGCTGTTCCTTTGTCAATTTAAGGATGCTTGCGTAAGCGCTTCACCGGGGCCAGGTGCCGATTCAGCTGGTAATCGGTAGAAACAGGGTGCAGTCTGCCAGAGGGTTCAAAATAGGGCGATGAAGGCTCCTCGTCCTCTTCTAGCACTTCTTGATCCGAAGATGACGCCATCTTTTCATTGATTTCGGCATTAATCGCTTTCACACAATTGACAAAGTCAGTCAGTCTTTGTTTCAAATACAAAGCGTTCGCACTGGATTGTTCAATTGCTTTTAATAGTTCTTTACCTAATAAACCATATCTGGGCAATCGTTGCACGGGTGCAATTAAAACAGCCCCCAGTGAACCCATTTGTTGATAATTCGCTTTCATTTTCTCTGCTTGAATTTCTTTAAATTTAAGTTCAACTTTGGCGGGGACAACCATTTCAACACTCAGCTCAATGTAACGGTGATAATAGTCACTCAATTGATAAAGCGCATGCAACCATTGCTCTGGATCGGAGCGATATAATATTCCAATAAGATCTTTTTGCTTATCTCGTAGATCTTTCAAGGCATCAAAAATTGTCTGCAATTGATCTTGTGAGATCTCTCCTTTCTTTAAACGAAAATATCGACTGTTATATACCGCTAACAGATTTTTTATATTGATATCGTCCAAGTAATATAAAAATTGATTAACATAAGCAATTTCACTGGTCAACAACTCTTTATAAGCATATAGCGGCTTTTCAATGCCCCACTTTCGTAATGTTTGCTGATAAGCTTCTTGATTGAATGCGAGCATCATTACCTCACTTATATTTATTTCGAACCGGTTCCCATTCATCATCTTGTTGTGCAAGAGATGAATTATAGGGGTTTTGCATGAGCGGATTGGCTGGCATCTCTTGAAAAGAGGTACCTAAAAAGACCGGTCGCTTTTGTAAAAAGGCTTGCAGATCTTCTTCTTCAAAAAGCGCTAATGTTCGCGACAATAGCGATAGAATGCCATCAGGAGCACTGGCTTGGAACAAGCCATTGTGAATCAAATAGGCACATACATCATTTAACTTTAGTGTGTCCGCCATCGTATTTTGAGGATTGTCGTCTGCGATTAAATTAGCAAACAAAGGCCCAGCAATAATGCCGAGATTTTCAGCATTCATTTTATTTTTTACCTGTAAAATGTAAGCATGAGATAAAAGATGCCCATATAAATACAAGATCTCAGCGGCAATACCCTGCACTTCATCATTGGCATTGACTAAATCTTGAATCAAGGTGGGGATAGCCGTTTTAATCTTTCTATCATTCTTTGTTCTCACTTTCGATTTGAATTTAGTGAGCGCGGGAATATTCGGTGCCAACAAATTGCTGTATTTAATGGCATATTTTAAAGCACCAATGTAATCATGAATACTAAAACGGTGATCTACAAACTGATTATCCATTAAAATATTGGCCATAATTTGCTGGACATGACTTGGATCGCCTGAGACCCTAAAGACCCCTTGTGCTGCAAAGGCAAAGGGAAGCCGCTTTAAATGGTCAGTAATGGCACGAAAGACGGTTAGGACTTGTTGGGGGGTATAGCGCGCAGAACTAAATTCGAGCATTATCATTCCCTATCATCAACTCTGTGTTAACTCA
Organism: Candidatus Berkiella sp.; assembly: GCA_050247135.1. GTDB lineage: Bacteria > Pseudomonadota > Gammaproteobacteria > Berkiellales > Berkiellaceae > Berkiella. The sequence goes on from JBFWUT010000004.1 coordinate 90,119, forward strand.
AAACATAGTTGATGATAGGTCAAATTTCTTCTGGGAATTTATGCACTCAAGATTTACACAGGGACTTCATAGGATTTAGAGATGTTTCTTCACCCAATCAACATACTTATCCATCCATCCCTGCAAGAATTTTTTGCTGCCTTCACCAATATTACCCGCTTCATCAAATAAGCCCTCTTTCATTTGGATGAAGACCTCGGGTTGCGTCAGCGTTGGCATATCTAAATAAGATAAAATGTTACGCAAATGTTGCTGCGCTAAAGCAGTGCCTGTCGATCCCACTGAGATCCCAACAACGCCTGCAGGTTTTCCAGCCCAAGCGCTTTGGCCATAAGGACGTGAAGCATGATCTAAAGCATTTTTGAGTACACCGGGAATTGAGCGGTTATATTCGGGTGTACAAAAAAGTAACCCTTGAGATCCTTGAATTTCTGATTTTAAACGCTTAGCAGCCTCAGGGGGATTAGCATCTTGGTCCTGGTTATAAAGCGGTAAATCACCGATCTCAATAAAGTTGAATGATAATTCTGGCGGAGCCAGTTTCACAATTGCGTTAGCTAGCTTTCGGTTGAATGAATCTTTACGCAAACTCCCAACAATCACACCAATCTGTATTTGGCTCATAGCAACATCCTTTCGAGATAACGGTAGAAACTAATGTAAGTGCAATAGAATACCACCTAAACCAACTCTTTGACACTATGTCGCCCCTTTGGTCGTTTCATGATGAGACCTACCGCAAATCAAACTATTTTTGAAAAATAACTGGCTATACAATTTAAAGATATGCAGATAAAACGGAGCAAGCCATGAAAAAAGGGCCACAGTATTCCGTCGAAGAAGCTGCTGCCGTTTTTCGGGCAATCGGCGAAATGATTGATCAAAATCACGAACTGATGAATACCGAAGGCGTGTTCAGGCTTTCTGGTGAAGCAAAACAATTGCCTAATATCATAAAGAAACTCTTAAAAAACAAAGATATGAGTAAAGACAACATATCCATACACAACTTGGTGGGCGCGTTAAAACTCGTTATCAAAGAGTTGATGTTACTGAATGCAGAAGATCCCAACATAGAACTGCTACGTGAAGGCATGCAAGCTGCCAGCAGTGATCCCCAACAAGGAATTGATGCTTTTAATCAAGTGATCACTAATCTAGCTGCAGATAAAAGCGCAAAATCACAGGCCGTTGCTGAGATTCTACATACTTACGTGCATCTGGCACAGATTGCATCAAACTATCAAAGTAACAATAAAATGACTCCGCGCAATTTAGCAATTGCTTCAATCGGACCAGTATTTTTTAATAATTTCCCACTCATTAAAAATCCCATTGAAATGCTAACCCTGAGTGACGTTGCGAATACCGTCGGTGAGCAACTCATTCAGAATCCTATTTATGCAGCAAGCTTTCGCCAAAGAATTGCACCTGTTGCGCAAACTCAGGTTGACGCCAATAATGAACCCCACTCTGACAGTGATTCTCCACCGCGAAAAAGAGTTCAAGTCGAGCAAGGCAAAGCCTCTAAAAGCCATTTACGGCGCACTATGACATTTAATGTCGCCGCCATGAAAGAGGTTTTTAAAAGTGAAGAGAAAAAAGAAAGAAAGCATAAAAAATCTGCCGCAGTGAATAAGGATGACACCCCGCCCAATGAGACTAGCAAAAAAGAAAAAGGCAGATCAAAAAACCGCTAATAGGGGGGCTTCGTTCGCTCAATGCTCATCGGATCCGCCAAATCTGCTAAATTTTGTGCCTGATCGACAGCTTTTTCAAATACTTCACTGATTATTAAAGGGAAGTCCTCTGTTAACTCCATCTGCGCAAAATTTTTCTGTAAAGCGACCATCTCATGTAATTCACCCTTTGCTGCCACATGAAATAATTCAGCATACTGTAAGCCAAGCGCTGGATTGATAGGTAAATAATGCTCCATAAGGCGTTTATAATCTTTAAAGGTAAATTTTTCGTGCATAAAAGGCTGGTCTTTAATTCCAAGCCAGCGTTCACAAAGAAAAGGCGTTTGTAATACCTCAATAGCAAATGCTACATCCTCTTCGAATTCAAGACCAAGCTGTTCTACACAGTCAGTGAAGCTTTCTTGGAAAATTTCCCTCTGGACATTGGCGTTATTGATAATTAGCCACTTTAATATCGCTATTACCCATTCTGACACTTCTTCATCTTGTAGTATGAGCGTATCTAATGTAGTGAGAATTTCGGATGTTTTTCTAGGGAGCTTTGTTAACAATAAATTAATATGATAAAAATCCAAGTGCCGTAAAAATTGTGAACTATTCGCTATGTAGCTTGCAAATAAGGGGTTATGCGGGACAAAAGCGATAAAATAACTATAACTCATCACTTTACACCAATCGTCATTTTCAACAATGGCTACTAACAGTGTACACATATTTGCTTGCTTGCGCTTCACTTCACAAGAATCATTGCTAAGCTTCTTTTTCATGAAGCTTTTAAGGGCAACACTTATGACCATGACTTTATTCAGCATCAGTGTTAATTCATGATGATATATAAAAGGTTTTAAATGCGGATTTTTTAAAAACGCTAACCAACTATCAACATTCACTATCTTAGTGATAAGCTGAAAAACAGCTTCTGCATGTGCCCTATCTTGAATCCCTTTAATGACCTCAGCCGCTTTTTGATATTCCCTGGCATGATAGAGTTGAGTTAATTCGCCTAAAGGGCCTGAGTGAGACATATATTAACCTTATTTACAAGTGATGCCCAAAGTTGCTTTATGTATGAATTCATTTGGTAACTGCACAAGCATACTATCAAGCATGGGCTTTACCCCAGATTGGTTTATACTTTGCGGCAAATCGCGAATAAAATCCTGCTGATTAAATTGACCATTCACAACACAATGCTCAACCAACATTTCTACTAACTCTGCTAGCTTGTTTGAACCATCGAGCTGTTGTGCTAGAGCCTCACCAAGATACGGAATAAAGTGGGCAAACAGCTCAGCTTTTTGTTGCAACTGAGGGATCATTTGTTCAAACCTTGCGACCATCAACGGATGTCTTGTATGTTTTAGCTGTTCGATTAGGGCTTTTAATTTATCGGCAAAAGGATTCTTAACCACCTCTGCTTCTAACTTAAAGCCACAGGAATTCATTTTGCATAAAAATTTCTCTTTGATCTGTTGCTTTGATGATGGTTCAAGTTCTAAGACTTCAACTAAATCAACGAGATATTGTGATATGTTTTCTGGATGTTCGAAAAGTTGACAGACGGTATTCGCAAAATATTCAGCAACATTGTGTAACTGATGAATACTCTTACGAAAAGTTGGCGCTTGGTTATATAATTCCAGCATCAAAGATTTAAATAATTCTTGATGTTTTGGCAAATCATCACCAAAAAGCGCTAATGCTTCAATATCTTTAACCGTGGCAGGACGATCAGATAGACGTCGCGTGTACTCGCTTAATGAGAGCGCAATATCTCCTTTCGTTATATCCACTAAGTGTTGCTGAATATAAACAATATCATCATCATCTAATGGATAAGATGTTTCTTGTTTCACCTGTGCCGCAATACTAACCTCATTGCCCAGTGAACTGATAAAAGATTGGCGAAGTGCCAATAATTCGCTAGAAAATCGTCTTGGATCAGTGATGTGCTCTCTGGCATTTTGATATGTCAACTGTGTTAGCGCTTGGAGTAATTGCTGGCGCTGATTGTCGTCTTGCTCAGCAACTTTCTCTTTAAATTGTTGGAAAACTTTTGATCTAAAATAAGTGGCTAGCACTTCTTTCAAGCAAGAAGGTTGCTGAGCCAGTGTGTGATAATTACCCATTGATGCAATTCGGGTTAATTGACCCGGAAAGCAAGAAGGGTCGTCGGCATTATGGGCGTTACGAATTTCGGCTAGAAGCCCAATAAAATTACCGAGCCGTTCTTTACGTGCTTGTTCATTGCCATCATCAGGATCGATTACGGCTAAAAAGTAATACGCTGTTCGTTCACGAACAATATCGGACGCTTGATGACATTTTAAGGTGCCATTAACAAATGCAGAAGCCTGTGTTGAAAACACAGAGTGATCCTTTTCTGGTCTGGTGTGTAAATTAGGCCAATCCCCCGTTACTTTAGCGAATGGATTATAACAGCGCCAGGCAGCATGCGAGGCACTAGATTTATTAAAAATGTTAACAGAGTCTTGCATTGCTGTTGGAAGGCCATTCACTAGATCTGCTTTAGACTTTGTAATAAATTCAACGATAGCCTCATCTTTAAATAGTGTAGCCTCTTCTAAAATAGCCTTCACAATTTCTTCACGAATACGTTGTTCAATCTTCTCTAAACCTGTGGCTTCATATTGTGCTTTAAAATGGGGTTTAACTTTTTTCTCGAAATGCAAATTAGCACCCGATACTTTTTTGTCATCCATAGCACTTTCAGATTTAGTGTCATTTCGCTCTTTGATCTTATCTTGCTTCGCGGCCTTCTCGGAAAGGATCAGCATTTTAAGCGCTTCCAGCGTCACAGGATCACAAAGAGAAAAGGACTCTACATAAATGAGCGGGTCATTTGAGCGATAGAATGCTTCATATTTAGCAACGGTATCAAAGTGCTTAAAATCTTTGATGAAATCTTTTAGTGGATAATCAAGTAAATGTTTACTGAGTGGGAAAATCAAGTCAAGAATACTGCGAGCTTTTACTTTGATAGCCCAGCTAAGCAGGCTTTGCCCACTCACCTTGGTATTAACGTTAATATTGGGGATCTTTATCAAGTTAGCAATGACTTGAACATTTTTGTTCTTAATAGCCCACAATAAATATTGATTGATGCATTTTTTGACCGTAACATCATTTGTATTAGAAGCGCAGGCAATCAGAACGAAAATTTCTACATTCTTTTTTTCAAAAGCAATTTGTAAAGCGGTTTTACTTTGTTTATTGGTCAATGCAACTTCGACACCCTGGCAAGCTAATAGCTGTTTAAGGGCAACTGATTTATTTTCTTGCGCCGCAATCAATAAAGCACTATCACCACTACGTGTTCTTAAATTAATATCCGCTCCTGCTTCGCTTAAAAGCTTAATAGCACGAGCGTCATCCTTAAGAACGGCATTCATTAACGCTGTTTTGCCTTTTACAAAATGATCGAGTGCGCTCGCATTTCTTGCTTTCACTTCCAAGAGCAAGGGTAAGGAGTTTTTCGACAAGGCGAAGGTAATGGCATCATCATCATCTTCAGGCAAAATCAATGCATTGCTGGCATTTGACGCGCCACGCGCTTTATCAAAAGCGTGTAACATGGAGCTCTCTCTTATATTATTTAGTTGTCTACCTATTTTTGCGACTTTTATTTTAATCTTTTTTAGTTAAATCGCATAGAGAGAAATCAATATGTTATCGCCTTTTCGTAAAAATTGACCCCAAAATGCCGCGGACAATTTGCCGACCGAGGCTGCTACCGACACTGCGTGCCGTCGATTTCAGCATGGCATCGAGCGCTGAATCTTTGGGGCGGCCTGGTGCTCTTTTGGGCTGGCTCTCTTGTGGCTCTTCATATTCTGGCTGCTTTTGAGCTTGGGAGGGACTGATTTTTTGCTGAATTCGTTCATAAGCTGATTCTCTATCAATCGCTTTTTCATAAGTACCTGCATAGGGGGAACGACTAATCATGACTTGATATTCATCAGGCGTAATGGGTCCGATGCGGGAAGTTGGCGGGTAAATTCGAACTTGTTGCACGATAGCGGGTGTTCCTGAAGTTTCTAACAAAGAAACTAATGCTTCGCCCACGGCTAATTCTGTAAGGATTTTTTGTGTTTGTAGCTCAGGGTTTTGCCTAAAGGTTTCTGCAGTCACCTTAACCGCTTTTTGATCTTTAGGCGTAAAGGCACGCAAAGCATGCTGCACACGATTGCCTAATTGGCCGAGCACACTTTCAGGGACATCTAAAGGAGTTTGGGTCACAAAATAAACGCCAACACCTTTTGAACGAATTAACCGCACTAGCTGCTCAATTTTCTCGATAAGCGGTTTAGGCGCTGAATTAAATAATAAATGAGCTTCATCAAAAAAGAATACCAATTTGGGTTTCTCTTGATCTCCCACTTCGGGTAAGGTTTCAAATAACTCTGAAAGCAACCATAACAAAAAGGTGCTATATAGCCTGCCATCATTAACCAGTTTAGTGGCATCGAGTATATTTATATTGCCATGACCTTTTGAATCTTTACCAAATAAATCTTGAACATTTAAGGCGGGTTCTCCAAAAAATTGATCGGCTCCAGCTTCGTTCAAGCTTAATAAACCACGTTGAATTGCACCGATGGTCGCCGAACTCATATTGCCGTATTTTGATTTATATTCAGCACTATGTTGTCCCATCCAATCTAATAAACTTCGAAGATCTTTTAAATCAAGCAATAACAGCCCTTCGTCGTCGGCCAAACTAAAAGCAGCAGAGAGCACGCCTTGTTGCGTGTCATTCAGGTCCAACAAACGCCCCAACAACAAAGGGCCCATTTCGCTAATGGTGGTACGAAGTGGGTGCCCTTTTTTGCCATAAATATCCCAAAACACCACAGGGTTACCCTCTGGGGTATAGTTTTGTATCTTAAGTAAAGAAATACGTTTAGACAATTTATCATTCAAGTTGGCAGGGTAAGCAATACCGGCCAAATCGCCTTTGACATCGGCAGTGAAAACCGCAACCCCTTCTCTTGAAAAAGCTTCAGCCAGCACTTGCAAGGTAACCGTTTTACCGGTTCCGGTTGCGCCGGCAACCAGGCCATGACGATTAGCCATCTCCAAATTGAAATGAATCGGCGCTTCTTTATTATCGATTCCTATCGTAAAATTACCCATATTGCACCTGCAACTATTATCCATTCATAAACATTCTTTTGTAAAACTGGTACCAATTACTCTGGAACCTTTCATCCGGATCATAGTGTAATTTGAGTTCTAAAAACGATTTAAATTGAGGATAAGCTTTTACTATTTGATCTTTTCTGGCATAACGATGGTACGTTAAAAAAAAGCTGCCATTAAAGGCCAATGCATGATCAATCAACGTTGAAAAATACTCAGCTGCATATTGAAAACCAATGCTCGTATGCGGAACATTCAAGTTAAAAATAATGCACGCATAATCCTGTTTTGCCCAAGGCAGATAAGTCTCATCATCTTTCTTAATTAGACGCACCGTTCCATAGATAATATTAATAGCTTTTAGCATTTGATCATTTGCCACTTGCTGCATGAAAAGGGCTATATCTTTGAGTGGCACATAGACTTCGGTGATCATCAAGCTGCCTTGTCGCCAATCAGGAAACAAAGAACGAAAATATTCGATGTATTTTTCATTATAAAAACCTAACTGATGAGTATCAGACCAATAACATTGTCCATCCGTATTTAAGTAATACTCACAATATCGTTTAAAGGCTTCTGCTTTATTAATATGTGCTAACAGCAATAGTTTGTTCCAGTCATCCTTACTCAAGAATCTATTTTCTACTACAGGGATCTCATTGGTTGGTTGATAGCAAGAGAAAACACCAGTCTGTAAAAAATCTTTCGATTTTTCGTCCGTCATAAACTGAAAATCACCATATAAAAAACCATTATCAATACGCTCTTGAAACAGTGCTGGTAAATCTACTACAGAGATGACGGCTACTTTTCTTTTTAAAGCCTGACGTTTAACCAATTGTAATTCTACTTGGCCAATAGCACCAAATAACCCATAGCCACCTACAGCCAGAGAAAACAATTCCGGATTCTCGCTACGTGATACATGCAATGGCTCACCCTTAGCATTGATAAGTTCAAAGGATACAATATCTTGCACAAAAGGTTTCATAAGCAATCCTCGCCCATGGATATTGGCACTCAATGCCCCACCGATGGTCAGATCATCTGCGCCAGTTTGCTTCTGAGCGATAGTATAAAAAGGATCTGAATTTTTTTGCTCTCGTTGTAAGTATTGGATCAATTGTGGCCAGGTGACGCCGGCTCCCACCGTTATTCTACCCTGGTCTTTATTGAATTCCTTTATTTTGGTAGCTTGTGTCATATCCAATAACAGACTATTTTCTGCGAACTGTTGCCCTCCCATGGCATGGCGTGCACCGCAAATACTCACGATCTGATTATCCGTTTTAGCTTGCTTGACCATTTTGCTTAAATTGATGATATCCTTTGGTGTACAAATTCTATGCACTATCGTTTCATTCATTCGTGAATGTTTATCGTTCACATAAACTTCTTTAAAACCATGAACAGCATGCTTACCTAACACCGCCCCAATAGCTAAATAGCAAAGATAAATACAAGGGATCATGATAAGGTTATATAATAGATTACCTGGTACACTTTCAACTGAAACCATGGATTGTTGAAAGAGTGCCGCAAATAGCAACAGCATCATTGCCGTGATCCCATAACGCATCTGTGGATGCTTAGTGTGCTGATAAGCCACAATTAAAGCATATAGTAACACTAGGGCCCCCAATAAGTAGTAGCTTATCGCTATGCCATATTTTGGAGTGATGTTGATTAATGCAATATAAAGTAACGTTATTATCGTAAAAGTGATTGCAGCAGTGCGGTGATAACTAGGCCACAATATGCCTATGCCAGCACTTCCTAAACTACCAGCGACAATACCAATGATAGCCAAAATAACTAGCCATAATAGGTCACCACCTTGTGCATGCCATAGGGCTGTTAGAATCGATGATAAACCTATTCCTAACAGAACTAAGATAAAGTCTATGCGAACAGGGCTATGTGTTTGTTGATTCTTGATAAGCCATGCCAAGAGTAAACTCTCTATCCCTAAAATGAGGTTGGTGAGTACCAGGCTAATCATAGAGCGCCTCAGCTAAGCAGAGCCACTCTCCCTGAGTCTTGGGAGGGGGGGTATGTAAAGAGGGATCGACTAATTCGACTTGCTTGAACTGTAAGGGTTCTAAGAATTCCTTTGCCAAATATTCAGGTTCTATTCCCCACTTAAATGTTTCATTTTGCAACGTTAACCAAAAATCGACGATAAATGAAGCATTACTAAACTGGATGCTGCCACTGGCCTGCTTCTGCATGAAAGTAAAGATGGTTGAAAAATCCGGCTTGAAAAAATGGAGCTCTCTAAAAAACCGTTTGAGATTATCTTCTGTGAGATACATCGTGATCCCTTCAGCTATAAGAAGGGTCTTTTTAAATGACAGGCAATGTTGTTCAAAAATATCTCTGATAGAATCATTCTCAAGATTGGCTGCAACAAAAACCACATTTGAAGCTTGAGGGTTGCCCATCATGAATGCTTTTTGTTTGATGGCTTGTGTCGCAGGATGATCGATTTCAATAAACTCGACCTCGGGATATTGTTGGTAGTAACGCTGTGTCAGTGTGTCAAAGCCAGCTGCCAAGACTATCACCTGTTCAATTTTCTCTTGCAAGGCCCTTAGCATCCACCCATCGATGATTTTTTTGCGCATCGCATAATGAGCAAACATGCCAGGAATGCTGATGCGTTCTAGGAAGCCAAACCAACAGCGATACCACGGCTTTTGTAATAAAGTTAACCAGCGAGGTTCTAGGATGCTTATCGCGTTTTCCCAAAGCTCAATGCTCTTGCTATCCATAAACTGGGCAAGGGGATGATGGGTTTGGTTGAGATACAACAATCCCTTTGCAATCCATACCGCGGTTTGACTTGGGCTTTTGGCTTTCATTCATAAAACATAGTTGAAAAACCCCTAAAAGTGGTTGCTTAGCCTGACTGGATATGTTTACTATTTATCGTTAATATAAGCCCGGCTTTAGGTTCATTATAAGGAGAAATACCATGGCTAAGTCACAAGAAGGTCAGAAGAAGCAAGCTAAAAAAGCCCCCGTTCATAAAAACATTAAAGAGAAGCGTGCGGCTAAAGCAGCTAAGCAGAAAGAGAAAGGCAAATAAAAAAACTGTAGGGGCCGACCTCTGTGTCGGCCAATTAGGGACGGCTTTCGATGCAGTCCCCTGCAAAAACCTACCTCCACAAATTGCTTTTCGCGAGGTCCAAAACCTCCGTCCCCTTACCACCCAATATCGCTTTAATCATAAACAAACTGAATCCTTTCATTTGCTCCGCAGTAATAGTTGGTGGCATGACCAACTCGTTACGATTGACCACCACATCGACAATCGCCGGACCCTTTTCGGCAAAAGCGCTCACTAAACCATCTTGCAGATCACTCGCTCTTTCAATTCTCACGCCGGCAATGCCTAATGCTTTTGCCATGTTAGCAAAGTTTGGATTTTGTAAATCGGTTCCAAAAGGGATCATGCCGGTTGCTTGCATTTCAAGTTCCACAAATCCCAAGGTACCATTATTAAAAATCACTACTTTCACTGGCAGCTTTTGCTGGGCGAGTGTTAACACATCGCCCATCAGCATTGAGAAACCACCGTCACCACACATAGCGATGACTTGCCGCTGCTTATAGGTTGCTTGAGCCCCTAGCGCTTGTGAAAACGCATTCGCCATGGAACCATGATTAAACGAGCCTAACAGACGCCTTTTACCGTTCATTTTTAAATAACGAGCGGCCCATACAGTCGGTGTCCCAACATCACAGGTAATAATGGCATCATCATGCGCGGTTTCATCAATCACTTTGGCCACATACTGAGGATGGATCTGATCCGTGCTAGTCGGCGTCGCTAAATCATCTAACTCTCGACGTGATTTTTGATAATGACCCAGCGCTTGCTCCAAATGTGAACCATCTGTTTTAGTTTGCAATAATGGCAATAGCGCCGTTAACGTTTCTTTAATATCACCTACAACGCCCAACTCAATCGGGGTTCGCTTGCCTAATTGCTCACCTCGGATATCCACTTGGATAATTCGTGCATGAGTGGGATAAAATTGTCGATAGGGAAAACTGGTGCCCAATAATAACAAGGTATCACAAGCCTCCATGGCATAATATCCTGAGGAAAATCCTACAAAGCCCGTCATTCCCACATCATAAGGATTATCATATTCGACCCATTCTTTACCCCGTAATGCATGTAACATCGGAGCCTTCAGCGTTTTGCAGAGAGTCATTAATTCAGAATGCGCATTTTTACATCCACTGCCACAAAAAACGGTGATCTTCTTACCCGCATTCAGCACGGAAGCCATTTTTTCCAGCTCTGCTTGATTGGGTCTAATCACGGGATCTGCTTGATACAGTACCGGCATGGAAGGCGTCTTGGCTGCTGCTTTGAGCGCCATATCGCCAGAAAGCACTAACACAGCGACACCTTTTTTTGAAATGGCCGTTTGCATTGCGATATGCAGTAGTCTTGGCATTTGCTCTGGGGAATTAACAACTTCACAAAAATGGCTGCATTCTTTGAAAAAAATATTAGGGTGAGTTTCTTGAAAATAGTCTCCACCGATCTCAGCGGTTGGAATTTGTGCCGCAATCGCCAATACTGGTGCCCCACTTCGGTGACTATCATACAGACCATTAATCAAATGCATATTACCTGGCCCGCAGCTACCTGCACACACAGCAAGCTTTCCTGTCAGTTGTGCTTGTGCCCCTGCTGCAAATGCAGCGGCTTCTTCATGCCTGACATGAACCCACTCCAAGTTTTTCTTGGTATTGATGGCGTCGGTGATGCCATTTAAAGAATCACCCACAATGCCATAAATTCTTTCAACACCGGCACTCGCTAAGGTATCTACTAAGACATCAGCAACGGTTACCATATTTTAATCCCCATAAAAAGATAAGTTCACTATCGTGCATACTCAAAGCACTCACAATAGTGAACTTATGGTTTGCAATCAACGCTTGTATTAGTTGCAAACCTTTCTGCAATGACGTTTGCAGCAGCTATCGTACCAGCATTTTTTAACACAGCATGGTCTGTAGCAAGGTTTGTAGCAAGGATTGCAAGAAGGTGCACAACGATATGTGATAGGCGAATAGTTGTAGCATGGGCTACAAACATTAACCGGAGCACAACGGGTTGGACACACAGGTTTACAGGGATTACCGCAAGGGCTTCCGCAACCAGCATAAGCTGCCGCTGCAAAAGTCGTTGCAACACCTAACAGTACTGTCGATACAATTTTCATGATTTACTCCTGTCGTTTTACAATGTAACAAATCGACAATTACTTCATCTGCTAAGTTCGAAGAAAATATTAGGCATTCACTGAGGATTCATCCAGCAAAATAACGATTTAACGAAAAAATAGTTCAAAACCCATCTAATTTCTATACATTTAACCAGTTATTTTTAGATTATAGGGGCACTTTTCAAAGGGGGCAGGCATTGTAGAAGAACAACCTCAATTCGGCAAATTGCTACCCATGAGAGCCGTTGGGTGATTTTTTTAAATCTTCTATAATTAAATTTATCCCATGACATTCTTCCACATCGCAGGTAAATCATGCGTAACGACGTATTTTCCTTTTTTGGCCATTATCGTTTTAAAAATGGCAAAATGTCTAAAAATCGGATCTGTTTGTCTTCTTTGGCAGAACAACAAAAAGAAGCAGAAATGGGCGATTACGGCATTATTTTTAGCACTATCAATCATGGGCACGATGCCGCTAACGAAAATTCAGTTGCGAAGTTATCGAACAGGGTGAATAAACTTGCCCGCTATGAAAGTCTTAATATTATCCAGCTATTTCAAGGTGATATTCATTATTGCGTCAATAATATGACGTTACGAGATCTCCATAAACTCATTGATGATTTTGCCAGTGCCACCAGAGCTGCCTTCGAAGGTGGTTTTGATGGTGCTGAAATCTTAGGATCGCATGAATATTTTCTTGCGCAATTTTTCAGCCCACTTTTAAACTCACGTCAAGATGAATTTGGTGGTTCAGTGTTAAATCGCGCCAACTTAGCCTGCCGTATTCTCAAAGCCTGTCGTCAGGTGGTACCTCATGAGTTTCTACTAGGTTTTCGTTTAACACCGGAACACCCACAGCTGGGTTTAGACATAGACGATAGTTTACAAATTGCCGATCTATTGGTGCAAGCCGGAGCTGATTTTATCGATCTCTCATTACCCAACTTACTGTTAGCTTCCAAAAAGTATTTGCACTTAAGCGACAAGCCTATCCTTGCGTATTTCCGTGAGCAACTGGGCAACCACTATCCGTTGATTGTAGCTGGCAATCTGCAAGCCCCTATTGAGGCACAAAAAGCGTTTGAATCGGGTGCTAGCTTTGTTGCTGTAGCGGCCGAACTGCGTGCCGGCCCCGTCTAGGGACGGCACCTACGCAGAGGCCGTCCTCTATAATCTACAGTTCAATGCGTGAAAACAAAACGCTCGCTATGACCAACATCGAAATCGCCGCCACGCTTAGAACCCCTAAATCCAAAGCAACACTGTAATGACTGCTTTGGGTTAAGGCCCCCCTCAAACCATCAATACCATAACTGAGCGGATTAATATGAATAATCGTTAAGAGTGCTTTAGGCAAGCTATGAATTGGAAACAGTGCATTAGAAAAGAAAAACAACGGAAGAATAATAAAATTCATGATAACTGGAAACCCTTGCAAGTCTTCAACCACACAGGCAATCGCCGCCCCCAACGATGAGCAAAATAGCGCAATTAAAAACATAAATAACAGCGCCAATGGAAGTTGTGTAAAACTTTGTATTCTAAAACCCACTAAACTACAGATTAGCAATACGATTAAACCTTGAAATAATGCAACAGTTGCCCCACCCAGCGTTCGGCCAAAGATAATTTTCAAACGTGAGACTGGCGCGACAAAAGTTTCCTTTAAAAAGCCAAACTGGCGATCCCAAATCATTTCTATGCCGTTAAAAGCTCCTAAGAATAAAATACCCATAGCCATTACACCAGGTGCCATAAATTGAATATAATTGCCACCCTCGCTGACCTGATAGAGTGACTTAAAACCAAAACCAAAGGCCAACAAAAACATAATAGGTTGTCCCATCGAACCAATGATCCTGGCCCGAGAGCGAAAATATCGCTTAAGTTGTCTTAACCATAATATATAAATTGCATTCATTATCTTTTCCAAAGACGACGTCGTATTCGCATACTATCCATGCTTGTTCCGCTTTCTTCTCTTATCACGTGCCCTGTGAGGGCAATAAAAGCTTCTTCTAAAGAGGTTTTCTGCGTAAGTTCTTTTAAAGCACTCGCAGTTCCTTGCGCTACAATTTTACCTTGATCAATAATAGCAATTTCATCTGCAACTCTTTCGGCTTCTTCCATATAATGCGTGGTAAAGAAGACCGTTATTTTTTGTTGCTGTGTTAAATGTTGCAAATAGCCCCAAATATGATTGCGGGTTTGGGGATCAAGTCCTATGGTAGGTTCGTCCAAGAAAATGATTTTAGGATGATGCAATAAGGCCCGAGCAATCTCTAATCTTCTTTTCATCCCGCCTGAATATTGTTTAACATATTCATTTCTTCTGTCAAAAAGCTCGACGAGTTCCAACAATTCTTTGATCCTGGTTTTACGCTCATTGGCAGGAACATTGTATAAGACACCGTGAAATTCCATGTTTTCATATGCCGTCAATTCTTCATCTAAACTCAAATCTTGAAAAACAATACCAAAAGATCGCCGCACCTGCATGGGATCGGTACCCAATTCAAAACCATTCACAGTTAAAGTACCACTGGTGGGTGACAGTAAAGTGGTTAGCATTTTAACGGTAGTGGTTTTTCCTGCGCCATTGGGTCCTAAAAAAGCGAATATCTTCCCTTCTGGTACAAAAAAAGAAATATTATCAACGGCCACAAAGCCATTAAACCGCTTAGTAAGATTAGTGACCTTTATCATTTGCTATCACTCAAGGAGTCAACCCCTCTTCTTTGAGCGCCTCGATCACGCTTGGCCGAGTGCGAACACGCTTAAGATAGGCCAACACGTTAGGCCATGCTGTCAAATCAAATTTTAAAGGTTTTGTCCAGGTTAGTATCGTAAAACAATAAGCATCGATAACGCCAAATTGCTCCCCCATTAAATAGGGCCCCGTATTCAAAGCCTCGGATAAAAAATCACAGCGCTTAGCGAAAGACGCTAAAACTACCTTCTTATAATCTTCTGGCACACTATGAAACAGCATGCCTAATTTTTTATGCATTTCTGAACTGATGAAATTCAACCATTCCAGGGCATGATAGCGTTGGCGGGAGGGGAAAGCGGGCAGCAATGCTTTGTCAGGAGACAAATCGGCAATGCATTGTAAAATCACGGCTACTTCTGTCAGGGTATCGCCATCTTCTAATGCTAAGCAAGGAACATAACCTTTGGGATTGATCTGTAAAAAATCCGCGCCTTTTTCCGTTTTTTTACTTTTTAAATCCACTTTTTCGAGGTCATATTTAATTTGTGATTCAGCGAGTGCAATATGAGGAGCTAATGAACAAGCGCCTGGGGAATAATATAATCTCATTGTTTTGCTTCCTTAGTGCGGATACCCAATTATAGTCATTAGCGCATCCTTCATTCTTAGTAAGTCAACAAGTTACATTGTAACCATATACGCCACATGGAAAACGTCTATAATAATGAAGTTTAATCGCTTCAGGATACTCATAAACAATGGATAACCCCAACAGCCCCATCAAATGCCGTCCTGCACAACAAGAGGATGTCGATTTTATTCATGAGTGTCTTTTACATTTAGTACAAGAACAAGGAACCGCTGATCGCTATTCACAAACCCCAGATAGTTTATTCTATGCTCTGTTCTCCAAGGAAGCTTTCGCGGAATGTGTTGTTGCCGAGGTCAATGAAACAAATATTGGTATTTTGCTGTATTCCGTCTCAAATATGAATTTTACGATATTTCCAAGTCCTGGTATTTATGTGCACGATATTTATGTGAAGCCCGCCTTCAGGCGCCGCGGTGTTGCGAGCCTATTAGGTGATCATGTAAAAAATATTGCAATCGATCATAAATACTCGCGCATTGATGGCATTATTCTTAAAGACAACGAAAGTGCCATGGCTTTTTATCATAAAGTTGAAGACATTAATGTGCTCGATTATATCCACTACATGCGCCTAAAACTCTATTAGAAAATTAACAACAACGCTCGTCTACTTTGATAAAGTAGGCCTAGTCAAGAATGTCAGCTTATTTTGTAGCGACTTGTTGCACAGGGATGTTATGCGACTCAGGGCAAGGATGCCCATGGAGCGGAAAAATAGGCTGGCATTCTTGGTAAACCATTGGCAACCCAAAAGATGTCAGCAATTGGTTTCGCAAGTGCTACTCCCCTCTAACTCCAATTGAATCGTCGCATGGTTGATCCCAAAGCGCTTATCTAACGCAGTCGCCAAGCTATGCAAATAAGACGGTTCTTTGGCTTCTTCAGACATCACTAAATGTACTGACAGAGCCGTTTCAGTCGTGCTAATTGCCCAAATATGTAAATCGTGCAATCCAATCACATGGCTTTGAGTTAATAAGAAATCTTTCACTTCATCGATATGGATCCCATCAGGGACTGCATGCAGTAACAATTTTATCGATTCTTTAAACAACCCCCACGAGCTTAGCATAATTAATATGGTGATTAAGATACTTGCAGCCGGATCAAGCCAATACCAACTGGTCAATAATATACAAACACTGGCGATAATCACGCCAAAAGAAACTGCCGCATCACCCGCCAAATGCAAAAAAGCGCCTTTAATGTTGATATCTTTCTTGCCCGACATAAACATCACCGCGCTCAAGCCATTGACTATCACACCCGCACCGGCAACCCACAGCACGGTATAAGAATCCGGTTTTTCGGGATGCCCCAAGCGTTGGATCGCCTCCCAACCAATGCCACCCACGGCAACAAAGATAAACACAGCATTAACAAAGGCAGCTAATATCGTGGAATTTTTAAAGCCGAAGGTAAAGCGTTGTGAGGTTCGAACACGTGCTAAAGCAAAGCCACCCCATGAAATGAGAAGCCCCAACACATCACTGGCATTGTGAATAGCATCAGAAACTAGGGCCATGGAGTTTGCTACGAAGCCGTAATACAGCTCAATCACAATGAATGCGACTTGTAAAAGGGTGGTGAATAAAAATCTTCGGTGGTAGTTGATTTGTTCTGTCACAGTCTTCCCTTACTAGATAGGCTTTTTAATCATAGCCTATCGCCTTTGCTCCCAATAGTCTCTATTTTGTTGTTCCCGTAAATCACTTTGCGCACGATATTCATCCCCTTGTGCATCCATTAAATCCCGATAGCGGCTGTTCGGTGATTGACTATTTGGCCCTTCGCTTTGAATGCGCAGGGTGTTCCCTCGGGCACTTTCATAAGAATCCCTTGCTCGCTCTACGTTTCTTTGTGCATCCCGTCTTGCGCGATCATGGCGGCTTTGTTCATAGCTTTCTCTCACACTGCCACTACTACTACTGGCATTATCGGAATGATGAATTCGAACCAGGGGTCTTCTGGCATTGGTTTCCAGCGGATATACAAGCAATAAAATAGCCATCATAATAACTATGGCCGCAACTGCTATCTTGTGGAAACGACTCTGATTGAACATCCACACACCCTGCCTGATCTCTCTACTTAATATCGGTAAGACCGCCAGGCAGGTTAAATGGTTCCTATTCTTTTTGAGCTTGTTTGAGCCATGCTTGCTCGGTGCTTTGAAAATGTTTTGGCAATCTGTTGAGGCGCTTTCGCATAGCCGTTAACACTTCTTGTGCACGATCTTGATGATTGTGTTGACGAAGATGTTTTAAGTAGTAATAGGAAGCTTCTAAGCCTGAATAATAATTTTGCAAACGCTCAAATTCAAAATTGGCTAATTGAAACTCTCCCAAGGCAGCCAAAGAGCGCGCAAATAACAAGTGGATTTGTGGGTACATTGAGCATTGATTCTTCTTTTCACTTAGCAAGGTTTCCAGAATGAACTTTGCTTCATTAAATTTTTGCAGGCCAAACAAAGCTTTGGCTTTATCCAGCAACAAATCTGGATCGTGGCTAAATTGGTTTTTTAATAAGCTGTCTAAAACCGCTAAGGCTGATTGAAAATCGTTCAGTTGAAGATAACACCGAGCCAGCGCGTGCAAATTTTCAATGGTGGGTATTTCATTCGCAGCCATTCTCTTGGCTTGTAATTCATGTTGCGGATTTGCTTTGACAGCACTTTTGAAAATACGACGATGTGAGTGGTAAATTTCAGGACCAAACTCAATCACTAAATATGCTAGTGCGCCAGCGAATGGCACCAACAAAATCATCATGATAAGGCCGTGGGGATAACCGCGATGGAAAGCGTGAACCACACAAAAAACCTGCAGTAATAAGATGGCTAAACTTGAAATAGCAATAAGGTGCATAATCCCTCCCCGTGAGTCTAAGTAATTTAACTCATTCAGTGTTTGCTATCAATTCATCACAGACCAACGGGAGTAGAAATAGGATAGAGATCAACAATACGGGTATATCCTTCGAAAAGTGACTTTTCTGTCGTACAATGGCACGAAGTTATAGGTGGTTGTTAGATTGTATGCGCTTATTTCCAACGTTTTTGTCAGCTTTCTTATGCCTGAATATCGCCCTTTTAAGTGGTTGTGCAGGACCTATGCCACAACCTATCGCTATACCCTATAGCATGCCACCCGCTCCTGCCCTCCAAAATATTCGAGTTGCATTAGTCTTAAGCGGTGGCGGTGCTAGGGCTTTAGCGCATGCCGGGGTGATTGAGGTCCTTGAAAAAAACCGTATACCCATCGATCTGATTGTCGGTTCTAGTGCTGGTAGTGTTATTGGGGCCCTTTATGCAGATGATCCCAATGCTGCTCTCTTGCGACAAAAAATTATCGCCCTCAATAAATGGGATCTACTCGATGTGAACTGGTCTTCTGGCCTAAAAATGTTCTGGCAGTTAAGAGGGCCCGTTGAAGGCAATGCCTTACGTTATTTTTTGCAAATGAATATGGATGCACAAGCGTTTCCTGAGTTAAAAATCCCACTCGTTGTTGTGACTACCGATATTCACCGTGGTGAAGCTTTCGCTATTCGCAGTGGGCCTTTGGTGCCAGCTATCCATGCCTCAAGCGCCGTACCCATGGTTTTTAGTCCAGTGATCATGTACGGCAGAACGTTAGTCGATGGTGGCGTAGCAAGCCCAGTCCCTGTTGAAATCGCCAAACAATTTAACCCTAAAATCATTATTGCGGTGGATATCGGCACCAGTCCTGATTATGGGCCAGTCATGAATGCGTATCAGTTAGGTGTGCGCAGTTTGCATATCGCTTATTTTAAACTGGCGAATTGGCAAAATTTGCAAGCCGATGTTGTCATCCATCCTGCAATCGATGAATTCGGTATGTTTGATGATCACGCGAATGAAAATATGTATCAATTAGGAAAAGAAGCGGCAACGGCTGCCTTAGGGCAAATTCAGCAGCTTTTGGCGCAAAAGCAGTGATATGCACTTTAAGGCCATGAGATAGGCGAAGGCAACACAGCATAAGGTTCGAATACGAAAATTACTCAAAGTAGTCGAGCCTTAGGCAAGGCGCCGAGCCTTCGAACAAAGGAGTGTACTCTTGTACATGACTGCCGTGAGATAGGCGAAGGCAACACAGCATAAGGTTCGAATACGAAGAGTAATAGACAGTACATGGGTAAATGAACGGGTTGACTTTACCCTTGTAATTAATTGTAATGACTAAATAACAACTAGAAAAGCCACCCCACCAACGGGTGTATATTCTAAGAACAAAAAAACAAAGGCAGTAGTACCATGGCAACACCCTTAAATCCTTTGCGTCATAAGTTCCAATCTGTTTGTTTACGTTGTAAGCAAACCTGGCAAACCTTTCAAGAAAAAATCCAACGCTTGCTATCGCCTTTAACGCATGATGAGCCTGAACCTTGGCCTGCTTTGGAGGAAATGGGTTTAGAGCCCATCGAAGAAGGCAAGACGGTAGCAGTGGCCCACTTTCCCTTCGATGATAAAAGCAGCAGTATCGAGCAAAAGAATATGGTGGTCGTTGAAGTGAAGTATTATCCTAAAAACGATACCGCCGAGGGCGAAGATCTTAACTTACGTATCACACATTATCCGCCCAGTAATCGCCTTCATTAATATCCTGCCAAAAAAAAAGCAGGCTACGAGCCTGCTTTTTTCATATCCTCAATAAAACTTAGTTAGGTTTTACTGTGGTTTTAGCTTTTTCTTCAACTTTAGGAGCGTATCTTTCTTCAGTTCTGGTTAAGAACGTTTCTAAAGTTGCACTGTTCATAGTTTGAACTGCTTGGAGAGTTTTAGCGTTTGAATTACGTGCTAAACCTTCTAAGCCTTCTTTGCTCATGGTATTAAGAACCGCTTTCGCAGTGGGTTTAGCTTCAACAATGGCTAAAATCTGCTTAGCTTCAGCTGAAACCATGATGGTTTGCGCTAAAGTTGGTTGAGGAGCCGCAGCTACAGCAGTAGCCGGTTTCTTGGAAGCAACCCCTTCTGTACCAGCAATTCCTTTCAAACCATTAGCAAAAACTTCTGTCAACACAGCAGTAGGATCCATTGTCGCAACAGGTGCAACAGCGGTTTGTAAAGCAAGTAATTGCTGTTCAGGGGACATAGCAACAATGTTTGCCAATGCACCTTTGCTGATTTCTTCAAGTGCTTTCAAAGCTTGTGCTTGCTCTGCTGTTAATCCTTGTAAGAAAGCTTTAACCAGAGGATTAGCCGCTAATTGGGGAAATGCTTGTAAGAGTTCAGGAGATTCAACAGCGACAGCAGCAGCTGCTGGTTGCATGACTTGTTGAGCTTGTTTACGTGCATTGTATAAACGGTAAAGACCATAACCACCAAAAAGCGCACCCAATCCGCCTAAAGCATAACTAGCAATGCCAGCGGTTTGTGCAGCTTCAGCAACAGGCTTTGCAACACACATAGCGGTTGAAGCATTTTTAGCTGTTTCAATAATAGGTGCTACAAACGATGTGTTAGTCACATTGTTCATCAGTGGGCACATATCTTGTACTAACGGTGAGAAAGGTTGAACCACTTGTTTAACCACTTCAGCTGCTTTTACAATAGTAGCGGCGCTTTCGGTGGTGCCTAAGGTATTTTTACCTTGTGCCACTTCTGTTAATTGTTCTACGGCGGTATCAGCTACTTCTTGTGCAACTTCTTTAGCGCCGTAAGCTAATTGATGTAATTGACCTGCAACGTCCCACAGAGCGACAGCTGCTTCTTTCTTTGGACCTAAACCTGACATTTGTATATTCCTCTCTAATAGATAAGTTAACTGTTAACATTTCTCTAAAAATGTAGGGCCATTATAGGTGCTTCATTACTTTGGTCAATTAAATAACTGTGTTTTGGGATAAAGCGTGGGATCAAGCCGCCAGGCGGTAACGAGGATTTTTTGCCAAAAAAAAACGGCCAATAGGGTTTCTATTAGCCGTTTTTAATGTGAGTAATTACGCTTAGCGGAACTTATTTAAATGAGATAAGTTCAAATTATCTAATACTTGTTCGTATTTTGCTTGTCCTTCGCCAGTGGGCATTTTACCCGTTGGCGGTAGTCCTAATTTTGCTAACACGAGTTGATCCACTGTAACGGCTAAAGTCTGGACATTCACAGGTAAGTTGAGTTTTACCAAGGTAGCCGGATCCAAGCGTTGTTTCTCATTTTTGCGGAGATCCCATAAACGCAGCGCAACTTCACGCGTGTCAGCATTTTCTTTTTGTTGGCGCAAATGTTCGAGAACGATAGTTTGCACAGGCATTTTACCGGCAACTTCAGCAGCCGGTGTCACAGGAGCAACAACAGGAGCGGGTGCGCTAGCAATAGTCTGTTGAATTGATTCGCGTTGAAGACGTGCAACAATAGGCCTAGTAGCCACTTGTCTTTGAGGGCCGCTTCTTAACCAATACAACCCGCCTGTGGTTGCGGCTATTGCCGCGGTGCCAGCAGCTATACCCATGGCAACCATTGGATTGCTCACTGCCCATTCACAAGTATTGCGAATAGCACCTTCTGCCAATTGCCGACAAGCATCTTCACTCAAAAAAGAAAGCATGTAATACCCCAATAAAATAAGTTAGTTAATTAATATTGAGGTGAATGTAACAAATTATGCGATTAGATCAATGCCAAATGGAGATAAACGGATAGGCGGCTAAAAAGAAGCGCCAAGTGTAACAACTTAGCGCATTCTATTTATATAAAGATTATATAAAGAAAAGTTAGGCTTCTTCAGTTAACGTCACAGGGGCTTTTTCTTCGCTGCGCCCGTATTGATCATCCAGTCGTAAAATATCATCTTCTCCCAGGTAAGCACCCGATTGCACTTCGATGATTTCCAAGGGAATTTTGCCGACATTTTCTAAGCGATGATTCACACCGATGGGAATATAGGTTGATTGGTTTTCTGCCAGCAAAAAGACTTCATCACCCCTTGTAACACGGGCGGTGCCTTTGACCACCACCCAATGCTCTGAACGATGATGATGACGCTGCAGTGATAATTTTTGATCCACCGCCACCGTGATCCGTTTTACTTGAAAACGCTCGCCGTGATCAATCGATTCAAAAGCACCCCAAGGACGATTCACTCTGTGGTGAAAAATCACTTCTTTACGAGCGTTTTCACGCATTTGACTCACAATCGGTTTAATTTCTTGCGCTTTGTCTTTGTCTAAGATCAACACAGCATCCGGTGTTTCCACCACCACTACATTATCGAGCCCTACCGTTACCACTAAACGGTGGTTTGCTTGAATTAAGCAATTTTGAGTATGGCTTGTGATCACATCGCCTTTTAGCGCATTGCCATTTTGGTCTTTAGCCATAAGCTCTGCTAGTGCATCCCAAGCACCCACATCGTTCCAAGGACTTTGCAAGGGTAACATGGCACCGTTAATGGTTTTTTCCATAACAGCATAGTCAATCGAATCAACAGGGCTTTTTTCAAATTCAGCTGCGCCGGGGCGGATAAAATCTTCAGAAAAACGGGCGTGCTGATAGGCAGCTTTGGCTGCATGATACATTTGGGCATCATGCAATAACAGCTCTTGCACAAAGGCGCCTGCTGAAAACAAGAACATACCGCTGTTCCACCAAAATTGTTTACTTTCTATGTAATTTTTGGCGGTCTGTGCATTGGGCTTTTCAACAAACTGACCAATCGAAAAACCAATGTGATTTTCCAGTGGTTCACCTTTTTGAATATAGCCATAGCCCGTTTCAGGGTGAGTTGGCTCTATTCCGAAGGTTACTAACTTTCCTTGTTGTGCAATCTTGATGGCATCGAAAACTGTTGCCACAAAACCTTTGTTATCAGAGATCACATGATCTGAGGGCAACACTAATAGCAGGACATCTTCGTCAAAGGCATTAAGAGCATGCATGGCGGCCAAAGCCACTGCAGGAGCAGTCCCTTTGAATGAGGGCTCTAGCATAATAGCGCAATCGGGCCGCTGGGATTGTCTAACTTGCTCCGCTATCAAAAAGCGATGCTGCTCACTGCCCATCACAATGGGTGTGCCACACCCTGGAATTTGCGCAACCCTCTTGAGGGTGCTTTGAAATAAACTCATGCCATCAAACAACGAAATAAATTGCTTGGGATGGCTTTCTCGGGATAAAGGCCACAGGCGCGTGCCTGAGCCACCCGCGAGAATGACTGGGATCAACATGCCCCCTCCCTCTTCTTTTGGCGCACCACAAAAGCATTCATCGTAGCGAAGGTCATGATCCTCTGCAATCCCTATAGAAAAGATGGCAAGCTAACTTTTTAAACACCCCTTTGCGAAGGCAACAGCCTGCCTTATACTCAAACACAATCATGAGGATCCCCCTATGCCAGTGCGCAATCAATTCCAACTGCTTTTTCTTCGACGCTTTGTTCCCTACTTTGGGACGCAGTTTATGGGTGCCTTGAACGATAATGTTTTTAAAACCTCACTACTCGTGCTCATCAGCATCACCTTTGCTAATGAATATCCCGATAAGGCTAATGTCTTAAATAATATTGCAGCCGCAGCATTTATCTTTCCGTTTTTTTTGTTTGCCGCCACTGCGGGACAACTAGCCGATAAATTTCCTAAATATCGCTTAATCCAAATCATCAAATCAGCGGAAGTCGGTATTGCACTCTTAATTGGCGTGGGCTTTTACTTAAATCATTTTCCCTTTTTATTATTTGTTTTATTTTTATTAGGGACTCAAGCGGCTTTTTTTTCGCCCGTCAAATACAGCATTTTGCCACAATATTTAACCACTGAAGAACTCACCGGTGGTAATGGTCTTGTGCAAATGGGTACCTTTATTGCCATTTTAATGGGGACCATCCTCGGCGGGCTATTGGTAAGTCATGCCAAGTGGGGAGAATTGTTCATTTTTATCGCAACATTAACTTTTGCCTTAATAGGACTTGGTTTTAGCTTGATGATTCCACCCGCTGTTTATCCTGGACAAGTTCCTTCACTCAAAATAAATTGGGAACCCTTCTCGCAAACCTGGCGCACCTTATCAAGTTCAATTAAAAATCCGATGCTGTTTACTGCCATGATTGGGATCTCCTGGTTTTGGTTTTATGGTAGCGTTTTGCTCACCCAAATACCCAATTATGCCAAGTTGCACCTCAATGGCGGCGCTGTGATCATGACCACATTGCTAACGCTCGTTTCATTGGGCATTGGCATAGGATCGCTCTTGTGCGAAAAATTATCAGGCCATAAAGAAGAAATTGGCTTAGTCCCTTTTGGTGCCATTGGCTTAACGCTGTTTACCGTTGATTTAAGTTTTGCCATCTCTTTAGGTCGAGTACTCACAGATTTATTTTTTCTTGGCCTATTTGGTGGATTTTATATCGTACCGCTTTATGTGATGTTGCAAACCCGGAGTCCTGTTGAAACACGCTCCCAAGTCGTTGCCGCTAATAATATTATGAACGCTATATTCATGACCTTTGCAAGTATTGTTGCCATAGTCATGCTCAAAATTGGTCTTAGTATACCGCAGTTGTTTTTAGTCATTGCTTTGATGAATGCCGCTTTAACGCTGTGCATCTTTTGGACTCACCCTGAATTTATCATTCGTTTCAAACACTGGCTAAAATCCTTTAGAAAGTAGCTAAACTTGTAGATATAGCCGAAAGCTTAATGAGTTGGTCGTAAATTCAGTAGAGGTTGGCCTATGCTACAAGACACTTCTGCGTCAAAGCCCCGCGGGAATGTTTTATTCGTCGACGATGAAGAAAATATTACCAGGACGCTAGAAAGACAGTTCAAACCTTTAGGCTACAATGTTTTTGTCGCCAATAACGGTGTGGCTGCACTGCATATTCTCGCCAATGACAAAATCGATGTTGTTGTCTCTGATATGCGTATGCCTGAAATGAATGGCGCCAGTCTCTTAAAAGAAGTAGCAACCAAATGGCCTAATGTTGGCCGGATTTTATTAACAGGCTTTGCTGAGGTGGATGCGGCGGTTGCCGCCATCAACGAAGGGAAGGTTGATTTTTATTTAGAAAAACCCTGGAATGTCAATTATATCGAATCTATTGTCAAAAACGCCGTTGAAACAAAGCATTTAAAAGAAAAAACCATTTTACTACAAAAAGAAGTATACCGTCAGAATCAAGAACTCCTCACACTGAACCACGCGCTTGAAAGTAAAGTGACTGCACGTACGCAAGAACTCAACCATACGCTTGAGAGCTTGCAGCAAAGTCAATTAGCCACTTTGAATATTTGCTCTAATTTAATTGAAAATCATCTACCGCAATATCGCGGGCACGCAAAAAAGGTAGCTGATCTAGCAAGACAACTTGCCGTCATTCTGAAACTCTCTGAAACAGAAACCAATCATGTTTATTATGCTGGCTATCTCTACGCATTAGGTAAAATTGCCTTACCCAAAGATATGTTGAATGTTCCTTATCGATTGCTGAAGGCTGATATCAAAAAAGTATTCGAACAATACCCTATCATTGGTAGCACAGCTCTTATGGGGAGTCAGCACCGAAATCTGGAAAATGTTGCTGAGATCATCTTGGCACACCGTGAAGCGTATAATGGTAAGGGTTATCCTCATAAATTAGCTAACGATAAAATCCCCTTTGGCGCACGGATTTTATATGTTGCTGTCGATTATGAGCAATACCAATTAGGAATGTTACTACCCGATAAACTAACTCCTTTTCAAGCGGTTGAGCTAATAAAGGCTTCAAAGGGAATGATGTATGATCCTAAAGTCGTGGATGCGTTTTGTGAAGTCATTGCCTCAATGCCACAAGAATCATTCAAGCCCATTCAAGAAAAGATCATGACCCCTGAATCTATCAAGCCTGGGATGGTGTTATCGCGGGATCTATTGTCCCCTACTGGGATGCTATTGTTACCCAAAGGTATCACATTAGATGAGAAGTCTATTCTTAACCTGGCCAAGCTACACAATATCATTATTTACATTCATATTGATCAGTAACCAGGTCACAAGTTATGCAAACTCATCAAGATTTTTTTAACAAAATTCCTCCCCCTTTACTTACGCCTACCCCATTGGAGATAGAAAAGTATCAAAAAGGCCTAGAGTTACTGGTCACACTCATTGACTACGCGCAAAGACGTCATATTGATCTCTCGGATATACTACGATTCTATCTTAAAAAAGTATGTAAATTCTCAAAATGGCCGATTGGCGTGATTTATTTTATTCCTGAAAAAGAACCGTTTACTCTGGTGGCATCGAATATCCATTTTATAAAACATGAAAAGAAGTTCACCCCAACAATTAAATATTTATTTAAAAAAGGCGAAGATCTGGCGCGCAGAACCATTGAAGCTGATTCACCGCTTGCTGATACAATTTCGATTGAAAACAAAGGATCCATTATTTCATCAATCACCTGGTCTTATGCATTACCTTTGCATTATTATGACAAAGTGATTGGTGTGGCTCAATTTTTTTCAAAGCGTAACCATGAAGCCAAGAAAGGGCAACTCGATTTTGTCGCACATGCCACAAGACATATCAACATGATTATCGAAAGAGAAACTTCCGAAAAAAAAATTAAATATAACAAACGAAAATTAGAAGCAACTTTAGTAAAATTAAAAGAAACGCAAATGCAGCTGGTCCAGCATTCTAAAATGATATCCATTGGTGAGCTTGCAGCGGGCATGGCACATGAAATTAACAACCCCATGGGCTATGTGCAAAATAATTTGTCAGCGCTGCAAAGATATGTTACGACTTTATCTGAAAGCCTAAAACAGCAACATCCTGCTAACACTCCCCTCGATAAAAATATCGAGTTCATTCTTTCGGATATTGATAACCTATTTAGTGAGTCTTTTGAGGGAATCCAGCAAATTTTAAGCATTGTTTCGGGATTGAAATCCTTTGCGCGCACCACAGACAGTACTTTTTCAATGTGTGATATTAACGAATGTATTGAAAACAGTCTGAAGATGGCACGTAACCAATTAAAATATAAATGCGAGATTAAAAAGGAACTCAGCACTGTACCGACTGTTTATGGTAACTATAATCAACTGACCCAAGTTTTTGTTAATTTACTAGTCAATGCTAGCCAAGCCATTGCAGAAAAAGGCACTATCACTGTTAAAACATTCGTGCAACGAGGCAAAGTCGTAATAGTGATGGCCGATACAGGCTGTGGGATTTCGCAAGATAATATCCATAAGATATTCGATCCGTTTTTTACCACTAAGCCAATTGGTATTGGTTGTGGGCTTGGCTTGTCTATTACTTACGGAATTATTCAAGATCATGGTGGTACCATAGATGTCACTTCTAAAATAAATGTCGGCACAACTTTCATCATCCGCCTACCCTTTAAGGTGTAACAGACTCAATCTTAGCTGCAAGGGCTATCTGTTCCTGTAACACGGCATCAATATCGGCTCGTTGAGTCAAAGGATTAAATAGTATAGCGCGTAATGCAACCACTTCGCCTTGGCCTTTTAAATAAGGCAGCCACGTCATGGAAATAAAGGATTTACCTGCTTGATATTGTAGTTTTTGCAATTGCATATTGAGTTGATTGATCTGATGATTTTCAGTAGGTGTCAGCTTCCCTTGTCCACATGCCGATCGCAACGCTGGGGGAAGGTAACGATAATTGATAACATTCAGATCTGGCTGCCACAAGATCTCAAAGGCATCATTTGCTTTTAGGCATTCAATAAAATATTTTGCTAGCTGCATTGCACTATCTAGCAATTTTTCATACCCTGAGCTTGCGAATAAATATAGGCTTGCATGTAAAAATAAAGCCATTGCTGACCGTGTTCCTTCTGGACTGTTTTTGCCAAAATCAAATCCTTTGCTCACAGCTTGATAATCAGCCAACACCGTCATTGCGTGTATGGCTCTTTCATCACGAAATAAACATAAACTAATACCCACCGGCAAATACAGTTGTTTATGGCCACAGACTGTAATCGAATCGGCAGTTTCAATGCCATTTAGTAGATGGCGGTAGGTTGATGAAAATAGGAAAGGCCCTCCAAAAGAGGCATCCACATGGAAATGGATGTTATATCGACGTGCCATCTCTCCCATCGCTTGAAGGGGATCAATGGAGCCTGTTTCAGTCGCACCGGCAATACCAATCAAAGCAATAATTTTTATTTTATTTTTTTGTAGATCCTTTATTCTGGCTTGGAGGTTATCGATATCCAGTTGCCCATTGCTTAAGAGGGAAAGTTCTTCAATATTCTCTATCCCTATTCCAAGCAATGAACAAGCCTTTTTAAATGAATAATGTAATAAAGGCGAAACCAAGATTTTTGTGCCAAGATAGGGGCTCAAAGCCAGCGACTGGGTAAAGCCCTTTTCAGCAATCCCAGGCAGCGCCCTATTTCTGGCTACCCAAAGTGCAAGAACATTGGCTTGTGTACCACCTGAAACAACCATCCCTAAATCACTCTCGGCATGTTGGATATGCTCACCATAATAATCATCTGTAAATTGATAAAAAAGTCGATGTAACATTGCAATGACTTCTCGCTCAAGAAAAGTCATCACTTTGGAGGTCTCGAGTTTAACGACATTTTGATTCAACGATGTCAACCACTCACTCAACTCAAGATGAAAGGAAGGTAGTTTTGAAGTCATGTGACCAATAAATTTAGGCGAGCCGGTATTGATGGTAAATGGTTGGATTTTGTTATAAAAATACTCTTCATAATCTTGCCAAGTCCACGGTATTTCTGGGATCATGGATTGCTTAAATTGTTCTTTCAAATCTTGAATATCAATATCTGGTTCCGTTATTTTCGGGTCCCCTTCTGTACCATAAAAATAGTTAAACGGAACAGTCGTCACTTTCGTTATATAATCTTGGCAAGCTGTTTTTGTATCCGGTCCAAAAACGCAAAGTGATCCCGGGGGATGGTGATATCCTTCCCATAACAAATACTCGCCTTTTGCGTTCTTAAGAACTTGGCACGCTGTTGTTGATGGCTTTTCCATATATCTTTAGTGTGGCTTAAATCTTGATTGGTAGCCTTATTTTGCCGATAAGTAATCGAGGGAATGGTGTGCATAATGAATAAATTAACACGTCTTTATTTTGAGGCTTGCAAGGAACTGCATTTAAACCCAGTCGAGATCGCTGAGATCCATGGTTTTCAATTTACCTTGGGTAAAAAAAGTTATTTTTTTAGAAAAGGAGCTACCCCTTTTAATAATATTTCAGCTGCCTCGATCGCCATGAATAAATATAGTACCAACTTACTGTTAAACTCACATCATATCCCTGTGCCCAAAGCTTTCGGAATAACCCGCAGTGAATATCAGCAAGGATTGCTGGATATAAGTCATCTTCAATTTCCTTTAGTTATTAAACCCTGCTGGGATAGTTCATCGGGTAAGGGCGTGATTTGCAATATTCCCACGCTTGCCAATTTAAAACAATTATTGAAACATTCTTTTCAAAAGAAAAAGGCTATTTGCATCGAAGAATTTCAAGTCAATCTTCGCTCCTACCGTGTATTGGTTTTTAACGGTGAAGTCATAGGCTTGCTTGAAAGGATCCCTGCGCATGTTGTTGGTGATGGTCATCATACTATTTCGCAACTGATCGAGATTGAAAATGTCAGACGACGGATCTTAAATAAAAAGCTTCCCTATGGTCCTCTTAAAATGAATGAAGAAACCGACTATATATTCAAAGAACGGGGCATTAATGCCAATTACGTGCCCCATTTAGATGAAAAAATCTCGATTCTGTATGTTTGTAATTCAGGAGCAGGTGGTACAACAGTCGGTCTTAGCCTCAAAAATATTTGCTGCGAAAATAAGCAAATCGCAGTTCGAGCTGCTAAAATTCTCGATTTACATTTAGTGGGATTGGATTTTCTTTGCGAAGATATCAGCAAACCGATAACTCAAACTAGAGGGTTCGTTATTGAAGCCAATGCCGCTCCTGATATAAGCATTCATGAAAATACGCCTTATGGTGAAGTGGCACAAGTCAGTAGTATCATCATGAAAAAATTTATTTACCAAAATCTTTTTTCCTACTGTGTACAAAGATGCCATGGGAAATATGCGCTTATTATCATCAAAACATTAGTCGTGCTGGCCATTATTATTGGGACTGGTAAAGCACTCTCTGCTTTTTGATGTGAATTTCAACTGCGCCATTGTATTGGCGTAGGTCTGCCCTCTTGGTTAATGGCAACATAAGTAAACAACCCTTCAGTTACTTTTTGTTGGGTATGATTATCCATGCGCTCAACCCACACTTCGACATTAATTCCTACCGAGGTATTACCACGTTTGGCAATACTGGCAAAGCAGCTGACCACATCGCCCACATAGACCGGCCTAATAAACACCATTTTATCGATTGCAACGGTTGTCATTCTTGAATGTGAACATTGGTGTGCCAAAATGGCACCGCCCAAATCCATTTGTGAAACTAACCACCCCCCAAACATATCGCCATAACGATTGGTATCACGTGGCATGGCAATGGTCTTAATCACTAGTTCGCCGTTTGGGACATCCACAGGTGTCATAGAAAGCTCCCTTTTTCAAAAGCATCACTTCATTATAGTAGTCGATAAGCATATACTTTTGACGTAATCGTATTAATCCACAACCATAAAGAAATGATCAAAACTGCTCCTTACAAAGAAAGTTTTCTAAATACGAAAAACCGCGAAATGGATCCCGCCAACTGGCGCCTAATGTTGGTGAGCAGCTTATTTGCGATATTGACAGCCGCCTTGGGTGGACGTCTTGTTCAATTGCATGTTGCGCATACTGATTTTTTGCAGGCACAAGGCGATGCCAGAACCTTGCGCGTTGTTGATATTCCTTCTTATCGAGGCATGATCACCGATAGACGCGGCACTCCAATTGCAATTAGCACGCCCGTTCATGCTATTTATGCAAATCCTTCACAATTTCAAGCAAACCGTTCGCAGCTTAAAAAATTGGCGACGCTCTTGGGTTTACCTCAAGCTGTCTTAAAAGAAAAAATCGAACAACACCCTCATCGGGTATTTGTGTACCTAAAACGCGGCATAACACCCGATGTGGCCAAACAAATTAAAGCACTCAATATTCCAGGGCTGGGTCTAAAACGAGAATTTCGCCGCTACTATCCTGCAGCAAGACAAACTGCCCAGCTCATTGGTTTTACGGATATCGATGATCATGGACAAGCAGGACTTGAGTTAACTTTTGAAGACAGTTTAAAGCCTACCATCGGTAAAAAAAGGGTGCTAGAAGATAGAACCGGTAGATGGGTAAAAGATCTCGATTATTTTCAAAGTGCTCGCCAAGGAGAAGACATTGCTCTGAGTATTGACCTACGGATCCAAGGATTTGCATATCGCGAATTAGAAAAAGCGATTGCACTATATCAAGCTAAATCAGCAACCTTAGTGATGATTGATATTCCAACGGGCGAAATCTTAGCCATGGTCAGTGCGCCTTCTTATAATCCTAATAACCGTCAAGATTGCCATGGTACCCATACTCGCAATCGCGCCCTTACCGATCTCTACGAACCTGGCTCAACTATTAAAGCATTCACCATTGCCAGTGCTCTTGCCAGCCGTCAATTTTCTCCAGACAGTATCATTGACACCTCACCGGGATATTTCACGCTTGGCAAACACACCGTGAAAGACATTCGCAATTATGGAGTTTTAACGCTGAAAGAAGTTTTAAGTAAATCGAGCAATGTTGGGATCAGTAAAATTACGCTGGCATTACCTGCCGAGCAACTCGTAGAAACGATCCGCAAACTTGGTTTAGGCGATAGCATCAATACCTCCTTCCCCGGAGAGCGCAGAGGCATTTTGCCACAAGTGCCTAAAAACCCATTTACCCATGCCACGTTGGCATTTGGATATGGATTATCTGTGACACCTTTACAAATCGCTCATGCTTATGCCACGCTGGCCTCAGGTGGTGTGAAAACCCCTGTTTCGCTCACCAAAGTTAACAATGCAAGTCAACTCAAAGCTGAAAGAGTATTGCCAGAAGATGTGGCAAACGCCACCATGAATATTCTCACTGATGTGTTAACACGCACCGGTACGGGCGCTAGAGCCAATATTCCGGGTTATAAAACAGCCGGTAAAACCGGCACCATTCGTGTAGTAGGCCCGCATGGTTACGATAAAAATCGCCATATCGGTTTATTTGCAGGAGTAACACCCGTTGATAACCCACGCCTAGCCACGGTGATTGTAGTTGAGGAGCCCAGCGAGGCTAATTATTACGGCGGTTTAGTCGCTGCACCCATTTATAAAAACGTGGTCGGCAAGGCACTTTATATTTTGAATGTTGCACCCGACAGCCCCGAATCAACACTCACGCACACCTAAATCAACCGGCTGGCACCCAAGCTGCGAAGCCTCACAGTGTGCCGAACATCCTGTCACCTGCATCCCCAAGGCCTGGGCGGATATAACCATTCTCATCCAAACATCTATCCACACTTGCGGAATAGATTTTCACATCGGGATGCGCTTCAAAGAAGGTCTTCAACCCTTCTGGTGCTGCCAGGATGCAAATAAACGTTATACTTTTAACGCCATGTTCTTTGAGCGTATTGATGGCACGAATGGCAGAACCGCCCGTCGCTAACATGGGATCGCATACATAGAAAGGACGCAAATGGCTATCTTCTGGTACTTTAAAATAATAGCCTTCCGGTTGTAGGGTTTTTTCGTTTCTAAATAAGCCAATATGACCTACTTTAGCAGCAGGCATAAGGGTTAACAGAGCATCAACCATCCCAACCCCAGCACGCAAAATCGGCAAAATCACAGGTGAGGGACCTGCCAAAATGGGAGCTAAACAGCTTTCCATCGGGGTATGAATTTCCATGCTTTGGGTTACCAAGTTTTGGGTGGCTTCATAGCCAAGCAATAAGGTTATTTCATGAACCAGTTCACGAAATAATTTATGATCGGTTTGTTTTTGTCTTAAAAGCGTGAGTTTGCCAGCAATTAAAGGGTGGTTTACTTCAAAGAAATTCTCAAAGTTAGCATGGTGTTTTATCACCGTCATCGCAACATTCTCCAATGCGGTTAATGATAAATGGATCTATCTTCTAACAGCATCGTAGCTGCGATACTGGCTTTGTAAATAATAAAGGGATCGGCGTGGTTGAGGCCTGCATTGATATCTTTAATGTGGGGATTTTCGACACCAATCATTTGCCAATATTCTGCTAAATTTTCAATGGATTCTCGCAAAAAACCCAGATATTCATTAAACGATTTATTTTTCATTGTGCACATCTTATACAAAATTAGCAATCAATCCAATCAAACCACCGAATACTCCACCCCATACAACGAGCCATCCTAAATGCTCACGGATCATTTTTTGAATGATATTTTTAACCATCTTAGGTGTTAGTGCATCTAAACGGTGCTCAACAATCCCTTCGATACGACTTAGAAATTGATCTTGTTTTTGAAATTTATTCATTAAGTGTCGCTGAAGCTCTTCATCACTTAACGTCTCTTTAATGACGTTGCGCAACTTGTTTTGTACTGGTTGACGCAAGGATTCTACCGCACTTTGTCCCCCAACCATTGCCAAGAGCTTGCCCATTTGTGATTCAAGAAGGCCATTAGCAAGTGCATCGTACATTTTGTCATAATCTAATTCATCGGCTAGGGCGCGCCATTTTTCTTTGTCATGATTCAGAGCCACTACAGCATTGATATTTTCTGTGGTAAAAAACTCATTCATGATTAAACTGCGAATTCCCCCTTTGAAAGATTCAAAACGCTCTGGGATCACACCTGAGCCGTATAAGAAGGGAATTTTTTCGAATAACATGTAGATAGCTAACCAATTAGTTAGCGCGCCGGACAGTGCATAACAACCGACACTACTGAGTACACTTTGGTAAGGCGTGTTAGCAAAGCAATAGCTCAAACCAACCACAGTTGCAGCGATAGCATTCGTAGCAAAACTGATATTAAAAACGCCACGTAGCTCACTGCCAGAATTCATTATACTAACCATAAAAATGCGTACTTTCAAAAAGTTAGAGAAGTGTATCAAAAGGTTTTTTGAATGTACACACTGGATGGGATGGAAGGTCTTTATACGGGACTCAAAAAACCAAAAAATGCCATCGAGCCCATTTAGTCATTTTGTCGGGATATTCGTCGGGCACGCAAAAATTCCACTTCTTTGCGCATAATATGCTGAACTAAGCGCTCAGTATCGTCGTCACGAATGGTTTGAAAGTCGGCATTCAGGCGGAAAAGCCCCGTTTTTTCTGGGAATTCTTGACTAAGATCGACACAATCAATCACTTTGGCAAAACAAAGAATATAAACTTTTTCGGGTAATAACACGATTTCAAGCTGGATATCATCGCCCTGAGAAGCCGCAATAGGCGATTCAAAAGACATTCCACTGGCGCTTAAGGAAACCGCTTGGGGTCTCTCATCCAACAAAGTATGCATCGATTGATCCGTGCTCATGCCTCTGGCAAACAAGTTTATTTTACGATTCAATAATTCAAGGATCTCAGCAATATCGGGCTGTTTAGCATAAATAGACTGTAGAGAATCAACGATATCCGCTTCCATCGAGAGAAAAAGTCCTGCCGTATCTGGATAATGGATTTCACCACGGTTAAAGCGTTCCAATCCTTTCTCTTTTTCTGCTTGTGTTAGAGGATGCCAAGCGAAAATGACTTCATCTTCGATGCGAAAATATCGTCGTCGTTCATCTTTCATAGCTAGCCCTCATTCATTGCTTTGCTTAGAAGGTATTATGCCGGGTACTTTCGATGGTTGATTGACATATATTTCACGTACTTGCTTTTTGACAACATCATCTTGAGGCGGAACCTTAAGTTGCTCAAAGTGCGGATTGTCGCCTTGAACCAAACTGATCTCAACCCGACGATTTCGTAAACGATTTTCTTTGGTATCATTAGGATATAAAGGCTGTGCATCACCATAACCTAAAATGACTATCCGTTTTTTGCTAATATTTCTTTCTTCAGTCAAGTAACGTGCGACTGCAATGGCTCGACCCGCTGAGAGATCCCAATTCGATCGATAGAGTCGATTGGATACGGGGGTATCATCAGTGTGCCCCGCAATATCAATTTCACCAGGGATCAACTCTAAAAAAGTAGAAATTTTATTTAAAATAGGAATAAAAGAAGCTTGAATGGTATCATCACCATTGGCAAAAGAACCTGCTTCAAGCACTCTTATCACGATCCGTTGATCCTTGGCTTCCACTTCAATCAGCCCTTGCAAGATTTCTTTTGCTAAGGTTTTAGCTAAGGTTTCAGTGATCTCAATCCGTTTTTGCTCTTTTGATTTTTGGATGGCTGCTTTGTCTTGATTAGTCACACCTTTTTCTCGACCACCCTGACTCACATCAGACCCCTCTGCTCCTTGCATCGGGATCCGCTTATCATCAAATTCCAAGCTCATTTTGTTTTCATCAGTCGTTTTTTGTCTCACCTCATTTAAAACCGTTGGTGAAGGCTTACCGGGACTAAACTCTTTTGCAACAATACTGGTCCCCTTAGGGATCTCATAGGCCACAATATCTCTTTGCACACCAAACGCTTTTTCTAACGAACCACCGACTTCTTTAAACTTAGCGGAATCTTGCTCAGAGAATGATAAGAGTAATACGAAAAAGCTCATCAATAATGACATCATGTCAGCGAATGTGACGACCCAACCTTCCGATTTGCCAGCATGTGCGGCTGGCGGGCCATCATCATCATCGTGGGCTGCATGGCCGGACATTATTTCTCAACCCCACGACCTTTGCTCGGTAGATAATTCTTCAACGCTTCTTCAATCACGCGTGGATTTTGTCCAGCTTGAATACCCAGTAAAGCATCGATCACTAAAGCCTTTGCGGTACGTTCTTCTGTAGAACGTAACTCTAATTTATCTGCAATAGGAAGTGCTAACATATTAGCTATTACTGCACCATAGAACGTTGCTAATAACGCGATAGCCATCGCAGGGCCAATCGACTTGGGATCGCTCATGTTTGACATCATGAGCACAAGCCCCATGAGCGTTCCTATCATCCCCATGGCAGGACCCGCTTCTGCAATTGCCCGGAATACTTTTTGCCCCCACATATGACGCTCAACAGTGAGGTTCATTTCTTTAGAAAGAATTTTTTTCACGACTTCTGGTTCATGACCGTCGATGAGTAATTGGACGCCTTTTTGCAGGAACGGGTTTTTAATTTCCATCCCTTCTAGGGAGAGTAAGCCGCCTTTTCTGGCCGCTTCAGCAATTTTGACAGACTCTTCAATAATATCTTGAGGACTGAATTTTTTAAATATGAAGGCATGAATGGCCGTTTTAAATGCACCAAAGAATCGCCCCATACCGAATTTCATAATCGTGACAACGGTACTGCCTCCGATGACGATCATGATAGGGTGCATGTTTAAAAAGACGCCGATACTGCCGCCATCGGCAGCAATCGCCCAGTATAGAATGTATCCTCCGCCCAACAGGCCGAGGATTGTCCCGATATCCATCAACACATCCCTGTTAACGCATTCAGCTTTTTAGCAGTTAAGTACTCTGCTATTAATGTATATTCTAGTTTGCTTAATCATAAAATTCCTGTTTGGCCATTGACCCAAACCCCCGTCTACGATAACTTCTTGGTTTTAATTGAAAAAATAAATCTAGTGGCTAACAAAAAAACAGCACCTGCCGTACCCGACTTCGAGGGATCGCTCCAAAAACTGGAAACCATTGTGAACAAGATGGAAACCGGTGAGCTTAGCTTGGAAGATGCTTTATCGCACTTTGAACAAGGCGTTGCTTTAGCAAGACAATGTCAACACTCATTGCGCCAAGCCGAACTTCGCGTAGAGCAGCTGATGAATGAAAATGAAGCACCTGAGAAATAACTAGCATGGCCATGAAGGGTATGACTGCCACTCAAGCACGCATCGAGGCCTTGTTGGATCAGTACTTGCCCGCCGACGACCACTCGACCTCTTTATCCCAAGCCATGCGCTATGCCTGCCTGAATGGCGGAAAACGCTTACGCCCCCATTTGGCCTACCAAAGTGCAACCTTATTTGACACCCCTCCTGAAGCGATCGATCCAATTGCTGTCGCGCTGGAATTAGTCCACTGCTACTCCCTTATCCATGATGACTTACCTGCGATGGATAATGATGATCTCAGGCGTGGTAAACCAACCTGCCATAAGGTGTTTGGAGAAGCGACCGCCATTTTGGCTGGTGACGCTTTGCTGACCTTGGCTTTTGAAGTTTTATGCTCAACTAACTTAAATATAATTCAGACGCTGTCACGAGCCGCTGGCCCATTCGGCATGGTTCAAGGTCAAGCATTTGATCTGGCTTCTGAGGGAAAATCGCTATCTTATGAGCAATTATGTCAAATGCATCGTGCAAAGACTGGGGCTCTGATTGCAGCCAGTGTACAATGTGGCGCTATTGCGAGTGGCGCAAGCGAAAGTGATTTAGAAAAATTACATAAATTTGGTTTAAGCATAGGCCTCGCTTTTCAGATCAAAGACGACCTTTTAGATGCATTAGGGCAAAGTGAGACTATGGGTAAAACAGCGGGACAAGATGTGAAAAATCAAAAGTGCACTTTTGTTACCGTACTGGGTCTTCATGCAACCAAACAACACCTTGCAAATTGCTATTCTATGAGCCTTGACCACTTAGCTTCTTTTGGTGCAAAAGCAGATGGACTGCGCGCTTTAGCAGCTTACATCGTCGAAAGGGAAAACTAAGTGAGCATTTTCGATTCTATACAATGCCCCGCTGATTTGCGGAAATTATCGCTTGAAGAGCTGCCTGAGGTCGCTAAAGGCTTGCGACAATTTCTATTGGAATCCCTTAATGAAACAGGCGGCCATTTAGCAGCAGGCTTAGGCGCAATCGAACTAACGATTGCACTGCATTATGTTTTTAATACCCCTGTTGACCGATTGGTCTTTGACGTAGGGCATCAAGCCTATCCCCATAAAATATTGACGCAAAGACGCCATCAATTTCAGACACTTCGTAAAAAAGAAGGCTTAGCCCCTTTTCCACGCCGCGAAGAAAGTCCCTATGATGCTTTTGGTGTAGGACATTCCAGTACCTCTATTAGCGCGGCTTTGGGTATGACTATTGCCAAAAAATTGCTGCAAGAAGAAGGCAGAGCCATTGCCATTATTGGTGATGGAGCCATGACAGCCGGAATGGCATTTGAAGCTTTAAATCACGCCGGCGATGCTAAAGCCGATCTGTTAGTGATCCTTAACGATAATGATATGTCTATTTCGGGCAATGTGGGTGCCTTATCCAATTATTTTTCACGGATCTTGTCTAGCAAGCTCTACACGACCGTGCGCAAAGGTGGCAAGCATGTGCTCAGCCGTATTCCTCCGATGTGGGAATTTGCCAGACGTACCGAAGAGCATCTCAAAGGCATGATCATGCCTGGAACCTTATTTGAAGAATTGGGATTCAATTATATTGGACCTATTGATGGCCATGATTTAGCGACCACAGTAAAAACCCTGCAAAATGTCAAAGCCTTAAAGGGCCCGCAGCTATTGCATGTGATCACTCAAAAAGGTAAAGGTTATCCACCCGCCGAAGCGGATCCCATTACCTATCACGGTGTCTCCCCTGGCTTTTACACGCCCAAAAATGAAGCAGCAAAAACCAGCACATCACAAAGCATGCCAAGCTATTCGACCGTGCTTGGCGATTGGTTATGTGAGGTAGCCAAGATAGAGCCACGCCTAGTAGCGATTACACCCGCCATGTGCGAAGGCTCAGGCCTGGTACGATTTGCTAAACAATTTCCCACTCGCTATTTTGATGTGGGTATTGCCGAACAACACAGCGTCACATTAGCCGCAGGTTTAGCTTGCGATAACATGAAACCCGTCGTAGCGATTTATTCCACTTTTTTACAGCGAGCTTATGATCAATTAATTCATGATGTGGCCATCCAAAATCTACCGGTATTATTTGCCATTGATAGAGCGGGACTTGTTAATGATGGCCCGACCCACTCCGGTAATTTTGATTTAAGCTATTTGCGATGTATCCCCAATATGGTGGTCATGGCACCTAAAGACGCGAATGAATGTCGTCATATGCTTTATACCGGCTTACAAATAGCCGGTCCAAGTGCTGTTCGTTACCCTCGCGGTAGTGGTCCGCAAGTCACCATCGATAGCAAATTATGTGCATTGCCTATTGGCAAAGCTGAGCGCATTTATGACGGTAAAGAAATAGCGATTTTAAGTTTTGGTTCGATGTTTGAGACTGCCCGCAAAGTGGCTGAAAAACTTGGCACAACGCTGGTGAATATGCGCTTTGTGAAGCCGCTAGATGAAGAGATGATTATCGCTCTAGCCAAATCGCACTCACTGATTGTCACGCTAGAAGAAAACGTGGTAATGGGCGGTGCTGGCGAAGGCGTTGCTTCATGCTTGCAACAACATGGGTATTTGAACGCAGTATTGACGTTAGGCCTACCGGATCACTTTGTTGAGCATGGAACTCAAGCAGAAATGCTTGCCAGCTGTGGCCTCGATGAAAGCAGTATTCTGCAGGCTATCCAGAAAAAAGTCAGCAATCAGTCTTGTAATAAGACGGATTCTCCATTAGAGTCCCGATGATACGTTTTGAGTAAAGGTTAGTAAAACAATGCAAATTCACGATCCCATAGCCGACATCCAAAATAGCCCAGATCCACGCAATCTGGCTGTTGATCGTGTGGGGATCCGCGACCTTTGCCACCCCATTATCTTTGAAGACCAGCACTCTATTGGACGCTTTGATATGTTGGTCGATCTGCCGAAAAATATTAAAGGCACCCACATGTCTCGCTTTGTTGAGATCCTCAATGAAAAAGAATGCGTCTTGAGCATCGCCAACCTGCCGACCTGGCTTCATGAAATGGTGGCACGTTTACAAGCCAATTATGGTTACCTACAAGTTAAATTTCCGTATTTTGTGAACAAATATGCGCCAGTGTCTAAAGCGGCCAGTCTGATGAACTACGATATTTGTTTACGAGGCATCTTAGAAAAAGGTGAAGCTCAAGTTTTTGCCACCATTGTGGTTCCGGTTACCAGTCTTTGCCCTTGTTCAAAAGAAATTGCTGATTATGGTGCCCATAATCAACGTTCACATGTGACTGTTACCCTGAAAGCAACCTCGCAGTTATCTTTAAAAGAAATCATTCAATTGGTCGAAAGCAAAGCCTCTTGTGAACTCTATGGGATTTTAAAACGCGCTGATGAAAAGGCCGTGACCGAGCGTGCTTATGATAATCCCCGCTTTGTCGAAGATACCGTGCGGGATATTGCAGCCGCACTCGACAATATTCCTAGCGTTAAAGGTTACAAAATCAGCTCAGAAAACTTTGAGTCGATCCATAACCATTCTGCTTATGCCGAAATTGATCGGTTAGAGACGATGGGAAAAAACAAGCAGCAAGAACAAAATATCGACGCTGTCCATTCTCATGAATTTTGCGAAGCTTAACGCTTAAGCGCTCGCCAATTCTCGAGTGCGAGCAACTTTCGCCGTTTTATCGAGTACCCCATTCACAAATTTATGACTATCTTGTGCACCAAATTGCTTGGCCAACAAAATGGCTTCGTTAATAATCACTTTGTAGGGAATTTCAAGACGCTCAGCCAGCTCATAGCAGGCAATCAAGAGTATGACATACTCTATGGTATTGAGCTCATCAATGGCTCTGTCCAAATGGGGTGCCATCAATTCATCAAGAGCAGATTTTCTGGCCGCAATTTCATGAATCAATTCATGAACGTAAGCTGCATCAAATGAAATCTTTGGCATAATATCGGCGGTTTGCGAATTAAATTGAAAGTCGGTGGCGACTAAATCTGATTCAATGCGCGAAATAGCGTTTCCGGCTAACAACCAAGAATACAACCCTTGTAAAGCAAGCCATCTTGATCCATGACGGCCATGCACTTTTTTACTAGTCATGAATTTTTCTCAATAAATTCATCATTTCAATCAATGCCACTGCGGCTTCGGCGCCTTTGTTGCCAGCGGTTGAGCCACTTCTGGCAATAGCTTGTTCCATGTTT
Organism: Candidatus Berkiella sp.; assembly: GCA_050247135.1. GTDB lineage: Bacteria > Pseudomonadota > Gammaproteobacteria > Berkiellales > Berkiellaceae > Berkiella. The sequence continues at coordinate 131,746 of JBFWUT010000004.1, forward strand.
TCAGTGGTTAAAACCCCCAAGGTCATGGGGATCTCCGTTTTTAATTGGGCTTGCATTAAACCATTAGCACAACCGCCCGCCACATAATCAAAATGAGCGGTATCTCCCCGGATCACAACGCCTAAGGTCACAATCCCTGCATAGCGCCCTGTTTGCGCAGCAGCTTGTGCTGCCAGAGGAATTTCATAGCCCCCCGGAACCCGAATAAGATCAATATTCTCTTCTTTAACACCATGGCGGATGAGGGCATCTTTAGCCCCGGCAATCAGCTTGTCTACCATAAAATCGTTAAAACGCGCTGCAACAATGGCAATATTCCCACTGGGGGCAGCCAATTCTCCGAAAATTTCGCGTGCAGTTGTCATATTCTTCTCCTTTATGGGGCTCGCTATAGTATCAAAATTAAGCACAAATGAAATCAGTGTGAATACCCGCTTTTTGCTCTATTTTCTGACGATAAGCAATCAAATCGGCAATGGTTCCCAATTTCAACCCATGCTTTTTAGCAAAAATTTCTAATTCGGGTAATCTGGCCATCGTACCATCTTCATTTAAAATTTCGCATAACACGCCAGCCTCACGAAGACCTGCCAAGCGCGCTAAATCGACACTGGCTTCAGTGTGGCCTGGACGTTGTAAAACTCCACCCGGTAACGCCATAATCGGAAAAACATGGCCCGGCTGCACCACATCTACGGGTTCAGCCTGAGGATGAATGGCGGTTAAAATAGTATGAGCACGCTCAGAAGCAGAAATCCCGGTCGTGACGCCTTTCGCTGCCTCAATGGATAAAGTGAAATTAGGCGCAACTGAGGAATGGTTAGTGCCACGAATCTTCTCTAAACCAATTTGATTACAAAGCTTTTCTGACATAGGCAAGCAAATCAATCCACAAGCTTGTCTTGCCATAAAAGTGATGTGGGCTGCGGTGACTTTTTCAGCAGCCATGATAATATCACCCTCATTCTCACGATCTTCATCATCAATGATGATGACCATTTTACCTAAGCGGATGTCGTCAATGATTTCTTTTATACTATGAATGGTCATGGTGCACCCTTGCAAAATCACTTAATGCTACTCGTAATCTCAGATCAGGCCCTATCCTTTCAACAGCAAGGTATTTTCCTTTGAGATGTTCCTCAAGCTGTTGAATCATTGGCAAATCGGCCATTCCTCTGGCATTGCTACCTAATATTTTAGGGGCAACATAGACTAATAATTCATCGACCAAAGCGTTTTGTAGTAGGCCGCCGACAAACTCTGCACCTGCTTCGACCAGCAAATCATTTACCTCATATTCAGCCAACCAGTCTAATAACACGCTAAAATCGATATGCTGATCTTTTAGCGGCAGACCAATGCATTCCACTTCATCAGAAGGCACTTTATCAAGCCACTCATTAATGGTCGAATTTGGCACTTTATCAGAAACGACCACCACTACTTTACCGGGTAATGAAAAAAGCTGGCTGGTAACTGGACTTTGTAACTGTGTATCTATTACGACTCTCAGTGGCGCCTTGATCTCATCGATCCCTTCGATATCTCGTAACGTCAAGCGGCAATTATCTGCTACTAGCGTGGTTAAGGTGGTGACAATGGCACCACTTTTGGCGCGCCATTGTTGCACATCCGTTCGAGATTCTTCCGAGGTAATCCATTGGCTTTGCCCGTTTTGCATGGCCGTTTTACCATCTAAGCTCATCCCTATTTTGACGCGCACATAAGGTTTTTGCCTTTGCATTCTCGAAAAGAACCCCAGATTGAGCTCCCTAGCCTGTTCGGCTAACACAAAAGTGACCACTTCAATGCCTGCCAGTTGCAGTTTTTCAATGCCTTTTCCTTTGACCAAAGGATTCGGATCAAGCGTCGCTATCACTACCTTTTGGATCCCGGCTTCAATCAAGGCATCGACGCAAGGGCCTGTTTTGCCCGTATGAGCACAAGGTTCCAGCGTGACATAAGCCGTGGCACCTTTGGCCTTTTCTTTAGCCTGCGCTAAAGCATTGATTTCAGCGTGAGCTTGCCCGCATTGTAGATGACTTCCCTGCCCAACCACCTGGCCGTCTGCCACAATGACACAGCCCACCATCGGATTAGGACGTGCACTAAACTGGCCCTGATTTGCTAAGGCAATGGCTTGGCGCATGTAGGTGATATCGAGTTCGTTACTCATTACGCAGTTTCATTCTCTTCACGTAGACGTTGGATTTCTTCTTCAAAAGCATGAACATCTTGGAAGCGACGATAAACGGAAGCAAAACGCACATAGGCCACATGATCAATTTGGCGCAGCTCTTGCATGATCCAGTCGCCCAATACTTTTGTTAATACTTCACGCTCACCCACTGCCCTCAAACGCCGCTTGATGCGACTAATCGCATCTTCTACTTTTTCCATACTCACTGGACGCTTTTCAAGAGCTCGTAATAAACCTTGCCGAAGTTTGTTTTCATTAAACGCTTCGCGACTCGCATCACGCTTTACCATACGCGGCAGCGTCAATTCTGCTGTTTCATAGGTCGTAAAACGCTCAAAACATTCAAGGCATTCGCGACGCCGTCGCACTTGGTCCCCTTCACTGGAAAAGCGCGAATCAACGACCTTCGTTTCGGTTACATTACAAAATGGGCAGCGCATATCTCAACTCCTTTTTATGCTCCCTAGCTTTTAGGTGGACCATAGACCGGGAAAGACCGGCATAAGGCAACCACTTCTTTTTTTACGCGTTCTTGAGTAGCTGTATCTTGAATGTTATCTAAAACATCAGCTATCCAAGTCGCCAGAATTTGCATTTCCTTTTCTTTAAAACCCCGAGTTGTTACAGCAGGCGTGCCTACACGCAAACCACTCGTAACAAAGGGCGAGCGCGGATCATTGGGTACGGTATTCTTATTAACTGTAATGTTGGCACTACCTAAAGCCGCATCCGCTTCTTTACCCGTCATATTCTTATCAATTAAATCGATGAGGAATAAATGGTTATGTGTACCATTGGAAACAATTTTGTAGCCTCTGTCTTGCAGGGCTTTTGCTAATGCTTTGGCATTCTTAACCACTTGTTTTTGATAATCGACAAATTCCGGTTGTAAGGCTTCTTTAAGCGCAACGGCTTTAGCTGCAATCACATGCATTAAAGGACCACCTTGCATGCCCGGAAACACCACCGAATTAATTTTCTTTTCAAGATCCGGATTGGCTTTGGCTAAAATCAAACCGCCACGTGGACCCCGTAAGGTTTTATGGGTTGTGGTCGTCGTAATATCGGCAATCCCTACAGGAGAAGGATAGATGCCCGCAGCGACCAATCCAGCCACATGAGCCATATCAACCAACAGATAAGCATTAACGCTATCAGCAATTTTGCGAAAACGTGCCCAATCCGCAATCCCTGAATACGCCGAAAAACCAGCCACAATTAACCGTGGGCGATGCTCCTCAGCTAATCTTTGCACTTGGTCATAGTCGATTTCACCATTAGCATCTAGGCCGTATTGCACCGCCTGATATAGCTGGCCTGAAAAATTCACCTTCGCACCATGCGTTAAGTGACCACCATGATCTAAACTCATCCCCAAAATGGTATCGCCAGGCTGTAAAAGGGCCATATAAGCAGCCGCATTTGCCTGCGAACCCGAATGGGGTTGAACATTGACAAAGTCTGCTTTAAACAGTTCCTTAGCTCGTAAAATGGCTAATCTTTCAGCTTCATCCACATATTCGCAACCGCCGTAATAACGCTTGCCCGGGTAACCTTCTGCGTATTTATTGGTAAAATCGGAGCCTTGGGCTTCTAAGACCCGGGGACTGGCATAATTTTCTGAGGCAATAAGTTCAATGTGTTCTAACTGGCGAAGGGTTTCCTGCCTGAGTGCTTCAGCCAATTCATCGTCAAAACCACGAATATGCATGTCTTGGGTGAACATCATTTCTTCCTTAAAAGCCGCTATTGTAACTCACTACACAGTCTGCGCCCATCCTATTCTTCGCAAATGATTGAATTAACAAGCCCGTTAGGTTAGCGTGTACCTCACTTAAACTGGGAGAAATCTGCATGACAAGCAATAAAACCATCTTTTCGATGTTAGAGGTTGGCAAAATCGTCCCTCCTAAACGGGAAATCCTCAAAGACATCTCATTATCCTTTTTCTATGGCGCTAAAATTGGGGTTTTAGGTCTGAATGGATCGGGTAAGTCCTCGTTATTGCGAATTATTGCAGGAGAGGACAAAGAGTATGTTGGTGAGATAACATATCAGAAGGGATTACGCTTCGGCTACTTGCCCCAAGAACCCCGCCTCGACCCCAATAAAAACGTTCGGGAAAATGTGGAAGATGCCGTTCGTGAACTGAAAGATAAACTCACTCGCTTTGATGAAGTCAGTGCCATGTTCTCAGAGCCGATGGATGATGACGCGATGCAGGCGCTTTTGGATGAGCAAGGCAAACTGCAAGATCAGATTGAAGCGCAAGATGGCTGGAATCTTGACCGAAAATTAGACATTGCAGGCGATGCACTGCGCTTGCCGCCTTGGGATGCGGATGTCTCAACCTTGTCAGGGGGTGAGAAGCGCCGTGTGGCTTTATGCAAGTTATTATTGTCAGCTCCTGATGTATTGCTCCTTGATGAACCCACCAACCATTTAGACGCAGAAAGTGTGGCTTGGTTAGAAATGTACTTGAAAGATTTTCCGGGTACTGTGATTGCCGTCACCCACGATAGGTACTTCCTCGATAATGTCGCGGGTTGGATCTTAGAGTTGGATAAAGGCCGTGGCATTCCGTTTGAAGGCAATTACAGCAGCTGGTTAGTACAAAAAGAACAACGCCTTGAGCAAGAAAAGCGTCAAGAAGCCTCACATCAACGCGCGGTTAAAGCCGAATTGGAATGGGTTCGCACCAATCCTTCGGGGCGTCGTAAGAAAAACAAAGCCCGTTTATCTAACTTTGAAGAATTAAGTTCCAAAGAATTTCAACAACGTAATGAAACTCAAGAACTTTACATTCCACCCGGACCTCGCCTTGGCGAAAACGTGATCCAAGTGAATGGGATCTCAAAAACCTATGGCGATAAAGTCTTAATTGATAAATTATCTTTAACTATCCCACGAGGCGCGATTATCGGCATCATCGGCCCCAATGGCGCGGGTAAAACTACTTTCTTTAAAATGATGTGCGGTTTGGTAGAGCCCGATGAAGGTACCGTCAACGTTGGTGATACGGTTAAATTATCGTATGTTGATCAATCCCGTGATGCACTCGATGACAAGAAAACCGTTTGGCAAGAATTATCTGATGGCCAAGACTACATTACGGTGGGGCAGTTCTCGATGCCATCGCGTGCTTATGTCGGACGCTTCAACTTTAAAGGAGCCGATCAACAGAAAATCATTGGCAACTTGTCAGGGGGTGAGCGAAATCGCGTGCACCTTGCTAAGCTTATTCAAGCAGGCGGCAACGTCTTGATGCTCGACGAGCCCACCAACGATTTAGACGTCGAAACCTTACGGGCACTTGAAGAAGCCTTGGTGGCTTTTCCAGGCTGCGTGATGGTCATTTCGCATGATCGCTGGTTCTTAGACAGAATTGCCACGCATATTCTAGCTTTTGAAGGTGATAGTCAGATCAAGTGGTTCGAAGGCAGTTACAGTGAATATGAAAAAGATCACTTAGCGCGCCTGGGGACTGATGCGATTAACCCGCATCGCATTAAGTATAAGCGATTAGAAGAAGTGTAATACACACTACAACCCTTCGTAGGGGCCGATCTCTGTATCGGCCCTTTGTTTACTCTAATATCGAATATTGGTATTTAAAAATTGTAATTTTCTGGCAATGTGTCTTTGGTGGCACAACGAACGTAATTCGTTATAAGACTTAACCTCAATTTTTTCCATGAGTGACTTCAATCTTTCAATATGACGATCTTCAGTCACTCCGATCACATCTAAGGCTTTATTGAAGGGATAACCATCAATAAAAATCTTAACGATCTGGCTTCTTCTAGCGTTAAAGCCACATCCGCAAATTCATCATCTAAATAAAATTCAAGCAAAGGCATTTCAAGAAACACTAATTTTGCGTCTTGTTCATTTATTCCCAGCAACCAGTTTTCCTTTGAATCATAGTTTTCAATTATATTGACTGAAAACTTAGCAAGTTCCGCCTCTTTAAAAAGATTGCGACCTCTAGATTTAAAGTAAAGGAAAAAGTGTCTAAATACTTTTTGATTATTGAAAAAAGTGTCACTTGAACGATGGGAATCGCCCAAAATACCAAAATCATACATTTCAAAATAGGCTTTGAATTTAATAAAAAAAGCAATTTTACTGTTATACTTTCCTATTTTTCCATTTTTATTCCAAAATTGGCAAACGGGATGTTCTTTATCACATTCATGATGAATATGAACCCCTTTTGACCCCTCTGGATGTTTAGAGTAATCTGCAAACTCACGGTTGTAAAATTCACTCTTAAAGTATTCTTTAAGCCAGGGTTCACTATTACTGAGAATGAATTTTTCACCATTCGGATAAGACTTAACATAACGGAAAAAAGTAACGTCTAAATATTTATTCAAAGCATAAAGAATATCGTTAACCTCTGGACAGAGCGAAATGAGTTTGTTCTGTTTTACCAAGAACGCTTCATTATCCATTTTTTACCCACATTAAAGTGTACTAACACGCAAATTTTCAAGTCTATCTCAATTTTATCGCTCATTTAGTGAAATACTTTACTTAACTTTCCGCATGGCTATCAGTACAAAACCACTGTATTCCATGTTATAAATAAAGCCTTAAGCTCAATTTCCCTGGATGGCGTACATGGTTGATCAAACGTTAATTGCTTTCTTAAAGCAACATCAATTCGATTTTCATATTCATGAACATGAACCTGTTTTTACGGTAGAAGAAGGACTTCATTTACATGAAGTTATCCCCGGACCTCACTGTAAAAGCTTGTTTTTGCGAGATCATAAAAATAACTATTTGTTGTTGAGTCTTAAGGAAGATAAACGTGTTGATCTCAAAGCCTTAGCAACCATTTTAAAAGTAGGTCGCTTATCTTTTGGCAAACCTGAAGCCTTACTGGCCATGTTAAAACTCACACCCGGTTCAGTCACACCTTACGGGTTATTATTTGATGAACCCAAAAAAGTTGCCTTTTTTCTGGATGAAGATTTAGTGCAAGAAGAGGTAACTAATTTTCATCCCATGCGCAACGACATGACACTCAGCATGCCAACGGCATCATTTCTGCATTTTTTTACCCTCATTGAACACTCCCCCACTATCGTGAAGATCCCCACTATCTAAGATAGTCAATGCTATGTTCTAGTTAATTAAATCGAGAAAAAGGGTAGCAAAATGCAGCATGGTGCAGGCGCAGCAGAAGAGCAAAGCGATATCTATATCTTTGCCGCAATGGATGCAAATTCAGGTTATGCCTTGTTGATGAACAAAGCAAAAGACTTGCCTAACATTGCACAAATCAAAGCGTCCGGCCAACCCCTTTGGTTGCTACGAGAAAGCAATACTCAGGTTGGGATGTTAACCGTTGATTTTATCACCTGGAATGAAGAAAAAAATAATTGGATACCACAAAGCACACGTATGGCCTTGCATCCTCAAAAAGGCTGGATTAATGCCAGCGATCCCAAAAATCCTGATTTTATTGAAGCTAAACAATCAATGACTCAAGTCAATGCTGAAACCGCTGATAAGCATCAGCAAAGTTTGCAAGCTTATCTCGATGCCTTTCCTAATGCACGTTTTTCGCTTGAAAACAGAATGAATCCTCTAAAAAGCCAACAAGCACAAGCGCCGATTTATACTACCTATATCACTGACCAGCAACCCGCAAACCAGAAAGCGCTTGTTCCCCTCACACCCGGTGTCGCTCAAGCTATTACCTGCGAACTATCCGGCAAGGTTTTTAAAGATCCCGTTGTTCTGAACAGAGATATCACCCTACCAGGTGTTAGTGGTAGACAACTCAAACTCGGCAGGTCTTACGAAAAATCGGAGTTGGAAAAATTGGGCATTAATTCTTCTAATTTTTATGCCAATTTTACGCTAAAGAAAATCGTCAACAGATTAGGCTGCAACGATGCCGGTTTGATGGAAAATCTAAGCAATGATAGGCTCGTGGACCCTGTGATGCTTGATACCATGTCAAACCCACAGATCCTACCTTCCAGTCATTCTTTGAGTAAAGAAACCATTGATGGCATGATTGCCTCTGGCCGCACTTTGCGCTGCCCAGAAACACAGCAACCCTTTACTCAACAAAATGTGGTTCCGAACGTTAACCTAGATCGCTTTATCAAGGCTTGGCCTGAATGTCAGAGACTCTTGGTAGAAACGCTGAGAACCCCAAATGCCAATTTAAAGCCTAAACTGTAATATTGACTATACTGTGCAAAAATCCTACTTTTCTCTTCAGGAAAAGCGGTTTTGACTCGATTGTATTAGCAATCGTCTCTTAATTAGTGATAGCTATGTCATTACTCAGTATTCGCGACAAACTAGTCCTCTATTCAAGTGCCATTATTTTTCTTGTGGCAATCACCATTACTATTGCCTCTTATTTGAACGAAAGAAAAGAATCACTTGAAGCGTATGAGCATGAAGCTAATCGGGTTGCGAGGATGCTTGAAGCGCCCTTAATTGAAGAGATTGACAAACATAATAACGAAGAAATTGTTAAGCTGTTGCAGAATCTGAGAGTGAATCCTGATATTCAAGATACCGTCATATTGGATACTGACGGAAAAATTATTGCTGAGCTTTCTCCCACCTTCAATAAACAGAATGAGCAATTTTTCAAACCTTTTATGCAGCAATTGCTCAGCTCTGATAAATTAAAAACCTTTGTGGGTGAAAGACTACTGGTAGCAGGTGGCCCACTCAAAGCCAATGGTAAAACGGTTGCTTATCTGTATATTCAATTCTCCCTTGACAAACATTATCAGCGTTTAAGAACAACCTTATTCATAAACTTATTGATCCTGGGCATATGCTTGTCGTTAGGGCTCATTTTAGCCAGAATATTATCTAGCCATTTCACCGATCCTATTATCGATCTCATTAACTTGACCAATAGCATCAGTGCTGGCAGTAAAGAAATTGTTTTTCCTAAACAAACCAACAAAGAGTTTGGCGTTTTAGGGAATGCGCTGCAAATCATGTTTCGCAACCTTCATCAAATACACACCCGTTTGGAAGAAGCGACTATCGAATTAGATCAAAAAGTCAAAGACAGAACTAAAGAGCTGCAAAAAGCGATGTCGATTGCTGAAGAAGCCAATATGGCTAAGTCACGTTTTTTGGCCAACGTTTCTCATGAAATTCGCACGCCGATGAACGGTTTGATTGGGACTGCCAGCTTATTAAAGAATACTCAACTTAATCATGAGCAGAAGCAATATGTTGAAATCATGCAACTTTCAGCTGAATCATTGCTTAACCTTATCAACGATATTCTAGATTTATCTAAAATCGAATCGGGCAAACTAGAAGTAGAAGAAATTCCGCTTAATATTCGTCAAGTTGCCGAAGAAGTGATGGATTTGCTGGTTTATCGCGTGAAGGACAAGGGGCTTAGCATTGGCTGCATTGTGGACCCCAGTATCTCTGACAAGTTGATTGGAGACCCGAGCCGTATTCGGCAAATATTACTCAATTTAGTGGGTAATGCCATTAAATTTACCCAACAAGGTCATATCAAGATCGTCATTAGTGAACTATCAGATTCACCCGAAAAAGTGTCGCTTAAAATTAAAGTTGAAGATACGGGAATGGGGATCCCGGCTAATAAGCTTGATAAACTGTTTAAAGCATTTAGCCAAGTTGATGCCTCTACTACTCGCCAATTCGGCGGCACCGGATTGGGGCTGGCCATTTCCAAAAAATTGGCAGAACTGATGGGAGGAGAAATAGGTGTCACCAGTGAAATGGGAACTGGATCGACCTTTTGGTTCAGCGTTGTGTGCAAAAAAGATCATGAAGCTGAAAAAACCGCTTATTCACCCAAGCTGAAAGGTAAAAATCTTCTTGTTTTAGACGATGATTTAATTAATATTGCCGTTTTACAAAATATCTTACCCAAGTTCGACTGTCATACTAAAATGACTCGCAAGCAAGAGCTCACTTTCTCAGCCTTGAAACAAGCTCATGAAGGCCATGCTGATATTGATATATTAATTGTTAATCAAAAATGTCTTTCAACCGATTTCTTTGATTTAGCGAAAGCGAATGGCTTAAAAGAAAACACCCCCGTGATCTTTATCACTTATGAAGCTAACCGTGACTATATTAAAGAGCATTATGGTTTATCTTGTTGCGATATTTTTCAGTTACCGCTCAAAGAAGATGAGATATATCATGCATTATTAAGATGCATTGGTGAGGAAACTGCGGACAGTGCCGATCACCTACCCTCACCCACTGAAATCTTACCTATTGAAAACGCCAAAGATATTCAAATTTTGGTTGTTGATGATAACCTCATCAGTCAGCAAGTCTCCATTAAAATCTTGCAGCAAATGGGCTATACGGTGCATGGCGCCAATAATGGTAAAGAAGCTTTAGAAGCCATCGAGATCATCAATTTTGATGTGGTCTTTATGGATTGCCAAATGCCTGAAATGGATGGCTATGAAGCCACTCGTATTTTGCGCCAAGATAAGAGTAAAGCTAATATGCCTGTCATTGCGTTAACAGCCAATGCGATGAAAGGGGATAAAGAAAATTGCATTAATGCAGGCATGACAGACTATATCACCAAGCCTATTAAAGCTGCTTCCTTAGCAGCAATATTGCATAAGTATGCGGGCGTGATTAGGGAAAATAAAGAAGCCGCTTTGCAGAATAAATCGGCCTAGTCTAATCGCGATAACGCCTCTTTTAATGTCTCTACTGCAAAAACTTCCATGCCTTCTGGGTTTTGCCTTGGCGCATTCCCTTTGGGCACAATCGCGCGTTTAAAGCCATGCTTTGCCGCTTCGATAATGCGTTCTTGGCCACCAGGAACGGGCCGCAACTCGCCACTTAAACCAATTTCACCAAACACCACAGTGCCTTTATCTAAAATTTTATCGCGGAAACTGGTTAGAACGGCTACCACGATTGCCAAGTCAGCACCTGTTTCAGTGATTTTAACGCCGCCAACCACATTTAAAAATACATCCATTTGATGCATGGTAATGCCACTGTGGCGATGTAAAACCGCTAACAACAACGCTAAGCGATTATGATCGTAGCCGACTGTCACACGTCTTGGCACACCATGGCTATCATCAACTAAGGCTTGGATCTCTAATAACAAAGGACGCGTTCCTTCCCAAGAGACCAGTACAATCGTTCCTGATGACGGTTTAGCGGTGCGAGATAAAAAAATCGCCGAGGGGTTATTCACTTCCCGCAACCCTTTGTCGGTCATTGCAAAAATGCCTAGTTCATTGACTGCACCAAAGCGGTTTTTAATAGCGCGCACAATGCGAAAACGACTCTCTTTTTCGCCTTCAAAGTACAATACTGTATCAACCATATGCTCTAATACACGGGGGCCTGCGATGGCGCCATCTTTGTTCACGTGACCTACCAAATACAATGAAATGCCTGATTGCTTGGCAAAGCGCACCAATAAAGCTGCACTTTCTCGCACTTGGCTAACCGAACCTGGCGCTGATTGAATCACTTGGGTAAAAATGGTTTGAATGGAATCAATCACCATCACTTTGGGTTTTTGCGCTGTGGCTAAGGCAATAATGGTTTCAACTTGGGTTTCAGCTAATAGATTTAATGGCATTTCGCCCACGCCTAGGCGTTTTGCTCGCATGGAGACTTGTTGCAGGGATTCTTCCCCTGTGACATACAATGCTTTACTAGGGTCAGGTAAATGCGCCAGTGCTTGAAGGAGCAGCGTTGATTTACCTATACCAGGATCGCCACCGATTAAAATGACAGAGCCCATCACCAAACCGCCGCCTAAAACTCTATCCAGTTCTTCAAGACCTGTTGAAATTCGAGAGGCTGTCGTGGAGCTGATTTGAGGAAGCGCGATAATAGTCGCTTCGCTTTCACCCGCATAACCTTGCCAACGTCCTGTTAAGGGCGCCGATTTGCTCATAGCGACTTCGGTCATGCTATTCCAAGCACCACAATCTGTACATTGCCCCAGCCATTTAGGGCTTAGGCTGCCACACCCTGAACAAGAATACTGTGTTTTGATCTTCGCCATTTGGTTAACTTTCTAAAGATTACTTATTGAACACCGATATATTGCCTATGAGCACCTATATCGCTAATGAAATATTGATTAATGCCTCGAGGGTGAAACCTGATCACCGTCCTGACATCCATGAGTTCGTGTTGAATGAATCCTTGCATGTCATCGAATGTGTTCACGTAGAATCCTTATCCGAGGGCATTATTTATCCTATACACGACTTTCGTGTTACTTTACATGGGGTGTTGTTTGAACTCAATCATGTTCGAGTGAATCCCCGTTTAGATAACACATTTATGATTGGCCAATTAACCAAAGCGTTAGCGGATATTGGCGTGAATGTCTATAATACACCTTCAGCCGATACCATGGCAGTTTGCTACCGTCCCTTAGGGGAAATTACTGAAAATGTCCGTTTTTACTTTAACGAACTAGGTAGCTGTGTGTTTCTGTGCCCTAATGCCAAACTCAAAGCCGTTCCTTCCTCCGATCATCTGCATTTTGGTTAATCCAACTACCTGCTTGCCAGCCTAGAAACTGTTACATAAGCTAATACTAATAGTGGCTAATTTAAGTCATACTGATGATTCTTTCATTACTTTCATTACTGCGTACTTTAATCGGTTGGCTAGATTTAGCTTTACTCACCGCTATTCTCTACATTTTGAGCTTCTTACCTAAAAAGATGCTTGGAACTTGGTATCGCCGTTGCTACCGATATTGGAGCATGGTGTTCGTGCGTGCCTTACGCGTTGATTTGTTTTTACATCAAAAAAATCACCAACCCTTACCTGAGCAATATATTTTAATCGGTAACCACCCCTCCGCTTTTGAAGATGTTGGGATGCCTGCTCTGTTTGATGTTTATTATTTGGCTAAAATTGAAGTGAAAACCTGGTGGATTGTCGGGCGCATAGGGCAAGCAGCTGGCACTTTTTATGTGGACAGAGAATCCAAAGATTCAAGACAAGGCGCGTCTAATGAACTCAAAGAGACGCTTTTAACACGTCACATTAATATTGGCATTTACCCAGAGGGCGGTTGTAAAGGTCGACGCATTTTTACTCCCTTTCGTTATGGTGTATTTGAATTATCGATGCAAACGGGCGTGCCGATTGTTCCCGTATTTTTACATTATGAAGCCCAAGAAGATTTTGAATGGCAGTTTCAACATTTACTGCATAAGTTGTGGATGATTTTGACTGCAAAAAATCACCGAGCTAATTACTATGTCTATGACGCTATCGATCCCAAACAATTTACTTCTAAAGAAGCCTTTTGTGAGCACGTACAAAATTTGTATTTAGAGTGGCAGAAGCGGTATTTGGATTAAGAAAGCCTCAATTTAAAATAATAAACCCATCCTTCTAGCCAGTATGTGTAATATAACCACACATACTGGTTATAGATTTGACAAATCTAGGCCAGTATGTGTATATTAATTACACATACTGGGAGACAAACGTGGATATTCACGCGATTCGAAACCTTGCCAAAACAGAAGAAATTGATTATCTCTTTTTAATCAATTCATTAAAAGACTATTCTCAACCTAGAAATAAAATTCAAACACTATTAAAAAATCAGGATTTAATTCGTGTTAAAAAAGGACTTTATGTCTTTGGAGAACGGGCAAGGCAAGAACCCTATTCAAAAGAAGTTTTGGCAAATTTAATCTATGGCCCCTCAGCGATATCTCTTGAATATGCACTAGCATTTTATGGACTTATTCCAGAACGTGTAGAAACGGTTACCAGCATTACAAATAATCGTAGCAAATCATTTCATACCCCCATTGGAAATTTCGAATACTGTTATATGGCTACAGCAAAGTATTCCTTTGGAATAACGCAACTTGAAATAGTTGCTAATAAATATTTTTTAATAGCGACAAAAGAAAAAGCCTTGGCGGATATATTGATGCTAAGAACAGAATCTCTTTCTAATGAAATGGAACTACAAGCTCATCTTGTTGAAAATTTAAGGATTGAAGAATTTCATTTAAAAGAATTGGATTACAAAGCCGTGTCTATTCTTGCCAATCTTTATGGCAGTCATAATGTAAATTTATTGCAACGCTTTTTAGAGAACAATTATGCATGATGCTATTTCTGTAATGTTAGAAAAATATGATTGTCAAAACTTGGATGATTATACCAATGCATTAAAAGAAATCATTCAAGAGATCGCATTGTTAGGCCTGTGGCGAATTAAATTTTTTGAGCATGCTGCCTTTTATGGTGGCACCGCCCTGCGAATTTTATATGGATTAAATCGTTTCTCAGAAGATCTCGATTTTTCTTTAATTGAACCTAATCCACACTTTGATCTTAATATTTATAATAATGCAGTAAAAAAAGAACTGGAAGCTTTCGGTTTTGAGTTGGAAGTCGTTTCTAAGCCAAAACTTAAAACGCAAATAGTCTCTACCTTTATCAAAGCGGATACTAAAATCCAATTTTTAAACTTGAAAGTGCCAGATAGAATTTCAAACTATTTGCCAAGAGATCAAAAATTAAGTATTAAGATGGAAGTCGATACCGACCCTCCTCCACTTTTTGATACGGAAAATAAACCTTTGCTGCAGCCAATTCCATTTTCAGTCAATACTTATACACTTCCAGATGCGTTTGCAGGAAAAATTCATGCGATGCTGTGCCGTAACTGGAAATCCAGAGTTAAAGGACGAGATTGGTATGATTTTATTTGGTTCATGAGCAGGAAAACACCTGTTAGGCTGTCACACCTTAAGCAACGATTAGTTCAAACAGAGCATTGGAAATCCTCAAAAGCGTTTACAGAAAAAGACTTAATCAACATGATGAATGAGAGAATTGAGCAACTCGACATAGAAAAAGCTAAAGAAGATGTTCGAGTTTTCTTGAAAGATCCTGATAGCACAAGAATTTGGTCAAATGTTTTTTTCTTGAATCAAGCCAAAAATTTAAAAGTGATTTGAATGGCCTTGCTGCATAAATCACCACTGTGTGCCAATATCAAGTCGCGACTACTACATTTTAACGGTGACACAGCATTATTTTCAGAGCCCAATTAATGTAATTACACTAAACAGATGGAACCTTTTGCTCTTCTTAGTACTCCTATTAGCAATCAGTTAAGTAATATCTAAGAGGTGAGTTATGGCTTCCACCGGCCCTATCAAGGTTAAAAAAGCTTCTCACGAAGAAATTAAGCAATTCATACACGATGTCGCCCGTGACAAGCAAGCCGGCGAGTGGACCCCCGTGGGTTCATGGGAAGTGGGTAGAGGACGAAAATCAGGGAATGCCGCTTTAGCCAATCAACAGTATCACATAGAATTAACCCGAGATGGCCAATTAATCTACCTCGACAAAACCCGCAATTTTGAACAAATTAAAAAGCCAAAAAAATTAGATTCTTTATTGGACGACACAACGCGACAATCCATTTCTGTATGGAAGGATCTCGTGCTGCTAAGAAATAATGCATTGTCCATTGACATGGGGGTAAAAGCCCGTGCCAATGGGCAAGACTCGAGGCTCAATACTAAACAGAAACATGATAGCGTCGTAACAGAGTTCAAGGAGCTTCGACAACGCTTAGAAAAAACGAATTTACTACCGGTTGATATCGCCATTCTTGACAGACTCGCTTCGCAAAGTTGACAACCTCCTGCGGAGAAAACTCGTAGTAAGGGCGTTTTAAACGAATATAAAAAAACTGTTCATACCACAGTTAAAGACACACCGAACACTACCACTAGCGCTAAAAAGGATACGCCAAAACCTTAGGATACATTTCCCGTTGTGAGAGCTTCAAGGTTTTGCGTGATTTTATCAATCGGCCAATCCCACCAGGCTATCTCTAGCCATTTCTGAATGGTGTTATCATCAAATCGTTTACGGATCACTTTTGCGGGATTGCCACCCACAATGGTGTAAGGCTCTACATCTTTGGTCACCAAAGCATTGGTGCCGATAATCGCGCCATGACCAATTTTAATACCTTGCATGATGGTAGCAGAATTGCCTATCCACACATCATTGCCAATAACAGTGTCACCTTTGCTGCTCACATTCATTGGCGCATTGCTCCAAGATTTCCCCATCACTTTGAATGGATAAGTCGAAATGCCATTCATAGCATGATTAGCCCCATTCATGATAAAGCGCACACCAGTCGCTATTTGACAAAATTTACCGATGATTAATTTATCGCCCATAAAAGGAAATAAATACAAGACGTTTTTTTCAAAGTTATAAACATCGTCTGGATCATCGTAATAGGTATAATCACCCACCATGATTTGCGGGTTGGTGATAATATTTTTAAGAAAACACGTTCTGGTGACGCCTTCAATCGGATATAAAGTATTGGGATCGGGGTGGGTTTTATTTTGCATAGTCATGGTTACTTTTCCTTAAGTTTCCATTTAAGATAAAATCCCCCGCTCACTTTATGTGACACATAAACTTGAGCTGCCCCCTTTTATTCAAAGGGGGCAAGGTAACCTTAAAACGGAATATCGTCATCAAATTCCTGACTCATTGGCGCGGGTTCTTGCGCGTGAGCAGGTGCTTGTTGGCTTCTGCTTGGCGATGATGCACGAGGTGCATCTGAGCCACCCTTGCTATCGAGCATTTGCATTTCAGCCGCTACAATTTCAGTTGTGTAGCGTTCAACACCCGCTTGATCTTGCCATTTACGGGTACGCAAGCTGCCTTCCACATACACTTTACTGCCTTTGCGTAAATATTCACCGGCAATTTCCGCTAAACGATTGAAAAACACCACCCGATGCCATTCAGTTCGATCTTGTTGTTCGCCTGTTTGTTTGTCTTTCCAGCTTTCACTGGTCGCGATGGTCACGTTCGTCACTGCGCCACCACTTGGCATATAACGCACTTCAGGATCCGCTCCCAAATTGCCCACCAATATTACTTTGTTAATCCCTCTCGCCATTTCTAACCTCCCAATGATTTGGATTTAAATTGTCTTAATGCTAACCAGCCTAGTCCTGTGAGGAATAAGCAACCGATGCTGACTCCTTGCGCCCCAAATTGCTGTAAGAGCGTGCCACCGACTGCGCCCCCACAAAACATGCCTAAAAATTGCGCACAGGAGTACATTCCCAGTGCAGAACCTTTATTCGCCTTTGGTGCGACCTTCGATACCATCGAAGGCAAACACGCCTCTAAATAATTAAACGCCACAAAAAACATGACCACCGCCATGGTGAATACAATCACATTGCTTGAATTCATCAAGGTGACAATTGTCACCCCCAATCCAGCTACAGCCATAGGTAATAATTTTTTTTGCCAATGCTCTTTGTCAGCAATGCGTAACAGTGGTGTTACTAACAACAAAGAAGCCACCAGTACTGGCAAATAAAAACGCCACACCCCATCAGACGTAAAACCCGTCATTGCTTCAATTTTGCCAGGCAATACCAAAAAGCTCGCAATCAATACCGCATGTAACATAAAAATACATAGATGCAAAGCCCATAATGAACCTTGCTGCAAAATTAAATGAAGCTGTGCTTTCCACGATAACGTACTCGGCGTTGATTGGGCTGGTTTGAGGAAAAACAACAAGATAATCCCCCCCACTGCTAGTAGGGCAGTTAGGGTAAAAATACCTTTCAAACCAATATGCGCATCGCAAACAGGGCCCAGTAAAATGGCTAACGTGAAAGTCAGGCCAATAGTTATACCAATTAAGGCCATGGCCCGCGTTCTCACCTCTTCACGGGTCACGTCAGCGACTAAGGCTAAAATAGGCGAGCCAATCGCTCCCGCGCCTTGCACCGCTCTGCCTAAAATCAGACCACCAATAGAACTCGAAAAGCCAGCTATGACACTTCCTAATGCGAATACTGATAAGCCACCAATGATCACGGGTTTACGTCCAACATAATCCGATAACATGCCGATGGGTAGCTGTAACAAGGCTTGGGAAAAGCCATAAATCCCTGCGGCTAAACCAATCAAGGCAGGCGTAGCCCCCGGTATTTTTTGCGCATAGAGCGCCAAAACCGGCAATACCATAAATAAGCCTAACATGCGTAATGCAAAGACCAGGGATAAAATGAGCGTACTTTTCAGCTCAGCGAAGGTCATGCCCGTCAAGCAACTTCCTCTTTACAGTGACAATTTCTAGAGTGGAAGGTATATTAGCAAGTTTGCCCAGGGCCTGGAAATGTATGGACAAAATCATTATAAGAGGTGCACGCACACATAACCTCAAAGCTGTCAATTTAGAGCTCCCACGTGACCAATTAATTGTGATCACGGGCCTCTCAGGCTCTGGGAAGTCCTCTTTGGCCTTTGATACCTTGTATGCTGAGGGCCAACGGCGCTACGTTGAGTCTTTGTCCTCTTACGCCAGACAATTCCTCTCTGTGATGGAAAAACCGGACGTCGACCATATTGAAGGGTTATCGCCGGCCATTTCAATTGAGCAAAAAACCACTTCTCGCAACCCTCGGTCAACGGTAGGCACCGTTACAGAGTTGTATGACTATCTCAGACTTTTGTATGCACGCGCTGGCCAACCACGCTGTCCCGATCATGATACGCCCTTAGAAGCGCAAACCATCAGTCAAATGGTGGACCAGGTGATGGAGAAACCCGAAGACACCAAAGCGCTATTGCTGGCTCCTGTGATCCGTGACCGCAAAGGCGAGCATCTGCAAGTCTTTGAACAGTTACGCAGTAATGGCTTTGTGCGCGTACGAGTGGATGGCAAATTATACGACTTACAAGAAGTACCCAAGCTAGACTTGCGTAAAAAACATACAATTGAAGTCGTGGTCGATCGTATTAAAGTACGACCAGATATACGACTGCGTTTAGCTGATTCTTTTGAAACCGCACTAAAACTCAGCGATGGCTTAGTTAAAGTCTTGTGGCTCGATAAAGAGGAAGAAATTATTTTCTCGGCAAAATATGCTTGCCCTATTTGCGGTTACAATTTAACCGAACTAGAACCCCGTATTTTCTCTTTTAACAATCCTGCTGGTGCTTGCACCACTTGTGATGGCCTTGGCAGTAAACAATTTTTTGATCCCAAACGCGTTGTTCATATGCCCGATGTAAGTCTTGCTAGTGGCGCAGTGCGCGGTTGGGATAGACGCAATCAATATTATTTTAGTTTACTCAAATCGTTAGCCAAACATTACGATTTTGATTTAGACACGCCCTATAAAGATCTGCCAAAAGCCATTCAACAGATTATTTTATACGGCAGCGGTGACGAAGAAATTTCCTTTACCTATACCAATGATAGGGGCGAATCTCGTCGTCGTCGACATGCCTTCGAAGGCGTGGTTACCAATTTAGAGCGCCGTTACCATGAAACTGACTCTGAATACATTCGCGAAGAATTAGCCCGCTATATCGCCGAACAAGCTTGCCCTGACTGCCAAGGCTCGCGCTTACGCAAAGAAGCACGCCATGTGTTTATCGGTGACAAATCCATTTCAGTGGTCACCGCGATGGCCATTAGCGAATGCTTACATTTCTTCCAGACCTTAAAGCTAACAGGCCGTCGCAAAGAAATCGCTGATAAAATCTTAAAAGAGATCACCCAACGTTTGCGCTTTTTGGTCGATGTGGGTCTGGATTATTTAACATTAAATCGCACCGCTGAAACGCTCTCAGGTGGCGAGGCACAACGCATTCGCCTAGCCAGTCAAATTGGTGCGGGCCTGGTTGGTGTCATGTATATTCTCGATGAACCTTCGATTGGTTTACATCAAAGAGACAACGCACGCCTATTAACGACTCTCAAACATCTGCGCGACATTGGTAATACCGTGATTGTGGTAGAACACGACGAAGAAGCCATCTTAACGGCAGATTATGTCGTCGATATTGGTCCTGGCGCTGGTGTGCATGGTGGTGAAATCGTCGCGCAAGGCACTCCTTTGCAAATTAAAAAGGCAAAAAATTCATTAACGGGTGATTATCTTTCCGGTAAAAAATCCATCCCAATCCCTCTCGCTCGCAAGAAACCTGATCCAGAAAAAATGATCACCATCTCTGGCGCCAGAGGGAATAATCTTAAAAACTTAACGGTGGAATTTCCCATTGGCTTGATGACCTGTGTCACCGGGGTTTCTGGTTCCGGAAAATCCACCTTGGTCAATGATACGCTTTGTCCGGTGGCGTCTCATGTACTCAATCACGCTGGGCTCTCGCATTATGCGCCTTACGATAAAATCTCAGGGCTTGAGCATTTAGATAAAGTGGTTGATATCGATCAAAGTCCCATTGGGCGAACACCGCGCTCTAATGCCGCTACCTATACGGGTCTGTTTACTCATATCCGCGATTTGTTTGCCGGCACCAATGAAGCGCGCTCACGCGGTTATTCTGTCGGTCGCTTCAGCTTTAATGTGAAAGGTGGCCGCTGTGAAGCTTGTGAAGGTGATGGTTTAATCCGCGTTGAAATGCACTTTTTAGCCGATGTCTATGTAGTCTGCGATGTCTGTAAAGGCAAACGTTATAATGATGAAACCTTGCAGATCCTATATAAGGGTAAAAATATTCATCAAGTGCTAGAAATGACGGTTGAAGATGGCTATGAATTTTTTAGCGCTATCCCTTCCATTAATCGTAAATTAAAAACCTTAATGGATGTGGGGCTCTCCTATCTCAAACTCGGCCAAAGTGCCACCACCTTATCGGGCGGTGAAGCACAGCGCATAAAACTATCTAAAGAATTATCCAGACGCGATACCGGTAATACGCTGTATATTCTCGATGAACCCACCACCGGTTTGCATTTCCATGATGTGAAGCAATTACTCGATGTTTTATTACATCTGCAAAATAGCGGTAACACCATCGTGGTGATTGAACACAACCTCGATGTGATCAAAATGGCTGATTGGATTATCGATTTAGGTCCACAAGGTGGCGACAAAGGCGGCACCATTATTGGCGTGGGTACCCCTGAAAAAATTGCGACAACGAAGGGCTCATTCACCGGTGAATTTTTAGCACCACTTTTGCGAGCAACAAAAAAAGCCAAAAATAAAACTAAAACCTCATAATAGATTGATTGAACAGGAGAAAAGAGATGAGTGACGAAAATCCAATGACACAAACTAGCCAAGCTCCCAATGCACCTATAAAAAAAACCTATACGCGAGATTTTTTAATGCAATTTAAGAACCTAGCTCCTTTACAAGATTTTCCTAAAAATGCTGTTACAATCCCTGGTATTTTTGAACCTAAAAAGCTAAAAAATAAGTAGTTCAAAGTCATATCGGAGCGTAGAAATGGCCGCCCCTTTAACATTTCAGGTTTTGGATCTTAAACGACAAAAGAAATTGCCTTTCACTTTAAAAGAAAATATTGAGGAAGGCAGTTTTGGCAAAGTGTTTCTTGTCGATTCTCCAGCGTATAAAGAAACGCTCATCGGAAAAACGATTGATCTTGAAGGGCGGGGTTTTAATATTCAATACTCCCCTTTTCACTTGCTACGTTCAACCTACAGAGAAATAGCCTACTTACAACAACTGGATCTCTTAGTGGGTTATCAGCACGATAAAGAACATAAAAAAATGCTGATTATTATGAAGCATTTGCCAGGGGTCCCAGAGTTTCGGGTTAAGAAGAATAAACGCCTGGCTGAGTTTGCTTCGTTTTGTGCCCTGCGTGATTTGCATCGCAAAGGGATCGCGCATATGGATCCTCATCAGTATAATTTTATCTATGATGAAAAAACAGAGACTGCACACGCCATTGATTTTGGCTTAGCGCAAGATTCAGGGCCGTTTCGTCAATTGCGTGATTTTGAACAATTTTTGAAATTACGCCGCGCTCCCCCTTCGTTCACCAGTAGCGAAGGCCGAGAAACCATCGCCCATTTTATTGATTTATATTGCACTGAATTAAAAGACTATATTCTGGCACATCGCTATGAAACCGCACAGCATGTTTTTTGTTATGCTGCGGTGATCATTGCCGCTTTATCTGGCGCCAGTGTCTTGGGCGTTGCTAGCCTTCTGGCGCAAGAACTGATCAAAGCAACCGTCTTA